>DATKAE010000028.1:0-32387 GCA_035498405.1 Thermoanaerobaculia bacterium | reverse complement strand
GTGGTTTCCGGTCAACTACCTCATCATCGAGTCGCTGCAGAAGTTTCACTACTATCTGGGCGATTCCTTCCAGGTCGAGTTCCCGACGGGCTCGGGCCGGACACGCCACTTGTGGGACGTGGCGGGAGAGCTCTCGCGGCGGCTCTCCCACATCTTCCTGCGAGGCGCAGACGGCCGCCGGCCGGTCTTTGGCGGGGCCGAGAAGCTCCAGACCGACCCGCATTTCCGCGACTTGATCCTCTTCTACGAGTACTTCCACGGGGACACCGGGGAAGGCCTCGGCGCCTCCCACCAGACCGGCTGGACGGGGCTCGTCGCGAAGTTGATCCAGCAGAGCGGGGACTAGGGCCGCCGGGAGCTCCAGGTCGGCTGAGCGGTCTGGTCGCGCTCGCCAGGCCGTGCCTGCCTTCCTGTAGGCTGGCCGAGGCGGGGTCGGGCGCTAGAATCGAGATTCACGATCCATGGCCATTAGACCGGGAACACGTCTCGGCCCCTACGAGATCGTCTCGGCGCTGGGCGCCGGGGCGATGGGGGAGGTCTACCGGGCGAAGGACGGACGGCTGGGACGCGAGGCGGCGATCAAGGTGCTCCCGGCCGCGTACTCCTCGGATCGGGAGAGCCTCCGGCGTTTCGAGCACGAGGCCCGCGCGGCCTCTGCTCTCAATCATCCCAACATCGTGACCGTTTACGACATCGGGTCCGCGGAATCCGTTTCCTACATCGCGATGGAGCTGGTCGAGGGCCGCAGCTTGCAGGAACTGCTCGCGTCCGGCCCGATGCCATTGCGCAAGACCCTGGAGATCGGCTCGCAGATCGCCGAGGGGCTCGCGGCCGCCCACGCCAAGGGCCTCGTCCACAGGGACCTGAAGCCCCAGAACCTGATGGTCACCAAAGAGGGGCACGTCAAGATCCTGGACTTCGGCCTCGCGAAGCTCGCGAGTCCCGCGACACTCGACTCCCCGGAACAGGCGCCGGCCGGGGCAAGCAGCCTTCTCACGACCCCGGGCACGATCCTGGGCACGGTCGGCTACATGTCTCCGGAGCAGGCGAGGGGTGAGCCGGCGGACTTCCGATCGGATCAGTTCGCCTTGGGCGTGATCCTCTACGAGATGGCCGTTGGGAAGAGGGCCTTCGACCGAGGATCGGCCATCGAAACACTTTCGGCGATCCTTCGCGACGAGCCGAGCCCTCTGGAGGTGTCCGATCCCAGCCTGCCGGGCCCCTTCTGCTGGGTCGTCGAGCGATGCCTGGTCAAGGAGCCGGAGGGGCGGTACGCGTCGACTCGGGACCTCGCCTTCGACCTGAAGTCGCTCTGGGACCACATCTCTCGGCCATCGGGCTCCTCGACACCGACGCCGGCCACCGCCCCCCGTCATTCCTTGGCCCGGCGCGCGCTCGTGCCCCTGGCGGTTCTCTGTGGGCTTGCCCTCGGCGCGCTCGCGGTGACGCGCTTGAGCCCGGCGCCCGCGCCACCGAACTTCCAGCCCCTCACTTTTCGACGGGGCACGATCTGGTCGGCCCGATTCGCTCCCGACGGAAGAACCGTCGTTTACGCCGCGGCGTGGGACGGCAAGCCATTCCGCCTCTTTCGGAGAGGGCCCGGCAGCGCCGCGGAGCAGAGGCTATCCTTCCCCGACGCCAACCTCCTCGCGGTCTCGCGCTCGGGGGAGCTCGCCGCCGCGCTGCGGTACCGGATCGTTCCGCCGGGGATGACGGTCGGAATGCTCGCGCGCGCGCCGCTCGAGGGAGGCGCGCCGCGAGAGATCGAGGGAGACGTGCTCTTTGCCGACTGGGCGCCAGACGGCAAGGACCTCGCATTGGTTCGGACGGTAGCGGAATCGGGCAAGGCGGTTCTCGAGTTTCCGATCGGGGCGAAGATCTACGAGACCAACGGACTCGTGACGTTTCCCCGCGTCTCGCCCGACGGGAGTCTGGTCGCGTTCCTCGATCATCCGTCGCGGGGCGACAACCGCGGAAGCGTCGCGGTAGTCGATCGCGCGGGCCGAAAGCGCGTGTTGACTCCGCCGTGGACCGGGGCGGAGGGGCTCGCGTGGCATCCGAGCGGCAACGAGATCTGGTTCGGCGCGGCGAAGGAACGGGAGTTCCACGCCATCCACGCCGTGACGCTATCGGGGAAGATGCGCGTGGTGGCGCGGGCACCGGGCAACCTCTCCGTCCGCGACATCTCCCCGGCAGGAAGAGTCCTGGTGACGCGCGACATCGCTCCCATCGGCATCATGGCGCGGTCGCGCGGCGAGCCCGCCGAGCGGGACTTCTCGTGGCTGGACCGGTCGCTTCTGACCGACCTCTCCGCCGATGGGGAGAGCCTCCTCTTCACGCAATTCGGGCTCGACGCGGCCTATGCGGGGTTTCTGCGGCGCGTCAACGCCGAGGGGCCGATGGCGCTCGGAGACGGGTTTGCCCTGTCGCTTTCTCCGGACGGAAGCGGTGTCCTCTCGATCGTTCCTTCGATGCCGCCGCAGCTCTATGTGCTCCCGACCGGCGCCGGCCAGCCCAGAAAGATCGTTCCGCGCGGCCTGGAGATCATCCAGCGAGCGAGCTGGTTTCCCGATGGGAAACACATCGCCATCGGCGGTGCAGAGCCTGGACGCGGCATGCGCGTCTATTCGTGCAACGTCGAGAGCGGGCAAACGCGCGCGCTGACGCCGGAGGGAATTCTTCTGGACGATTACGAAGGCATCCCGGTCTCTCCCGACGGAAAGCGGCTGGCGGCGATGCGGTCCGACGGGAGGCTGGCTGTCTTCCCGTCCGAGGGAGGCGAGGGACGGCCCATTCCGGAATTGCCGGAGGGCATGTCTCCCATTGGCTGGACCGCGGATTCTCGCTCGCTGTTCGTGGTTCGGCTCGGGGAAGCCCCTGCCCGGGTGTTCCGTGTGGATTCTGAGACGGGCGAGAAGACACTCTGGCGGGAGCTCGCACTCGCGGATCCGGCGGGCGTTCAGGGCTTCCCGTCGGTCCGCGTCAGTCCCGATGGAAGCGCGTACGCCTACTCCTTCATGCGGTTCCTGTCGGAGCTCTACGCGGTCGACGGCCTGAAGTAGCTTCCCGTCAAGACCACGCCCCCGGAGCCAGCATCGCTGCCATTCGCTCCGGGTTCTGGATGCCCTGGCCCGCCATCCAGTCGTCGGCGGCGGCCACCAGTGAGCGGCCGGTCTCTCCGCCCAGCAGCTCCCCCTTGCGCCGGCGGGCCACCGTGGCGTGGAGAGTCATGTCTGCCCCCAGGAGATCGCTTTCGGCCGCATCGAGCAAAGTGAGCGCGGCCTGCCGGTCGCCGCCGACCGACTCGACGCCGGCGCGAACGAGGCAGGCGAGGGCGTCCCCCCACGGCATCTTCTCGCGCTCGATTCGCCGGGCGTCCTTCCGAGCGATGTCGAGAAGGCCCGCCAATCCTTCGTCCGCGCCGGCCGCCGCGACTGCGCTGCGGGCGCGCAGGTAGAGCGAGTGAATCATGACGCTCTGCACGCGCAGGATCAGCGACTTCTTGAGCGCCGGCCAACGGCTGTCCAGGTGTCGCCATGCTTGCCCGGCCTCCCCCGCGTAGAGCGAGCATTCCACCTGGCCGAAGAACTCATACCAGTGCTGGAGACGAAATGCGCTCCCCGACCAGATCGCAATGGCCTCCTGCAGCTCCTGGCGCGCCTGGTCGGGACGATCCTGCGCCAGCCGCGTCAAGTAGGAAATGCGCGTGCGGACGTTGGTCGCGGCGTAGAGGTCGCCTCGGTCCTCCGCTTCCTTGAGCAAGCCCGGGAGAGTCTCCTGGAGCTTCTTGAGCTCGCCCAGAAGGTAGAGGACCAGCAGCGAGTAGTAGTTCGTGTTGTCGAGCTCCCACCAGACCCCGAGGCAGTTGTCCCGCAGAAAGCCTCCCGCCCGTTCCGTGAGGTCGCGCGCGACCCTCCAGCGCCCCTCGAGGTATGCGGCCACACCGGCCACCGACATCGTGAACCCGATCGCGTAGGGATGCTCGATGCGGTTGGCGAGCGCCGTCGCGGATTCGATGAGCTTCTTCGTCCGGTGCTGCGAGCGGCCTCCGGACATCGCCGAGTGCGCAATCTCCATCGCGAGGGACCGCGCGACCCGAAAGCGTTCGCCCGCCTTGAGCGCCAGGAGCAACTGCCGCGCCAGGAAGTCGTCGCCCCGGATCGGTTCGGAGAGGATCAGGCCCTTCGCGGCGGACCAGCAAATGTCGATCCGCGTGAGCTTTTCCGGCGAAACCTGTGTGGCGTCCCGCTCCCGAAACCGTGTTCCCCGAATTTTCAGGAGGAACCGGTGCCAGACGAGAGAAAAAAGCGCTTCTCGCGGTGTCTCGGGCATGCTCATGCCGACCGTCTCGAGCACATGACGCAGCGTCGCGAGCCCCTCCTCGATGTGTCCGCCGATCAAGAACTGCTCGGCGGCGCGGCGGCGAAGCTCCAGGGCGTCGGCCTTGGCGGCGCCCGGCACGGCCTCGAGATAGGCGTGGGCCGCTTCGGCGCCGTGGCCGGCGTTGGAGAGGGCTTCGCCGAGCTTGAGGCAGAGGGCGCGGCGCGCCGACGCGTCGTCCGCCGGCCGCAACTCCAGGGCGAGCCGGTAGAGCCGGGCGGCGCGGTCGAAGGCGAGGGCCTCGGAGGCGCGCGCCGCGGCGGCGGCCGAGTATTCTGCCGCCCGCTCGGGCTCGCCCGCTTCCTGGAAGTGCAGGGCGAGAGCCTCCGGGTCGGTCGTGCCGGAGCCTTCGAGAGCCCTCGCCAGACTGCGGTGATGCGCCTTGAGCTGCTCTCGGGAAAGCTGCGCCACCACGGTCTCGCGGATGCGGTCGTGGTAGGGCTCGATCTCGTCCCGGTCCTGCGAGGAGCGAGTTCGAATCAGGTGGCTCGCGCGGAGCAGGTCGATCGTGTCCTCTTTGCCTTCGAGTCCCGCGACGTGGCGGGCCAGGGCGGGGCGCAGGGGATGGCCTGCCACCGCCACGATCTCGAGCAGTCGGCGGGCCGCATCCGAAAGGCGCAGGACGCGTGAGCGGATCACCTCCTCGAGTGTCGTTGCGCGGCCCGGCGCGCCGGGGGAGCCCGTCCGGGCTGCCAGACCCGCTTCCGACGGCTCGACGCCCGCCTGGGAGTAACGAACCAGCTCGGAGAGGAAGAATGGATTTCCGCCGGACTCGCGGGCAATCTCCTCGACGAGCGCCTCTGACACTTCTGGCTGGCCTCCGAGAAGGGCGAGCGCCAGGTCTCTGGCTTCCCGCTCGGTCAGCTCGCCGACGGGCAGCTCCCGCAGCTCGGCCGCGTCCCCCGTCGCTCCCGGCGCGAGGAATTTGCTCAGGAAGGGGCTCGACGCCGCCTCCTCGCTGCGGTAGCAGGCGATCAGGAGAAGGGAAGGGGGGCGAGGCGGCCGCAGCAGATCGGTGAGGAGCGCCGCGCTGTCGACATCCCCCCATTGCAGGTCGTCGATGAAGAGAACGAGGTCGTGCTGTTCGGCCAGCCGCGCCAGGAGCTCGCGCAGCGCCGCGAAGGCTCGCCGGCGCAGCTCCTGGGAATCCGGGATGTCGAGGACGCGGCGCTTGGCCCCGGCGATCGACTCGACTCGTCGAAGCACCGGGAAGAGGCGCGCGAGCGCCAGAACGTCGCGCGGCAGGATCTCGTGGGCTTCGGTCGAAGGCAGCTTCTTCAGGAACTGGCTCAGGGCGTCCACCAGGCTGTCCAGGGCCTTGTAGGGGACCGATTCGCGCTCGTAGCACCGACCCGACAGGACGACGGCGCCCGACCGCCGCACCTCCTCGAGGAAGCGCCGGGCGAGAGCGGTCTTGCCGGCGCCGGACGGGCCGTGGAGGCGGACGACGACGGGGCGCCCGGCTCGAGACGCTTCGAAGGCCGATTGCAGCGCCGCGAGGTGCGGTGCGCGCCCGACGAAGGGCGGCACCTGAGACGACGGGCCCGCCGCGGCCTGGTACGTGGCGGCTTGTACCGCGCCGAGGCGGGCCAGGATCTGATCACCGGTCGGCCTCATCTCGGGGTCGGTCCGGAGGAGATCCCGGCACAGCGCGTTCAAGTCTTCCGGAGTCCCCGGCGCGAGCTCACGCGGCGCTGGCGGTTCGGTATGCCGCTTGTCCCACATCATCTCGACGAAGCTCCCCGTGAAGGGCCACCGGCCCGTCAGCGCCTCGAACAGCATGACCCCGACGCTGTACCAATCGGTTGCCGGCGAGAGAGGCTTCGCCGAGCCTTGCTCGGGCGACATGTAGGCCGGCGTGCCGACGATCGAGCTCGTGCGCTTGGACCCCGTGAGAGACAGGTCCGTGGCCAGGCCGAAGTCGAGCAGGACCAGCCGCCCTTCGCCGGTGATGAGAACGTTCGAGGGCTTGATGTCCCGGTGAAGCTGCCCCGCGCGGTGAAGGGCCTGGAGTCCCGCCACCACTTGCCGGAGGGCGGAACGGATCCGTTCGGGACGCCCGGGATGGCGCGAGGTCGCCTCGTCTCGCGCGGGAGTCTGCTCCGGGGCGGCAGGGCTGGTCGGCTCATCCGGGAGGGCCGGCGTGATGGGCAGCTCGCCGCGCACGAACTGAAGGAAGTTGACGCCTTCGACGAGCTCCATGGTGAAGAACCACTGTTCCCCGTGGGTGAGGAGCTCGTGGAGCGTGATGAGGTTGGGGTGGACGATGTCGGCGAGCGCCCGGAACTCCCGCTTCAAGCGGTAGAGCGCCTCGACGTTGCTCTCGCGCAGAGTCTTCAAGGCCACGACGCCATTTCGTTCGCGATCGAAGGCCTGGTAGACGACGCCGAAGGCCCCGGCGCCGAGCCGGCGCTGGATCTGAAACCGCTCGGTTCCGCGGAACTCTTCTTCTTTGACGAGGGCCATGGACTCCGGGCCTCCCCTCGAGCGGCACGTTCTCGTGGCGCCTGTCGCGCGGGGAGAAGTGGTGCGATTCTATTCTCCCCGCGCGTTCCGGCCGGATCCGATCGGTGGGGGTACGCATTCGGTACTCGCGCTGGTGCGATACGCCCGGGCGGTCGCTTCTGGGCGAGTCGACGGTAATTAGCCGCCATTGACGTCCGGAAGGTTTTGGTTGAAACGCATCAAGACAAGAGCCGCATGGGGGCAACAGGCTTGCGTTCTGGGAGCCGCCAACAATGGAAATCGAGAGGCTCGCCCCCGCGACGGTACCGTTCCTAAGTCTTGCTCTGGGGTTGCTTGCAGTAGCCTCGGTCCTCGCTGCGACGCCCGCCCCCGACCGAGGGCAGCTCGATCGGCTCGCCAGGGTGCGGGTTCCGTTCGTCGAGAACCAGGGGCAAATGGACCGGCGTGTCGCCTTTTCCGCGCAAACGTTCTTTGGCGCGGTCTTCGTCACGCGCGACGGGAAGCTCGTCTATTCGCTTCCGAAAGAAGGTGCAACCGGTTGGACGCTGACAGAGACATTGCTTTCGGGTAAGCCGAGGCCTACCGTCGGAGCCCGGTCGGCGACGGGAGTCAGCTACTTCCACGGCAACGACCCCCGGCGCTGGCGGAGCGACCTGCCGACATACGAAGAAGTCCGCTTGGGCGAGGTATGGAGCGGCGTGTGGATCTCGCTTCGGGCCGAAGGTGGCAATGTCGAGAAGATCTTCACGGTCATGCCCGGCGCCCGGGTGGACAAGATCCGGCTGCGGCTCGACGGGGCAGTGTCGCTTCGAATCGGTCGGGACGGGTCGCTCGTTGCGGAAACGGGAAATGGCGAGATTCGCATGACGCCTCCGACGGCATACCAGGAACGAAATGGCATCCGCTCGCCGGTGGCCGCGACCTATGTTCTTCGGGGCCGGGGCTACGGTTTTCGACTGAGTGACTACGACGGCTCGCTGCCGCTCGTGATCGACCCTTTTTTTCAGGTGACCTACCTTGGCGGCTCTTTGGAGGACCGTGCCTTCGGAATCGTTGTTCGCTCGACGAGCGGAGAGGTGCTCGTCGCTGGGTATACATGTTCCTCCGACTTTCCCGGAGTGATCGCCGGCGCGCAGGCGGCGCTGAGCGGAACGTCCGACGCTTTTGTCGGCCGGCTCAACCCGACTCTTACGTCGCTCCTCCAGGCAACCTACCTCGGTGGCGGGAAGGACGAAGCGATCATTGCCGTTGCGCTTCATCCGTCAAGCGGGGAGGTGCTCGTCGCTGGGGTGACGACGTCGACCGACTTTCCTGGTACAAGCGGCGGCGCGCAACCGGCCTATGGGGGCGGGACAGAGAGGGACGGCTTTGTGGCCCGTCTGGATCCGACGCTCACTACGCTTCTTCAGGCGACCTATGTTGGCGGCAGTAACGATGACATCATCAACGCGCTTGCGATCCATCCGTCGAGTGGAGAGGTGGTCGTCGCGGGGGCCACCGGGTCGACCGACCTGCTCGGAACGAGTGCCGGGGCACAGCCTGAACACGGTGGCGGCTTTGATGACGGCTTTGTGGCCCGTCTCGACTCTCAACTTACGACACTCCTCCGAGCCACCTATCTTGGCGGGACGGGGAACGACCTCATCTACGGAATCGGTGTCCATCCATCCACAGGAGAGGTTATCGTCGCGGGGTACACGTCCTCGAAAGATTTTCCAGCCACGAGCGGCGGGGCGCAGCCTGGGCCCGGGGACAACTTCTACGACGACGGCTTTGTGGCCCGTTTCGATTCGACGCTCGCAACCCTTTTTCAGGCAACCTATCTAGGAGGGGGCAACGAGGACATTATTGGTGCCGTTGCGATTAATCCGTCGAGTCAAGAGGTACTCGTTGCGGGCTATACGTCATCGACCGATTTTCCCGGCACGGCGGGCGGAGCGCAGCCTGGGCACGCCGGCGGATCCTATGACGGAATTGTTGCCCGGCTCAGTCCGACGCTCGGAACGCTCCTCCAGACGACGTACCTCGGAGGCGGTCAGGTTGACGCGATCGGCTTCATTGCAGTTCATCCATCGACAGGGGAGGTGCTCGTCGCCGGCAGCACGTCGTCGTTAGACTTTCCCGGGACCTCTCACGGGTTGCAACCGGAATTCGGAGGAGGCCCTCAGGATGGCTTTGTGGCTCGGCTTAGCCCAACCCTTGCGGCACTTCACGGGGCGACCTATGTTGGCGGCACTGGGGCCGACATCGTCTACGCAGTTGCGTTCCAATCACCGACCGGAGAGGTATTTGCTTCGGGGGCTACGACGTCGACCGACTTACCCAGGACGTCCGGCGGAGCGCAGCCTGCGCTTGGTGGCGGCATGGACGGCTTCGTCGCGCGCATGACGACGGATCTGGCGGCGCCGCCCAACCTCTCCTTCTACACGCTGACGCCGTGCCGGCTGGCGGACACCCGCACCACCGATCCGCCCGCTCTGGCCGCGGCGGCCGAGAGGGTCTTCACGCCAGGCGGCAAATGCGGCATTCCCGTGACCGCCCAGGCGCTCTCGGTCAACGTCACGATTACCCAGGCGACGGCGGCCGGCCACGTCCGCCTTTATCCGGCGGGCGCCACCCGGCCGCTCGTTTCGACGGTGAACTACTCGCTGGGCCAGACTCGAGCGGGCAACGCGATCTTGAAGCTCGGCGACGGCGGAGCCTTCACGGCCTTCTGTGGCCAGGCGTCCGGCACCGTCCAGTTCATCGTCGACGTCAACGGCTACTTCCAGTGAGGCGGCGAGATGAGAGCCCATTACTTGCTCCGTTCCGGGCTTCCGGCGATTCTCTGTCTGCTCGGGGCGGTCCAGGTCTCCGCTGAGGGGACCGCCGCCCCCGACCGAGGGCAGCTCGATCGCCTGGCGCGAGTGCGGGTTCCCTTCGTCGAGAACCGAGGCCAGCTCGACCGCCGGGTCGCCTTCTCCGCACCGGCCTTCTTCGGGGCGGTGTTCGTCACGCGCGACGGTAAGCTCGTCTACTCGCTGCCGGCAGCGCGCGAGAGTAAGGACCCCCGAACGCGACACACCCGGACCAAGGGCTGGACGCTGACGGAGACACTCGTTTCGGGAAGGCCGCGGCCGGTCGCTGGACCCCGCGCGGCCGCCGGTGTCAGTTACTTCCACGGCAACGACCCCCGGCGCTGGCAGAGCGATCTGCCGACCTACGAAGAAGTGCGTCTCGGCGAAGTCTGGCGCGGCATCGCGGTAACGCTTCGCGCCCTCGGGGGCAACATCGAGAAGCTGTTTACCGTGCAGCCCGCCGCCCGAGTCGAGAGGATCCGGCTGCGCGTGGACGGGGCGAAGTCGTTGCGGGTCGATTCGGACGGGGGGCTCGTTGCCGGAACGAGCAACGGCGAGGTCCGTTTCACCTCGCCACTGGCCTACCAAGAGCAGAAGGGCGTGCGCCGTCCAGTTGATGCGGCCTATGTTCTTCACGGAACTCGGTACGGCTTCCGTCTGGGGCGCTACGACCACGCGCTGCCGGTTGTGATCGATCCCCTCCTCCAGTCGACTTATCTCGGTGGCTCCGGTGACGACTGGATCAACGCTATTGCAGTTCATCCGATAACAGGTGAGGTGCTGGTCGCAGGGGGGACATGGTCGCCTGACTTCCCCGGAACCGTCGGTGGCGCGCAGCCTGCGTTCGGGGGTCCGAGTGGGTGGGCCATCTTGCCCGGCGACGGCTTTGTGGCCCGACTCAACCCGGCGCTCACGACACTCCTTCAGGCAACGTACCTCGGTGGCAACAGCCTAGACGGGGTGAGCGCCCTAGCGGTTGATTCGACGACTGGCGAAGTGCTCGTCGCGGGGTTCACGGATTCCGACAACTTCCCCGGGACAGCGGGCGGCGCCCAGCCCGTGTCGGGGGCCTCCCAAGACGGCTTCGTGGCCCGACTCAACTCGGCGCTCACGTCTGTTCTTCAAGCGACCTACCTTGGCGGCAGTGGCACTGATAGAATCGCTGCCATCGCGGTCCATCCGTCGACAGGAGAAGTGCTTGTGGCGGGGGCGACTTCATCACTCGATCTTCCCGGAGCAGCTGGCGGCGCCCAACCTTCTCATGTCGGTGATAACTACACTGATGGTTTCCTCGCGCGGCTCAACCCATCGCTCACGATCCTGCTCCAGTCCACCTACCTGGGCGGCGGTGGCACAGACTCTATCGGTGCCCTCGTGGTTTACTCGTCGACGGGCGAGATTCTCGTCGCTGGCTACACCGATTCCACCGACTTCCCCGGCGTCTCGGGCGGGGCGCAAACGAGTTTCGGCGGCATGAACGATGGCTTCGTCGCGCGGCTGAACCCGACGCTGACGACGCTCCTGCAGGCGACCTACTTTGGCGGCAGTGGCTTTGACTCTATCAGCGGCATGGGGGTTCATGCCATGACGGGCGAGGTTTTCGTTGCGGGAGGTACTGAGTCGACCGACATTCCGGGAACCGCCGCCGGCGCGCAGCCTTCGATGAACGGAATTTCCGATGGCTTTGTGGCCCGGCTCAGCCCGTCGCTTACAACATTGCTCCAGACGACCTACCTTGGCGGCAGTGGTACTGACGGAATCGCCGCCGTCGCGATCCATCCGTCGACAGGAGAAGTGCTCGTCGCGGGGCTGACGTGGTCGGACGACTTTCCCGGAACCGCCGGCGGCGCGCAACCTTCGCCCGGTGGGACCTTTGTGGCTCGGCTCAACCCGTCCCTCACGGAACTCCTTCGTGCGACGTACGTTGGCGCCCGGGTTTTTTACTCGCCCCTACTCACGCCGATCTATCGTTTGGTTGCGGTTCATCCAGTGACGGGAGAGGTGATGCTCGCTGGGGATATCCCGTGGTCGGACGACTTTCCCGGAACCGTCGGCGGCGCACAACCTTCGCCCGGCGGCGGAGAGGACGGATTCATCATTCGCCTGACTCCGGACCTGGCCGCGTCGCCAAACTTATTCTTCTACACGCTGACGCCGTG
The DNA here is from genome assembly GCA_035498405.1 of Thermoanaerobaculia bacterium. Lineage (GTDB taxonomy): Bacteria > Acidobacteriota > Thermoanaerobaculia > UBA5066 > Gp7-AA6 > DATBFU01. The sequence continues at coordinate 20,545 of DATKAE010000028.1, read as the reverse complement.
CCGGCTGGCGGACACCCGCACCACCGATCCGCCCGCTCTGGCCGCGGCTGCCGATAGAGTCTTCACGCCCGCCGGCAGGTGCGGCATCCCTCCGACCGCCCAGGCGCTCTCGGTCAACGTGACGATCACGCAGCCCGACGCCGCGGGTCATATCCGTCTCTATCCCGCTGGGACCATGCGGCCGCTGGCTTCGACCACCAACTACAGCGCGGGGCAGACTCGCGCCGGCAACGCGATAGTCAAGCTCGGCAACGGCGGGGCCTTCACGGTCTTCTGCGGGCAGGGCTCGGGCACGGCACAGTTCATCGTGGACGTGAACGGCTACTTCCAGTAGATCGAGCGGCCGCCGAGAAAAGGCTATATCAATATTGATATAGTCGCCACCAAAGGGAAGCGGCCACCGTTACTGCGCCGCGCGCTGTTTTCCTCGCTTGACGCCGTCTGCTGCCCGGAGCATCGCCGCGAGGCTGCGCTCCACGTCCTCGTCCGTCGTGGCCCATGAGGAGACGCTGATGCGCATGGCCGTGTGCCCCTGCCATACGGTCGTCGCGGCCCAGCAGGTCCCGTCGGCCTGGATCGCGGCGGCGACGCTGCGGGTCGTGTCGGCGTCGCCGAAGGAAGCCAGCGCCTGGTTGATGACGACGTCGTTCAAGACCTCATACCCCGCGGCGCGGAGGCCGTCGGCAAAGCGCTTCGCATGGCGGCAGGTTCGGGCGATCAGCTCGGCAAGCCCTCGCCGTCCGAGAGTGCGCATCGCCGTCCAAACCTCGACGCCCCGCGCCCGGCGGGAAAGATCCAGGGTGTAGTGGTGGGGCTCGCGCTTTTCGCCGAGCACGAGGTAGGGCGCGTTCATCGCCATCGCCCCGAGAAGATGCCGCGGCTCCCTCACGATGACGATTCCGCTGTCGTACGGCACGCCGAGCCACTTGTGGGCGTCCGTCGCCCAGGAATCCGCCTGGTCGACACCGGCGACCAGATGGGCGTGATCGGGGCTCGCCGCGGCCCACAGACCGAACGCTCCGTCGACGTGCACCCAGGCCCCGGCTGCCCGGGCCTTCGGAACGATGTCGGCGGCGGGATCGAAGGAGCCCGTATCGACATTGCCGGCCTGGAGACAGACGATCGTGTGGGCGTCGAGTTTGGGCAGCGCGTCGGCGCGCATGCGCCCCTGGTTGTCGACGGGGGCGCGCACCACGCGGTCCCGACCCAGCCCGATCAAGGCCAGCGACTTGAGCACGCTCACGTGAACTTCCTCGCCGACGACCACCCGAATCGGCGGCGCTCCGAAAAGGCCCTGAGCCTCGACGTCCCACCCCTGCCGGGCGAGCAGCGCGTGCCGAGCGGCGGCCAGCGCGGAGAGGTTCGCCTGGGTCGCATTGGCCACGAAACCGACCCCGGATTCGGGCGGAAGCCGCAGCGCGTCGAGCAACCAGCGCATCGCGACTTCCTCGAGCCTGGCGGCGACGGGGGATAGCACCGCGATCCCCGCGTTCTGGTTCCAGGCTCCGGCGAGCCAGTTCGCGGCCACCGCCGCCGGCAGGGCGGAGCCGACGACGAACCCGAAATAACGACCCCCTGCGGTCGCCACCGTCGCCGGCGAGCCCGCCTCGTCGAGCAGGGAAAGGACTGCTTGCGGATCGCTCGGATGCTCCGGAAGAAGCTCGTCGAAGCGCTGCAGGTTCGACAAAGCCTCCGGCGACGGCGCCACACCGCGGGCGTCGAGGCCTTCGAGGTACCGGATCGCGCGCTCCGCGGCGGTCCGCAGAATCTCTTTCGTCTCTGGCATCGAGTCCCCCTCCGATTGACCGTCGTTCCCTTGGGATTGGTACCGGCTGCGCTAACCCGACGGGCGGCCCCAGAACACGGACGCCGAAGCGTTCCGGGCGGAGAGTCTATGGTGTCAGAGGTGCGATATCGGGCGGAGCAGCGTGCAGAGCTCCGAAAGGCGCTGCCGAAACTGCTTCTGGAGCCGACGGCCGGACTTGAACCGGCGACCTGCGGTTTACGAAACCGCTGCTCTACCGACTGAGCTACGTCGGCCCGGGAACGCTCGGGAGTCGCGCATCTTACGGAATCGGCCGCGGGCCGTCAACGCGCGGCGTCGGAGAACGGCGCGCCGGCCGGACGATCGGGTCGCGCGGCGGCTCTCCCGCGGCGTCGGGCGAGAGCCGCATCAGGTAGAGGCCGCCCGCGCCGTCGATGTTGGAGGCGAGGACCGTTCCGCTCGGCAGGAACGGGTAGACGCCCCAGGTTCCGTGAAGCTCGTTGGCGTCGGCGGAGGGAAAGACGTCGAGGAACGCCAGGTCGCGCGGCCGGAGCGGATCCGTGACATCGAGCACCGTCACGCCGCGCTCGTAGTTGGAGAGAAAGTAGCGATTCGCGACCACGTAGCCGTTGTGATCGACGGCGCCGGTCGGGCCGAGCCACGAAGCGACGACCGCCGGCCGGACGAGATCCGAGATGTCGATCACGCGGACGCGCGAGTTGCCGCCGAAACGCTCCTCGTCGAGCTCGTCGGTCGAGAAGAGGTGGTTCCCATCTGCGGAGATCGAACCCGAATGCGCGTAGCCCAGCCCGGGGTAGATGTACTGCGAGAGCACGACGGGATTCGCCTTGTCGGTGAAATCGACGATGACGATCCCCCAACCGGCCCAGTTCACGACGAGCTCACAGGGATCGTGGCCGGAGCAGAAAGCCGAGGCGCGGGTCCCGCGGAGCACACCCGCCCAGGTATCGTGAGCGTAGGAGTCGCGGTAGGAGCCGAGCAGAACGGGCGAGACGGGATCTCCGAGATCGAGGGCGAGAATGCCCGCGTGATCGATGTCGGCCGCCTTGTCGAAGCCCTGGATGTACAGGACCGGAGCCACGTCCGATTGGTTGGCCTCGCCCGTCGACGGCTCGACGTTGGCGAGCGTGAGGGTGTGCGCGGTGTCGAAGCCGCGCCAGGTCGCGGCGAGGGAGACCGAGCGGGGAAGATCCGAGAGATCGAGAATCTGCAGCCCTCCGCCCGATGCTTCCGTCACGACGTAGGCCCAGGCCTTCCAACGCGCCGCCGCTGGCTCGAAGCGCTGGAAGACCTTGACCTCTCTCCAGCGCGAGAGCTGGCCTGGGACGGATCCGACGAGTCGTGGATGGATCGCGTCTGTGACGTCGACGACGGCGGTGCCCGTGTCGAGGCCGATCAAGGCGTACTCACGTGAATCGCTCCGGCTGCGAAATCCCCAGAGATTGCTGCCGGAGGTCGCGCCGGTTGCAAGAGTCGAGAGGGGCACGAAAGACAGGAGAGTCATACCGCGGCAAGGGAAGACGCCGGCCGCGAGTCCTCCTTCGCAGGGTGCGGCGCTCGTCGAGCTGGCGAGGGCCTTTTCGGCCGTGGGGTCCATGATGGCGTCGGTGAGGGGCTCTTCGTGCGCCGGACGGCGGCCGGCGCCGATCCCCATCAAGAGCGGGAGGAGAAGAAGCACGATCATGCCCCGGCGCCGGCGGACCGGACGCCCTCCCGTGACTGACCTGCTGAGAATCCCCCGATCCGGGGACCCGAGCCGGAGCATCGCTCGGCCGCTTTCAGTCGAACCGGACGGAAACGATCTTGGAGCAGCCGGGCTCCTCCATGGTGACGCCGTACATCGCGTCGGCGGTCTCCATGGTGCGCTTGTTGTGCGTGATCGCGATGAACTGCGTGTCTTCGGTCATGTCTCGCAGCAGCCGCGTGAAGCGGTCGATGTTGGACTCGTCGAGCGGCGCGTCGACCTCGTCCAGGATGCAGAAGGGCGAGGGCTTGTAGCGGAAGATCGCGATCAGGAGGGCGATGGCCGTCAGCGCCTTCTCGCCTCCCGAGAGCAGCAGAATCGATTGGTTCCGTTTCCCGGGCGGGTGTGCCTCGATCTCGATGCCCGATTCGAGCAGGTCGCTCTCGTCGAGCAGCTTCATCTCGCAGGTGCCTCCCTGGAAGAGGCGCGTGAAGACGGACTTGAAGTTCTCGTTGATTGCCGAGAAGGCCTCGCGGAACCGTTCGGAAGAGGTTACGTTGATCTTCCGGATCGACTCCTGCAGCTCCGCGATCGAGCGCAGCAGATCGTCGCGCTGCATCGTCAGGAAGGCCAGGCGCTCGGTCTCCTGCTTGTGCTCCTCGAAGGCGAGCACGTTGACCGGTCCCATCCGCTCGATCGAGGCCCGTAGCTCCGCGGCTTCCGCCTCGAGCGCGGCCAGTGCCTCCTCGGAGGCGTCCGCCGGGGCCGGCAACTCCGATGCCTCGAGGCCGAACTCGGTGCGGGCTTCTGCCTCCAGGTGGTCCAGGTCGGCGCGAAGACGCGTTTCCGCGACCTCGGACTCGAAACGCGCCTCGCGGGCGGCATCGAGCTCGCCCCGGGCGGCCTTGGTTTCTTCTTCCACCCGAGCGATGCGCGCGCCGGCTCCCTCGGCCGCCTGCGTGGCTCGAGAGAGATCTTCCGCGCGGCCGCGGCGCTGCCCGAGGCTTTCGCTCTGGCGCTGCCGGGTCTCCTCGTGCTCCCGCGCGAGATCCGCCGCGCGCTCCTCGAGGCGCACTTCCTCCTCGTGCGCGTCAGCCAAGCGGCGGTCCAGCGCGCCGCGCGCCTCGAGCAGCTTCGCCCGCGCGCCTTCGAGCGCCCGCCGCCGCTCCGCCGCGACCTCGGCCTCGGTTCGCCGGTGGGCGAGCTCCTCGGTCGCCGCCATCGCGAAGGAACGGGCCTCGGAGATTTGGGCCGCGAGCGCATCGGATTTCTCGCGGACTTCGGCTTCGCGCCGGGCGCTGCGCTCTTCCTCCTCCGCGGCGCCCGCGCGCCGGCTGGCGAGCGCGACGGCTTCCTGTGCCAGCACCTGGGACTCCGTCGAGAGCGTCTGAGCCTCGCGACGCATCCGGTCGCGCTCGGCCCGCCGCTCCTCGAGCCGCCCGAGGAAGGCGGACAGGGCCTCAGCGTGGCGCCTCTCTGTTTCCCGGCGCGGAGGCACTTCGGAGGCGAGGCGGTCGCGCTCGCGGCGCAGCTGTCCGGCGCGGCCCTCGGCCGTGATCGAGCGTTCGCGAGCCTTCACGACTTCCTTGCCGAGCCGATCGCGTTCCCGGCCGAGTGCGAAGAGGCCGGTCGCGGCCGGATCGGCATGCAGGACACGCAGGAGCGATCCCCGCACGAGCTCGCGGCGGCGCGTGACGAATGTCGTTTCGGGGTTGCGGCGCGCGCCCTCTCGCGCCTGCGCCAGCGTCTCGACGAAGACGGCGGGCGGCAGCGCAGCCGCCTCGGCCGCCGTGAGGCTCGCATGGTTCTCGAGAACGGAGCTCCATCCGCCAGGCCTTTCTGCCGCCGGAGCGCTACCGCTCCAGTCTTGGGCCACCAGCCGCGCCGACGGGAGGGCTCCCATCGCGTCCAGCGCGCGCAGGCCGTCCCCTTCGACCAGCAAGGCCTCCGCGTCGGCTCCGAGCACGGCGTCCACGGCTTCTTCCCAGCCCGCGGCCGGGGTGAGGCGGCTCGCGAGGCTTCCGCGGGCCTCGACACCCGCGGCCGACAACGCTCTGCTCGCCTGGTCCGCCCCGACGGCGCGCTCCCGGACGATCTCCTCGAGCGCCGCAGACCTGTGCTCGAGATCCCCCAGAGTCTCGCGCGAGGCCTGGAGCTCCTTCTCGGCTTCCTCCACCTCGCCGGAGGCCCGCGCGAGACGCTCTTCGGCAGCCGTGAGGGCTGCACCGGCCGCCGACACCTCGGCAGCGAGGCGGCGCTCACCTTCTTCGGCGGCCGACACTTCCTTTTCGCGCTCGGAAAGATCCGCGGCGAGCTTGCCGGCCGCCGCCTCGAGGCGCGACAGCGAGGCCGCGACGCGCTCGGCGGACAGATCGATCTCGTGCCGCGCGTTTCGCGCCGCGACGCGCTCACCGGAAGCGGCGAGGGCCACGGCGCGAGAGCTCTCGAGCTCCTGCTCGAGCCCCGACAGGGCGGCGGTCGCGGCGGAAGCCTTGCGGTCGGCCTCCTCGCGGCCGAGCGAGCGAGCCCGGGCGTCGGCGACCGCGCGCTCGATCCGCTCGTCCAATTCCGCAAGCTCCCGCTGCCCGCGGGCCTGGTCCTCGGCGAGATCCTGCCTCTCCCGCTCGAGCGCCTCGCGCCGGGCCGCGAGATCGGCGGCGGCGCGGCGGTTCGATTCGATGAGCGCCTCGTCGCGCTCGATCGACGACTCGAGAGCCGAGACGAGATCGCGGGCGCGATCCCGAGCGGCCGCGGCCTCCGCGGCCTCGAGCCGCGCTTGCGCCAGCTCCGCTTCCGCCCGCGCGAGCCGGGCCGCGGCCTCAGCCTCCCGATCGTGCCTCTCTTCTCTCGCGCGCTGGGCGGACGCGGCCGCGTCGACGAGCCGGTCGTGCCTCGCCCGCAGCAGAGCCGATCGCTTCGTCCGCAGCGCCTCGGATTGCTCCTTGTACCGCGCGGCCCGGGAGGCCTGGCGCTTCAACGAAGCGACGTTGCGCTCGATCTCGGAGATGATGTCGGACAAGCGCAGCAAGTTGCCCTTGGTCTCTTCCAGTTTCGTCTCGGCCAGCCGCTTCTTGAGCTTGTATCGGGTGATTCCGGCTGCCTCCTCGATCAGGCGCCGGCGGTCCTGGGGTTTGGTCGAGAGAACCTGGTCGATGCGCCCCTGCTCGATGACCGAGTAGGCGCGCACGCCGAGGCCGGTGCCGAGCAACTGATCCTGAATGTCCTTCAGCCGCACCTGCTTGTCGTTCAAGAAGTACTCGCCGTGACCCTCCCGGTAGACCCGCCGGCCGATGCGAAGCGACTCGGGCTCCTCGCCATTCCCGTTGCCGCCTCGCCGCGTGAGGGTCAGGATGACCTCCGCCATTCCGACGGGGCGCCTCCGAGCAGAGCCGTTGAAGATGACGTCGTCCATCCGCTCGCCGCGGAGGATGCGGGCGCTCTGTTCACCCAGGGCCCAGGCCACGGCGTCGCAGATGTTCGATTTCCCGCAGCCGTTGGGACCGACGACGGCCGTGACCCTTCCGGGAAAGGCCAGATCTACCTTTTCGTAGAAGGACTTAAAGCCGAGAATTTCGACGCGATCCAGGCGAAACATGTATTGGTCGATGCAATTTAGCAAAACGCGCCGACCTCCGCCACAAAATCTTGTGGTCAGCGTTGATGCATGCCCAACTTGTAGAGCCCCGGCAGGGACGAGCTGGTCGGATTCTGTGCCGAAAAAGAACAGGCAATTTCGAGCGCCACGCGGGCGCTGCCGGATAGGGAGATCTCGCCTCGCTGGGCAGCCTTTCGACGCTCCGTGGGCCTTTAGTGGTGCCACGCTCCCCCTAAGGTGGTCAGACGGGCCGCTGCGGGCGCGCAATCCGAGTTTTCGAGAAGATTTTTGTTCTTGCTTACGAGGCAAAAGAGGTAGATTCCGAGGTGCGAAATCGAAGAAAAGATGTTGAGCCTCGAAGTCCGTAAGAAGACGGGCGGCGCGGAAGTTCACCGCGTCAATCTCCCTGCTATGACCGTGGGCGCTTCCTCTGGCAACGAGGTCGTCGTCCGGGCCCGCGGTGTCGCGGGTCGGCACTTCCGCATCTTCGAGAGAGAAGGGCGATATCACCTCGACCTGTACAAGGGTGTCGAGGCGGTGAGCGTCAACGGCCGCGAGTTCACCGGCGGTCCGATCGCAATCGGGGATCGCATCACGATCGGCGAGGCGACCCTGACGGTCCTCGGGCAGCGGGCGCCGCTGCGCGCGACACCGGTCGGCGAGCTCCCGCTCGCCGACCTGGCGACGCCGGGCACGCTCCTGACCGTGACGACGGGGCCGATGACGGAGGTGGAGTATCGCGCCTTGCGCCTGTCGGCCTATCGAGTGTGCCGCGCCGGGCGGCCGCCGGAGGATCTCGCGGCCGAGCTCGTGGACTTCCTGGATCGGGAGCTCCCGCCCTCCGAGTGGGCGATCGGAACCTGGTCGGGTGGCGCCTTCCGCCCGCTTTCCTCGACGTTCCGGGAGACGCCGGCCATTCCGCAACAGCTCTTGCAGGACGCCCGCGGGGGCGAGCGCCTGGCGCGGGTGGACACCGTCAGCGGGATGTTCAGCTTCGTCGTCGAGCCGGACGTGCCGGCAGAGGAGACCGCGGTCGCCTTGTTCGTTCGGGAGGACCCGAGGCTCGCGGCGCGTGCCCTGCTCTTTCTCGAGGAGCTGGTCCAGCTCGTGGGGCTCTCCGTGCGGCCGTTCTGGCGCGGCCGCGCCGTGCCGGCGTCGCCCGAGCCCGCGGCGGCTTGCGCTCCCGTGCCGGCCGTTCCGGCCGCCACAGCCTGCGAAATGGATATCGTGCTTCGCCAGACCGATGACTTGAAGAAGATCATCGATTGCGTCGAGCATCAGGTGATCGACCGGACGATGCGCCGCGTCGAAGGGAATCAGAGCCGCGGCGCGCAGATCCTGAACATCTCACGCGGGTCGCTGATCGCGAAGCTGAAGGATTACGGTATCGCCGACTACCGATACTTGCGACGCGAACGCAACCGGAAGAGTTAGCCTCCCCGCCTTCCCTTCCTCCCCAATCTCACCCTCGGCCTCGTTTCGGATCCAGCGTCCTCGAATTCCACGGCGTCAGGCGCGAGGGACGGCGTCTTGCCCCTCGAGAATCTCGCGCACGAGGCGGGAAAGCGCCGCCGGCAGAGTCAGGAGAAGCTCTCCGCTGGCGTTCAAGACGACCTGCTCCGTCTCTGCCGTCGCGAGCAGCCGCCCGGCCGCGTCCCGCACCTCGTAGTCGAGCACCAGGCGCGCCACTTCGGGCCGGCGCAGGCGCGCCGTGACTCGGACCGTGGAATCGGCGAGGGCGGGCTGCTTGTACCGGATCTCCATGCGCGTGATGGGCACCCGGTAGCCGAGCCCGAGCGCGCGGCTGGCCGTGAAGCCGTACCGGGCCGTCAGGGCCTCACGGGCCTGTTCGAGGTAGAGAGCGTAGTGGCCGTGCCAGACGACACCGTAGGCGTCGCACTCGGCGAAGCGCACCGGAATCTCGATCGAGAATCCCGATAGGGGCGGGGCTTCGGGGCGCGCGCGGCTCACGACGCCGCCTCGCGGGGGACCTCCTCGAGAACCGCCGCCAGGAAGTTGCCCCCCGCCCCGAAGGAGTTCACGAGAGCTCGGCGAGGGCCGGGGGCGCCGCCGAAGGGACCGTCCTGGTCCGCAAGGGCCCGGCAGGCCGCGACGAGCTGACCGCCGCCGGCCGCGGCCATCTCGCCGATCGCCTGCTTGACCAGGATCTCGGCGGGAGGCGACCCGAAGACCGCGCGCATGGCCTCGAGCTCGGCGGCATCCATTTCCTCCACACCATCGCGGGAGGGGAACCAGAGCCCGACTTGGCCGGGGGCAACGCCGGCGTCGGCGAGCGCGCCGCTCACGGCGCGCTTCATCGCCTGCGGGTCCGGCGCGAAACGGTACGGCTCCGTCGGGACGCCGGCGACGGCGATTCCCGAGAGACGCGCGAGAGGACGCGCTCCCCGGGCGCGAGCGGCCTCTTCCTGCTCGAGCAGAAGGGCGAAGGCGCCCTCGCCCTGCACGATTCCGGAGGAGCGCTTTTCGCCGCGCAGGGCGCTGACCCGGTCAAACCCCAGCGCATAGACCGGATTCCACTCGTCCACACCGCCCGCGATCATCGCGCGCGCCCGCTTCGACGCGATCGACAGGGCGGCAAAGAGCAGGGCGTTCAAAGCCGAGGGGTCTTTCTGCGTGACCGTGATGTTGGGCCCGTAGAGCTTGAGCTCGATCGAGACCTGGGAAGCGGGCGCGTTGGCCACGGTGTTGGGGAAGTGAAACGGGGGAGCGGCCTCGGGCGACTCGGTCAAGAGCACACGCAGGAATTCCGTCAGCGCCCCGGCGCCGGCCGAGCCGGTTCCGATGGCGATGCCGATCGCCTCCGGGTCGGCGGAAACGTCGTAGCCGGCTTCGGCGATTGCCTGAGAGCAGGCCACGAGGGCGAACTGGCTGCCTCGGTCGAGGCGCCGGGCCTTCATGGGCGGGATCTCCGGCTGGGGCGAGAAGCCGTCGCAGCGGGCCACGTGCGTCGCCTGCAAGGTTCCGCGCTCTTGCGTTGTCATGGGCCGGATCGCGCTCTCGCCCGCCAGCAGCCGGCGGTAGAACTCTTCCGAGGAGCGCCCGAGCGGACAGACGGCGCCCGTGCCGGTGATGACGCCGCGGTGAGCCAAGTGGGCCTCTCAGTTGCCGGGGTCGGCCGCTCAGACGCGGCCAAACACGACCACGGTGCTGTTTCCACCGAAGGCAAAGGAGTTCGACAGCGCCACGCGGACCCGGGCGTCGCGCGCCTGATTGGGCACGTAGTCGAGATCGCAGGCGGGGTCGGGGTGTTCATAGTGGATCGTGGGAGGCACGGTCTGCTCGTGAATCGTCATGGCGGTGGCCACCGCCTCGATCGCGCCGGAGGCGCAGAGGCAATGCCCGATCATGGACTTGATCGAGGAGACCGGGATCTCCCGCGCGCGGTTTCCGAGGGCGGCCTTCAGCGCCGCCGTCTCGGCCGAGTCGTTCTGCGGAGTCGCCGTGCCGTGGGCGTTGACGTAGTCCACCTTCTCGGCGTCGATTCGGGCGGAAGCGAGGGCGGCGCGCACGGAGCGGCCTCCGGCCACTCCCGAGGGGTCCGGCGCCGTCATGTGGAAGGCGTCCGAGGTCACCCCGTAGCCCCGAAACTCGACCGGAGCCGGCGCCCCACGCCTCCGGGCGTGCTCCGCCTCCTCGAAGACGAGGATGCCGGCGGCCTCGCCGATCGAGAGCCCGCGGCGCTCGCGGTCGAAGGGACGACAGGGATCCGGATCGACCGAGCGCAACGCATTGAACCCGCCGTAGGTGAGGCGCGCGAGAACGTCGGAGCCGCCGGTGATCACCACGTCGGCCAGGCCCGAGACGATCGCGTCGAAGGCGTATCCCATGGCATTGGCCGACGAGGAGCAAGCGGTCGTGATCGTCGACTTGATGCCTCCGAGTCCCCAGTGCTGCGCCACCCGGTCCGTGATCGAGTCGGGCAGGTGGTTCAACACTTTGGAGGGGCGGGCCTTCCTGCCGCGAAGATGCCGCTCGTAGAACTCCTCCGAGTCGAGGAGGCCGGAGGTGCCTCCCCCCAGGATGACGCCGACGCGGGTCGGGTCCTCCCGAGACAAGTCGAGTCCGGCGGCGGCGATGGCCTCGGCCGCGGCCGCCAGGCCCATCCGGTCGGCGCGCGACATGCGCCGCCGTTGGGCTTCGGACAGGAAACCGTCGGGGATGTCCCGGACCTCCGCGGCCGTCTGCGTGCGGTACGCCGACGCGTCGAAGAGCGAGACTGGCCGGATTCCGCACACGCCGGCGATCAGGTTCTGCCAGAACTCGGACAGATTCCGGCCGATCGCGGTCACGGCGCCGAGACCGGTCACGAAGACCCGGCGGTCGCTGTTCATTGCGTCAGGATTGTGACACACGGGGACGGGAGGGGTCACGTGTCGAGAACGAGGCGCGGTCACATCAAGCGAAATCGTGGCTCCAGAGACTTGTCTTCTCCCTAACCCCTAACCCTTAGCCCCTCAGCCCCTCGCCCCTGCTGGGGCATAATCCCCGCCCATGTCAAAACGGGTCGACTGGCACACGTACTTCATGAACATCGCGCGGCAGGTCGCGACCCGCTCGACCTGTCCCCGCAAGCACGTGGGCGCCGTCATCGTCCGTGACCGAACGATCCTCTCGACCGGGTACAACGGCTCGGTCCGGGGCCTTCCACACTGTGAGGATGTTGGCTGCGTCATCGAGGACGGCCACTGCGTCCTGACGGTCCACGCGGAGGCCAACGCGATCATCCAGGCGGCCAAGAACGGGGTTTCGATCGCCGGCGCCGAGATCTATACGACCGCGAGCCCGTGTTGGCCCTGTTTCAAGCTGATCGCCAACGCCGGGCTGGTCCGCGTTTATTACGGCGAGTTCTACCGGGACGAGCGGTCGATCGGTGTGGCGCGGCAGGCCGGCATCGAGCTGGTCGACCTGGGGCAGTCGCCGCCGCGATAAGCCGCCGCTACGGCGTCTCGGCCGCCTCGGGAGTCTGCGAGAGCGACAGCAGGCGGAGGAAGTCCTCCAGAGACGTGCGTCCGCTCTGCGTGAGGCGGAAGAAGCGGCATCCGAGGCCCCGATCGGGCTCGTGGCCGAGGCGCACGACGATGGCCTCCGCCGCCACCGACCGCTCGGTGCGCTCGTTCGGGATCTCGAGCGAGATCTCGATCCGCGCGCCGATCGGGACGCGCACGGGCGTTCGCACGAAGAAGCCGCCCCGGGACAGGTCCCGGATGGTTCCCGTGTGTTGCGAGCCATCTCTCCAGAACGTCACTTCCCACTGCACGGAAGAGCGCTCGGTGTGGCGGGGAAAGAGCTGTAGAAACCGGCGAAGCGTGTCGAAGAAGGCGGCGTTGTCGAAGGAACGGGGAAGCCGGCCGTCCGCCGGAGTGCGCCGCACATCGGTCCCGTCGTCGTCGGTGACGAGCACGATCGGCGTGTGGGCGAGCCTCGGATCCGCCTTGAGGACGCGGCACAAGTCGATTCCGCTCATCCCGGACAGCTCGGAGTCGAGAAAGACCACGTCCGGCTTCTCCTGTCGCGCCAGGGCGAGGGCCTCCGGGCCGCCGGATGCGGTCAGGAGCCGGCAGGACGTCCGCCGTGAAATCGCCTCGCCGACTTCGAGGAAAAGGCCGCTGTCGTCGACGAGGAGGACCGTGTTCACCGCCCGATTATAGAGCTTGGCGGCCCCGGCGGCCGGGTCGCCACGGCCGCCTGCGGCTATCATCGGGGTCGTGGATACGCTGACCCATGGGCTGGCCGGCTCGGTGCTGGCACGCACCGCGGCCTCGCGTCCGGGAGTCCGCGGCGCGCTTTTGACGGGAATGCTCGCGGCGATGCTGCCGGACCTGGACATTCTCTTTCTCCACTCACAGCTCGACTACTTGCGTTTCCATCGCGGTTGGACGCACTCGTTTCTCGTGATGCCCCTCTTCGCGCTCGCCGTCGCTCTCGCCGTGCGTCTGGTCTTTCGCGGGGCGCGGCTCGTGACCCTGTGGCTCTTCGCGGCGATCGGGATCGCGTCCCACATCCTGTTCGACTGGATCACGTCCTTCGGAACGATGTTCTTCTTCCCCCTTTCGCATGCGCGTTACTCCCTGGACTGGGTCTTCATCTTGGATCCCGTGTTCACGGGCATCGTCGTGGCGACGCTTCTCGCGACGCTCTTGTTTCGCCGGCGCGGTCGGGCCGTCGCGGCGGCGGGCGCCGCGCTGCTCGTTGCCTACATCGGTCTTTGCGGGATCTTCCACGCCCGCGCCCTCGCACAGTGGCGGAGGCTCGACCGGCCGCCGGACGGCGTTCGCGTGGCGGTTCTCCCGCAGTTTCTTTCGCCGTTTCGTTGGCTCGGATTGGCTGAGCATCCCGACGCGGTGCACGTCGCCTTCTTCGACGTGGGTCCCTTCGCGCGGGGCGCCGAGGACCCCAGGCCGCCCAGGCGGTTTTCCGAGGTGCTCCGGAGCCTCTCCGATTTCTACCCGCCGCCCGAGCGGATGAGGATCCGCCATTACCCGCAGCCCCCGCCGTCATCCGCGTTGGAGGCCGCGCGGGCGCTGCCCGATGTCGACGCCTACCTGCAGTTCGCGCGCTTTCCGCTCGCCACCCTACTCGCCGAGCCCGACGGGGGAACGCTCATCGTCTGGGAGGATCTGCGTTTTCTGCCGTGGTTCGCGGGCCCCTGGGAGATGGACCGGAATCTCGTGTTGCGCCGCCGGCCGTTCCTCTACCGCGTGCGGTTAGACGCCGCCGGACGGACGCTGGAGAGTCACGTCGTCAATAGTTTCCACTTTCCCTGACGGGGCCGGCGGCCCTTCGGGCGCGACGTAGGAGTACTCGGGGGAGGGCGTGCGGGTCAAGGCCTCCGAGATGCCGGCGTAGTAGCCGACCTTCACCAGCAAACGCACGAAGACGAAGACCTGCTGGGTCAAGATCAACGGCACGAGCGCGAACCGCGCCTCGCCGCCCGCGGGCGGATCGAGGACGATCCAGAGGACGTAGAGCGCCGTCGTGATGAGGGCGTACCCGGCCAGCACTCCGAGAAGGCGCCGCGGCCGGGCGAGCGCGCCGCCGATGCCCATCAGGAAGCGCGACACCGGCGGCAGATCCGGCCGGGCGACCCAGATCGCCCGCACCGAGTCGGCAAGAAGCTTGATCGCGGCGAGCGCAATGAGCAGGGCCGCCAGTCGCACGGCGGTGACGGCGAGCGCCTGCCCTTCGGTCGCGAGCTCCTCCACTCGGTCCTGGAGCGCGAGGCCCGTCTCGACGTAGATCCACCGATAGGAGGCGGCGGCGCCGGCGAACGCCGCAAGCGTGAATGCGAGAAAGGCGGGCAGGCGCCGCATGCCTTCGCGGCCGAAGGTCACGAGCGAGCTCGACGTCTCGCGCAGGGTTCCGAAGACGCCGCCCAGCGCGAAGGCGTGCAGAAAGATCGCCAGGAGCGCGAGGGAGAAGGCGGTCGCGCCGATCCCGCGCAACCCCAAGATGGCGTCGGGTTCGATGCCCACGGGGGAGAGGAGCCCCTCGACCACCTCGCCGAAGGTGCCGAGCAGCTCCGGCTGCGTGCGCCTCAGGGTCTCCCACCATCCGTAGTCCGGCACGCCGATCATGCGGTCGGCCAGCGGCGAGCGGTCTAGGCTGGCGTGAAGGGAGTTGGAGACCGGCAGGATCAGAGCCGCGGCGAGCAGCAGCTGCATCAGCCACAGGGACACGGCGAGATACGGCTTGGAGAGAGAGAGGCGCAGGCCCCTCGCGAAGCAGGAGATACCGGAAGGACCGCTCACCACGCTACGGTCGCAAAGTCGAACAGATTCTGGAGCCAGAACACGGCGCGGGCCGTCCAGCGGGAGGCGGCGCGCGGGTCTCCCTCCGGACGCCTTCCGTTGTTGGTGCGGTCGGCGTCGAGCAGGATCTTCTCGTCCGGGTCGACCAGGGCCTCGAGCAATCGGGGCCCGCCCGTCACGCGAAACCGTTTCCAGCGCGCCTCGCCGTCCCAGCTCGAGCGAAACGTCCGTCCGCCCTCGAAACGAAGCAGGATGTCGACCGGCAGCGCCACGTCCCCGTTCCGGACGACGGTCACCAGGGTGTCGTATCCCTTCGCGCGCGCGAGCGGGGCCGGAGGACCGGCCGAGAGCTTCCCGTCCTTTTCGAAGAGCCCGCGCGGAGGTTTGGCGGGGACCGAGCTCGCCTCGAGAACTCCGTAGTCGATCGTTCCGGAGGAGAAGAACGTGCGGTCGAAGAGCCATTTCACGTCCTTGCCCGTGACCTCGGACAGCGCCGCGATGAAGTCCCCGGTCTTCGGGTGGCGGAAGCGCCAGCGGTCGGCGTAGAGACGCAGCGCCCGATCCATGTTCGGCGTGCCCACGAGCCGCTCGATCGTTGCCAGGGCAAGCCCCGTTTTCGAGTAGACCAGGGCGGCGTAGGTTTCCGGTCCCCGGTATTTCCAGCTCGGAATTCCGAGAGGATCGTCGATCGCGTGTCGGAAATAGCGGCGGTTGTCGTCCAGGGGCAGGCGGACGTCGATGCCGAGCGCCATTCGAACGCCGAAGACCGTCAGGTAGGAGTGCGCGTCGCCGTAGGCGGCCTTGACGACCCGGTCGGTCATGTAGGTGACGAATCCCTCGTCTAACCAGGGCTCCTCGAACTCGTTGGAGGCGAGCAGTCCGTAGAAGTACTGGTGTCCGAACTCGTGGATCGTGACCTCCTCCGGCGACTGGATCGAGGCGGGCGCGATCAGAGACGTGCCCACGACGACGAAGGTCGGATACTCCATGCCGCCCGCCCCGCCGGCGCCCCACGGCGGGTCGACGACGGTCAACGTCGGGTAAGGGTAGGGTCCGAGCACGCGCCCGAAGCCTTCGAGACCCGCCTTGATGGCCTTGAAGTGGCGCTCCGCCTGTGCGAGGTGCTCGGGCTGAAGGAAGAGCAAGATGTCCACGTCGCCGATGCCCGGCTCGCGGAAGATGTCGTGCAGCAGGCGAAAGTCGGGATCGGCGGTCCAGGCGAAGTCGTGCACACTCTCCTGGCGGAACCGGTAGAAGACCCGCCCGTCGGAGGTCTCCCGCTCGGACACGCGCACCCCGGTCGCCCCGATCCTGCCCTTGTAGCGGGCGGGCGCCTCGATGGTCACGTCGTAATCGCCGAAGTCGGCGAAGAACTCGCTGTCGAAGTGAAACTGATGGCAGTTCCACCCGCTCTCCTCGAGGACGCCGATCTTCGGAAACCACTGCGCGACCAGGAAGAAGTCCCCCTTGTAGCCGGTCCGGGTCGAAACGCGGGGCAGCTTCGAGACGAAGTCCGCGTTGACCGAGATCGTCTCGCCGGGCGCGACCGCGCGCGGCAGGTCCACCTCCGCGACGGTTCGGTCGTAAGGATTGCCGTCGTCGGGGGCGATGAAGCGCAGAGCGGGCAGCAGGTCGGTTCCGTCGGCGGACAGCGTCAGCCGCGTGAGCTCGATCGACCCCCACGACTCCTGGACGGCGCGCGACGGCGGGCGGCCGCGGTGCTCGCGCCAGAAGGTCGAGAGGGTGTTTCGGAAGGCGTTCAGGTACAGGTGAAATTGCAGCGTCGCGGCGGGACGGGTCGTGCGGTTGGTCCAGGTGAGGACCTGCGACCCGGTGACGGTCTTTCGATCCGGGTCGAGGCGGCAGGAAATCTCGTAGGACGCGATCGGGGCCGTCAGGCTCCGGCCGTGCGCGATGGGGGAGAACCCGAGGGCCGTCAAGAGGAGAAACGCCCCTCGCAACTTTGCCCGGAGCATTGGCCAGACTGTAGCATGCGCCCGATGAGCAAGACCGTCTCGCGGCGGCCCCCGCCCGAGAGACCGGACAGCGCGGCATCGGAATCGGCCACGCCGGAGGCGGCGCGCCGCGCGCACGAATTGCGCGACGAGTTGCGTCGTCACGAGCGGCTTTACTACGTGGAGAACCGGCCGGAGATCACGGACGCCGAATTCGACGCCCTGATGAGGGAGCTCGTCGCGCTCGAGCAGCGGTACCCGGAGCTCGCTTCCGCCGACTCGCCCGCGCGGCGGGTGGGCGGTGAGCCGGCCGAGGGCTTCGCGACCGTGACTCACCAGTCACCCATGCTTTCGCTCGAGAATGCTTACTCCTGGGAGGAGGCGGAGGCGTGGCGCGGCCGGCTACGGCGCGCCCTGGGAGGGTCGGAGCCGTCGGGATACGTGACGGAGCTGAAGATCGACGGGCTCTCTGTCTCCCTGCGCTACGAGGGGGGCCTTCTCGTGCGCGGCGCCACACGCGGGGACGGCGTGCGCGGTGAGGATGTCACCGCCAACGTGCGAACCGTTCGCTCGATTCCCTTGCGAATCGCCCGAACGGAGCCGCTGGAGGTGCGAGGCGAGGTCTATTACTCGAAGAAGTCCTTTCAGAGACTGAATGCGGAACGAGAGGCGGAAGGGGAACCTCTCTTTGCGAATCCCCGCAATGCCGCCGCCGGAACGCTGCGCCTGCTCGACTCTCGGATCACGGCGCGGCGCCGGCTCGGGGCATGGCTGTACGCGATCGCCGCCGGATCCGGCGCTCCGGCCTCTCAGGCCGAGAGCCTCGAGCAGCTTCGCGACTGGGGTTTCCCCGTCAACCCCCACTGGCGGCGGTGCGCCTCCTTCGAGGAGGTGCGCGCGTTTCTCGAGGAGTGGGCCGAGAAGCGGCACCGGCTCGACTTCGAGACCGACGGCGTCGTGATCAAGGTGGACGACCGGGAACTCCAGGAGCAGCTCGGCTCGACCGCCAAGTCCCCGCGCTGGGCCGTGGCGTTCAAGTACCCCTCGGAGGAAGCGGAGACGGTCGTACGCGAGATCTCGGCGCGCGTCGGCCGCACGGGCGTCCTCACTCCGACGGCGCACTTCGATCCGGTCCTTCTCGGCGGCACGACGGTGCGCCGCGCCACCCTGCACAACTACGAGGACCTGGCCCGCAAGGACGTGCGCGTGGGCGACACCGTGATCGTGGAGAAGGGGGGGGACGTCATTCCGAAAGTCGTCCGGGTCCTGCTCGAGAAGCGCCCGGCGGACGCGCCGCTCTTCGTGATGCCGGAGCGCTGCCCGGCCTGCGCAGATCCGATCGTGCGCGAGCCGGGCGAAGTCGCCTCGCGCTGTGTCAACCCGGCCTGCCCCGCGGTGGTGCGGGAGGCGCTGCGTCATTTCTGCTCGCGGCGCGCGATGAAGATCGAGGGCCTCGGCGAGAAGCTGATCGACCAGCTCGTCACGGCGGGTCTGCTCACCGACGTCGCCTCGATCTACGACCTGAAGTCGGCGGATCTGACCAACCTCGAGCGCTGGGGCGAGAAGTCCGCCTCGAACCTTCTCGAGGAGATCGACCGCAGCAAGGGCAACGACCTGTCACGGCTCGTCTTCGCCCTCGGCATCCGGCATGTCGGAGAGAAGGCCGCGCGCAGCCTCGCCCGGCACTTCGGATCGCTCGACCGCCTCGGCGGAGCGAGCGAAGAGGAGCTTCAGGCGGTCGAGGAGATCGGGCCCAACACCGCCGCCGCGGTCCGGGCGTGGTTCTCCCATCCGCGGCACCGAGACCTGGTCGAGAAACTGCGCCGCCAGGGGCTGAACTTCGCCGAGCACCAGCCCTCGGCGGCCGCCCGGGAAGGGCCGCTCGCGGGCCGGACCGCCGTGATCACCGGAACCCTCCCCGGTATCGCGCGCGAGGAGGCCGCGGCGCGCCTGGAGGCCGCGGGCGCGAAGGTCGCGGGCTCCGTGTCGAAGAAGACCGATTTTCTCGTTGCGGGCGATGCCGCGGGCTCGAAGCTCGAGCGCGCCAAGGCGCTCGGCGTGCGGATCGTGACGTGGCCGGAGATGCTTGAGATAATCGGCGGGTAGCGTCGGCGCCGGCTCGTCGGCCGCCGGAGGGAGGATTGTTTTGGATCTACCTGCTCGCGTGATCGTCTTCTGCCCGACCCTGGAGCTGAAGAACAAGCCGGGCCGCCTGATGGCCGTCTCCCCGCAGGGCTATTACGAGGTATGGCTCGATTTCGCGGACCGCAATCATGCGGTGCTGCTTCCCATCGCGGGCACCGCACTGATCTTCCAGGAGCCCAACAGCACGGTCGGCGCCATTCCGGATCTGGAAAGGTAAGGGCTCGCGGGCGGAACCGTCGGGAGCTCGCCTCGGGTCTGGCGCGGAACGGGGAGGGGAGCGGCGCGGCGCTTCTAGCCCGCATATTCATGAACGACTCCGGCCGCCGCTCCGGTCTGTCGCGGACAAAGGTGCACTCGGGTGCAGTGACGACCTCCCGCTGTAGAACCGTTTCGGCCCGAGTCACTTGCTCGTGTTTCGGCCGGGTATCCATGAATGATCCGGGCTAGGATGTCCGGCTTCGGAAGGGTGTTGACACTTTTCTGGTCCGAGAGAGGTCTTTTTCACTGTATCGCACCGAGGAAGATATTGGCTGGAGTACGGCCATTGAGTCTGTATCCCTGATGAGGTCGCTGGTGGTTGTAGAAGGCCAAGAAGCTCTGGAGAGAGCGGTCGACAGCGGCTGCCGAAGTGAAGTATCGGCGCCGGAAGGCGACTCTCCAGTGCTCGTGGAGGATGGTTCCCTGGAGCCGCTCGACGAAGCCGTTGGTCCAGCAGTGACGAGGCTTGGTGCGCGTGTGATGGATACCGAGCTCGGAGCAGACGGCGTCGAAGAGGCCTTTGAACTCGCTTCCGTGGTCGGTGAGGACGCGCTTGAGCTTCCATCCGGCCTTCCGATAGGCGGGCAGCAGCACGCGTTTGAGGAACCGGGCGCAGTGGATCGCCTCGACCGACGGGATGACCTGGGCGAAGGCAAAGGAGCAGGCCGCATCACAGGCTGTGATCTGCCAGAGCGTGCCGACGCCCTTGAGCTTGCCGATGTAGAAGCAGTCCAGACAGACCAGATCGCCCGGCAGTTTCGCTTCGACGTGGCGGGTGCGGCCGTAACGGGTCTGCCAGAGGCGTCGGCGAGTGCGCTCGGTGAGAAGCCCAGCGGACCTGGCGCTGTGGTGCTCGAGAACAGCCAGCCGTTCATGCCGCGTTCCAAGCCCAACACGCCGAAGCAGCCGGTGAACGGTGCTGGGAGCGATGTGAACCGAGCCGCGAGCCAGCTGCGCCGACAGACGTCTTGGACCCCACGTCGGCCAGGACACAGCCATGCCCAGGACGGCCTGCTCCTCGTGAGCCTCGACCTTCGTCGGCCGCCCACGCCGGCACCCCCGCCGGCGCGGATGCAACCCCTCGGGCCCGTATTGAGAAAGCCGCTTCTTCCATCGGTAGAACAGCGATCTCGAGATCCCAAGCTCCCGACAGACCTGGCTCGCGTTGCCCAACTCCACTGCTCGGTAGAGCGCCCGAAGACGGAGTCCCTGTATCCTCTCCTCGAGGGTCATCGACCTTCCTCCTTGAGCTCCTTTGGCGAGGAACACTCTCGGAAGAATAGGTCTCTGGCCCTCGTTTCATCTGCGCCTTCCAGACTCCACGAGGTGTCAACACCTTTGTGGGATAGCTCA
>DATKAE010000027.1:0-129571 GCA_035498405.1 Thermoanaerobaculia bacterium | reverse complement strand
CAGGACGTTCGACCTGAAGCGCGCTAAAGCCCTTTCCAATCCGAACCTTTCCCCGCACCTCGAATTCGTGGACCTCGGCGGTCACGGCTATGCGACGGTGCGGCTCACCGGCGACGAAATGCGGACCGAGTTCGTCTGCATCCCCCGCCCGATCACGCGCAGCGATCGTCCCGATGGCGGTCCTCTTCGCTACCGGGTCGTCCACACGGCATCACTCTGGAAACCGGGCGAGCGGCCCTTGCTGCGCCAGCAAGTCCTTGAGGGCGATCCCGGCCTTTCGATCTGAGATGGCGGCGCCGTCGCTTGCGTCACGGCGCGGGGGAAGGAGCGACTCGGCCGCGACGACTCATAGATGGATCGAGGCGTTAGCCGCATCGGGCATAACGCTCGGCTGCGGAGGCGGGAACTTCTGCCCCGACGACACCGTCACCCGTGCGCAGATGGCAATCTTCCTCTCGAAGGCCCTGGGTCTTCAATGGCCCCAGAGCCCATGAAACCAGGACTGAGCCTATTCACTTCGAGAGCCAGCTACAGACCGGCGAGAGCCTCCGCGCCCGGCTTCGCAGCCTCATCAAGGCTCGCTCGACACCTCCGGATAATCAGAGAATCAGGTCTGACCCCAAGGCCCTCTCAATCGGCGATTCAAGGTCTCGATGAAGAGTTCCGGAGCGGGTCCGGATTCGTTCCATTCCTCGGAGGCCCAGGCGCCACAGCCGGATCGAAACCATGGTTCGACCGATCCGTTGGAGTCGACGAACGGCGCCGCGGAGAACCCTCTGGAAGTCGCGAAGTTCAAAGCGCGCATCGAGGCGCTGGCAAGCAAAGCCGTCCCGCCGCTGATCCCGGGCAAGATGTTCGATGCCGCGAAGTACACGCTGACCAGCTCCGTCCTCCTGCCCGCCGACTCGGTCGCGGTGGAGGAGCAGCCGTCGCTCGGAATTCGCCGGGCGACCGTCAGGGCAGGGACAAGCCCCGCCCCTAGGATTCCGCGCTCCGGCGCGGGAACGCCGTTTCTCGCCGATCCTCACTTACACCGCTGTCCGGCTAGGCAGCGCGCCGTCCTGCTGGTAGGCCTCCATCCGGACTGGCCTTATCGGCCCAGCGGCTGACCGTGTGATACCGTTCACTCAGTTCGGAGCGAAGCGAGGCGACATTGCAGGACCGTCCGACGCCACTCGTCGCGGTCATCCTCGCATGTTTCTCCGGAGTCGCTCTCCCCCAGACGATCACCGAGTACCCGGTCCCCGACGCGCGCAGCGTGCCGTTGAACATCACGGCGGGCCCCGACGGAGCGCTCTGGTTCACCGAGCTTCGAGGGACGAGGATTGGCCGCATCACGACCGACGGCGAGCTCACGGAGTACCCTGTCCCGACGCCGTTGAGCGAGCCGGGAGGCATTACAGTCGGTGCGGACGGCGCCCTTTGGTTCACCGAAGGATTTGCCAGCAAGATCGGGCGGATCACGACGGACGGAGCGATCTCAGAGTTCGGACCGACCGCGATTTTCATGATCGGCGACGGACCGATCGAGATCACGAGCGGTTCCGACGACCACATGTGGTTCACCGAATGGGATGCCGGCGTGGTCGGACGGATCAGCACCGTCGGGACCATCACGCTCTTCGATCTCCCGACGCAGCCGTACTATGCGATCAGTCCGGCCGGGATCGCCGCGGGCCCCGACGGTGCGCTTTGGTTCGCCGAGACCAACGCGATGCAGATCGGGCGTATTACGACCACGGGAATCGTCACCGAGTTCCCCGTCGACGCCGCGCCCTTGAAAATCGCCACCGGCCCGGACGGCGCACTCTGGTTCACGCAGGTCATGGCCAATCGAATCGGCCGGATCACGACATCGGGAGAGATCACGGAGTTTCCAATCCCAACCGCGGATAGCGAGCCCAATGCGATCACCGCGGGCCCGGACGGAGCGATGTGGTTCACCGAGCGCAAAGGGAACAAGGTCGGACGGATCACGATCTCCGGCAAGATCACGGAATTCCCCATTCCCACCGAAGGCAGTCAGCCCGGCGGCATCGTCACAGGGCCGGACAACAACATCTGGTTCACAGAGACCGCGGGCAACATGGTGTTCTCCGAGAATGCACAGGGCAAGATCGCGAAGCTGACTCTCGAAGTCCCGGGACGCCCTTCGATCGAACGGGTGCAGCGCGAACCGCGACCAAAAACACTGAAGCCGAGGCCGTGATCCGGAGCGGCGAGTTCGCCGCCATCGCGATTTCTGCTCGTCCCGCGGACTAGGGCAGCACGCCGTCCTGCCAGCGTTGTCGAGGGTCAGTCCGGATTTCTGATTTCAGCCACCCCAGGACATGTGTGGGACATGGAATCAGATTTCAGCCATCCTGCACTTCGAGACGACGCCTCGCGGACGACCGATTACCCGTCGGATCTGCCGCGGCCTCTCCACTCCCCGCCGTAGCAGGAGCGGCCTTCAGGCCGTCGAATCCAGGCGCCCCATCTTCCCCGACCGGTAGTCGGCGATCGCGCGGTGGATCTCGTTCTCCGTGTTCATCGCGAACGGCCCGTAGCCGGCGACCGGCTCGGCGATCGGCGCTCCGGACAGGAGCAGGATCGTCGAGTCCGCGGCGCCGGGCTCGATCGTCAGCGTCTGGCCTTCGCGGTCGAGGACCACGAAGCCGCCCTCGTCGACGGAGCGCGCGCCGTCGATCTTCGCGCCGCCCCGCAGAAAAAGAAGTCCCGTGGACTGTCCGTCCGGCCGTGCGCTACTTCCGACGGGCGCGCTGCTTCTTCGACACCGACCGCACGATCAGGCGCCCGCGCCCGCTCTTCGCCAAGGGCACACGCGCCTGCGCGATCGCCGCGGCGATCAGCGCCTCGATCTCGGGTCTGTCCAGGACCTTCGCCGAGTCGAGCCGGATGAAGCGGTTCTGCTTGCCCTCGCCGAGAAGGACCTCCTTCGGGTCCGGCAGCGTGGAGCCGCGATAGAAGGAAAGGCCGACGCCGCTGGCGCCGGCCGCGATCGAGAGGATCGAATCCGACGGACGCTCGGTCGCGCTGTAGCCGATCACAAAAAAGTTGTAGTTGTCCCAGACGAGCTCGTTGGCGGTGGGCAGCCGCCGACGCACGGCGCGCCGTACCGCGCGGATCAACGTCCGGGCCTTCGGCTCGAACTTCCCGATGAAGCCTTCGAGCTGCTTCGCGGGATCTAGCGTCGAGGACATGGCTCGGGCCTCCGCCGTCAAAGTGTAAGGCGGTCGACGATCTCCAATGATCGAGGTCAGTCCTGACTTGTTGACTTTTTGATCCGTGACCCGCCCGAGGGGTCAGTCCTGACTTATTGACTTTTTGATCCGTGACCCGCCCGAGGGGTCAGTCCTGACTTGTTGACTTCTTGGTTCCGGGTCCGAGCTGCCTCGCGAAGAACCGGGGTGAGCTTCTCACCGCAGACGCAGCCAGCTTCGAAGCCGACAACTCAATTAGTCAGGACTGACCCCAGTCCTCGTCAGTCCTCGTCGGACTGACCCCAACACGGTCACTCCGGCCCGTAGGCGCCCTTCGCCTCCTGGTACGCCCGCTCGACCGCCGGAACGACGAAGTAGGCCTGGAACATGGGATCCAGCCTGGCGTCGCCCTTCGTCAATTCCTTCTCGAGGTCGTCGAGATGGACGCGGGTGCGCGTCTCTTCGAGCGTCGCGCCGGAGCGGACGGCTTCGGCCACCTGCGTGACCACCGATTGGAGAAGACGGATGAGCATGTTCACGTACGTCTGATCTCTCTGGACCGGCCCATGCCCGGGAACGAGCGCGACCGTGTCGAGGGCGGAAAGCTTCCGGAGCGTCTCGATCCACTCCTTCGGATACGACCCCAGAGAGAAGGGCGTCGGGAGGACGACGAGATCGCCCGCCGCGACGACTTTCGCGTCCGGCACGTACGTGACGGCGTCGCCGGCCGTGTTTCCAAGGCCGAGGAATGACACGCGAACCTCGCGCTTTCCGAGATACAAGCGGATGCCCTGTTCGAACGTCAGATCGGGCGATACGAGAACGCCGGCCTGGCGGAAATCCGCCTGCGAGAACGCCATGTCGTCGATGACATCCTGGTACTTCTTTCGCGCGGCGTCGTCGAGCGGCGTCCCATCCTTCCTCGTGCCGCGCGCGAGCGCCTCTTCGTAATTCTTCGACTCCGCTTGGGCATTGGCGATCATCTTCTGGATCGCTTCCGGAATCTCCTTCACGACCCGCTCGCGCGTGAACTCCGTCGAGACGATCACGATGCCGGGGAACGCCTTACGGTACTCGCCGTCGGCGACCCAGTGATCCTCGTGCCAGTGCGTGTTGACGAGATAGCGCACGGGCTTGTCGGTCTTGCGGCGGATGTCGGCGATGATCTGGCGGGCGATGGACGGGGAGATCCCCGAGTCCACGACGAGGGCGGCGTCGTCGCCGACGACCAGGAGCGTGTTGCCATTGGCGAAGCCGCTCTTCGTCGAAATGAAGGCGTCCACCCCCTCGCCGAGATGGACCGTGTCGTACGTTTTCGGCGGCGGCTCGACCGGCGCCGCTTCCGCCGGAAGCCCGGCCGCGCCGCCCAGCAGCAGTCCCGCGGCACATGCGGCGGCGCGGACCCCCGATTCGAATCTCATTTCGTCCTCCCTTTTCGGCGTCGATCGATCGGCGTCAGCAGAAACGTCCAGGCGTAGAGCCGCCCGCGGCGCGACGCGCGCGCCGACTCGAGAATCCGTACGCTCTCGAGCAACAGGCGGTTGATGCGGGCGATATCGGCGGGCGCCAGGCGCGCCGCGATGCGGCCAACCCAAAGCTCGCGACGCGGGCCCGAGACCGTGACTCCCGGCTGAAAGGCGAGACGGAAGTCGCGCGCGCCGAGACGCAGGAGGGCCGCGGCCGTCCGAGTCATCGCACGGACGTTCTCCGGATCCTCCGGCGCGTACACCACGGCGAGCCGCGGCGCGACGGCCCGGTAGAGCGCCTCTTCCCGCCCGCGGCCGCGGCCCCTTCCGACCGGCACGACGAGGCCGAGACGCACGAGAAGCCGCAGGTGGTAATAGAGCGCGTCGGCCGGTCGCCCGAGCGCCGCCGCAAGGTTCGCGACCGACGACGTCCCGAGTCCCGCGAGGATGTCGAGGATCTCGATGCGCGCCGCCGACCCGAGCGCCGCGATCTGATCCGCCCTTCGAATCGCGTACGTCCGCCTCACGGAGCGGACAGTCTTACGTCGATGAAAAATTGTCAATACTTTCAATGTAGTCGGGGACGAGCGCCGGTTTTTCCGGGCCGGGCGCCCGGAAGCGGGTCGCCCCCCGCGGCGAGTGGCTTCCAGGCTCCAGTTCTCGGAAAGGTCGGCCGTCGGCTCCTTGCGCGTCGTCTCGTTCAGGGTATCGGTCGAGCGCTTGCCCTGGATGGGGTACATGAGGCCCTCGACAGCGTTGAGATGCTCGGAATCGGTACGAAGCGGACTTGGTGGCTTGGAAGAGCGTCCAGCTTCATTTCATCGAGCCCGGCAAGCCGACGCGGAACGCCTTCGGCGAGGGCTTCAACGGAAAGTTCCGGGACGAGTGACTCGACGAGCACTGGTTCACTAGCCTCGCTGGGAAGCGCTCCAACGTGCTCCCAATCCGCAAACACGGACCAAACACGGACACTCAGGGGTCTGGGGAGGGGGAGGGTTCTGCTAACTCATTGGAAGAATTGGTGCGCCCGCCGCGATTCGAACGCGGGACCTTTAGCTCCGGAGGGGAGAACGGGGAGGAGCCGACGACATCCGACGACAGCTCAGAGTAGACAAATCAACGAGTTGGCTCCGTGCGTCTGTCGTGAACTTCCGGCGGTTGTCGTGAAGATACGGAGAAAACACGGAGAATCCGAATGGCCCTGGCCGCTCGGGCAGCATCGTCTGCTAATCGGTTCTCACCAGAGGCTATAAGAGAACCCACGTCACCGAGTCAGACGTCGGGCAATATCAGTACCAACCCTGGACCTGGAAAACGAATCGATTCTGGTTCTTGATCGCCGCGGTCGGCGGCTGCACTTTGTTCAGGATCCGCTCGTACGCGGCAGTGAGCTTGAAGTTGAAGCCGAGGACGTAGTAGTTCACGCCGCCGCCAACTCGCGACTGCTCCTTGGCGAGGTTCACCGGCTCTGCATACGTGAGTGTCTCGAACCGGACCCAGGGCTGCAGCTTGTATCCGAGAAAGCAATAACCGGCATTCGTGAAGAACGTCTGCTGCTCGGGCAGGGGCGTCGGCGTGCCGCCGATGTTGTAAACGAAGTGGTGCGCGTCATAGTGCAGGTAGTCCGCCTCAAAGGTGACTGAGCCCGAACCGACCGGCCACTGGAAAAAGGCGTCGCCACCGAAAGCCTTGTAGTAGCCCTGTCCGTCACCGACGAAGGCAAGCGATGCAACTTTGTTCGGTCGGAGAAACGTACCGTTGTAGGCGTACGCATACTCGGGTTCGAAGAAGTCGTACATGAGTCGTCCGGCGATGCGCGGGGAGTTACGGGATCCGGCCGGGGCCCCATGGGGAGGCTCGGGCGCGCCGGCTGGGTAGCGGTGGCCGTCGAGAACGTCGAATCTGTAGCTCAATCGGTCGTTGAGGATCACTCCGTCGAGACCGACTCCGTAATCACGGTTGGCGTTCTCCGTCAGAGGCGTCTGTTCTTGAAACACCCATGTTGCGAGATCTAGAGACATGAATTCCCAGTTCTTCGTGAGGCGCTGACGGACGCTCGGAACGAGGAAGAGGCCGGCCTCCAGCGCCATGGTCTTGCCGGCGAAGGCCCAGTGTGCGAGCGCGTCAATGAACCGGAATCCGGAGTTGACGTTTTTGACCCCGTTTTGACCCGCGTATCCGAGCATTGCGCCGCCGTCCGTCTGAAGAAAGAGCGTCACCCCATGGGGGAGCGCGCCGAGCATCAAGAACCGCCCGCGTCTTATGTAGAAGTTCTGCGAATACCCCCCGCTATTGACGTCCTGTAGGGCTTCGTAATTCAGTTGCACCTCGGCGCCGAAGCGGAAGGCGACGGAATCGCTGATGCGGAGGATGGCGGAGGGCGCGCCCTCCTGAGCAGGAGGCGGATTGAAGCCAAAAACCGTGAGCGGCTGTGGCTTGGCCGCTTTGGCGGCGCTTTTCGCCTCCTTCGCTTGTGCGTCTGCTTTCTCCTGCATCTGGCGGAGCGTCTCCTCGTTCCTTTTGGCCTCTGCTTCGAGCTTCTCGATCGCGGCGCGCTGGCTCTGGATCTCCCGCTTCAGTTCCTCCAATTGGGGGTCCGTCGGTGTTGGCGTCGTCTCGGGAGGCGCCTGAGCGAACGTACTGCGGGACAGCACCAAGAGAAGGGATATGGCGATCGCCAGCCGGAGCCGAGACCGACCAAGCATTCCTTCCTCCCTGTGTCATTGCGATGCGCGGAGGGGGCGAACGTGCCGCAATGGTATTACTCCGGCAGCGCTTCCATCTGAGCCTTCACAACCTCCCGGCATTAACAAGAGGTTGAGCGGCTCCCTCTAGACCTTAAAGGCGCAAGAGAGCGAAAAACCCTCTCATTTGCGCTTGAGAGGGTGTGCGACCCTTTGGGATAGACTTTTTTTCAACCAGATCCCCCATGGCCGACGAAGAGGAGAAGCTTGGCGGTGCCCGAGCCCTCGGGCCTGCAACGCACGCGCTGCGTCTCGACCCACCACGCTGGGAGCCGCTCAAGCCCCATCCTTGCTTCGAGGCTCTCCTGGCAAAGGCCGGCAAGAAGCCATGACTGTTTCCGGCGGAGGAAACGTCACTACGCGGTTTCTTTCGTTCGCGCTTCTCCTCCTGCTGTTCTCGACGTTCCCCTTCAGTGCGGTCGCGCAAAGCGCGTCAACTGAGCGGGCTCAGGTCCGCCGCATTGGAGTCCTCGGGTACGCTGTCGACCCTGCCCTGATCGGGGCTTTCCGCGCCGAGCTTCGCAAATTCGGTTGGATCGAGGGAGGCAACGTCGTCTTCGAGTATCGCTACTCGGAAGCAACGGTCGAAGCGCTTCCGGCCCGCGCCGCCAAGCTCATTGGATCGAAAGTGGACGTCATCGTTGCGAGCGGCACCCCCTCCGTCCTTGCTGCGAAGGACGTCACGCGAACGGTTCCAATCGTCATGGTCGGAATCGGTAGCGATCCCACCCGCACCGGGCTCGTTCAGAGCCTCGCCCGGCCGGGCGGAAACGTCACGGGCGTGGCCGCGTTGGGCGCCGAGCTCTGGGGGAAGCGTCTGCAGCTCTTCAAGGAAGTTCTTCCCAGGCTTTCGCGAGCGACCTTGCTCCTCAACCGAACGAACCCAAACAACATCCTCGCCGAGCAGGAGATCAACATCGCTGCTCCCAAGGCTGGTCTCGCCGTCCAGGCCGTTGCAGCAAGCGACCCGGCTGGGCTCGAGAATGCCTTTACGCAAATCGCGAGTGGGTCTCCCGACGCACTGATCTGTGTCTGGGACGCCTTCCTTCAGGCGCACGCTCGAGAGATCGCCGAATTTGCGATCGGTCGCCGACTACCGATGGTGGCGGCTCTTAGGGAGTTCGTCCAGGATGGCGCCTTGATGTCCTATGGCGCGAAGCTATCGGAGCAGTGGCGGCGAGCCGCTTTCTACGTCGACCGGATTCTGAAGGGTACGAGTCCTGCCGATCTGCCCGTCGAACAGCCGATGGCATTCGAACTCGTCATCAACCGAAAGACGGCCAAGGCTCTCGGCATCCAAATTCCGCCGGTGACGTTGCTGCAAGCAGACCAGATCATTGACTAGGGAGCGAAGGCGCAGGCGTGAAGAACATGCACCGGGCCAGAGCAATCGGATGATCACACGCCGTGAGTTGCTGGGCTCGTTCGGTGTCGCGTTTCTCGCCACGCGGTCTGGCTCCTACGCCGCCGGCGGAACCAAGGTTTGGCGAGTGGGTGTCCTCGCGTCTGTTCGCCGGCCTTACAACGTGCAACAAGACGAGCACTACGGCCAGATCGTTCTCGGCCTTCGCGAGCTCGGTTACGTCGAAGGCAAGAACCTGGTCATCGAGTGGCGCTTCGCCGACGGGCGCTACGAACGCTTCCCGGAGCTGGCCAATGAGCTCGTGGGACTCGGCGTCGCGGTGATCGTGACCGACGGCACACCCCCCACCCTGGCGGCACTGAAGGCGACAACGTCGGTTCCGATCGTCTTCGCCAGCGCTGGCGATCCCGTCGGAAACGGCCTCGTCAAGACCCTGACACATCCTGGGGGCAACGCGACTGGGATCTCGCTCATCACGACTGATACGGCGGCGAAACAGTTGGAGATCCTTCTCAGTCTCGCGACCACTCCGGCGCGCATCGGCCTCCTGTTGAATCCGGCCAACCCGCTCGCGGCCGTGTCTTTGAAGGCGTTCCAGGCCGCCGCATCCACCCGCAACATTCCTCTTGTTCCAGCGGAGGTCCGGAGCGAGGGGGACATCGAGAATGCGCTTTCGGCCATGACGACGCGAGGCGCTTCGGCTTTCATCCTGACCCGCGACCGCGTCTTCTATCAGGAGCGCCGACTCTTCGCCGATCTGGCATTGCGCCATCGATTGCCGAGCATGGGTAGCGATCGGTATTACCCCGCCGCGGGTGGTCTCATGAGCTACGGGCAGAACCTGGCAGAGAACTTCCGCAGGGCGACCGTCTACGTCGACAAGATCCTGAAGGGCGCCAATCCTGCCGACCTTCCTGTCGAGCAACCGACCACGCTTGAACTCGTCTTCAATCGAAGGACGGCCAAGGCGCTCGGCCTGACCATCCCGCCGGAGCTGCTCGTGCTGGCTGACAAGGTTGTCGAATGAGCTTTCGCCGTGCTTCCTGGCTGCTTCTGAGCATCGCCGTTCTTTTGGCTCTTCCGGCTTTCTCTTTCGCTCAGCAGCCAGAGAAGGTGTGGCACATCGGCATCCTGGACGTCCGCCAGCGTCCCGAATCCGTCGAGTCGCACCCGCTTTACGGCCAGTTTCTGCGGCGCCTGCGAGAGCTCGGGTACGTCGAGAGCAAGAACGTGTCCTTCGAATGGCGCTTCGCCGCGGGCGACTATGGGCGCCTCCAGGGAATGGCCGCTGACTTGGTGGGTCGCCGCGTCGACGTCATCGTAACCGCAGCATCAGACGGCATCCGCGCGGCGCAAGAGGCGACGAGCAAGATACCGATCGTGTTCGTTGGCGGAACCGACGTCGTTGCTCAGGGCTACGTGAAGAGCCTCGCCCACCCGGGAGGCAACACCACTGGGTTCACTCTCCTGTTCGGGGACACAATCGGAAAGCAGCTCGAGCTTCTCACGACCGCTGTCCCGAAACTCTCCCGGTTGGCTATTCTGGTTAATTCCGCGAACTCGTCGATGGCCATGGTGCAGAAGGACTTTCAGCGTGCGGCTGAGGCGGCCAAGGTTCAGATTCTCTTCTTCGACGCGCGCACACCGCAGGAGATCGAGGGTGCGTTCTTACGGGCGGCGAAAGAGCACCCACAGGCATTGATCTGGGCGGTCGACGCCTTTTTTATCCAGCAGCAGCGCCAGATCGCGGAGCTGGCGGAGAGATACCGACTACCGTCGACGAGCGGAACCACTGAGTATCCGGAGGTTGGCGGTCTGATGGGCTACGGACCCAACCGCCCCGCGATCTGGCGGCGCATCGCGGAATACGTCGACAGGATCTTCAAGGGTGCCAACCCCGGCGATCTGCCGGTTCAGGAACCGACAACGCTCGCGCTCGTCATCAATCGAAAGACGTCCAAGGCGTTAGGCCTCGAGATCCCGCCGGAGCTCCTCCTCCAGGCCGACAGGGTGATCGAGTGAGGATGCGGTGCCGGATTCTCGCCGCGCTGATCTGCCTCGTTGCCCTGCCTCGGGGTGGCCCAGCGCAAGAGGCGGCGAAGGTCTGGCGTGTCGGAATCCTCGCGCCCAGTCGCCGTCCGGAAGTCCTCGAGGCGCTGATCGATGGGCTGCGCGAACGCGGCTACGTGGAGGGAAGGAATCTGGCCGTGGAGTATCGGGTCGCCGACGGCGACTACAGCCGGTTGCCTGCGCTTGCGGCAGACCTCGTGCGGCTTCCTGTGGACGTCCTCGTCGCCGACGCTTCCCCGGCCGCCGGAGCGGCGGAGAAGGTGACGCAAGCGATCCCGATCGTCTTCGTGGTCGGCGGTGCGGTAGAGAACGGCCTCGTCAAGAGCCTGGCGCACCCAGGAGGAAACGCGACCGGGATCTCGGTCCTCTTGCGCGATGTCGGCGTCAAAGACCTCGAAATGCTGAGTCGGATGGTGCCCCGGCTGTCGCGGGTCGGCGTCCTGTCCAACCCTGCCAATGGGGCCCATGTGGGGCATCTGAAGAACTTCCAGACGGCGGCGGAGTCGAGGGGCATCACGGTCGTATCGGTCCAGGCGGGGACGCCTGCCGACATCGAGGGGGCATTCTCCGGATTGGAAGCCGGCCGAGTCGGGGCGCTGTACTGGATCTCGGATCCGTTCCTCAACCAGCAAGCTCGCTTGATCGCTGACCTCTCGGCAAAGCACAGGCTGCCGTCCATCACGACGGACGCCCTCTACCCGTCGGTCGGTGGATTGATGAGCTACGGCGCGAGCCAGCGGGCCATGTGGAGGTACCTGGCCGTCTATGTTGACAAGGTCCTTCGTGGCGCGAACCCCGGAGATCTCCCCGTCGAGCAGCCGACGACGTTCGCCTTTGTCGTCAATAGAAAGACCGCCAAGGCGCTGGGGCTGACCATCCCCGCGGATCTCCTCGTGCAGGCGGACAAGGTGATCGAGTGAAGCTCGTGAAACCTTGGATCGGCGTCGCATGCTTGGCCGCGGCCTTCCTCGCGTCCCAGCCGGTCTTTGCGAGGCCGCCGGAGAGGATTTATCGGGTCGGATTTCTCGGGACGCGCTTCCCTTCGACCCCGTCCCATCCGGACGTCTACTACGACGCCTTCGTGAGCGAGATGCGCGGCCTCGGCTACGTCGAGGGCAAGAACCTCGTCATCGAGTGGCGCTTTGCCGAGGATCATGCCGATCGGCTCCCGGCGCTCGCCGGGGACCTCACCAGGACGAGCCCCGACGTTCTGGTGACGCACAGCGTTGTGGCGACTCAGGCTCTTCAGGGCGCGACGCGGACGACGCCCATAGTCTTCGCCGCAATTACAGATCCTGTAGGGAATCACCTCATCGAGAGCCTCGCTCATCCCGGCGGGAATACGACAGGGATGTCTCTGCTCGCCATCGAGCTCACTTCGAAACGTGTCGAGATCCTGAAGGAGCTGATTCCGGCCCTGTCCAAACTCGCCGTGTTCGTGAACCCCGACACTCCGGCGCATCGGGCGATGCTGAAGAGTGCGGAGGACGCGGCACGCGTGATCGGGACTCGCGTGCTGCCGGTCTCGGTGAGGAACCGAGAGGAGATCGAGCCGGGCATCAACCAGATTCGGGCCGCGCGCGCCGAGGCCCTCCTCGTTCCTGAAGACCCCGTTTTCCTCGGGCACTCGAGACTCATCGCGAGACTCGCTCTGGACAACCGGACCGGTTCCATGGTGTGCAGCCGTGAAGGCGTCGAGGCGGGCGGTCTCGTTCGATACGGAATGAGCTTGCTGGATGGCTATCGGCACGCGGCGAGGCTGGTGGACAAGATCCTCAAAGGTGCAAAGCCCGCAGACATCCCCGTAGAACAGCCGACCAAGATCGAGTTCCTCATCAACGGTACGACGGCGAAGGCCCTCGGGCTGACGATCCCGCCGGAGCTGCTCGTTCAGGCGGACAAGGTGATCGAATGAAGCCTCAGCGACGAGGGATTGTCTTTCTGTGCACCGCGCTGCTGGCGCCGGGCGGCGCGCTAGGACAGAAGGCCGATAGGATCTGGCGGGTCGGCTGCCTAATGACGCGCACCCGGCCCGAGCCGCTCGATTCGAGCCCGTGGGGCGCCGTCCCGGCGACCCTGGCCGAGCTAGGCTACGTCGAAGGGAAGAACCTCGTCATCGAGTGGCGGTTCGGGGGCGGCGACTACACGCGTCTTCCGGCCCTGGCGGATGAGCTCACGAGGATGCCGGTCGACGTCATCGTGGCCGACGGAACGCCCGGCACGCGCGCGGCGCAGGGAGCGACGAAGACAATTCCCATTGTGTTCGTTGGAGGCGGCGACGTGGTGGCGGATGGGCTGGTGAAGAGCCTCGCTCACCCCGGAGGCAATACGACCGGCTGCTCCCTGCTGTTGAGCGACACGGCGGCCAAGCAGCTCGAGCTCCTCACGGCGTGGGTGCCGAAGCTCTCTTCGGTGGCGGTGCTCTTCAACCCGGCGATGGGCTCCGTGCTCAAGGGAGTCGTCGAGGCGTCCCGCCTTCGGCGGATCCGACTCCTCAGCTTCGAGGCGAAAACGCCCGCGGAGATTGAAACTGCCCTGGCAAGAGCAGCGGCCGAGAAGGCCGAGGCTCTCGTCTGGCTCGTCGACTCCTTCCTCTTCCAGCAGAGTCGGCAGATCGCGGAGCTGGCGGCGAAGTACGGCCTGCCTTCCATGAGCGGCTACCCCGAGTACGCCGACCATGGCGGGTTGATGGGATACGGCCCGAACCGGAGAGATCTCTACAGGAAGGCTGCGGGTCTCGTCTCGAAAATCTTGAAGGGTGCGAATCCAGCCGACCTCCCCGTCGAACAACCGACGCGCATCGATCTCTTCATCAATGTTCGGACGGCGAAGACGCTTGGCCTGACCATCCCGCCGGAGCTGCTCTTGCAGGCGAACAAGGTGATCGAGTAATGCGCCGCGGCTCGCTCTTCCTCAAGTACGCCGCTTCCTTCGCGGTGCTCGTCACTCTCGCCCTGATCGCGAGCGGGGCGATCGGCGTCTACTCCAACTACCGCGAGAATCGCGATGAGCTACTCCGCCTCCAACGCGAGAAGGCGGGCGCCGCGGCCTCGCGGATCGAAGCCTACGTTCTCGAGATCGAGCACGAGATTGGCTGGCTGGGGATGCCGCAGCTCGGCGAGGCCGGCCCCGAAGAGCGCCGCTTCGAATACCTTCGGTTGCTTCGCCAGGTTCAGGCGATCACAGACGTCTCGCAGATCGACCGAAAGGGTAGGGAGCAGCTCCACGTTTCGCGGCTCAGCATGAATGTCGCCAGCAGCGACGCGGACTTTTCGTCCGACCCCAGGGTCACCGTACCGCTTTCCGGAAAGACCTACTTCAGCCCCGTCTACTTCCGAAAGGAAACGGAACCCTACATAACGATCGCCGTCGCTGGAAGCAGCGAGGCGGCCGGCATCACCGTTGCCGAAGTGAATCTGAAATTCATCTGGGACGTCATCTCGCGTATCAAGATCGGTCAGAACGGCCTCGCCTACGTGATCGACGGCCGCGGCCGGTTGATCGCACACCCCGACATCAGCCAGGTGCTGAAAAATCTGGATCTGTCCGCGCTTCCCCAGGTGCGCCTTGCCCTCGGAGCAAAGGAGAACGACGAGAGCCAGCAGGTCTCGATCGCGCGCGACCCGCGCGGGCGAGAGGTTCTGGCCGCCTACGCGAGCATTCAGCCGCTCGGCTGGCATGTCTTCGTCGAACAGCCGCTGAAGGAGGCGTTTGCGACGCTGGATGCCTCGCTTCGGCGAACAGGCTTGCTGCTCCTCGTCGGCTTGGTGTCCTCCGTCGTCGCCGGCGTGTTTCTGGCGCGCCGCATGGTCGAGCCGATCCGCGCGATGCAAGCTGGCGCCGCGCGCATCGGAGCGGGCCAGCTCGATCAGTCGATCGACGTGAGGACGGGCGATGAGTTGGAGGGCCTGGCCGGCCAATTCAACAGCATGGCCGTGCAGCTGAAGGAGTCCTACGGCCAGCTCGAGCGCAAAGTCGAGGAGCGCACGCACGATTTGCGCGCGGCCCTCCAGGACGCCGAGGTCGCTCGAAAGGCCGCGGACCAGCACAGCGCCGAGGCGGAGACCGAGCGCGCGCGGGCCGAGGCCGCGAATCGAGCCAAGAGCGTGTTCCTCGCGAACATGAGCCACGAGCTCCGGACCCCGCTCAACGCGGTCATCGGTTTTGCGCAGCTGATGGACCGAGACCGCTCCTTGCCCCGTGACCATCGGGAGCACCTGCGGATCATCTTGCGCAGCGGTGAGCATCTTCTCGACCTCATCAACGACGTGCTGTCGTTGTCCAAGATCGAGGCGGGAAAAGAGAGCTTGAGCCCGGCGAGGTTCGACCTGCTCCCGTTTCTCGAGGGCCTTACAGAGATGCTCAGACCCCGGTGCGAGGCCAAGGGTCTCGACTTCGTGTTCGAGCCGCTCTCGTCTCCGCCGCGAGCGATCGTCGGAGACGAGAGCAAGCTGCGACAGATTCTCATCAACCTGATGGGAAACGCCATCAAGTTCACCAAGAAGGGCCGGGTCGTCCTGCGGGTCTCCTGGAGCGAGGGCAAAGGAACCCTTGAGGTGGAGGACACGGGCCCTGGAATGACGCCGGAAGAGCTCGCCAAGCTCTTCCAACCCTTCGTGCAAACTGCGACCGGGGAGAAGGCAAAGGAAGGGACGGGCCTTGGCCTCGTGATCAGCCGGAACTTTGCGCGGCTGATGGGAGGCGATGTCACCGTCGGGAGCGAACGGGGGCATGGCTCGACGTTCACCGTCACCGCTCTCTTACCGCTTGTGGCAGAGGGCGAGAGCGCCCGGTACCTGGAGGAGGAGCGGACCGTGGTCGGGCTTGCGGTGGGCCAACCCGCCTTCCGGCTTCTCGTCGTAGACGACGTCCCGGAGAACCGCATTCTCCTGGCGAAGCTTCTCGAGTCCGTCGGCTTCGAGGTACGGCAAGCGACCAACGGCGAGCAGGCGGTCGAGCTGTGGCGCGAATTTCAACCCCACCTCATCTGGATGGACATGCGCATGCCGGTCATGGACGGTCTGACGGCGACGAAGGCAATTCGCGAGGCCGAGGCGAGCACGGCGGCGGGAGGGCGGACGCCGGTCAAGGTCGTCGCGCTTTCGGCGAGCGCCCTCGAGCACGAGCGAGCGGTAGTCGTCGAAAGCGGCTGCGATGACTTTCTCGCGAAACCGTTTCGCGAGGCTGCCGTCTTCGAGAAGCTCTCGGTCCACCTCGGCGTTCGCTTCGAGTACGAAGCAGAGGTCGCGGGGAGCGCCGCACCGGCGTCCGGCGTTTTGACTGTGGCCCGGCTGTCTGCACTGCCTTCCGGGCTTCTGGCGCCGCTGCGCGGGGCCCTCGACATCGGGGACGACGAGGCAGCCGGGAAGCTTGTCGCGGCGATCCAGTCGGCGGACCCTGCGCTTGGCGACGCGCTCAAGGAAGCGATCGCCGGCTTCCAGGTTGACCAGTTGCTTAGTCTGCTTGAGAAGGTCGGCGTGGAGGCGTGATGACGGGCGAAATCTTCCTCGTTGACGACAATCCTGGCAACCTCTCGCTGCTGGCCGGGATTCTGCGCGGCGCCGGCCTTCGGGTGCGTGCGGCAAACACGGGAAAGAGAGCTCTCGCGATGATCCGGGCGCAGCGTCCCGAGCTCGTGATGCTCGACATCACCATGCCGGAGATGGACGGCTATGAGGTGTGCCGTGAGCTGAAGGCCGACGCCGCCCTGCGAGACATCCCGGTTGTGTTCATCAGCGCCCTGGACGAGCCGCTGGACAAGGTCAAGGCTTTCAAAGCCGGAGGCGTCGACTACGTCACGAAGCCGTTTCAGGCGGAGGAAGTCATAGCCCGGGTGGAGAACCAGCTCACCATCTGGCGCCTACAGCGCGAGACCGAATCGAAGAACCTGGAACTGAAGGAAGCCTACGAGCAGATCCGCATCGCACAGGACCAGATCTCCCGCCTCTCGGCGTCGTCGCGTCAGCTCGAAGACACCTCGGCCTGGGCCGCGGCAATGGCAGCCGAGGTCGCGCGTTCCATCGGAGCGAAGGAAATCGGCGTCTGGGCTCTGGAGGAAGACCGGGTAGTGCCGCTCGCGGCGGGGGGTACGTCTCCTCCCCCGGCCAACCGCCTCAAGGGTCCGGGGGCGAACGTCGAGTTCATGGCAGCGGGCGGCTCGGTCGTCGTGCCAGTCATGGGAATGATGACCGAGCCGTGTGGGGCCCTCGTCATCGACGGCCCGGCACGCTCTTTTGGCGATACCCAGCGTCGCGTGATTTCCGGTCTCGCCCATCATCTCGGAACGGCGTTGGAATTGCGCTCCCTGAAGCGCCAGTTGTCCGAGGCCGAAGCGAAGCGAGCGATGACACGGCGGGCCATGCACGAGCGCGGGATCGAGGCCCTGCTCGTCTGCCCTCGCTGCCGCGCCTGCACGGGCGACACGGGGCGGGGGGAGAGCGGCCCGGGGGCCCGGTGCGCACGCGACGGCGCCGAACTCGACGCGTCGCGGATTCTTCCGTTTCGCGTCAACGAGCGGTACCGCTTCGAGAGACTTCTGGGCGAAGGCGGGATGGGAACGGTCTTTGCAGCCTACGACGAAAAGCTCGACCGCAACGTCGCGCTGAAAATCATCAAGGCAGCATTTCTCGGAGACCCGGCGATGCGGGTCCGGCTGGAGCGGGAGGCAAAGGTCATCGCGCGCGCTCAACATCCGGGTGTGACGGCTCTCTTCGACGTTGGCGAGCTGGACGACGGATCGGCCTTTCTCGTGATGGAGCTGCTGAAGGGCAGAGAGCTTTCGAGTCTCCTCGTCGAGTACGGTGCCGGAACACCACAGCAAGTGGCGCGATTCCTTCGGCAGACCAGCGCGGCGCTCGCTGCCGCACATCGCGCGGGCGTGATTCACCGCGACGTGAAGCCCGAAAACATCTTCCTCGTGGCCGATTCCGGCGGCTTCCAGGCGAAGCTGCTCGACTTCGGAGTGGCGCTCTCGGCCCGGTTCGAGGCACGCCTCACGCAGGCCGGGAACGCGGTGGGGACACCGGCTTACATGTCGCCCGAGCAGGTCCAATCGGCTGACCTCGATGAGCGATCAGACGTCTACTCGCTGGCCTGCGTCGCCTGGGAGGCGGCCACCGGGCACAAGATGGTGCAGGGCAGGCAGGTCGCGCAGGTGATCCTGAAGGTCCTCTTCGAGTCCGCCCCGGCATTGTCGGATTTCCTGCCCGGCTCACCGCCGAAGCTCGACCACCTCTTCGAAGCGGCGTTGGCAAAGTCGAAGTTGGATCGCCCGTCCGACATCGAAGCATGGGCGACCGCTGTAGCGGAATTGCTCGAGCGCTGCGAGCCTGGTGGACGACGGGGCTGGCCCTCGCAGGCATGGTCGGCCGACGCAGGCGGTTTGCTGTCGACGGCGAAGGCAAGCGCAAGGCAGGAGTCAGAGGAGGCCGTCGAGACTCTCGACGGTCCCGGCATCCAGAGTGGGGTGCTTCCCGAAGAGAGCGAGCCGTCCAGGAATGATCGACGGGACGACGCGCCGAAGCCCGAAAACGTCACCGACTTGCTCCTCGCCTGGCAGGCGGGGGAGAAATCCGCCTTCGACAGGCTCATCTCCCTCGTGCACGGCGACCTTCATCAGATGGCCGAAAGCCACCTTCGCAGTGAAAGGGCCGGGCACACTCTGCAACCGTCGGCGATCGTCAACGAAACGTATCTGAAGCTCGTCAACCGCCCAAACGCAGACTGGCAGAATCGCATTCATTTCTTCGCGGTCGCCTCGCGGGCGATGCGCGAAATCCTGGTTGATTACGCCCGCCGGCGTTCCGCACAGAAGCGCGGCGGAGGGAAGGTGCCGGCACGGCTGGAGACCGAGGCGATGTCGCTGCCTCGCAACGCCGACCTTATCGCCGTAGACGACGCGCTGAAGAAGCTCGCCGCGCTCGATCCGGAACAGGGTCGCGTCGTGGAGCTGCGGTTCTTCGGCGGCCTGACGATCGACGAGGTCGCGAAGGCGATGGCAATCTCGCCCGCTACGGTTGAACGTAAGTGGGCAGCGGCCCGGGAGTGGCTCCAGCGCGAGCTCTCGGCCTGAAGAATGCTCGCGACGAAAAACGCGTTACCTCAGCAAGGCAGCTGGTCCCGAAAAGCAAACACGGACCAAACACGGACAATCGGGAGTCGGAGGAGGAGTCGGGGTCTGCTAAGTCATTGGAGGAGGTGGTGCGCCCGCCGCGATTCGAACGCGGGACCTTTAGCTCCGGAGGCTAACGCTCTATCCGGACTGAGCTACGGGCGCAAAGAACGAACTTGGGGTGAGTGGAGGGATTCGAACCCTCGACATCCAGATCCACAGTCTGGCGCTCTAACCAGCTGAGCTACACCCACCGTCGGAACCGCGCAGTGTAACCCCCCGGACAGGGGGGGTCAAACAGACGCGGCGAATCGCTTTGTTATGGTGCGCCGGATGAGCCGGCGTGACCGTCTCGCGACGCTTCTGTTGGCCGGCCTGGCCGCAGTCTCTTGTCGGGGCGGCGAGAAGCGCGACAGGGAAGCGGGATCTCGAGCGGTTTCTTCGGCGTCGACTCTGGCTTCATCGGTCGAGTCGGCGGATGTCTCCTCGCGCGCGAGACGCCCGCCGGGCCCGCGTCCCCCGGTCATCTGGATCGGGCTCGACGGGCTCGACTGGGAGCTCCTCGACCGCCTGGCGGCCGAGGGCCGAATGCCCAACTGGAAGCGCCTGACGGCGGAAGGCTACTCGGCCAGGCTGCAGAGTTTCTTTCCGTTGATCTCGCCCATCCTCTGGACGACGGCCGCTACGGGCGTCGCGCCGGACATTCACCGTGTACTCGACTTCCAGGAGGTGGAGCCGAAGACGGGGCGCAAGGTTCCGATCACCGGGTTCTCGCGCGCGGTGCCGGCGGTCTGGAATGTGGCATCGGCCGGGGGGCGCAGGGTCGGCGTCGTGGGCTGGTGGGCGACGCATCCGGCAGAGGAGGTCAACGGCTCCTTCGTCAGCGATCATGCGAGCCCGATCCTCTTCGATGCGCTGTCCCTTTCCGGCGTCGCCTTCCCGGCGCCGCTCGAGGCCGGTGTCGCGGAGGTGGTTCGTCGCGAAGCGCGTGTTGCGGCCGGGGATCTCGCCGCGTACATCGAGGCGCCTTCCTCGGAGGTCGAGGCCGCGCTCTCCGGGGGGGCCGGCATGGAGAATCCGATCGTCGCGCTGTCCCGCATTCTCGCCGCCACTCGGATCACGCAGCGGATCGCGCGCGACCTGTACGACCGCGATCTGCCCGAGCTCGAGGCGGTTTACTTCGAGGGCACCGACGAGGTCGGTCACCTCTTCGCCCCGTTCACCCCGCCGCGCACGGACTGCGCCTCGGTCTCCGAGGCAGACTTTTCGAAGTACCGGCGCGTCGTCGAGACCTACTACTCGGCGATCGACCGAATCCTCGGGCAGTGGATGCGGCGCGCGGAGGAGGACGGTGCAACTCTGCTGGTCCACTCCGACCACGGCTTCAAGTGGGGCGCGGACCGGCCTTGCGGGTTTGCGTCGGGCAGCTGGAGCACGGCCGCCTTCTGGCACCGACCGGAGGGCGTCTTGGCGGCCTGGGGTCGTCGCGTGGTGCCCTCGCCGGAGCGGTCCCGAGCGAGCCTTTTCGACGTGGCGCCGACCGTGTTGGCACTGCAGGACCTTCCCGCCGACTCGCGGATGCCCGGATCGCCGCTGCGTGCGCCGTTTTCCGAGCTCCCGTCAGTGCCGAAGAGAGACGTTTTCTCGGGCCTCGTGGTGCGCCGTGTCGCCGCCGCGACGATGTCAGCGGAGCAATCGAGCGAGTACGCCAGGAAGCTCCTGGCGCTCGGTTACCTTTCGCCGGGGCAGGCGCAGCCTCTGGCTCCGACCGGTGGCGACCGGCCGGCGATGACGGAAGGCGCCTGGAACAACCTCGGCATGTATGAGCTCGAGACGCGGAAGGACTTCTCGGCCGCGCGAAGGGCCTTCGACGA
Organism: Thermoanaerobaculia bacterium; assembly: GCA_035498405.1. Classification (GTDB taxonomy): domain Bacteria; phylum Acidobacteriota; class Thermoanaerobaculia; order UBA5066; family Gp7-AA6; genus DATBFU01. Next base: position 108,741 of record DATKAE010000027.1, on the reverse strand, counting down.
GTCCTTGAGGCTCAACCCGGGCTACTACTCGCCGATGTTCAATCTCGCGCTGCTGTACCGCGAGCGGGGAGACACGCGCGCGGCCGAGGAGTGGCTCTTGCGGTCGCTCGCGGCGCTCAAGACCGACCCGGCGGCGGCCGTCGCTTCCTGGGCGCGCGAGTATCAGAGGGACGGAAGGGCCGCCGCCGCCAAGTCGCTGCTCCTCCGAGCGGCGAAGGCATACCCTGCCAACGAAGCGGTCGCCCGCGAGCTTGCCTTGCTGCTCTATCGTGCGAAGGACTGCCGGGGCGCGGTGGAGGCGCTCACGCGCTTCGAGGCGAGCACGACCGATCCGCAGACGATGAACGATCTGGCGCTCTTCGAGACCTGTTTGGCCGATCGACAGGCGGTCATCCGGCTGCTCGAGCGCTCACTTGCCTTGAGGCCCGATCAGCCGGAAGTGGCGAAGTCCCTCGCGAGAGTTCGCGCTGCCGACTGAAGGCGACGCTCAGCGCTTGGCCGGCGTGTTCTCCGCGAGGTACTTGAGCTCGATCCGGGCGAGAGCGTAGGAGGAGCGCGAGCGGTCGCCGTAGACGATCAGCCGGACGGGACCTTCGTTCTCCGGCAGCGGCCCGGCCGCCGTCTCGGCAACCAGAAACACTCTCGGGTCGGCGCGGTGCATCAGGAGCTCTCCGGCCGAGAAGACCACGGTGTAGCCGTCGCGCGCGGTGACGACGACGACGGCGGTGGCGAGCTTGCGCTGCCCCGGCATCGTCTTGGTGTCGACACCGCTCTTCTCGAGAACCGAGAGCAGCGGCAGGCCGTGGTAGACCGTCACATCGCCCTGGGCGTCCTCTTGGCGTACGTCGCTGCGGTCGGCCCCGAGCAGAGACTCGGACGCGATCGGCCGGTCCGGCGAGGCCGGGATCTTGAGCACGGGCGGCGGCGAAGCGGCCTCGGCAGGCAGGTGGAGAATCAGGAGCGCGGCGAGCGGGACGAGCCCCATGGGCTTTCTCATGCGCAAATGATAAGGCCGGGAGCTCGAGGGCTCCCGGCCGTCCGAAGCGCCTCGCCCGGCCTAGAAGTTGAAGATGGCCGACAGCACGAATCTTCGGGGCGGCGCGTAGGCGGCGAAGCTCGAGTCGCTGAACGGCTGGCCGAAGTTGGGGTTGGGGCCCGTGTTGTCGTCGTTCAAGTACAGATCCCGGTTGACGTTCAGGACGGGTTGCGAGTTGAAGACGTTTAGCAATCGGCCTTCGATTCGAAGGGTCGTCTGGCCGATCGGGAAGTCGTAAGACGCGAGCAGGTCGAGGTTCGTCCACGTCGGCAGCGTCCGGCTGCCTGCCTTCTCGGCGTACTGGTAGTCGGTGCCATAGATGGGATCGAATTCCTGCGCCTGCCAGGGGGCGCCGGTCTGGATCCGGAGGTACCCGCCCAGGTTCAGGCGGAAAGGAAAGGTGTAGCTCGCGAAGACCTTGGCGACGTGCGTGCGATTCCCGGTGAGGACCCCGGTTCGATTCGGGTCCTCGACGTAGATTCCCGGGCCGTCCTCGATGTAGGAGGAGGAATAGAAAAGCTGAGTGGCGTAGTCGAGGTCCCAGTTGCCCACCAGGCGCGACAGGGTGTACGAGACATCCATGGTCCAGTTGGAGCCGTAGGCCTTCCGGACCTCCAGCGTGACCGCGCGGTACTTTCGCCAGCCGGGGATGTTTCCGTAGCGAAAGTTGCTCGGATCGTCCTGGCGGCCCGTGGCGGGGAAATCCTCGATGACGTTCTTGGTGTAGCGGAAGTTGCCCCAGATCTCCGCGGACCAGCCGTGTCCGAGCGGGCGGGCGTAGCCCAGGCTGAACTCGTCGGTGAAGGTCGGGTCGATGTTGGGAAGGACGATTTTGCCCGTCTGGTTCGTGCGGGTGACCTGGTTCAAGAGCTGGCCGGTCGTCAGATCGAAGAACGCGTCGGTCCGGTAGAGACGGATCGGGGCCGCCGCACGCGCGAGGGATTGATTGTCCATGTTGTCGTAGCGCGCGTAGTTGACGTACGCCTTGTCGTGAACCGTCGGATCCGTCTCGTACGCGATGCCGACGCGGGGCTGGATCTGCTTGGAGAAGGGAATGGTCAACGTGTCCTGATAGGTGCAAGCGAGCGGACTCGCCTGCGCGCTGCCGCAAGGGTACAGATCGGAGTTGGGGACGGTGAAGTCGCCCTGGACGAACGTGAACTTGCCGTTGTCGTTCGGGATGTAGGTGTCCTGATTGAGAAGAACGCCGATGTTCAGGGTGAGGCGGTTCCAGGTCGCCTGGTCCTGAACGTACACGCCGATCGTCTGGCCGCGGGAGATCTGGGCCGGCTGCGCGGGTGAGTAGCGGGCGCGGTAGCACGTCAGAGCGTCGCCGTTCGAGTCGGTCCCGCAGTTGGAGGCCGACGTCGTGAACGTGATGGCGCCCCACCCGTTGGCGATGCGCTTCAGGTTTTCCTTGTTGGCGCTGTAGGTCGCACCGACCTTGATCTGATGAGAGGCGCCCAGGCCCTGGGTCAGATAGGTCGTCCCGAGCTTGAATTCCTGACGCTGGAAGTTGTCGTCGTTGGAGAAAAGCGAGGTCCCTCCCGTGCAGATGTCGTTGCGGTCGCAGAAGTTGCCGACGCTGGCCGGGTCGGCGGCGTTGAAGGGCGGCTGGTAGGGCAGCGGCGTAACCGGTGTGGCGCCGCTCGGATAGTCGTCGTAGTTGTACTTGAACTCGAGGTTCCAGACGGGGTTGACGGTCCAGAACCAGGAGAAGACGCCGACCCGGTCGATCTCCTTTGGGTTGTCGCCCGTGGAGCCCGCGTCGGTCGAGCCGATATCGGCGTACGTCTGGTCGATGCCGCGATACCGGAACGAGGCGTCGATCAATTGCGAGGCGTTGGGCTGGCCCGAGAGCTTGATGAAGTACTCATTGATGTCGAGCTTCGAATCCGGGACCGGGCCGAGCGCATTGACGCGATCGGTTTCGGTGACTCGGTAGAAATTCAGAGAGCCGTAGGCGAAGAGGTGATCCCTGATCAGGGGGCCACCCGCCCCGACACCGGGGCGAAAACGCTGGAGCTTGGTCTGCAGATTCGGGTCCTTGCTGTCGGCCTCGAAGGCCGCCGGCTGGTATTCGAGCCGCACGTCGCCCTTTAGGGTGTTCGTGCCCGACTTGGTCACGCCGTTGACGATGAAGCCGCCGGTGCGGCCGAGCTCCGGTGTCGCCCCGCCGCGCGTGATGTTGACCTCCTGGATGTCGAGCTCGGCGAAGTCCTGGTAGAGGTCTCCGAAGAACGGGTTCGTGACGTTGACTCCGTCATAGAGATACGTGTTGTCCTGGCGGCCGCCGCCGGCGTTGACGCCGACGTTCGTGTTCGAGATGGCCACACCGGACTCCGCGATCCCGGGCGCGAGCTGGAAGGTCCCGCTGAACGTCCGCACGAGTGGCAGCTTTTCGAGGGTGCTGCGCGGCGTGACGGTCGAGATGTCGGTCGCCTTCGTGTCGACCAGCGGGACCGCCGCCGTCACCGTGACGGCCGCGATCGCCATCGGGCGCAGAACGGGGTAGACCTCCGTGTCCTTCAGGATCGCGACCACCACTTCCTGCTGGAAGCTCCCGAGGCCTTTCAGGTCGGCCTTCAGCCGATACGTGCCGGGAACCAGATTCAGGAACTGGAAGACGCCATCCGAGCGCGTCGTCATCGAGCGGCCCAGCGGCATCTGAGGCCCCGAGATCGTGACGAGAACGCCGGGCATGGGCGCGCCGTTGGTGTCGCGGGCGACGCCGGTCACCGAGCCCGTCGTCTGCGCGAGAGCGAGCGATGCCGTGGCGAGCGGCAAGAGACAGACGAGTAACCCGAAGCGGAGCCGCATACCCTCTTCTCCCTTCCCAGGGGCCCGATCCTTCCCGGGGCCCGAGCGTCGGGCGATTCTATCCACGTTCCAGTCGTGTGAGGTCTTCGAAAGTCTCGCGACGCCGGATGAGAAACGCGTCCGCGTCCTCGACCAGGACCTCCGCGGCGCGCGGGCGAAAGTTGTAGTTGGAAGACATCGCTCGGCGAGAGAGGTTTGGGTCGCCGTTACGGCGCCACCGCGTCGAAAATCTCTGAGAGCGTCATGACACTGGCCTCGGCGTCCATGATGCCGTCGCTTGCCCGCAGTCGGTCGAAGAGGTCGTCCGAGAAGTTGGACACTACGGCCTCGACACCCCATCCCCTCACGCGGACGCGAACCGCCTCGAAGAGATCGAGCTCGGTGCCGTACTCCGTCCGCGTGTTCGTGACCTCATTCCGATAGCGAATCTTGCGAAAGCGTCGGGCGAGCGCGGCGGCATCGTCCTCGAGCGCGAGTTTGCCCGAACGCAGGATGCCGATCCGGTCGGCGAGACCCTCGGCATCGGCGGCATGGCTCGTGGCCAGCAGAACCGCGGCTCCTCGCGCGGCGGCCTCACGGAGCTTCCCGCGAATTGTTGGGCCCGCGGAGGCCTCCCCACCCAAGTCGATTCCGTTCAGAAGCAGCACCCGAGGCGAGCGGGTCAGAGCGGCCTCCACGAGATCGACCGGCGTGATCCGGGATCGGCTGTCCGGGGCGGCGCGCGCGACCAGCTTGCGCGCGGCGCGACGCTGCCTCCAGGCGTCCGTGCCGCAAACCAGGACACGTCCGCTTGCGGGCTTGCGCTCGCCGGCCACGGCCGCGAACAGGGAAGACACGCCCGCACCGCTCCGTGCGAGCAAGCCGTAAATGACCCCGGCCGGTACTCGCAGCGACAGGTCTTCGCACGCGGTCAACCGCCGATCCTCGACAGTCAAGGCTTCCAGGACGAGACCGTCCTCGAAGGGCGGGGCGGACATCAGGGACCGATGGGTGTCCCCGCCCGGCCCGGCGTGGGCTCTTTGACGGGGAAAGGCGGCACCAACTGGGCGTGCTGGCGAAAGTCGTAACGCCGGATCACGGGAGCCCAGGCCGCGATGGCCCCCGTCAGCAGCACGGTCAGAACGCCTCCCGAAACTACCGAGAACGTCACGCCAACGGCGGCCGAGGCGAAGAGCGAGGCGACGAGCCCCGCCTCGAGCTCGCCCAGCTGCGGGCCTCCGAGGAAGAAGATCATGTTGACCGAGGTCATGCGCCCGCGCAGGGGATCCGGCGTGAGCAACTGCCGCACCGTCTGTCGGATCACCGTCGAGATCGCATCGGAAAAGCCTATTGCCGCAAGCGCCAGAAGCGTCAGGAAGAAGCTGCGCGAGAAACCGAACACGATCGTCGACGCCCCGTAGGCCGCAACGGCGGTCAGGAAGATGCGGCCCTGCCCCGAGGGCAGCGGGCGGATGGAGACCCAGAGCGATCCGATGAGCGCTCCCGTGGCGGGCGCCGCGGCCAGCACGCCGTATCCGCGGGCACCGACTTTCAACACCTGGTCCGCGAAGATCGGGAGCAGCGACATCGAGCCCGAAAAGAAGGTGGCGAGGAAATCGAGCCCCATCGTCCAGACCATCAAGGGCGTCGAGAAGACGAACCGGAGCCCGGACTTCAGAGCCTCGAACGGGTGCTCGACGTCGGAGCCCTTCTCGGGCGCACCCGACGTGTGCATCGTGACGAGGGCGAAGATCACGGCGAGAAACGAGATCGCGTTCAAGAGATAGATGACGGCGAGGCTGGACGTGTCGATGGGCGCTCCCGGTGCCGGCAGGCGGCCGTGCGCCGCGCGGAGCGGACCGGCCTGTCCCGCAATGATCAGGCCCGCCAGCGCCGGTCCGCCGATGAATGCCGCCTGAAAGACCGAGAGGTTGAGCGAGAGGGCGCCCGGCAGGTCGTGAGTCGGCACGAGCCGCGGGATGAGCGCCTGCCGTGCCGGTCCGTCGAAGGCGCCGGCCGAGGCGGAGAGCATGTTCAGCCCGTAGAGCAGCCAGACGGTCTCGCGGCGGGCATGGGTGAAAGCCGCGAGCAACAGGGCGACGCCGGTCATGCCGAGCTGCGCCGCGAGCATGACGCGCCGCCGGTCGCGCCGATCGGCCACGACACCCGCCCAGAGCGAGAAGATGATGATCGGCAGGACGCGTGTCAGCCCCACGAAGCCGAGCGCGAGCGGCGAGCGGGTCAGGAGATACACGTGCCAGTTGATCGCGACGACCTGCATCTGCGAGCCGATCATCGAGAAGAACTGCGAGATGAGCAGCCGCCGGTAGTCGCGGTGCCGCAGAGCGAGGTAGGGGGCTCGGGCGCTCGGGCTCTTCAAGGGCCGCGCGATCTTAGCTCGGCGCTCGAGGCCCCGTCTCGGGGGATGGAGTCCGCCTTATCGAACGGCGGACCAACAGGCCCAGGTCATCAAGCCGCCGTCATTTCGGGTCGACGGCGACCTCGACGCGCTGGCCGAGCTTGAGCGGCGTGGGTTCCTGGAGCGCGATCTTCACGAGCAAGACGCGGGTGTCTTCGGGCTTGCCCGGATCCTGCGGCTTCAGCCGCCGGCCGGTCACGGCATCCGGGATCTCCTCGACGATGCCGGGCCACGACCGGTCGTCGAAGCCCTCGGCGGAAACGCGGGCCCTCGCGCCCAGCTTGACGCGCCCGGCGTCGAACTCGTCGAATTCCGCCTCGATGCGGGTTCGCGCGAGGTCGGCGACGGTCACGACGGGCTTGCCAGCCTCCAGCGTCTCACCGGGCTCGACGTGCCGCGCCACCACCACGCCGTCGATCGGAGAGAGGATCCGTGTCTTGGCGAGGGTCGCCTCGAGTCGGCGTGCCGTCGCGGCAGCGGTCTCGCGTCGCGCGCGGCCCGCTTCGAGGTCGCGCTCGGCCCGGTCGAGCTGCTGCTTGGTCCCGACCTCTTTCTTCCAGAGGGCCTGCGCCCGCTCGACCTCGGCCTCGAACAGACGGATGTCCGCGTCGGCCTCGACGACTCGAGCCTTCGCCTCGGCGAGCGCCGCTCGGTAGTCGTCGGAGCGCAGCTCGGCTAAGACCTGCCCCTTTCGAACGGTGTCCTTCTCGTGCACCGGCAGAGAGACAACCGTGCCGGCCAGGTCGGTACCGACGATCGCCTCGGCTCCCGGGTAAGCCACCAGTCGCCCCTCGGCCGCGAGGCGAGCCGGTGCCGGCGAAGCGGCCGCAGCCGCGGGTGCCCGGCGGGGTGCCGTCGCGGCGCGCGCCTGCAGGACGACAAACGCCAGCAGCGAGAGTCCCAACACCGGCCAGAGGACTCGCTTCCACCGAACTGGATCTTTCATAATTCCTCCTGACTTAGGGGCGAGGGGCGAGGGGCGAGGGGCGAGGGGCGAGGCGCCAGCAACGTCTCGCTTCTCCCCTCACACCTCAAACCTCACACCTCTCCTAGGCCGCCTGCCGAGCCTCCGACACGAGTCCATCCCGAATCTGCACCGCGCGGTCGGCGATCGTGCGCACCTTCGGGTCATGGGTGACGATGAGCAACGCGCGGTTCTCCTTCTTGGCCAGATCCCGGAAGAGCTCCAGAATCTGTCCTCCGATCTGAGAGTCGAGGTTCGCGGTTGGCTCGTCGGCGAGCAGGATGGGCGCCTGTCCGGCCAATGCCCGCGCCACCGCGACCCGCTGCTTCTGACCTCCGGAGAGGTCCCGCGGCAGGAAATGCCGGCGATCCGAGAGTCCAACCGCCTCGATGACGCGCTCGGCTTCTTTTCGCGCGGCGGAATCGCGAAGCCCTTTGACGTTCAGCGCGTACTCGACGTTCTCGAGCGCCGTCAGCGAGGGAAAGAGGTTGAACTGCTGGAACACGAACCCGATCGACTTCCGGCGGATCGCCGGGAGCCGGCCGGGGCGGCTCGGATCCACGTGCTCCCCGTCCACGACGATGCGGCCCGAGGTGGGCGTCAAGATGCAGCCGAGGATCGAGAGAAACGTCGTCTTGCCGGACCCCGAGGGGCCTTCGAGCGCGACGATCTCCCCGCGATCGAGCGCGAGCGACACTCCCTTCAAGACCGGAACGGTCTCCCGCCCCTCGCGGAACTCCTTCGTCACCTCGCTCGCCTCAAGAACCCTCATGTGCTTTCCTTTCGTTCTTCCCTCGCCCCTCGCCTCAGGTCCGGAACACCAGCGCCGGGTCGATCGAGGCCACCTTGCGGAACGAGATCATCGCGGCCGCCAGGCACATCACGACGGCGCCGGCGAAGACGATCAAGGACAAGGACGTCGGAATGATCAGCTTCAGGTCGATCCTGGCGATCGCCGGGCGCATGGCGTACGACATCGCGGCGCCGAGGAGGAAGCCGACGACAGCCGCGATGGCCGCCTGCTTTCCCAGGATCCGGTAGATGTCGCCGTTGCCTCCGCCGATCGCCTTGACCGTCCCGAATTCCTTGATGTGCTCCATCGTGGAGGTGTACAGGGTCTGCGCGACGACGACGATCCCGACGAGGCAGCCGAGGAAGACCGTCAGAACCATGTTCAATCCGATGCCGGTCGACTCGACCCAGTAGGAGCGGGAACGCCTCGCCCATTCCTTCTTCGTGTAGACGTCGTTGTACGGCAGGCGCCGCCGGATTTCCGCGCGGACACGCTCGACGTCGGCGCCCGGCGCGAGCTTGACCAGCACATAGGTCGTCTTGTTGGCGAGCTGCTGGTAGGAGAGCTTCTGCGCGCGCTCGAAATCCATGAAGGAGATGGGCGTCGTCGTGAAGGAGCGGGCATCTTTCGTGCGGCCGATGATCTTCAACCGCTGTCCCAGGACCTCTCGGTACTCGCCGACCCGAAATGGGCCATAGCGCTTTACCGCGGAGTCGTCGAGGAAGAAATACTGCCCTCGGCGCAGGTCCGAAAGGTCTCCCTCCTCCACGTTCCAGGGGATGTTCCAGCGCCGAAAGTCCTCGAGCGCGTAGGCGAGAGTGCCCTCCTGCGCGCCGCTCGGCAGGTTGACGGTCATGAACCAGACGATCAGGTTGTCCGCGCGGCCGACGCCCGGGATCGAGCGGACCCGCTGCACGGCGGTCTCGGGGAACGTGTGAGCGAAATCGACGTTCGGCGTGTTGCGGGAGGTGACCCAGAGGTCGGCGTCGATGTGCTCGATCGTGATCGAGGCGTTGTCGAGGAGCCCGAGGAAGAGTCCGACCTGCACGAACACGAGGGCCACCGCGAAGGCGACGCCCGTGACCGTGATGGCGAAGCGCAGCTTGTCGTGAAGAAGGCTCTTGGTGGCGAGATCGACCATCGACGCTACTCCGCCTTCCTCGTCAGGCCCCGAATGAGAGCGTCGATGACGAGCTCGGCGCTCCCTTGAACCGGACGCCAGTCGACCCATCCGTCGTTGCACTTGCAGATCGGGAGCGAGATGACGCCGTGCGTCGCCTCCCAGACCACTTGAGAAAGGAGATCCGCGTCCTGAAGCTCGGGGCGGAAGCGCCCCTCGGAGATTCCCTGCTGGATCGTCGCTCGGAGGAAGGCGTATGCGTCCTCTTCCGGATTGCCCCGCTCGATGGCGCTTGCGTCCGGCGAAAGGGGCGGTCGCGGCGTCATGAACATGAAGCGGTATTGGTTGGGGTGCGTCAAACCGAACTCCACGTAAGCGAGGCCGATCTGACGGAGCCGCTCGATGGGGTCGGCGATGCGCGCGATCGTCTGGAAGTGAGTGGCGAGCGCGGCGAAGTCCGTGTCGCAGAGGTCCCGGAGGAGAGCCTCCTTGTCCTTGAAGTGGAAATAGATCGCCGTCGGCGAGTACTCGATCTTCTCGGCGATCCGTCGCATCGTGACCGCCTCGTAGCCGTCGCTGGCGAAGAGCTCCCTCGCCGCGTCCAGGATCTTTTCCCGGATCTCCTGCCGCTCCCTCTCGCGACGCTCAGTGATTCCCATAACGCCTCTATGTTACTTAACTACGTTAACTAACAGATTATAGTTTATCCAAACTATAAAAAAAAAGGATTAAATTACTGATGGATAAGTATTTATCTAACTAGCGACTAGGAGAGGTCCTTCAGTGGGAGGTCTCTACCCGCTTCTTTCCGCCGGGACCGTGGAGAGCAGGCCTCCCCAGAAGGAACCCCTGGCCGTAAGGGATACCGAGCTCGACTAGAGCCCTTCGCTCCTCTTCCCTTTCGATGCCCTCGGCGATGACGATTGCCCCGATGCGGCTGCCGATCGCGGCGAGGCTCGCGATGATCTCCCGCTTGATGGGGTCCTCCTCGAGGTTGCGGACCAGGGAGTCGGCCACCTTGATGTAGTCGGGGCGCAGATTCAGGATCGTTTCGAGACCCGAGTAGCCGGAGCCGGCGTCGTCGATCGCGATCTTCAGTTTCGACCCCCGAATGGTGCGAATGATTTCCGCAAAACTCGAGTAGTCGCCCACCATCTCCTTCTCCGAGATCTCGACGACGACGTCGGCGTGGCTCCGGTTGATCGCTTTCAGATTCCGTTCGTCGAGGAAGATCGGATGGCGCAGCAGGCGCGAGGACGCGTTGACGAAGAGACGCCCGGTGTTGACCGTCTTGGGCAGGCTGCGGAAGATCGTCTCGAGGCACAGGGTCTCGAGCTCGATCCCCATCTCGTTCTCGTTGGCGACCGCGAAGAGAACGTTGGGCCGTTCGAGCGAGCTTCCCTGCGGCCCCCGGATCAAGGCCTCGTAACCCAGGATCTGGCCGTCGGGCAGGTGGCGCACCGGCTGGAAGGCGGCTTTGAGCTTCCTTCGTCCGATCACGCCCTTCAATTCCGCGCACAGATCGAGCTTTTCCCGCGTCTGACGCTGAGACACGATCTTGGCGGCCTCCGACAGGTTGCGGATCAGATGCCGGGCGGGGCGCACGCGGGGATTGTCGTCGGCGATGAGACTGGAAACGTGGACGCTCATCAGGTCGACGGCGGTTCCGCCGAAGGTTTGGCGAAGACGCCGCATCGCGCGTTCCTGGAAGTTCAGCGCCTCTCGCTCGAGCGAGGGGAGCGCGCGTCCCCGGACGACGGTCGGCAGATCGAAGAGCACGTAGAAGCCGTCGGAGCCGGAGTAGCGAAGCGACACGAAATGGGGAGAGAGGCGCGAGGCTTCCACGTCCGCGCGCAGGCCCTCCGAGACCGCCACAAGAACGCGGTCGTAGAGCTCCCAGCCGTAGAACTCTTCGAAGCCGAAGAACTTCCCGATTTGGAGATAGATCACGCCGAGACGCTCGATCCGCTCGATTGCGGAGGCCCGATCCGGATCCTCGAACGGATGAAGCGGGAGCCCCGTCACCCCGTCGTAAACCAACCGTTCCTGCCGAAGGCGCTCGACCGTTTTCGCCGAAACGTCTTCGGCGACCGGTTGGCGGCGTGGCTCCAGGCGAACCGGATCCGTGCGGCGTCTCGAGCTCATTGTTCCTCCGGTCGACCCTCTTCGAGTTCGCGCTCGAGAACGGCGCGAACCTTTCGGCGCAGTTCGTCGGCGCCGAAGGGCTTGGCCAGGTAGTCGGATCCCCCGAGCTGCATGGCAGTGATTCGGTCCTTCAGCTCGCGGCGGCCCGTCAGGAACAGAATCGGAACGCCGCGCGTCGCGGTTTGCCGTCGCAGGATCGCGCACAGCTCCCAGCCGCTCATTCCGGGCATGTTGACGTCGAGAATCAGGAGATCCGGCGCCGCGCGGATGAGGTCGGGGAGGGCGGCCCGAGCGTCGCCCGGCGCCTCGACGGCGTATCCGTCCGGCGAGAGCAGATCGCGGATCGCCGTGCCGACACCCGGCTCGTCATCGACGACGACGATGCGCTTCACCGCGTCCCCCGCGCGAAGGGAAGCAGGATCGTCACCTCGGATCCGAATCCGGTCTCCGAGGAGAGGCTGATCCGACCCCCGTTGGCCTCGAGGATTTCCTTCGTGACGGCCAGGCCGATTCCCTTGCCGCGAGCGCCGGAGGCGATCGCCCCCGAGCCGCGAAAGGCGTAGTCGAAGGCGTGGGTGCGTTCCTCCGGCGTCATGCCGATGCCGGTGTCTTTGAAGACCACGAACGCGTGCGGGCCGGCGGGACCGGCCCGGATCCGGATTTCGCCCCCCTCAGGGGTGTACTTGACGGCGTTCTCGAGGACGTTGCGAAAGGCGCGCTGAAGGGCGACCGGATCGGCCGCCACCACGAGTTCCGGCTTCTCCGCGATGAACTCGATGCGGCGTCGGCCCCCCTGCGAGAGGCGATAGGCCGTCGCGAGCGAGCCCAGGATCTCGACCAGATCCGCGGAGGTGGCCTCGCGGGGAGGCGCGGGGGCCTTCTCCGGCGCTCCGCGGTTCTCGGCAACCGCAGCCGGCTCGGCGGAGCCGCCGACGAGCTTCTCGACGAGCTCGATTTCGCGGGAGAGATTCGTCAGGTGCTCCGGATTGGGCAGCTCTCCGCGCCGAGCCCCCTCGGTGATCAGGTCGGCGTACACACGCAGGACCGAAAGCGGCGATTTCAGATCGTGAAGAATCGCCTCGTCTCGCCTCCTCGCGCGGACCGTCTCGCGCGCCGGCGAGGCCGAAGCGGTCGTCGCCTGCTCCGTTGCCGCAGACTCGGCCGCCGCGCGATCGGTCGCGGCGCCCTTTGCCCGACTCGTCGCCGCCTCCAGGGCAATCAGCAGGGCCGGCGCGGCGAGGACCGTCAGCACCAGTGGCAGGAGCCCTGGCAAGGAGAGCGGCAGGGCGCGCGCCGCCAGAAGCCCGCCGGCCGCCGCGAGCGAGATCACGGCATAGAACCGCGCGGCGCCTCTTCCTTCGAGCTGCCAGGCGAGGGCGACCCCGGCGGGCAAGAGCAGGGCGAAGAGACTCTGACCTCCCCCGGCCGGCACGATCGCGGCCCAGAGCAACGCCTGATCGAGGAGGATCGCGAGGGGCGACGCGAACGCCCCGAGTCCTCCGACGAATTCGCGGGTCACGAGGAATGCGGAAAGAAGCGACAGCCCGGCCAAGATGGCGAAGAGGCGAGGATCACCCGCCGAGAGAACGATGGCGAGCAAGCAGAAGAGGGCGAAGAGCGCCGAGACCGCCGCCCGATGAGCGGCGAAGGCCGGCGAGGTCAAGGCTCCGCTCCCTCTCCCTCGGGGAGAGGGTTCGAGGCAGGCTCCGGCTTGGGCCGATCAGACATACGCGCAACCCACGCGCACTCCGCCGTCCGGCAGGGGCGCCCAGTTGATGGCGCGCAGCTTGACAGGATGCCGTTCGGAGTTCAGCCGTCGGAAGATCTCACCCGTCCATCGGCGCGGCCACTTCTCCGGCTGCGGGGCGCGCAGGGCGATGCCGCCGTAGCCCACGTCCACGACCGGAACCGTCCAGGGCTCATCGCCCTGCCGCAAGAGCCGCACGCTCGTTTCCGTCGGCGAGAAGCGCGGGTAGCTGCGCCGCTCGGCCCCCGCAAAGTTTGCCTGCTCGCGGCATTGATAGAGGCGCAGGTCCGCGACCTTCAGCAGGAAATCCGCGGTCTTGCCGTCGGTCGGATAGGTTGCGATTCCATAATGGAGACCGATCCGCAGCTCCGAGCGAAACGGCAGCGAGAGCGCCGCGACTCGACGCCTTATTCGCTCTGCCACGGCGACGGCGAAGAGCAGACTCGTGTTGGGCAGCACGACGACGAACTCGTCGCCGCCCCAGCGGCAACCGGCATCCACCGTGCGAAGCGATTGCCGCACCACGCGGGCCGTGCGCAGCAGCACGTTGTCGCCGACGGGATGCCCGTAGCGGTCGTTGACCGCCTTGAAGTCCTTCAGGTCGAGCATGATGACGGAGACGATGCCTTCCGACCGCTCGGAGCGAGCGATCTCGCGAGCAAAGTGCTCCATGAGGAACCGCCGGTTGTAGAGGCCCGTCAGCGGATCGGTCAAGGCGCTCACGCGAAGGCGGGCCAGCTCCCGCTCCGGCACGAGGCAGGGCTCCTTCAGCTTCCCCTTGTGGCTGTGAAAATGATGCAGCAGCACGGTCTGAAGCGAGAGCGGGCGCCCGAGCTTCTCGCGCATGCGGGGCACGAGCTCCTCGATCTCCTGCCACGCGCTCTCGGCCTCGGGAGCGGAGAGCGTGAGGCCCAGCCACTCGGAGAAGAGCAAGCGAAGGATCTCGGCGCGCTTGGTGTGCCGCGACGCGAGTGTCAGTGCGCGACGAAAGCGGGGAACGGAAAAATCCCGCTGGCGCCCGAGTCGCGCAAGCGACCCGACGCGAGGGTTCGCCTCGTGCTGCTCCAACCCACCGCCTCCTGTCCCGCCCGGCCGACCGGGGTACCCCTAGGTAAGGTGTCGCCGCCTCCGCCGCGCCTTCGAAGCGGCCGGCAAGCTCTCGTTCTCGGCCTCCCGCGAGAGTCGATCGACCGCGCCGGCCGCGTCCTCGACCGCGCCGCCCAGCGAGAAGACGAGAACCATCTGCCCTTCGTTCAAGAGGTCCACCAGCTCCTGGTCGGAACGCGCCCAGAGGACCTGATTGCCGACCACGAGCAAACGCGCTCCCGCGAGATCTCCGGGCCCTTCGGGCTCCAGCCGCGCGAGCGCATCCGCGCAGCGGCGGATCCGCTGGAGGCCGATTCCCGCCGCCCTCAACCGTGCGGCGACCCGCAGGCGCACGACGTCGGCGAACGAGTATCGGCGCATGGAGCCATAGCCCGAAGCCTGCTCGAGCGATGGCCTGAGGAAGCCCTGGCGGTCCCAGTGGTCGAGCTGCCTCGGGGTCAGACCCGTCAACCGGGCCACATCGGCCGTCGAGAAGCTCTGGCGGAGGACACCGTTGAATTTCATCGATGTAGTTCGGCAATTCTAACATACAGAAGGGTTTGGCCTCGATGGCCACCCTCCGCGAAGCGCGTGCCGATTCGTGTACGCTGGGGAGCTGCCGCGGTGCTCCTGGAGGTCAATGCCATGAAGCGACGGCTGGGTGCCGCCTTTTCGTTTGCCCTGCTGTTATCGGCCAGAGCCGCCGCGCAACACGAAGGCCATTCCCATCAGACGGGGGAGGAGCAGGAGCTCGGCCGCCTTTCCTTCCCGGTCTCCTGCAACGAAGCGGCACAGGCCGAGTTTGCCCGCGGTGTGGCGATGCTGCACTCCTTCTGGTACGAGGAAGCGGAGAAGGCCTTCCGGAAGACCGCCGCCGCCGATCCGCGCTGCGCGATGGCGTACTGGGGAATCGCGATGAGCCTCTACCACCCGATCTGGTACCCGCCGGGCGCCGCGGAGCTCGCCGGCGGCCGGGAGGCCGTCGCGAAGGCGAAGTCGATCGGAGGCACGACGGATCGCGAGAAAGCGTACATCGCGGCGATCGAGGTCTTCTACCGGGACTCCGACCGGCTGGACCACAAGACCCGCGCCATCGCCTACGAGAAGGCGATGGAGGCAGTCACCCACGCGTATCCGGAGGATCACGAAGCGGCCGCCTTCTACGCCGTCGCGCTTCTCTGGACCCTGTCGGTCTCGCCGAACGACGAGACCAATCCGAGAAAGGCCGCCGCCGTCCTCGATCGGATCGCCAGCGAGATGCCCGATCACCCCGGTGTGCTCCACTACTACATCCACGCCTACGACACGCCGGTGCTCGCTCCGCTCGCATTGAACGCCGCCCGCAATTATGCGAGGGTCGCCCCGGCGGTTCCGCACGCGCTCCACATGCCGTCCCACATCTTCACGCGATTGGGCCTCTGGCAGGATTCGATCGATTCGAACCTCGCATCGGCCGGCGCGGCCCGCGACTACGAGCGGCGCTCCGGCATGTCGGCCGCCTGGGACCAGGAGCTGCACGCGCTCGACTACCTGATGTACGCCTATCTCCAGCGGGGCGACGACGAGAGTGCGAAGGCCGTGATCGATCGCACGAAGGAGGTGAAGACCGCGGAACCCGTGGCCATGACGGCGGCCTATGCGCTTTCGGCGATTCCCGTGCGGTATCTCGTCGAGAGACATTGCTGGGTGGAGGCCGCGGCGCTCGAGAGCTCCCCGGCGGACTTTCCCTGGGGGAAATTCGCGATCGCGAACGGCATGACGCGCTTCGCGCGAGCGATTGGTGCGGCCTGCACCGGAGACATGGCCGCGGCACGTAAAGAGATCGAGGCGCTCATCTCGCTGCGGGACAGCGTCAAGGGTCAGCCGGGATTCGACTGGTCGACGCCTCTCGAGGTGCTCCGGCTCGAAGCGGAGGGTTGGCTCGCCCAGGCCGAGGGCGGAGGGGAGGAAGCCCTGGCGCTGATGCGCCGTGCGGCGACCCTGGAGGATTCGACCGAAAAGCACGCGGTCACGCCGGGCGCGATCGTGCCCGCCCGCGAGCAGTTGGCCGACTTCCTTTGGGGGAGTAACCGGCCGGCCGAAGCTCTGCGGGAGTACGAGGTCGTTCTCGCCGCGGCCCCGAACCGTTTCAACAGCCTCTACGGCGCGGCACGAGCGGCGCAGATGACCGGTCAGGTGCGTAAGGCGAAGACCTATTACGAAAGGCTCCTGGCAATAGCCGATCCCGGGAGCCGGCGCCCGGAACTGGCTGAAGCGAAGGCGTTTGTATCCGGGCGGGCCGCGGCCGCAGAGGGATCGCTCAGGTAGCCGCCCCCGAGCGGCTCGACGCAACTCGGCGGGCCCGTCTCCCGTATGAAATACTGGAACTGACCGGTCAGTTCCAAATTAGCCATGCCCCGCGTAAAGACCGACGAGAAACACGAAGAGATTCTGGAAGCCGCCTCGCGCGTCTTTGCCCGGAAGGACTTCCATCACGTCCTGATCGACGAGATCGCGGAGGCCGGCGGAATCGGCAAAGGCACTGTCTATCGGTACTTCCGGACCAAGGAAGACCTCTACTTTGCGACGATTCTCCGGGGCCTCGACCGGCTGCACGACCTGCTGTTGACCGCCTTGCCGCAGGAGGTTTCGCCGACGCGGCGTCTCGAGCGGATCGCCCGTGAGATGCTCTCCTTTTTCTGGCACCAGCGCTCGCTCTTGATGCTTCTCTACCGGGACGAGCGCAACCTCTCGACGCGTCGCGGAGGGTTACGGGAGCGGCACGATCGAATCATGAAGCTCGCGCAAGAGGCGATCGTCTCGGGAATCGAGCGCCGCGAGTTCCGCGGTGTCGATCCCTTCCTCGCCGCCGAGGCTTTTCTGGGAATGGTTCGGGGAATCAACATCTTCCGAAGGGACGGCGACACGATCGACGCGCTCGTATCGGAGATCGTCGGCCTTTTCACTCGAGGAATCGCGCGGAGTGGGACAGCATGACGCAGCCTTCTTTCTGGCGCGGGGCGCTCGGCCGCGGGGCGGCCAGCCTGGCCGTTCTGTTGACGGCCGCCGCTTGCACGCACATGCAGCCGGGACGGGCCATTTCGGGCGCGGTCTCGCAGGCCCCGGCCGTTCCCTGGAGTCCGCCGCCGGCAGGGCAGATGCCGCAGGCGCCGGCGTCGACCCTCGAGATTCCGCCGCAATACCTGAAGCCCGGCACCACCTTTTCACTCGCCCAGCTCGTCGACGTCGCGCTGCGCAACAACCCGGCCACCCGCGAGGCATGGCACTTCGCGCGGGCGGCCGCCGCCGAAGTGGGAGTCAAGCAGGCGGAGTTCTTCCCCTACATCGAGCTCGACGGCTCGATCACGCGGGAGAAACAGACCGCGCTGGGAGGCCAGCCCAGCCAGTTCACCTACCTGCAGACGACGTACGGACCGGCCGCCGCGCTCAACTGGCTGTTATTCGACTTTGGCGGGCGAAGCGCCGACGTCGCCGAGGCGCGGGCGGCGCTCTTTGCGGCCGATTGGGGTCATAACGCGGCCATTCAGGACGTCGTTCTGCAGGTGGCGCAGGCGTACTACACCTACTTGAACGACAAGGCGCTCGTGGTCGCGCGGCAGGTAAACCTGGAGGATGCCCGCAGCAATCTGGACGCCGCCGAGGCGCGCCACCGGGCAGGAGTGGCGACGATCGCCGATGTCCTGCTCGCGAAGACTTCCGTGTCGCAGGCCGAGCTCAACCTGCAGATCGCGCAGGGGCTGGTCCAGGTGATCCGGGGAACGCTCGCGACGGCCGTCGGCGTGCCGGCCACGGTGCCGGTCGACGTGGGCGAGCTGCCCGAGGAGCTTCCCTTGGACCGCGTCACCAAGAGCGTGGACGAGCTGATCGCGCAGGCGAGCGCCGAGCGGCCAGACCTGGCGGCGCGGCGCTTCGAGGCCGAGGCGGCGCAGCAACACATCCAATCGGTGTTGGCGGATGGCCTGCCCAAGCTGGTGGCGCTCGGCACCCTCAACCGAACCTATTACTACAACTCGACCCAATCGCCCTACTCGGATAACTACACCGGCGCGATCCTGCTGCGCATCCCGGTGTTCACGGGCCTCGACACCGTCTACAGCACCCGAAAGGCGAAGGAGGAGGCCGAGCTGGCGCGGGCGGCGGCGGTGAGGACGCAGGACCAGGTCACGCTCGACGTCTGGACGAGCTACTACGCGGTTCGGACGGCCGCGCAGACCGTGCGCACGACGAAGGACCTCCTGGCGAGCGCGAGCCAGTCGGCCGACGTCGAGGAAGGGCGCTACAAAGAAGGAGTCGGCAGCATCCTCGACCTTTTGAGCGCCCAGACGTCGCTCGCCAATGCGCGCGCGCAGGACGTCGAGGCTCGGTCGCTCTGGTTCCTGGCAATGGCCCAGCTTGCGCACGCGACCGGGGCGCTCCTTCCGAGGGCGGCGGAAATCGTCAATCCGGCGCACAAGGAGAATGGGGGGATCCCATGACGGCGGCAGCCCCCGCGCGTATTGGCCCCGGAGGCCTTCTCGCGTTTGCGGTCGCCGCTCTCGGCGCGGTTGTGGCGGCGTCTTGCGGCGGGCAGAAACGCGCCGGGCCGGCCCGCGAAACGGTTCCCGTCACGGTCGGCACCGTTGCCCGCCAGGCCGTTCCCCTGGAAGTCTCGGCGATCGGCAACGTTCAGCCCTATCGGACGGTGGCCGTGACGGCGCGTGTCGGCGGGCAGCTGACCCGAGTCGACTTCCGGGAGGGGCAGGATGTCCACATGGGAGACGTGCTCTTCGTGATCGACCGGCGCCCCTACGAGGCGGCGCTCGCTCAGGCGCGCGCGAACCTCGACCGCGACCGGGCGCGGGCGACGAAGGCGGAGCAGGACCAGCGCCGGTATGCGGAGCTGGTGGCGAAGGATTACGTGACGCGGTCGCAGGCCGACCAGGCGGATTCGGATGCGTCGGCGGCCCGCGCGACCGTGAAGGCCGACGAGGCGGCCGTCCAAACCGCCGAGCTCGATCTTTCCTACTGCACGATCGCGGCCCCGATC
Source organism: Thermoanaerobaculia bacterium (assembly GCA_035498405.1). Lineage (GTDB taxonomy): Bacteria > Acidobacteriota > Thermoanaerobaculia > UBA5066 > Gp7-AA6 > DATBFU01. The sequence goes on along the minus strand of DATKAE010000027.1, from coordinate 89,606 downwards.
TCCGGCCGGGCGGGCAGCTTCCTGCTCCACGCCGGAAACGTCGTGAAGGCCAACGACGACAAGCCGCTCGTGGTGATCAACCAGGTTCAGCCTGTCTACGTCAAGTTCGCCGTGCCGGAGACCTCGCTCGCGCGAATCAAGCAGCACATCGCGGGCGGCCGGCCGCTCGAGGTGAGCGCGGCGCCCTCGGACGACCCGACTCATCAGGAGATCGGCGAACTCTCGTTTCTGGACAACGCCGTCAACGCGACGACGGGCACGATCGAATTGAAGGCGACCTTCGCCAACCCGAAACAAACGCTCTGGCCCGGCCAGTTCGTGATGGTCAGCCTGGTGCTTTCGACCGACGCGGACGCCATCGTGGTTCCGTCGCAGGCGGTGCAGTCGGGGCAGAAGGGCTCCTTCGTCTTCGTCGTCAAACCCGATCTGACCGTCGAGGCCCGGCCCGTCGAGGTGGCCCGCACGCGGGGAACACTCTCCGTGGTCGCCAAGGGTCTGCAGGCCGGGGAACGGGTCGTCACGGACGGTCAGCTGCGCCTCTCTCCGGGCGCAACGGTCGAGATCAAGCCTTCCGAGGGGAGCTCTTCGTGAACATCTCCGAGATCTTCATCCGGCGTCCGGTCACGACGACCCTGGTCATGGTCGGCATCCTGATCTTCGGGATCATGGGATACCGGGCGCTCCCCGTGTCCGACCTGCCGAACGTCGATTTTCCGACGATCCAGGTCGCGGCGTCGCTGCCCGGCGCCTCCCCGGAGACGATGGCCTCCTCCGTGGCGACGCCTCTCGAGCGGCAGTTCACGACGATCGCGGGGCTCGACAACATGAACTCGACTTCGGTGCAGGGCTCGACCGCGATCACCCTGCAGTTCAATCTGAGCCGCAGCCTGGACGGCGCGGCGCAGGACGTTCAGTCGGCGATCGCGGCCTCGGCGAAGCAACTGCCCCCCAACATGCCGAGCCCCCCGACGTACCAGAAGGTCAACCCGGCGGATCAGCCGGTCATCTACCTGACGCTGACCTCCGCGACGCTGCCGCTCTCGCAGCTGGACGAATACGGCGAAACCATGATGGCGCAGCGGATCTCGACGGTCTCCGGTGTCGCGCAGGTGCAGGTTTACGGGCCGCAGAAGTTCGCCGTGCGCGTGCAGCTCGATCCTCGCCAGCTCGCCAGCCGCGGCATCGGTATCGACGAGGTCAACGCCGCGGTGCAGAAGGCCAACGTGAATCTGCCCACGGGCGTCCTCTTTGGCCCGATGACCGCCTTCACCGTGCAGGCGAGCGGGCAGCTCACCGAGGCGGCCGCGTATCGGCCGGTCATCGTGACCTACCGCGACGGCTCGCCCGTGCGGCTCGCGGATCTGGGCCAGGTGATCGACTCCGTGGAGAACGACAAGACGGCGGCCTGGTACAACGTGGAGCGGTCGATCTCGTTGGCGGTCTTCAAGCAGCCGGGAACCAACACGGTCGCGGTGGCGGGCGCGGTGCGGCAGCTGCTGCCCACCTTCCAGAAGCAGCTCCCGGCAGCCGCCTCGCTGCACATCCTGTACGACCGATCCGTGTCGATCCGCGCGAGCGTCGACGACGTGAGGTTCACGCTGGTGTTGACGCTCTGCCTCGTCGTGCTCGTGATCTTCCTCTTCCTGCGCAATCTCTCGGCGACCGTCATTCCGAGCCTGGCGCTTCCGCTCTCGATCGTCGGCACGTTCGCGGTGATGTACCTGCTCGGCTACAGCCTCGACAACCTCTCGCTGATGGCCCTGACGCTCTCGGTCGGGTTCGTCGTGGACGACGCGATCGTCATGCTCGAGAACATCGTGCGCCACATGGAGCTGGGGGAGAGCGTGTACGAGGCGGCGCTCAGCGGTTCGCGCGAGATCGGCTTCACGATTCTTTCCATGACGATGTCGCTGGCGGCGGTCTTCATCCCGGTGCTCTTCATGGGCGGCATCATCGGACGGCTCTTTCACGAGTTCGCGGTGACGATCGGCGCGGCGATTCTGGTGTCGGGCTTCGTCGCCCTCTCGCTGACGCCGATGCTGTGCAGCCGTTTCCTGCGCCATGACGAAAAGGTCCGGCATGGCCGGTTCTACGAGGTTTCCGAGAGGTTCCTCGGAGGCATGCTGCGGTTCTACGACCGGACCTTGCGGTGGGTGCTCGGGCGCAAGCGGGCCACGATGGTCTTCTCTGGCCTCGTCCTCGTGGCGACGGGGTGGCTCTTCGTCAAGATCCCGAAGGGGTTCCTGCCGACGGAGGATCAGGGGCAGATCTTCGGGTTCACGGAAGGCGCGCAGGGCATCGGGTTCCCCACCATGAAGGAGAAGCAGCAGGCGGTTGCCGCCGTGGTTCGGAGCCACCCGGACGTAGCGAACCTGCTCTCCAGTTGCGGGCCACGCGGCGCGATCGCCCTCGGCAACCAGGGAATCGTCTTCGCGCAATTGAAGCCTCGCTCGGAGCGCAAGAAATCCGCCGAGGAGATCGTTCAGGAGCTGCGGCCCCAGATCGCGAAGATCCCGGGAATCCGCGCCTTCATGCAGGTGCCGCCGCCGATCCGGCTCGGGGGAAGCCTCACGAAGAGCCAGTATCAATACACGCTGCAGGACTCCGACACGAGCGAGCTCTTTCGGTACGCGCCGCTCCTGCTCGAGAAGATGCAGGGCATTCGCGGCCTCCAGGACGTCACGAGCGACCTGCAGCTCTCCAATCCCCAGATCAACGTGCACATCGACCGCGACCGCGCGGCCGCGCTCGGCGTCAATCCCCAGGCGATCGAGGACGCCCTCTACACCGCCTACGGGCCGCGCCAGATCTCGACGATCTACGCGCCGAACAACCAGTATCAGGTGATCATGGAGCTCGCTCCGGAGTTTCAGGCCAACCCGGCGGCGATCGAGCTCCTCTACGTCCGGTCGGCCTCCGGGCAGCTGGTGCCGATCTCCTCGGTTGCGGACATCACCCGGGGAACGGGCCCGCTGGCCGTCACGCACACGGGTCAGCTGCCGTCGGTTTCACTCTCCTTCAACTTGAAACCGGGCCTGGCCCTGGGCGACGCCGTCGCGGCGGTCGACAAGGCGGCGCGGCAGACGCTGCCGTCGACCATTCAGACGAGCTTCCAGGGGACGGCTCAGGCTTTCCAGAGCTCGATTCAGGGCCTGGGCATTCTGCTGATCGTGGCGATCGTCGTCATCTACATGGTTCTCGGAATCCTCTACGAGAGCTTCATCCACCCGCTGACGATTCTGTCGGCCCTGCCGTTTGCCGGCTTCGGAGCGCTCGTGACTCTGCTCCTGTTCAACGTCGAGCTTTCGATCTACGCCTTCGTGGGCGTCATCATGCTGGTCGGCCTCGTCAAGAAGAACGGCATCATGATGGTGGACTTCGCCGTCGAAGCGCAGCGTCTCGGCGGAAAGGACGCCGAGGGAGCCATCTACGAGGCGTGTCTCGTGCGTTTCCGGCCAATCATGATGACGACGATGGCGGCGCTCATGGGCACCCTGCCGATCGCCATGGGATTCGGCGCGGGCGCGGAGTCGCGCCGCCCGCTCGGCCTCGCTGTCGTGGGCGGCCTCCTCTTCTCGCAACTCTTGACCCTGTACGTCACGCCGGTCTTCTATGTCTACATGGACCGGCTGCAGCAGCGCCTGCACCGCCGGAAGGGCGAGAGCCGCCCGGCCCCCACACCGGTTGAGCCGGTGCGCGAGCCGGAGGAGGAACCGGCGACGGCCACCGTCGCTCTGCGCTCGGTCGAGAGCTGAGACGGCGCGGGCTCGATCGGGGAGCCCTTCAGGGCACGAGGCTTCGGTACAACTCGCCTTTCCGCTGGAGCTCGGCGAGCAGGCTCACGAAGCGAGGCTCGCCCCGCAGGGGCTCGAGCCATCGGTCGCTCGAGAACACCGGCGCGCACGGGAAGCCGTTTTCGGCGGCGGCCGTAAGCCAGTCGATGGCGGCGTTCTTGTCCCCGAGCAGCGCCTCCGCGCACCCCGCGTCGTACTGCGCGTGGTGGTAGTGCCCGTAGAGTTTGCGGTTGCGGTCGACGAGCGCGATCTGCTCCTGGGCCCGGTCCGGCTCTCCCTGAAGGGCGGCAAGAAGCGCTTTACCCGCGAAAAGCAGAACGTTGCCGGCAAACTGGCGGGCGAGCCGCTCGATCGTGGCCGCCGCGTCGCCGATGCGGGAGAGACGGAGCTGGCAGAGAGCGGTCGTGTAGAGACTCCAGGCGGTGGGGTTGGCCGAGGCAAGCGGCCGCATCGCCTCGAGAGCTTCCCCGTATCGCCCCTGGAGATAGCGGGACAGAGGCCGATGCACCCGCGCGTACTCGTCTCCGGGGTCGATCGCCAGCGCTCGATCGAATCCGGCGACGGCTTCTTCCAGCAGGCCCAGGTGATTGAAGACCTGGGCGCGGAAGTGATGGGCTTCGTTAAGGCTCGGGCGTCCGGCGATCGCCGCCGAGAACTCCCGCACGGCGCCGGGCCCGTCCCAGCCACTGCGCGGGTGCCAGAGCAGCCGGGCGCGCAGGTAGTGCCCCTCGGGCAGCTCCGGCGCGATCGTCAGGGCGCGGCGGCACATCGCCTCGGCGCGGTCGAACCAGCCTCCCTCCGGGTCGATCGAGAAGTCCATTCGAGCGAAGGCGTCGGCTAAACCGAGCTGCGCAAAGACGAAGTCCGGATCGAGCGCCAGGGCTTGTTCGAAGCGTTCGATCGCCGCGTTGACGCTCGAGAGGGTCGTGTCGAGCGAGAGTTGGAATCGGCCTTGGAGATAGAGCTCGTAGGCCTTCGCGGACGCGCGTCCGCCCCCCGCGCCGGGCTGGTCCTTCGCGGGCACGAGCTCGACCTTGAGGTGTCCCTGCGCCGTTGCGAAGAGGTTCTCGGGCTTGATGTCTCGATGGACGATTCCTTTCTCGTGCGCGGCGCCGAGGCCGTGCGCGAGCTCGGTCGCAAGCTCGACCGCGCAAGCGGCGGGAAGCGGCCCGCCCGCGAGCCGCGCCCGCAGAGTCTCGCCCTCGAGGAGCTCGGTGACGACGTAGGGCTTTCCTTCGGAGGTTCCGATGTCATGAATCGTGAGGATATTGGGGTGGTTGAGCGCGGAAACGGCCTTCGCTTCGCGTTCGAATCGCCTCAAGCGGCCGGGGTCGTCGGAGAGGGCGGCGGGAAGAACCTTGATGGCGACCTCCCGCCCGAGGCGGGGATCGCGGCCGCGGTAGACCGGCGAGGGGATCAGGCCGGCGGTCGAGGGCGCATCCGGCCGAGCCGACGGCCGGTGGCGGCGCAGAGCATCAGACGTTGTTTCTCCATGGGCCGGCGCCGCCGGATCCCCTCGCAAGCGAAGGCGACGATAGACCTCTCCCATGGCTCCGGCGCCGAGCGGCGAATTTCGTAGGGTCCCAGACGAGTGCCCGGCGAAAGACCCATCCTCGTTCAACCCGATGGGATTCTATGGCGAGGGTGCGCCTCCGCCGGCTCGGCGGCGGCGACGCTCCGCCATCGCGTAGAGGACGAGGCCGGCGGCGAGGAAACCGAAGGATCCGGTGAAGACTTCGACGAAGAAGCTCTTCTTGTTCGCCGTGTCGGCCGGCGGGATCAGGGCGAGGACGATCGCGACGGCCGTCGTGAGAAAGCCCAAGCCGTTCCAGAAGAAGCTGCCCGCCGTTCCGCCGGGAACCGGAACCCCTTCGGGCTGCCGCGCGATTTCAGCGCGCAGGCGGATGGCCGAAGCGAACATGTAGAGGTAAGGCAGGAAATAGACGATGAGCGTCGCGTTGACGAGCTTCAAGTAGGCGCCCTTGACCGTGTCGCCCTGGGTCGCGGCCACGATGAAAATGGCGGAGAAGCCGGCCTGGAACGCCATGGCGAACCAGGGCGTCTTCCACTTCGGATGGGTCCTCGCGAAGATCGGCGGGAGGTACCGGTCGAGCCCGCCGACGAAGAGCAGCCGCGCCGTCGCGATGAGCCAGGCGCCGATGCCGCCCAAGCCCGCGAGCGTCATGAGAAGCGCGACCGGCGGTCCGAGCCAGGGAAGACCCTGCTGAGCGCCGGCCTTCGTGATCGCCTGGTTGACTCCCGAGATGATCGAGATCTCGCCGTGGGGCAGCGCCCAGAGAAGCGACACCGTGCCGAGCAGGTAGCAGGCGGCGATCGAGAGTCCCGAGATCGTGATGGCGCGCGGAAACGTCCGGCAAGGATCGATGCACTCGTCCGCCATGGTGGGAGCGAGCTCGAGTCCGGCGAACCCGAAACAGAGATTGGCGAAGAAGAGAACGGTCGGGAGCTGCGCGAAATCGGGAACGATGGACCGCAAGGGCATCGGCGTCGCCGAGCCGGACCGGACGAGGGCGATGATTCCCACCAGGAGCAGGGCCCCGGACGGCAGCCACTGGGCGAGCCCGCCGATGTTCTGCACCCACTTGCCGGTCTTCAGCCCGACGATGTTAAAGAAGAGCGCGATTGCCAGAAGCACGAGCGAAGCTCCTCCGGCATAAACAGGGCTCTGCTCGAGGGAGGCGAAGCGCGTGCCGAAGACGAAGAGGGCGAACACGACCGTCGAGAGTGTCAGTGTCGGGAAGTACGTGATGTTCGAGGCCCAGTAGAGCCAGCCCGCCAGGAACCCCTGCCGCTCGCCGAAGGCCTTCGTCGTCCAGACGTAGAGGCCGCCTTCCGCCGGAATGGCCGAGGACAGCGCCGTGACGGCGAAGCCCTGCGGGATGAAGAAGACGATCGCCGCGAGCACCCAGAGAAAGAGCGAGGAGGGTCCCGCCGCGGCCGCCAGCGCCACCCACCGCATGCCGACGATCGCCGCGACGTTGAAGAGGACGATGTCGCGCGTCTTGAGCGCGCGCTCTAGGGCCATCCGCTCGCTCCTCGAGCTGAATGCATAAGTAATTACTTATGAGTCTGGGATCGGCGAGAGCCGGCGGGAAGCGTCATGGCTTCTTGAGTGTCGCGGTCCAGTTGACGAGCACGTTGATCGGCTCTTCCTTCGACGAGATCTGCTGGTTGACGATGAACCGCTTGCCGTCCGAGAAGACGTCGTACTGAGGATCGAGGTTTTCCGAAACGGCGAGCTGGAAGAGCGGCACGGGAGGTGCCGTCTGAAAGGGCGCCGTGCTGGTGACGGGCGCCGCCATGAGCATGTTGTCGGGGGAGAGGTAATAGATCTCGCGGCCGTCGCCCCTCCAGGTCGGCGTCTGGCCGCCGCGGTTGGAGACCCTCCAGGTTCCTCCGGATTCTCGGAACGGACGGACGTAGATCTCCGGCGCGCCCGACACATCCGACGTGTAGGCCACCCAGCGGCCGTCGGGAGAGAAGCGGGCGTTCCGCTCGGCGAAAGGGGTGGCCAGAAACGGCAGGGGCTTTCGGTCTCCGTCGAGGGAAAGGAGCCACAGGTCCTGTCGGCTCTGCGGAGTGCTGACCTCGAAGATCAGCGAGCGGCCGTCCGGCGACCAGGAGTTGGGCGTCTTGGCACCGTCGCTCGCGAGAAGAAGCTCCTCGCTGCCCGGCTGGTCGGCGCGCATGACGTAGAGGTCTCCCGCGGCTCCCTTGCGCGAAGAGGTGAAGGCCAAGCGGGTTCCGTCGGGGGACCAGATCGGGTTGTTGTCGTCGCCCGGGTCGAGCGTCATGCGCGTCGCGATATTCCTCGCAATGTCGATCGTCCAGATGTCGCCCGACGTGTTCGCGGCACTCGAGCGCGCCGTTGCCAGACGCTGCCCGTCCGGCGAGAGGCGGGCCAGATACCACTCCCCCGCCTCCGCGAGCCTGCCGATCTCGTGTCCCTGTCGATCGAGCAACACCGGCTGGCTCGTCGCTCCCGCCTGCGTGCGCCAGGCGAGCGTGCCGTCCAGAGACGCCGAGAGAGCTCGCAGCCCGCTGGTCGACGAATTGGAGGGAAGGTCCACGCCCAGGGGCGTCGGTTCCCCGCGAATCTCCTGCCGGCCGGCGTCGAAGGGCTGCGCGACCAGAGTGCTGCCGCGGACGAACACGAGGTATCCGGGGGACGCATAGACGGGGAGCGAGCTCGACGCCGTGAGGCGCTTGACGTCGCTCGAACCGAGCCGCCCCAAGTAGACGTCGCCGGGTTCCTCGCCGGTGTCGGAGGCGGAGTAGTAGAGGAAGTGCCGTCCGTCCGGCAGAAACCATGGCCAGCGATGCGTACCCTCGTTTCGCCGCTTGTTCAGGATCGTGGCCGGCGTGATCTTCCCGCCCGTCGCGGAAACCTGCTGAAGAGGCCCGGAGAACGCCGGGGCGAACAGGATTTGGTCATCTGCTCCCCAGGAGGCGCCTCGGACGTCGGCGGTCACGGGAGCAATCGGCTGAGGAGGGCCCCCCGAAATCGAGATTCGTTTGAGCTCTCCACTGGCGAAGAAGCCCAGGGAACGGCCATCGGGCGACCAGAACGGGAGCTCGGCACCTTCGGTTCCCGGCAGCTTCTCCGCCTTCGGATCCGCGAGCGCCCGGGTCCAGAGCATGGTCGCGCCGCCCGGCTCACGCATCGCGAAGGCCAGCCGGCTGCCGTCCGGGGAGAGAGCGAGGGTCCCGACGGCGCGTTGGTCCGGCGGCGCAGCGACCTCGAAGCGAATCGGTCGTCCTTCCGACGAGTCAGGGGCAGCTCGGCGTCCGATCGGAAGGAGCGTTGCGGCGAATACCCCGGCGAGGAGCCCGGCCGCGCCCCAAAGGAAAGCGCCAGGGATTCGGCGGATTGGAGACACCCGTGCACCGGCGACGACGCTCCCGGACGCCTCCGAGAGAGTCTGGAGGGCGAACGCGATGTCGCTCGCGGATTGGAACCTTCGCTCCGGGTTCTTCTCGAGGCAGTGGCGAACGATGCGCTCGAGGCCGGGGGAGACGTTTTGGTTGGTCAGCGAAAGGTCCGCCGGCTCCTCCTTGAGGATCGACGCCATCGTTTCGCCGGCCGATTCGCCGTGAAAGGCGCGCTTGCCCGAGAGCATTTCGTGGAAGACGGCACCGAAGGCGAAGATGTCCGATCGTGCGTCGGCCGGCTTGCCCTTGACCTGCTCGGGGGACATGTACCCGAGAGTGCCCATCACGACACCCGGCTCGGTAGCGGCCGCTGCCGTCGGGAGATTCGTCGCCTGGCTGCTCCGTTCGGGCTCCGTCAACTTCGCCAGTCCGAAGTCGAGGATCTTGACTCGTCCGTCGTTGGTGACGAAGAGGTTTTCGGGCTTCAGGTCTCGATGGACAATCCCCTTGTCGTGCGCCGCGCCCAGGCCTTGCGCGATCTGGAGGGCATACTCGGTTGCCTTGCGGGAGGAAAACCGGCCGGCGGCGAGCTCCGAACGAAGAGTTTCTCCTTCGAGGAGTTCCTGAACGACGTACGGTGCGCCGTCGTGGGTGCCGATGTCGTAGACCGCGGTGATGTTCGGGTGGTTGAGAACCCCCGCCGCCTTGGCCTCCTGCTCGAAGCGGCGCAGGCGGTCGGCATCCTGCGAGAAAGACGCAGGCAGAACCTTGATGGCCACCTCTCTTCCCAGCCGCGGGTCCTTCGCCCGATACACCTCTCCCATGCCCCCGGCACCGAGGGGAGAAAGGAGCTCGTAAGGGCCGAGCCTCGTTCCCGCAGAGAGCGTCATCGTCGTTCGCGGCGCGACCCTCCGGTCGCGGCGCGCAGTGAGGGGTCAGGCAGGCCGTCGAGCCCGCATCCGGGCGAGCCGTGAGCCGGTGCGTCCGCAGGACGGAGACCCCGAAAGGGGCGCGCGCGACGGTACACCTTACCCATTCCGCCCGCTCCGAGCGGCGCGAGGATCTCGTAGGGTCCGAGGCGGGAGCTCTGGGCCAGGGTCACTTCAGATTCCCGGCAAGATAAAGGTTCGAGAGCACGCGCGAGTAGGCGTAGGTATAGAACCGTCCATCCGGCGATATGACGAAAGAGGAAATACGAACGACGCCCGCGACGTCGGAGGGCGCGATCTCTTTCCATCGCTCCCGGCGGCCGGTCGCCAGATCGAGTCGGTCGATCGGTGCCGGGATTCCGGGGCCCTGGACGTAGAGGCCAGTGCCGTCAGCCGTCCAGCCGGCGACGATTTCGTTCGGTTGGATGGCGGGGATCGGTGTGAGCCCTCGGGTCTCGAAAGAGTAGGCCGAAGTTGTCTCGTCCGGTCCGCGAACGAGAAAGCGTGTCCCGTCGGACGAAGTGAACGTCGGTCCCCTGTAATTCTCGTCCGTGAGCGCCTGGGGCTTCGTCCCCTGGACGTCGGTCAGGTAGATGCGGGTGGCCCGCCTCGGTTCCGTGGCGACGATGAGGATGCGGCGGCCATCCGGAAGAAATCTTCCGGTCTGCGGCTTGAGAGATCCCAGGGGCAAGGGCCTCGGTTGCCCTGCACCGGTGGGATAGAGGACGACCTCCGGGTTGGTGAACTTGTGCAGAAGTGCCAAGGCCCACTTCCCGTCCGGGGAGAGCGACAGAGCCGTTCCTTCGCCCAACCGGACGGCCGGCCCGCCGTCGGTTCCCCTCAGGTACACGGAGTAGCCGGGGCCTCCGCCTGCTCCGGATTCGAAGAAGAGGACGGTCTTGCCGTCGGCGGAGAGGCCGGCTGGACGGGACCAATCGAGCCAGGAGAGGTCCTTCTCCTTGCCATCCCCGGGTGCGAGTACCGATAGTCCGACTCGGCGCAGCTCGTCGGTCAACAGGACGCGGCCGTCGCGGGACGTGTCCTGGAGAGTCAGCGAACCGGTGACCCGGGCGATGAGTCTTTGCTTGCCTGCCGGCGACACTCCATAGAGGGCGCGACTCGCGAGCGCCGCGGTAAACCAGATCTCCGATCCGTCGGGCGACCAGGCGAGGCCCTGGATGCTCCCGAAGAGTTCTGACAGATTCGTCTTCTTCCCGGTCCGGTCGACGGCCGCCACCGATCCGCCGTCGTCGCCACCGACCGGATGATCGATGAAGGCGACGCGGTCGCCGAGCGGCGAGACGCGCGGATTTCCGATCCAGCCTCCGGTCTCATAGAGCGCCTTGCCGATGGGATATTCGAGCCGGGTCCGGCCGCCCGCGGCGCGAACGATCGCGAGCTCCTTTCCGTCGGGCGACCAGTCGGCAAACTGGACGTCTTCGAGCATCTGGCGCGGCGCTCCGCCGCCCGTGGCGCTCGTGCGCGCGAGCGTCGCGGTCTTCAAGAACTCACCGGAAACGGTGCTCGCGAGGCCGACGGCCAATTCCCCCGAGGCCGAGATCGCCAGAACGTCAGCCCCCGAAAGGCCGAAGGGACGCGACTCGGGGCTCTCCGGCGAGCTCACGAAAATCTCTGTCGGGTGGCCGTCCCACGAAGCGCTGTAAAAAATGGATTTTCCATCGGATCCGAATCGAGCCGACCATACCGTTCCGTGGCGATAGGTGAGCTGTTGGAAGGAGGGCGGCAAGCGGGATCCCATCCTCGCGCCCGCGAGGTAGACGATGGCACCGACGACGAGGCCTCCGAGAAGGGCAGCCCCAAGAAGCGAGGACGGGCGGCCCCATTTCTTGCCCGGCGCACGCGCCGGCGTGGCCATCGGCCCGGACAGCCCGGAGAGGGTCTCGAGATCGAAGGCGATGTCGCTCGCGGATTGAAATCTCCGCTCGGGGTTCTTCTCGAGACAGTGCCGGACGATTCGCTCGAGTCCCGGTGAGATGTTCTGGCCGGTGACCGACAGCTCCGGCGGATCTTCTCTCAGGATCGACGCCATCGTTTCGGCGGCGGACTCCCCGTGGAAGGCGCGCTTTCCCGAGAGCATCTCGTAGAGCACCGCGCCGAAGGCGAAGATGTCCGAGCGCGCGTCGGCCGCCTTGCCCTTGACCTGCTCGGGAGACATGTAGCCGAGCGTTCCCATGACGACACCGGGTTCGGTGCCGGCCGTGGCGGTTGGCAGGCTCGTCGCCTGGCCGCCCGGCTCGGCCTCCGTCAGCTTCGCCAGGCCGAAGTCGAGGATCTTGACGCGACCGTCTCGGGTCACGAAGAGGTTCTCGGGCTTCAAGTCCCGATGGACGATCCCCTTCTCGTGCGCGGCGGCGAGGCCCTGGGCGATCTGCTGGGCGTACTCGATCGCCTTGCGGGAGGAGAATCGCCCGTCGGCGAGCTCCGCGCGAAGCGTTTCCCCTTCGAGCAGTTCCTGGACGACGTAAGGCGCTCCCTCGTGAGTCCCGATGTCGTAAACGGCGGTGATGTTGGGATGATTGAGAAGCCCGGCGGCTCTGGCTTCCTGCTCGAACCGGCGCAGGCGGTCGGCGTCGCTCGAGAAGGAGGCTGGAAGGACCTTGATCGCCACCTCGCGGCCGAGGCGCGGGTCCTTCGCGCGATATACCTCGCCCATGCCGCCCGCGCCGAGCGGCGCGAGAATCTCGTAGGGGCCGAGGCGGGATCCCGCCGGGAGCGTCACCGGGCGCCGATTCTATCCGCGGCCGATCGAAGCCTCTCCGGAGATCTCGACGTCGCCGCGATAGAGCTCGTAGGCCTTGCTGTACTCCATGACGCGCGCGACCTCGGCGATGAACTCTTCGCTGTAGCCGGCGCGGCGCAGGAGGTGGAATCCCATTTCCATGCCCGAGGTGATGCCCCCGGCGGTGATGATCCGCCCGGAATCGACCACTCGGGCACGGCTGATTCGCGCGCGCGGCGCGATCTTCGCGAGGCGGTCGATGGGGACCATTCCGGCGCCGGAGGACTCCACGCGGTCCGGCTCCTTGCGGTTGGTCGCCGGCAGGCCATCGAGCAGGCCCATCTTGCCGTAGATCCAGGAGCCGGTGCACACGCTCGTCAGGAGCGTGGACGGCGGGAGCGATCGGACGAAATCGTGGAGGCGCCGATTGGCGATCTCCTGTCGGGTCCCGAAGCCTCCCGGGATCAGGAACGCGTCCATGGCGGGCGAGTCCCGAAACGAATAGTTCGGCAGGACGGTGAATCCCGCTTGCGCCTGCACGGGCCGCATGGCGTCGGCGATGAGAAAGGCTTCGAGCTCCGCGTCGAAGCGCCGGGCCACCGAGAAGACTCCGTGCGGCGCGGCGAAGTCCACGATCTCGGCGTCCTTGAAGACGTAGATGCCCAGTCGGAATCCGGCGATGAGAGGCCTCTCCGCCATACGCACCTCGCGACGATCTGCGCCGGGACGGGCGCGGTCGGGTCTTGCGAGGCGGATTCTATTCCCTGTTTGACATCGGGAGACCGCGCCGCCACGATGGGCGGCCGAGATTCCGGACGGCGGCGCCGGAACCGGGAACGAAGGGAGAAGGAGGGATTCCATGAAGAGGCTGCGCGCACTCAGTCCCGCGCTGATTCTGTTCGCGGCGGCTCGGCCGGCGGCCCCGCAATCGTCCAACCCGCCGAGTGTCACCGTCATTCGGGCGGGGACCCTGATCGACGGGAAGTCTGCGAGTCCCCGCCGCGATCAGTCGATCGTGATCCGCGGCAATCGGATCGAGAGCGTGGGAGACACCGCAACGGTCGCGGTCCCGGCGAGCGCGAAGGTCATCGACCTCTCGCGGGCGACCGTGCTGCCGGGTCTGATCGACACCCACACGCACATCTTTCTGCAGGGGGAGGACCCGGCCGAGGGAGGCTACGACGTGCAATTGCTCAAGCAGGGGCTCGCCTTTCGCGCGGCCCGGGCGACGGCCTCGGCACGGCGCGCCCTCGAGCAGGGCTTCACGACGATCCGCGACGTCGAAACCGAGGGAGCGGGCTACGGCGACGTCGGAATCAAACAGGCGATCGAAGGAGGCTACATTCCCGGGCCGCGGATGTTCGTCGTCACGCGCGCCATCTCGACGACCGGGGGCTATCCGCTCGAGGACTACGCGCCCGAGATCGATGTGCCCAAGGGCGCTCAGATCGTGGACGGTCCGGTCGAGGCGCGCAAGGCCGCGCGCGAGCAGCTCGATCACGGAGCGGACTGGATCAAGATCTACGTGACACACCGGTCCTGGGTGGACAAGCAGGGCAACCTCGTCTCTCAGCCCACCTTCACGCTCGAGGAGATCAGGGCGATCGTCGACGAGGCGCACGGCTGGGGAAGGAAAGTGGCCTGCCACGCCTACAACGGCGTCGGCCTTCATCGGGGCTTGGACGGCGGCTGCGATTCCATCGAGCACGGACTCGAGCTCGACGACGCGTCGATCGCCCAGATGGTTCGCCAGGGCACCTGGCTCGTGCCGACGATGAGCGTCTACTACGACCATTGGGCCCCGGAGGACACGCCGGAGGGAAAGCGCGACCGCAAGCGCGCGGCGGTGCACGGGCCGTCCCTTCAGAAGGCCGTCAAGGCCGGCGTCAAGATCGCCTTCGGCACCGACGCCGGCGGCTTCTCCTGGAAGGAGCCGATCGCCCGGGAGTTCGCCCGCTTGGTCGAGTTCGGCATGACGCCGATGGCGGCGATCCAGGCGGCCACCTCGCGCGCCGCCGAGATGCTCGGGATGTCGGGCGAGATCGGAGCCGTCTCGCCGGGCGCCTATGCCGACCTCATCGCCGTCTCCGGCGACCCGCTCCAGAGCGTGCAGGTGCTCGAGTCGGTTGGATTCGTCATGAAGGACGGCAGGGTCTACCGCGGCGATTGACGCTGACTCATCCACGTCGAGTGGGACGGGAGGGCACATGATCGCGCGCGTCTGGGATGGAGCGGTGCCCGTCGAGAAGGCCGAGGGCTGCGCGAGGTATCGATCGGACTCGCATCTCGGGGTTCGCGGATATCAGGCGGTTCGAGGGAACCGCGGCGTTACTCTGCTGCGGTGCGGCGAAGGTGATCGCGTGCTTCCTTCTCGTCTCGCTCTGGGACTCCGCGGAGGCGATCCGGGATTATGCGGGACCGGACATCGAGCGGGCGCGATACTTCGAATACGACAAGGAGTGCCTGCTCGATCCCGAGCCGAACGTGACGCACGGCGAGGTCCTGGCCGCCTCCGGCCTGGCGCGACTCCCGGCGGAACGCTCGCCCCTCATGCTTGAGCGGGCAGCCGCCGCGCTTAATTGGCCGGCGTTTCGGCGGGCGGGCTCTTGTCGAAATCGCCGGCCTCGACGGCCGAGAACTTGCCGGGATCGAGGTGCCGCCGCATCGCGGCGGCGATCTCCGCCGGCGTCAGCGCCGCGATCTTCTTCTCGAGCGCTTCGTCCCAGTAGAGCGTGCGTTTCAAGAAGAGGTCGGCGGCGAGGGTCCGCGCGAGGGCCGGGTCCTGTGCGCGCGACACCTGCCGCGACTGCAGGTAACCGCTCTTTCCTTCGTCGACCTCCGATTCGGTGTAGCCGTCCTTCAGGACCCGGTCGACTTCCTCCCGGAACGCTTTCTCGAGCTTGACCGCGTTCTGCGGCGCGTAGATCGCGTAGGCGGTGAAGCTGCCCGCCTTGTCGAGCGGCGAGGCGGAGAGCTGTGAGCCGACGCCGTAGCTCAAGCCGTCCTTCTGGCGAATCCGCACGGCCAGCCGCGAGTTCAGGAATCCGCCTCCCAACAGGTAATTGCCGAGCACCAGAGCGGGGTAGTCGGGATCGTCGTCGCCGATGGGCAGATTCTCTCCGGCGATGAAGAAGGCATTCGCCTTGTCCGGGGTCTTGAAGCGGTCGTTGACCGGCGCGACATTCTGGTACGGCCGGGGCACGCGCTCGAAGGGGCTCTTGCTCTTCCAGTCGCCCAAGAGCTCCGTCAGGAGCGGCAAGGTCGTGCCGGGGTCGAAATCGCCCACGAGGGCGAGCTCCGCGTTCAAAGCCCCGTAGAACCCGCCATAGAACGAGCGGACGTCTTCTCGGGTTGCCGCCTTGTAGCTCGCGAGCGACTCGTCGGGAGTCTCGACGTAGCGGACGTCTCCCTTGGGGTACGGGTTCTGATGGCGGGTGTAGGCGTTGGAGGCGACCGCGTCGGGCTCGCTTCTCTGCTGTTCGATCGCCGCCAGGTTCTCTTGCCTGAGCTGCTCGAGCTCGTTTTCGGGGAAGACGGGCTCGCGCAGCACCTCGGCGACGAGCTTCAAGACGGCCGGCAGGTTCTCTCGGATCGTCTCGATCGAGACGGAGGCCTGTGTGGGGCCTCCGGAGACGCCGACGCGGGCCTTCAATCGGTCGAGCTCGTCCTTCAACTGCTGTCGCGTGTGCTTCGCCGTGCCGCGCATCAGCATGTCTGCCGCGAGGTCCGCCGTCGCGGATTTGTTCCAGAGGCTCTTCTCGTCGCCGAAGCGCAGCGTCATCGCCGCGACGACCGTCGCGCCGCGGGTCTTCTTGGGCAGCAACACCACCTGGAGTCCATTCGGAAGATTCGTTCGGGTGACTTTGGACTCGATGTTGGCGGGAGAAGGATCGAAGGCCTCGCCCTGGGCCACGGCGGCTTCTCCCTTGTAGTCCTTCAGCAGCGTCGCGACATCCGGGGAGGGCGGGATCTCCGCGCGGTCGGGCCGGCCCGTCGGGATGAAGAGGCCGACGGTTCGGTTGGAGGGCTTCAGGTACTCGACGGCGACCCGCTGAACGTCCTCGGCCGTGAGCTTCTTGATCCGGTCGCGGTTCAGGAAGAAGAGGCGCCAGTCGCCCGCGCCGATCCACTCGGACATCTCCAGGCCGACGCGGTCGGCCGAATTCAACGTCAGGTCGATGTTCTTCAAGAACTCGGCGCGCGCCCGCTCGACCTCTTCCTTGGTGATGGGGTTGCCGGGGATCGCGTCGATCGTCGCGAGCATCGTCTTCTCGGCATCCTCGAGCGAGCTCTCCTGCCGCACCTGCGCCTGGAAGAGCAGAAAGCCGGGGTCGTGAAGGTAGAGGAAGAAATCCGACACCGACGTGGCCTTATTGGTTTCGACGAGGGCCTTGTAGAGGCGTCCCGACGGCGTGTCGGCCAACACCTGCCCCAGCACGTCGATGGCCACCGAGTCGGGATGGGGACCCGATGGGACGTGATAGGCCGCGGCGACCGACTGGACGTCGCCCACGCGCCGGAGAGTGACGGAGCGCTCGCCGTCCTGCGTCGGCTCGGCCGTATAGGTCTTCTCGAGCGCGCGTTTCGGCCGCGGAATGGAGCCGAAGATCTGGTTGACGAGCGCGAGGGTCTTGGCCTCGTCGAACCGGCCGGCCACGAGAAGGTACGCGTTGTCCGGCTGGTAGTAGGTCCGCCAAAAGGCCTGGAGGCGATCGATCGGCACATTCTCGATGTCCGCCCGGGCGCCGATCGTGCTCTTGCCGTAGTTGTGCCAGAGGTAGGCCGTCGAGAGCACCCGCTCGGCCAGGACACCCTCCGGGTCGTTCTCGCCCGCCTCGAACTCGTTTCGCACGACCGTCATTTCGCTGTCGAGGTCCTTCTTGGCGATGAAGGAGTGGACCATCCGGTCCGCCTCGAGCTCCAGGGCCCACTTCAAGTTCTCCTCGGTCGCCCGGAACGTCTCGAAGTAGTTCGTCCGGTCGTACCAGGTCGATCCGTTTGGCCGCGCGCCGTGCGACGTCAGCTCCTGCGGGATGTTCGGGTGGTTCGGCGAGCCCTTGAACATCAAGTGCTCGAGCAGATGCGCCATGCCGGTCTCACCGTAGTTCTCGTTTCGCGAGCCGACCAGGTAAGTGACGTTGACGGTGATCGTCGGCTTGGTTTGGTCGGGAAAGAGCAGAACGTGCAGGCCGTTTCCGAGGACGTACTCGGTGATTCCTTCGACCGAGGTGACCTTGGTCGGCGCCGGCGGCGAGGCCGGCGCCTTGGGCTTGGCGGCGGGCCTTGCCGACTGCGCGGCCAGCTGGGCGGCGAGGGCGAGGGAGGCGAGGAACGATGCAGTTGACCTGGCGAATCTCATGACTCTCCTTAAGCTGCCGGGTCGGGTCCGGTCCCGGGCGAGCCTCCACGGCGAAGGCGGGATACTACAACCCGGTCGCGACGCGCCCGATTCCGAGACGGTGGGGCCTACCCCCGATAGGAGATCCGGTAGATCGCTCCGGCGTGGTCGTCGGAAACGAGCAGCGCGCCGTCCGGCATGACGAGCACGTCGACCGGGCGACCCCAGGCGCGCTCCCCCTGGAGCCATCCCGTCGCGAAGGGACGGTAGGACACCGCGTGTCCGCCTTCCAACCGGACGAGGCTCACGCGATATCCGATCTTGTGCGAGCGATTCCAGGAGCCGTGCTCGGCGATGAAGATCTGGTTTCGGTACTCGGGCGGGAACATCGCGCCCGTGTAGAAGCGCATCCCGAGGGAGGCCACGTGGGGGCCGAGCGCCATGGCTGGCGGCGTGAATTCGGAGCACGGGTGCTTCCGGCCAAATTCCGGATCGGAAATGCTCGCGCCGTGGCAGTAGGGGTAGCCGAAGTTCATTCCGGCGTGCGGAGCGTGGTCGAGCTCATCCGGCGGCTGGTCGTCGCCCATCCAGTCGCGGCCATTGTCCGTGAACCAGAGCTCCTTGGTTTGCGGGTCCCAATCGAATCCGACGGTATTGCGCACGCCGGAGGCATAGAGCTCGACTTTCGAGCCGTCCGGGCGCATCCGGTGAATCGCGGCGAAGACCGGCTGCTTGCTCTCGCAGATGTTGCAGGGAGCGCCCACGGGCACGTAGAGCCAGCCGTCCGGGCCGAACCCAATGAACTTCCACCCGTGGTGCCGCTCCGTCGGAAAATCTGCGCGCACGACCACCGGGCGCGGAGGGTTCTCGAGATGCTCCTCGATGTCGTCGAAGCGCAGGACGCGCGAAACCTCCGCAACGTAGAGCGAGCCGTCGCGCATCGCCACGCCGTTGGGCATGTCGAGACCTCGCGCAATCGTGACGACATCGCCGCCGCGCTCGGGCGTGTCGCGGCGCACCGCGAACACTTCTTCGTGTCGCGTTCCGACGAAGAGCGTTCCGCTGGGTGCAAGCGCCATGGACCGGGCGTTCGGCACGCGAGCGTAGAGCGCGATCGAGAAGCCCTTGGGCAGCTTGATCGTCTCGAGCGGTAGGGAATCCGGCCGCTCCCCGAAGGCGGCCGCGCCGGCGGCGAGGAGCGCCGCGCCGAGAGACAAGAACCTGGACCGCACGGTGCCTACGGAGCGATGCCGAGCATCGTGAGAATGAACGCGTCGTCGAAGGCGGTCTCCCGCAACCGATCGTATCGGCCGGAAGACCCTCCATGGCCTCCGGCCATGTTGATCTTGAAGATCAGCGGGTTCTTGTCGGTCTTGACCGACCGCAGCTTGGCGACGTACTTGGCGGGCTCCCAGTACATGACCTGGCTGTCGTCGAAGGACGTCTTGACCAGCATCGCCGGGTACTCCTTGGCGGCGATGTTGTCGTAGGGGCTGTAGCTCCGTATGTAGGCGTATTGCTCCGGAATCTTCGGATTGCCCCACTCCTCGAACTCGCCGACGGTCAGAGGCAACGACTCGTCGAGCATGGTGTTGATGACATCGACGAAGGGCACGTGATTCACGACCGCCTTGAAGAGGTCGGGCCGCATGTTGACGACTGCCCCCAGGAGAAGGCCTCCGGCGCTCCCGCCCTCGATGACGAGTCGGTCCTTGGACGTGTACCGGTCCGCGATGAGGGCCTCGGCGCAGGCGATGAAGTCGGTGAAGGTGTTCTTCTTGTTCATCATGCGGCCCTGGTCGTGCCACTTCTTGCCCATCTCGCCGCCGCCGCGGATGTGCGCGATGGCGTACACGAACCCGCGGTCGAGCAGGCTGACGCGGTTGGAGTTGAAAGTCGGGAAGATCGGCGCTCCGTAGGATCCGTAGGCGTACAGCAACGCCGGGTTCTTCCCGCTCTTCTCGATTCCCTTGCGATAGACGAGCGAGATCGGGATCTTCGTGCCGTCGGACGCCGTGGCGTACCGCCGCTCCGCCTGATACCGGTCCGGGTCGTAGCCGCCGAGAACTTCGGTTCGCTTGAGGAGTTTGCTCTGCCGCGACTTCAGGTCGTAGTCGTAGATCGAGGAGGGGATCGTGAGCGACTGGTAGTTGTACCGAAAGGTCCCGGTCTCGAACTCCCGGTTGTTGCTGGGAGTGACGGAGTAGACGGGCTCGGGGAAGGCGATGCGGTGGGACTGGCCGGAGGGGAGGTCGGTGATCCGAATCCGCTGGAGGCCGTCCTCTCGTTCCATCAGAACCATGTGATCGGAGAAGAGCTCGAGCCCCGCGAGCATGACGTCCTCGCGACAAGGCATCATTTCCTTCCAGTTCTCGCGCCCGGGCGCGGCCACCGGCGTCGTGACGAGACGGAAGTTGCGGCAGCCGGCGCTGTTGGTCCGAATGTAAAGAAGATCCCCCCGGTGGTCGACCTCGTATTCGTGCTCTTTCTCCCGGGCCGCGACGAGCTTCCAGTCACCCGACGGGTTATCTGCCGGGAGCATCCGCCATTCGTTGGCCGTGTGGGAGCCGGAATCGAGGAAGAGGTACTTGCGGCTTCCGGACCGAAAGACCTCGATGCGGAACATCTCGTCTCTCTCTTCATAGGCGAGAGCGTCGCTCGCCGGATCGGCGCCGAGTGGGTGGCGGTAGAGTCGGTAGGACCTCTTGGCGGCGTCCTCGGTCGTGTAGAAGAGCGTTCGGTTGTCGGCCGCCCAGGCCACGGACGAGACCTTCGGCACCGTGTCGGGGAGGATCTTTCCCGTCGAGAGGTCCTTGACGTGCAGCGTGTAGTCTCGGAAGCCCGTGGTGTCGGTGGTGTAGGCGAGCAGCGTCCCGTCGTCCGAGACGTCCCAGTCCCCGACCGCCATGAATCTCTCGCCCTTGGCCATTTCGTTCAAGTCGAGCAGGACCTGCTCGAGCGCTTCGAGGCTTCCCTTCTTGCGGCAGTAGATCGGGTACTGCTTCCCGGTCTCCGTGCGCGAATAGTAGAAGTAGCCCCGCATCGGATAGGGAACGGTGAGGTCGGTTTGCTTGATGCGTCCGAGCATCTCCTGGTACAGCTTTTCCTGCAGGGCGAGGGTGTCTTTCATGACCTCGTCGGCGTACTTGTTCTCCGCTTCGAGGTAGGCACGGACTTCCGGGTTCGAGCGATCGCGCAACCAGAAATAGTCGTCCTGGAGCCGGTCGCCGTGAATGTCGGTGGTCTTGGGTTTCTTGTTTGCCATCGGGGGGCTCGTGGCCGGGGCAGCCCGCGCCGACGCGGGCAGGGTCAGCAGGAAGGCCGCCAACCCGGCCGCGAGCGCCGTCCTTCGCCTCACGCCGTCTTCTTCATGAGGGGCGCGAATCATAACAGGGGCTCCTTCTCGGGCGGGCGGCCCGCCAATTAGAATCCGGCGGCGCGGTCTTCACCGAGGAGCCTATGAGACACCCTTTTCTCATCTCGACCGTTGTCCTGGCGAGCGCCCTGTCCTCCCCGCTGCTCGCGCAACATTCGCACGGGCAGCCCCCGCCGACTCCGGCGGCGCGGCCGGCGCCCGCGCTGCTCGAGGGCATGGGCTCCCATCATCATGCGATCTCGACCTCGAGTCCGGAGGCTCAGAAATTCTTCGATCAAGGGCTGACCCTCCTCTACGGGTTCAATCACGAGGAGGCGATCCGCTCCTTCGAGCGCGCGGCCGAGCTCGACCCCTCGGCCCCGATGCCGCACTGGGGGATCTCGCTTGCTCTCGGAATGAACTACAACGATCCACAGCCGGCCGTCGAGCGCTTGAAGAGTGCGTACGAAGAGGCGCAGAAGGCTCTCGCGCTCTCGGCCGGCGGGCCCTCGAACGAGCGCGCCTACGCTCAGGCGGTCGCCCGCCGCTACTCGGCGGACCCGAAGTCCGACCCGAAGGCGCTTCTGCGAGACTACAACGCCGCGATGGGCGAGCTCTCGAAGAGCTACCCGGACGATCTCGACGCGGCGACGCTCTACGCCGAGAGCGGGATGAACCTGCGTCCCTGGAAGCTCTGGAAGGCCGACGGCACGCCGGAGGACGGAACGGCGGAAATTCTCGCCGCGCTCGAGTCGGTCCTGAAGCGCGATCCCTCGCACCCCGGGGCGAACCACTACTACATCCACGCGGTCGAGGCGTCGCTCCATCCGGAGAAGGCGCTGGCGTCCGCCTCGAGGCTCCAGACGCTCGTGCCGGGGGCCGGACACCTGGTTCACATGCCGGCGCACATCTACATGCGCACGGGCGACTATGCCGGGGCGGCGAAGGCGAACGCGGCGGCGGGGGAAACGGACCGAGCCTATTTCCGGGAGACGTCGCCCTCGGACATGTATCGGATCATGTATTACTGCCATAACCTCCACTTCGAATCGGCGGCCGCGGTGATGGCAGGCCGGTACTCCGAGGCTCGAGAGTCGGCGGACCGCCTCTACGAGGAGGCCCTGCCAAAGGCCTCGATGGACCCGACGGTCGAGGGATACCTCGTCCAGCCCCTGGTCGTGGCCATCCGCTTCCGCAAGTGGAGCGAGATCCTCGCCATGCCGGACCCGGGCCCGAGCCTGCCCGCGACGAGAGCTTTCTGGCTTTACGCGCAGGCCGCCGCCGCGGCGGAATCAGGAAATCGGGAGGGAGCGGAGAAGAGACGCGTGGCGTTCCAGGCCGCTTCCCAGGGGATCGCGCCCGAACGTCTCCTGGGTCCCCAGAACACGGTGCGCGGGGTCCTCGCGGTCTCGGGACACGATCTGGATGCCCGGATCGCCAAGGCTCGGGGCGACCGGCAGGCTGCGATCGAGAGCTGGAGACTCGCGGTTGCGGCCGAGGACGCGCTGGCCTATGACGAGCCTCCCCCCTGGCAGCAGCCGATGCGAGAATCCCTCGGCGCGGCTCTGCTCGCTGCCGGCCAGGCCCGGGAAGCCGAGCGGGTCTTTCGAGACGATCTGCAAGTGCATCCGCGCAACGGCCGCGCGCTCCTCGGCCTGGTGGAGAGTTTGAAGGCCCAGGGCAAGTCCTCTGACGCGGCGTGGGTTCAAACGCAGTTCGACGCCGCCTGGGCGAACGCGGATACGAAGATCAGCGTAGAGGGCCTCTAGAAATGTCACGCTCGCCGCAGGAGATCGCGAGACTCTACGAATTCAACCGTTGGGCGAACGGGCGCACGCTCGAGGCCTGCGACGCGGTTTCCGCGGGGGAGCTCGAGCACAAGGTCGGGGGAAGCTTCTCGACGATCCTCGGCACGCTGGCCCACTTGATCGGCGCCGAGTGGGTCTGGCTCGAACGGTGGCAGGGACGCTCGCCCCGCGCGTTGCCTGAGGGCTTCGCCAACCTCGGCGATCTCAAATCGAAGCTCGCGGAAATCGAGGATGGACAGAGGGGTGTCTTCGGGACGCTCACCCCGGCCCGGATGGCCGAGCCCATCTCCTACGTGAATTTCAAGGGAGAGACCTGGTCATACCCGCTGGGTGACGCTCTCGTGCACGTGGTCAACCATGGGACCTATCACCGCGGACAGGTCGCGACACTGTTGCGGCAGCTCGGCAAGACCCCGCTCGCGACCGACTACCTCCTGTTTCTGGACGGAAAGGCCAAGGAGGACACCGCCGGAGCCGGTACCCCCTAAACGCCGAGCTGTTTCGAGGCCATCGCCGTTCCCTCGACCCGGGCGCGGATCTTCGCAAAGGCGGTGTCGCGCGAGGTCGAAGTGTCGTCGCCGAAGGGGGAGAAGCCACAGTCGTCGGTCGTGCCAAGGTGCGCCGCGTCAATGAACTTCGCAGCTTCCAGGACTCGGTCTCGGACCTGTTCGGCGGTCTCGACACGCGGGTCGATAGGGTCGGTCACGCCGACGAAGACCCTGCGGTCTCCGGTCGCGTTCTTTCCGAGGATCGCCAGCACACGCGGGCGGTCTGTCTCGCTCGAAAGCTGAACGTAGAAGTTCCCGACGTTGAGGCGGAAGAGAGCGGGAAGAAGCTCCGCGTAATCGACGTCGGCGCTGTGCGTCGAGTCGCGGTCGCCGCCCGGGCAGGTGTGGACGCCGATTCTCTTTCGCTCGGCCGGCGAAAAGCGCTCGAGCACGCGATTGTTGAGATCGACGAAGGAATTGAGCAGGCCCTTGGAGGGATCGAGCTTGACCGCCAGGCGCCCCTCGGTGAAATCGATTTGGACCGGGCCGCCTCGGTCGAGGCACTGCCGGACGTCCTTGGCGGTCTCGTTGACGAGATCCTCGAGGAAAGCATCCCGCGAGTAGCCCTTCAAGCCAGCCTGCGGGTAGAGAAGACTCAAGGCCGAGGCCGAGATGACGGCCTCCTTGAGCGGGACGTGCGCGTGCTTCTTGGCCGCGTCGAGGTAGCTCACGGCGTACGTGGTGTATCGGAAAGGTCCGGCGCTCAGGACGGGGAGCTGGCGCGTGTGGCCGTCCTTGAACTTGATCGTCACTCCTCCCGGAGCGAGGTTCTTCGCCCCCTGGATCGGGTACGTGGCGAAGGAGGGCTTTCGCTGCTCGCCGTCGGTGATGATGGGGGAGCCGGTCTCCTCGAATCGCCGGATCGTGTCTCTCACGGCTTCGTCAAAAAGGGCTTCGAGCTTCTCTCCGGGAAGTCGGCCCTCGGAGGCCGCCTTCATCCCTTCGAGGAGCGCGGCGGGGCGTGGAATGCTGCCGATCGGTTCGGTGGGTAGCGTCATGAGGCAAATCTATTTGCGGCAGTCGTGCGGTGCAAGGGTCAGACGATTCCGAGGGACGTCGCCTCTCGGTCCTCAGGCGGAATCGTGCAGAGAGCAGGCTCGACCCGCTCGGTGCGGACGGCTTCAGGTACCAGATCACGTCGAAGGAGATCCCGACTGCCCGGTGCGTTCGGGGATGCGAGGTGGGAGCCCGCGTCTGCGCGCGTGCTCCCAATCACCCTACTGGAGCACGCTCGAGAGGAGGCTCTGGACCGTTGGCCCGCCGGCTTTTCCGACGTAATTGACGACGAGCGGCGTGACCTGGGACCCAATCTCGGGACTGATCCCGAGCTTCGCGTAGGCGCCATCGAGAGCGGACTCGCTCGAAATCCCCGTGCTCGGCACCGCTCCCAGGTCCTTTGCCTTTTGAACGTACTGACCGGCGCCCGGGACCGCCCCCGCGACTTTCGAGTAGTCCGAGGAGGAGAGCTTCCCCTGCGCGAGCGAGAGGATCGAGCCGACCGCTCCGGAGGCCTGATCCGGCGTCAGCCCGAGACTCGAGCCAAGGGTTCCGGCGAGATCGACACCCGTGGCGCTGGCGGCGCCGCCGGCGGCCGAAGCGGCGGTCGACATCGTGCTCGTCTGCCCGGTCGTCGACTTCGCCGTCCCGGTGGAGGAGCTTCCCCCGGTTCCCGAGGCGGTCTTCGAGGCAGATCCTGACGTGGATGCGGTTCCCGCCGACCCCGTTGAGTTCGAGCAACTCGAAACGACCGCGACCGCCGTGGCTAGTCCGATGCAGGCGGCAAGGTGTTTCATGGAAGGCCTCCTTCCGAAAGATCCGTTGGAACGCTTGCCCCGGAGCATGTTGCGGATACCAGCAACTTTCGTTCCAACTCACCCAGGGTGCCAGGTTCGGCAAGGCGACTTGGCCTGCCCGGGGAGATTCGCCGCGGCTCGACGCCGCGGCTTGTCGCGCTCCCTCGGGTGCTCCGTTGTCGCACCCGATGAGCGCTCGGTACGAACCGCCGAGCCGGGTTCCCAAGTTCTTGGGAAGCAAGATGGCCTGCCCGGGGAGATTCGAACTCCCGACCTACGGCTTAGAAGGCCGTTGCTCTATCCGGGCTGAGCTACGGGCAGGGAGTTTGATTATCGGTCAAGGCGCGGCGGGAAGGGTGGCCTTGCCGCTTCGCGGATCGTAGACACTGCCAGCCGGCAGGATCTGCAGGCGCACGTCCGCGGCTCCAAGAGACTCGGCTCCGGACGGCGTGATCAAGGCGTGCCTGGCGTCGTAGATCACGGCCACGCTCTCACCAAGCACGTGCCAAGTTCCGTCGGGGTCGACCTCCAGGGCTGTGGACTCGTCGATGCCGACGCCGATGAGGTCCGGATGTTCCAACACGAGACTGATCAAGCGATTGTGGCGCCGCCGACGCACGAAGTGCTGGTCGACGATCGCGCCCGGCAAGAGGTCGAACCCGTCCTTGGTCACGATGTTGTCGCGGGCGATGGTCAGGAACGCGCTCGAGGAGTCGCTCGGGTCCTTCGGAGGCCGGCTGCCGCCGGGATGCTTCTCGTCGCCCGTGATCATCGGCGTCGTGATTACGGCTGCCCCCGCCGACGTGCCTCCCACGACAGCGCCCTCTCGATAGCGCTGGTGGATCGCCGCCTCGACGGGTGTGCCCTGAAGAGCCGCGGTCTGCCGCGACTGGTCGCCGCCTCCGAACCAGATGCCCGTCACCCCGTCGAGCCGATGCGCCGCCCCGTCCGTCGAGGCCCCCGCGCGGTCGAAAACGATCCTATCGGCCCGAGCGCCCAGAGCTTCGAACTCCTGGGCAGCCTCGGCGCCGGCCTCCGGGTCCTCGCTCGCCATGGGAAAGACCACGATTCTGGCCTTGCCCGCGCCTCCTGCCAGCTCGACGAACCGGCGCCGGATCGTCTCCGGAATCGGACCGCCTCCGACCAGGAGCAGGTGGCCGGTTTCGAGTGGCGGTGTGGGTTTAGGAGAGCTGGCGCAGCCGAAGGCGAGGAGAAGGGCGGCCCACGAGACGAGGCGGCTCGAGCCCGACATGGCGCGTCACTTCGCTTTCGGCGCGTCCGCCTGGGCGTCGCCACCCGTCAACACGCGCCCGGGCCGCGCTCCCGGCGCCTTGCCGCCTTGCCACACGATCTGTCCGTTGACGAAGACCACGCGGATCCCGTCAGAGAGCTCTTCGGGCTTCTCGAATGTCGAGCGGTCGGCAACGGTCTTGGGATCGAACAGCACCAGATCGGCCTTCATCCCCGCGCGGATGACACCGCGATCGGAGAGCTTCAGCCGCTTGGCCGGAAGGGAAGTCATCTTACGGATCGCCTCCGGCAGCGTGAGCCAGTGTTTCTCGCGAACGTATCGGCCGAGGACCTTCGGAAACGTTCCGGTTCCGCGGGGGTGCGCGGCGCCGATTCCGCCGTCGCTACCCACCATGACCCAGGGCCGCGTGTAGAAAGCCCGGACGTCCTTTTCGGTCATCGAGTGGCCGATCACGTCGGCGCCCCCGTCCTTCACGACCCGGATGAACACCTCGACCGGCGTCGAGCCCTCGGCCTTGGCGATCTGCTCGAGCGTGCGCCCGGCGTAGTTCGGGTGCGCCTTGCATTCCGTGATCGTGACCTTGCTGCCGCCGCCGACCTCCGCGAGGGCTTTCTGGACACTCGACGGGTCGTCGTACTCCTTGTTCGGTACGAGCACTTCGATGTTCGCGTGCCAGGCCTCGTAGGGGTAGCAGTCGGCCGTGAGGTCGACCCCGCGGTCCCGCGCGGCCTCGAGAAGTCCAATAGCCTCCGCCGTGCGGCCCCAGACGCTGACGGTGCCCATCTTGATGTGGGAGACCTGGACCGGAATCGGCGCTTGTTCGCCGATGGCGATCGCTTCTGCGAATGCCTCCATCGTCTTGGCCGCTTCGTCCCGGACGTGCGTCATGTAGAAGCCGCCGTGACGCGCCGCGACCTCGCACAGGGCGATGAGCTCGGACGTTTCGCTGTAGCTGCCGACGTCGTACTCGAGACCGGAGGAGAGGCCGGCCGCCCCTTCGCGCATGCCCTGCTCGACGAGCGACACCATGCGAGAAACCTCCTCGTCGGTCGCCACGCGGCGATAGTCCTTTCCCATCACGAGCGACCGCACCGTGGCATGCCCGACCATCGTCATCACGTTGACGGCGGGAGGCGCCGAGCGCAGCTTCTCGAGATAGTCCGCGATGGGCCATGCCGACTCACCGTCGGGTCCTTGAACGGCCGTCGTGATGCCCTGGGAAACCTGCGACTCGGCAAGCGGGTCGGAGAGCAGGCCTTCGGTCGAGTGGTTGTGAATGTCGATGAAGCCGGGAGCCAGCACCAGCCCGCGCCCGTCGATGACGGCCTCGCCCTTCTTGGGCTTGAGGTTTCCGACGGCGACGATCGTGTCGCCTTCGACGCGGATGCTGGCAGGCTTCAGCACGCCGCCGGTTCCGTCGGAGACTTGCGCTCCGGTGATGACGAAGGACTCGGCGAGTGTCGGCGTCGCGACGCCGACGAGCAAACAGCCGGCAAAGGTTGCGGCGAGGGCCAGGCGATGTCTCATCGGACGACCTTTCCGTCGAGCGCGGCCAGCGCCGCGCGAACTTGGGCGATGTCCTTTTCATATTGGGCCGGCGGAGCGGTCTCGACGAAGCGCTCCATCGCTTCGCGGGCCCGGGCGCGGTCGCCCAGGCCGGCGGCCACCCGCGCGGTGTTGTAGAGGGCGTCGTACTGCTTCGGGTTGTAGGAGAGACACTTGCCCCAGGCCTCGAGCGCCTTGCCGGGCTCGCCCAACCGCATCCACGCCACACCCAACGCGTTCCAGGCCCGGGGGTTCCTCTCGTGGATCGCGAGGGCCTTTTCCAGATTCTCTCGAGCCTCCGCGGCGCGGTCCATCTTGAGCAGGGCGATCCCGGTGTTCTGGTAGGCGAGAGTGTCGCGGGCGCTGATTACGAGCACCCGGTGGAAGGTGGCGAGACCCTCTTCGCCCCGGCCGGCGTCGGCCAGCGCGATTCCCAGGGCGTTCAAGGTCTCCGTATCGGAGCCGTCCCGGTACGGCCAGAGCAAGGAGATCGCCTCCTTCGGCCGGCCCGATTCGCAGAGCAGCAGGGCCCGGCGGCGATCCATGTTTTCGCCGCCCGCGCCCGCTGCGCTCGCCTTCTCGAAGAGACCGATGGCGCCCCGGAGGTCTCCCTTCTCCTGGAGCAGGAAGCCCAGGTGCTCGTATCCCGCCTTCATCCGGGGATTGGCGGCGACGATCTGGCGGGCCACGGCGATTGCTTCGTCGGGGTGGCCGGTCTCGTAGAGCGCGACGGTCTGGTGTAGTTGTGCGTCGACGGCGATCAGGTTCTTGGGATCATCTTGCGGACCATACCGGGCCTTGGGGGCGGCGCTGCCGGAGAGATAGCCGAGGCTTCGCAGCTGGGCCGCTTCCTCGGATCCGACGGATCCGCGCTCGGTTGGGCCGGCAGGAGTCTCGAGGAGATCCTTCCGAAGCTTGCGGAACATGGCCGAGTCGGAAGCGGCCAGGTTGTTCTGTTCGCCCGGATCGATTTTCAGGTCGTACAGCTCCTGAATCGGCAGGTCGATGTACTTGTCGCGATCTCGAAGCACGCCGCGCAGCGGCGCCCATCCGCGATTGAAGGTCGGGCCGAGGGACTCGAAGTAGGACTCCTGCGGTCCAGCAGCTGGCGCGAGCAGTGGCCGGCCGGGAAGCCCGGCGTCGTCGGGTGCTCCGACCGCCCACAGGACCGTCGGCAGGATGTCCACATGACGTGCGGAGCGCTCGTCCCGACCCGGCGCGACGAGGCCCGGGCACCAGAGGAAAAGGGGAATGTGCAGGGTCGCCTCGTAGGCGAAGAGGCCGTGAGTCAGCTCCTTGTGGTCTCCGCGCGCTTCTCCGTGGTCCCCGGTGACGATGAGAAGCGGCGGCGGGTTCGTTGCCCGCAAGGCTTCGAGCAGGGGGGCGAGCGCCGAGTCTGTGTACGCCACCTCTCCCAGATACGGGTCGTCCGGAAAGCGTTTGCGAAAGTCGTCGGGCGGATCGTAGGGCGCGTGCGGGTCGTAGAGGTGGACCCAGAGAAACCGTGGGGTGCCCTCCTTGGACCGATACCAGGCGAGCGCCGAACGGACGACTTCGTCGGCGCGGCTCTGCGGAATCTCGAACTCGCGCGGCTCGTCCACGTGCCGGTACAGCTCATCGTACGGGTCGAAGCCGCGAGTCAACCCATATCGGCCGTCGAGCGGGAATGCGGCGACGAAGGCGGCGGCCGCAAAGCCCCGAGTCGAGAGCCGCGTTGCCGCCGTGTCGAAGCGTTTGTCCAGGCGGAAGCCGGAGTTGTCCCGCACGCCGTGCTGGTAGGGATAGAGCCCCGTCAGGATGTTCGTGTGGGAAGGCAGTGTGAGCACGTTGTGGGCATGGGCGAAGGGAAAGACCCTGCCTTCGGCGGCGAACCGATCGAGATTCGGGGTGGTGCCGCGCGCATTTCCCCCGAAGCCTACGGCGTCGGCGCGCAAGGTGTCGATCGTGACCAGGACGACGTCGCGGACGGTGGGGCGGGGCCCGGCGGGGCCGGCCGGGGTCTCGGCGTTTCGGCAGGACGCCGCCAGAAACGCCGCGGCGAGCGCCATCCCGAGGGCTATTGCGCGCATCTCCGGAAGTCTACAGAAACAGAAAGGGCCGCCCGGATTTCCGGGCGGCCAGCCGAGGCCGTCGTTCGAGCTAGAAGGCGATCCGAATCCCCAGGCGCAGGATGCGTGGGCTCTGCGTTTCCACGATTTGATTGAAGGTCGGGCTGGGATCGAAGTAGGCGGCCGTGTCGGGCGTCGCCGCGTAATAGCTGCCGACCTCGTTGTCGCGCTGCAGGACCGCCCCCTGATTGGTCACGTTGAAGAGGTCCACCATGGGGGTGATGGACACTCCGCCGATGTGGAACGTGTTCTCGAGCCGGAGGTCGAGCTCGTAAACGTTGGGCAAACGGTAGGTGTCAAGGTGGCCGATCGTGTTTTCGATCCGGTTGTCGGCCAGGACGCCCACGAGGTTGTCGCTCGGAATTCGACTTCGAACGAAGTAGCTCTGCGGGTAACCCTGTCGGCCGAAAAAGTTGGCAGCGAACGCGAATCCATAGGGGAGCTGGTAGAGGCCGCTGACGTTGAACTGCCAGCTGGCGTTGAACCAGATCGTGTCGCGGCCATACCCGACCGCGATCCCGTCGTTGATGTTGGGCGCTCCCTGGCTCCAGAGGTTGTTCGGATCGAGAATCGACTGAGGCTGGATGTGCTGACGCCAGTTCTGCCAGGCAAAACTCGCCCGCATCATCCACTTGTTCGACAATCGTTTGTTCATCGCCACTTCGACGCCCCAGAAGGTCTGCGTGGCGCCGGGGCGATTCAGGATCTCGTCGCCCGTGGGCTGCTCGGCGAGCGTGAGGCCGTAAAAAGGCACGTCGAAGGGGAGCGTGAAGCCGTTGGAGGCGACGGCCGTCCCGACCGCGTTGTCCACATAGGCATAGGTGCTCGCGTTGGTGCCTATCGGGTTCGAGAAGGCGAGCTTGCTGAAGCGTCGATACGTGCCGGTCACCGAGACGGCGAAGTCGTCCATGATCTGCTGATCGATCCCGAGCAGGTACTCGTCGGTAATCGGGGTGGCGAAATTCGGCGCCAACGTGTTGGGGACGTTCGGGAGAGTGAAGGGATTGACTTGGTAATAGAACTGAGGCCCGGAGGCGATGTCGACCTCCGACGGCTGCACAATCTTGTCGCCGCTGGCGTCATTCCAGTAGTAGTAGGCCCCGGCCGCGATTGGGAAAGCGTTCAACTGGTAGACGACGTTGCTCAATTGATCCGCGAAGCGCGAGTACGAGGCGCGCGCGAGCGTCTTCTTGTCTTTTCCGATCGCGTAGGTGGCGGAGATCCGCGGCTCCCAATTCTTGAAGACGAAGGGATAGCCCGAGTCGCCCGGCCACGTCGCGTTGGGCAGGATGTCCGGGAACATCTGGTTGCCGATGCCGTAGGAAGGCAGGTTCTTGCCGCGCTGGTAGTCGTAGCGAACGCCCGCCGACACGGTGAGGTTTCCGGCCGTGAGCGTGTCGCCCAGGAAGCCATAGAACCAATCCTGCTCGTACTTGGTGTCGACACCCCGCGTGACGATCGCGTACGTCGAGGAGGAGCCGATGACTTGCGAGTCGGGCCAGGCCGATGCCGAGTCGTTGAATTGGTGCCGATAGCCGAACCCGAACTTGAGCTCGTGGGAGACGTTTCCGGTGTTGAAAAACTTCGTCACCGTCCCGTTGACCTGGTGCTGCGGATTGCTGGTGACGAAGTACTTGTAGTTGCCGTGCCAGCTGAAATCGTAGTACTCGGCTTGCACGTCGGCCGGCGTGACCGGGATCGATGCGTAGTCCGCTTGGAGGTACGCGAAGTTGAGGGATCCAAAGAGGCTCGTCGAGAAGACCTGGGAGTCCTCGGCCTTGTAGAGGTTGACCGGGATGGTGTTGTCACGGAGCGTCTCCGGCGGACGATCGGGGGCGGCGCCGCGGCCGGGCTCTGTGCGATCGCTGCGTGAAAAGAGGAAATTGAATGAATTGGACGGCACGATCTGCGCGTCGAGCTTGGCGTTCCAAGGCACGACCTTGATGTCGCTGTTGAGCAGGTTGCCGTAGAAGTCGGACCCGGTGTAGGTGAGCCCGAAGTCCTGGCGCGACCCGGCTCCCCAGAGCCAGACTCGGTCTTTGACGAGGGGTCCGCCGAGCTCGATCCCGTAGTCGCGTACGAAGCGGATCTGGTCCGTCTGCAAATTCTGCGCCTTGGCCTCCGCGGACTGGTTGCTCGCTTCCCAGTTCGATGAGGTGTAGTAGTAGCGCGCGGATCCCCGAATCTCATTCGTGCCCTTCTTCGTGACGACGTTGACGGTCGCCCCGGGCGTCTGCAGTTCCAGGTTCGAGCCTCCGGTCGAAATTTGGAGCTCGTCGAAGGTCTGGAAGTCGAAGTAGAGGGGACTCGCCCCGTTCTGGCCTCCGTCGATGTTTCCATAGGAGTTGTCGGTGATCGTGACGCCGTCCAAGACGTAAGTCGACTGGCCGGATCCCTTGCTCGTAAAGGAGGGGCCGCCGACATCGGCCGTGTGGATCCCCGCGGTATTGGGCACGTCGGTCTGGATGCCCGGTACTTGCTGCATGTAGGCATAGATGTCGCGGGTGGTGGGGATGTTCTCGAGCTCTGCGTTGGCGAATGACGTGCCGGTCTCCGTCTTGCGCGAGTCGAGCAGCGGCGTCGAGCTCGTCACCGTGACGGTCTCGGCGACGGCCGAGAGCTTCATCGAGACGTCGACGTCGGTATTCCTTCCGAGCGTCACCACGACGTTCTCGCGCGTGACGGTCGTAAATCCGGTCATGGACACGGTGACCGTGTAGCGTCCGGGCTGGACCGCCAGGAAACGGAAGCGCCCGTCCGCGTCGGTGGTCGTGGACTTCGGCGCGCCCGGGCCGGCGAGCGTAGCGGCGGCGCCGGGAATCGGAGCGCCGTTCTCGTCGACGGCGCGTCCGTAGACGTTACCGACGCTTTCCTGTGCGAGAGCGGAGAGGCCAAGCCCGGCGAGCGCGACGAACCAGACCAGGAATTTTTCCCAGCTTGACCTCCACATCGGGAACCTCCTCTCGTAAAGGCGGACCGATGGCGCCTGTCGCCGAAAAGAATCTCTCGGGGTCTTATTGACGACTATCCTAACTCTCCGGGGCAACTGAACAACGAGAAAAGATCGGCGCCTCGGGTCGAGGCTGGCGGGAACGTATTCAAATTTCTGGTCGGTGGGACGGGGCGTCTCGCGCGCTGGAATATGATTCCGGCAGCTCAGGGGCCCGACGAATGAAACCCGCTCCGACGCCCGTTGACGAGACGGTAAGGCTCGCGGCGCTCGCGCGCTACGAGATCCTGGACACGGCGCCGGAGCGCGAGTTCGACGATCTGGTGCAGCTCGCCGCCCAGATCTGCGGCGCGCCGCTCGCGCGGATCTCCTTCGTCGATCGAGAGCGCGAGTGGTTCAAGTCGCGCGTGGGAGTCCGGGAGACCGGAGGACCTCGCGAAACCTCCTTCTGCGGCCACGCCATCCTCCAGGATGACGTGATGGTGGTGCCCGACGCGACTCGGGACGAGCGTTTTGCGGACGGTCCCCTGGTGACCGGCGCGGCGGGCATCCGCTTCTACGCGGGAGCGCCGCTGCGAACGGCCGACGGCCAGGTCCTGGGCACGATCTGCGTGATGGACCACAAGCCGCGCGAGCTCTCGCCGGCGCAGCTCGAGTCCCTGCGGACCCTGTCGAGGCAGGTGGTTGCCCAGCTCGAGCTGCGGAGACGGCTGCGGCAGGAGAGCGAGATGGTGGGCGAAATCCTTCGGGAGAAGGAAGCGAACCTGGAGCTCGTCGCCTCGCAAATGCCGGCGGTCCTCTGGTCGACCGACTTGGAGCTGACGATCACCTCCTCGAGGGGGAAGGCTCTCGGCGAAATGAACCAGCGTCCCGGTCAATACGTGGGCGTGCCGCTGACGGAGTACTTCCACACGCGCGATCCCGAGTTTCTGCCGTTCGTCGCCCACCGCCGGGCATTGCTCGGAGAGTCCGTCAGTTTCGAGGTCGACTGGATGGGGCGGACGTTCGCCTCGCACGTCGAGCCGCTGCGTAATCCCGACGGCACGATCAAGGGCGTCATCGGTGTCGCCCTGGACGTCACCCGATTGAAGCGCGCGGAGACGGAGGTGAAGAAGTCGCTCTCGCTGCTCCAGGCGACACTGGACGCGACCGCCGACGGAATCCTGGTCGTGGACGAGGAAGGCAAGGTCGTGTCGGCGAACCGGCGCTTCTACGACATGTGGCGTGTGCCCGAGGACGTCGTCGGCTCGAAGGATCCCCATGAGCTTCTCGCCCACGTCATGGAGCAGCTGACGGACCATACCGGCTTTCTCAAGAAGGTGATGGGAGTTGCGGCGTCGCGAGACGCGGAGCCTCCAGCGCTGCTCGAGCTGCGCGATGGGCGGGTCTTCGAACGCACCTCCCGGCTTCATCGCCTGGGCGATAGGACGCTCGGTCGGGTCTGGAGCTTTCGAGACGTCACCGAGCAAACGGAGATCGAGAAGGAGCTCGAGGGATCACTCTCTCTGCTCCGGGCGACGCTGGACGCCACGACCGACGGCGTGCTGGTCGTCAATCGCGAGGGCAAGATCGTCAGCTCGAACCGCCGCTTCGCCGAGATGTGGCGCATCCCCGAAGAAAAGCGCGTCCTGATGGCGGAACTGGATGAGCGGCTGGCCTACTTCCTCGATCAGTTGAAAGACCCGGAGCGCTTCTTGAAGAAGGTCCGAGACTTGTACAGCCAGCCGGAGTCGCAGAGCTACGACTGGCTCGAGTTCAAGGACGGGCGCGTCTTCGAGCGTTACTCGGCGCCGCACCGGGTGGCCGACAAGATCGTCGGCAGGGTCTGGACCTTCCGCGACGTCTCGGAACGCACTCGGATGGAGGAAGTCCTGCGTCGCCACGCCCGCACCTTGGAGCACCTCTTCGATGGCGTGCTCTTCATGGACCTGACCGGCAAGGTGCTCGACTGCAACCCCGGCGCGGAAAGGATGTTCGGCTACGCGAAGCAGGAGATCCTGGGCCGCGTCCCGCCGATCCACGCCGGAGCGGACGCGGCAAGCCAGACGGCGCAGATGCTCTCCGAGATGCGCCGTCGGGGGCGCTGGTCGGGAGAGGTGCCCTTCCGGCGCAAGGACGGCACGGAAGGCGTCTGCGAGACGTTGGTCGTGCCGCTCTGGGATGACTTTGGCCGCATCGTGGCGGCCCTCCAGATCAACCGCGACATCTCCGAGCTGCGGCGGCTCCAGGAGGCGCCGGAGGCGGTTCGTTAGCCGGCGGACGCCTTCGCGCGGTTTTCGAGAAAGGCCTTCTGCTTCCGGATCGCCTCGGCGCGGATCGCGGCGAACTCGGGATCGGTGCGGATGCCCCGGAACAGAGGGTCGTTGTCCATGGCGGGATAGGCGATGAAATTGCCTTCGACGGCCTGACGCAGCAGCCTCAGAGCGCCTGCTCGGTAGCCCGCGACAGCCAGACCGCCCGCGATGAAATATTTCGGTTCCGGATCGCGGCGCCTGCCAAAGTCTGTCTCGATCCGCGCCGCCGCTTGATCTCGCTCCGAACGCGGGCCAGACCCGAACAGGATTGCAAACGATTCTGACCGTTCGGTCTCACGGTAGATCGGGGAGACTTCCTGCACTCTTCCTTCGCGTAACAGCACGCCTACCTCCCGGCTTCGAGACCAGTCGGAGCCTGCGTCGAGCTGGAGGAAATCTCGGGCCCGGTCGTACCGGTTCAGCAGCATGAAAGTCG
Source organism: Thermoanaerobaculia bacterium (assembly GCA_035498405.1). Classification (GTDB taxonomy): domain Bacteria; phylum Acidobacteriota; class Thermoanaerobaculia; order UBA5066; family Gp7-AA6; genus DATBFU01. The sequence goes on along the minus strand of DATKAE010000027.1, from coordinate 53,823 downwards.
TAAAGCAGGACCGGAAGTCGCGATTGCGGGGGTCGGCGGCCAGAGCGGCGTTGCATTCCCGCGCGGACTCCTCGAGGAGGCCCGCATAGCGCAGCACGTAGCTCATCGTGAAGTGCGCGTCTGCGCTCCCTGGACGGCGGCGAAGGGTGTCGAGCATCTTGCGGTACGCGGCTTCGAGGTCTCCTGCCTCGACCTGATCGATGACGAGATTGTCGACGGCGCCGGTGAAGTCCGGGTCGAGCGCGATCGCGCGCTCGAAGGCCGCCCGGGAGCTCTGGAGCGCGATCTTGCCGCCGTCGGCGTAGTTCCCGTCGTAGTAGTAGCGCTTGCCGAGCTCGTTCCAGGCCGGTGCGTAGCTGGGGTCGAGACCGACGGATCGCTCCAGCATCGGAATTGCCTGCTTGTTGGGTTCGGGGTCTCTCGGAAGTGCGGTGCTGCGCAGGTACAAGTCGTAAGCCTCGGGATTTTTCGGCCGCGTGGCCGCTTCCGTCGTTCGGCTGGTCGCACCCAGAAGCGGGAAGAGCCCGCGACGGAGTCGGCCCGAGATCTCCTCGCGCAGACCGATCAGGTCCGCGGCCGCGACCGAAGACGTGTCCCGCCAGATCAGTCGGTTCGCCTCCGTGTCCACGACTTCGAGGGTCACCTGAAGCTTGTCGCCCTCCTTGAAGAAGTGTCCCGTCAGGACGTCGGCGACGCGCAGCTCTCGGCCCGCAGCCTGCGGATCGACCTCTTTGCCGGCGTACTTCCGCGTCGAGGCGAAGGGGCGGATCGCGAGTGTGGGCGCATAGGAGAGCGTCGTGGCCACTTCGTCGGGAAGGGCGAGCCGGAGGTAATCGAGAGACGCGTCGCCGCCGAGATTCTGGAAGGGAAGAATCGCCAGGGTGATCTGACCGTTCGGCACCGCTGCCGCCGTGGCGCGATGAGTGATCCACCAGGCAGCCGCGGCGACGATCGCGACGGCGGCGCCGAGGCCGACGAGCGCAGCCCAGGAGAATCGCCGGCGCGGAGCCGCAACGGCGACGGCCTGGCTGACGCGGCCGGAGTCCGAGTCGCGCTTCAACCGCTTCAAGTCCGCCCGCATCTCTGCGGGGCTCTGGTAGCGGAGGTCTCGGTCCTTCTCGAGGGAAGTGTTGATGATCCGGGAGAGCTCCCCGGGCAGTTCGGGATTCAAGCGGACGGGGGATACCGGAGCCCGGTTCAGGATGGCGTCGAAGATGACGGCGGTCGTATTTCCCGCGAATGGCTGCCGTCCCGTCGCCATCTCGTAGAGCACCGCGCCGAGAGAGAAGAGATCGGTCCGCGCGTCGAGCGCCTCGCCGCGGGCCTGCTCGGGGGACATGTATGCCACGGTGCCGAGTGCCGTGCCGGGGCTCGTCAGGTGTTCCTCGGCCATCGCGGTCGCGACTGCCGACGCCGCGGGCCGCAGGTCCTCTTTCGCGGCGAGCTTGGCCAGGCCGAAATCGAGAAGCTTCGCCTGTCCTCGCCGCGTGACGAAGATGTTCGCCGGCTTGATGTCGCGATGCACGATGCCGCGGGTGTGGGCCGCCTCGAGCGCGTCAGCGATCTGGATTCCGAGATCGAGCAGGGGCTCGAGCTTCAACGGTCCGGCGGCGAGGCGATCGCGCAACGTCTCGCCTTCGAGAAGCTCCATCGCGATGAAGGGGCGGCCGCCGTGCTCGTCCACGTCGTAGACCGTGCAGATGTTGGGGTGCTGGAGGGAGGAGGCGGCCCGAGCTTCGCGCTGTAGCCGCTCGAGCGCCTGATGGTCTCGCACGAGCTCCTCCGGGAGGAACTTCAAGGCGACGTGCCGCCCGAGCTTCAGGTCTTCGGCTTCGTAGACCACGCCCATCCCGCCCCCTCCGAGCTTGTCGAGGACGCGGTAGTGCGAAACGGTCTGGCCGATCATTGTTGGAGAAGAGGCTTCGGAGCGATTCTATCGGCCGTTTGTCCCGAATCGGCGAACCGGGTTAGGCTGTCCGCCAGTGAAACCGCGCATTCTCGGACTCGCGGCGACAGCGTTGCTCCTGGCGGGTGCTCTCTTCGCGCAGGCCGCTCCCGAGCCGGCGGCGACGCCCGGTGTTTCGGCATCGGCCGGAGGGCCGGTCTCCTACACGCTGACACCCGAGAAGTATCAGAAGGCCGTCGCCTATGCGCGCGCCCGCTACGGGTTGCACTTTCTCTCCTCTTTCTGGAGCGCGCTGGTTCTCGTCGTGATCATTGGGCTGCGGCTGGCGCCCCGCTATCGAGACCGGGCCGAAGCGGTTTCGAAACGACGTTTCTGGCAGGCGGCCATCTTCGTGCCGCTCCTGCTCTTGACGGAGTCGGTGCTGGAACTGCCGACGGGCATCTATGGGCAGCACATTTCTCGTCTCTACGACCAATCCGTGCAGGGTTGGGGATCCTGGTTCTGGGATTGGACCAAGGGGCAGCTCGTGGGTTTTGTCATCGCCATCCCGCTCGTCTGGCTGCTCTATGCGATTCTGCGCCGAAGCCCCCGGCGCTGGTGGCTCTGGTTCTGGCTGGCCTTGCTGCCGATCCTGGTCTTCCTGATCTTCGTCACGCCGCTCGCCGTCGACCCGCTCTTCTTCAAGTTCGAGCCCCTCGCCCCGAAGAATCCCGAGCTCGCTGCCAAGATCGAGGAGGTGACGGTCCGGGCCGGGCAGCACATCCCGAAGGAAAAGATGTTCGAGATGAACGCGAGCTCGAAATACAAGTCGATCAACGCCTACGTGACCGGCCTCGGCGCCTCGAAACGCGTCGTCGTTTGGGACACGACGATCGCCAAGGCGACGATTCCGCAGGCGCTCTACGCCTTCGGCCACGAGATGGGGCACTACGTGCTCCTCCACATCCCGAAAATCATCGCGTTCTCGTGGGCCCTCCTCTTCGTTCTCCTGGCTCTGTCCGCCTGGGTCCTGTCCCGCACACTCGACCGGCCGGGAGGCCGCTGGGGGATCCGAGGCGTCTCCGACTGGGCCTCGCTGCCCGTGCTGCTGCTCGTCGTAACCGTTGCCAGCGAGCTCGCGCAACCCGTGGTCAACGGCTTCGTCCGATCGGAGGAGCACGACGCGGACGTCTTCGGTCTCGAGGCGATCCACGGAATCGTGGCGGAGCCGCAGCGCACCGCGGCGGAAGCGTTTCAGCTTCTGGGCGAAATGAACCTCGACGATCCGGACCCGAGCCCGTTCATCCGGTTCTGGCTCTACAGCCACCCGCCGCTCGCGGAGCGGTTGCGCTTCGCGGCCGAGTACGACCCCTGGGGCAAGGGACAGCAGCCGAAGTTCCTTCGCTGACGAGTCGGGTCGCCGCCGGAGTCCCGGGCTGCCGCGAGGGGCTGGCGCTAGCGCTTTCGCACGAGAGTCATGCCGTCGCGCACGGTCAGCATGACTTTCTCGACGCGGGAATCGCCCATGACGCGCTCGTTGAAGGCCGCGATGGCGCGATCGGTCTTTTCCCTCGGATCGAGAACCTTCCCGCTCCACAGGACGTTGTCGGCGACGATCAGAGCGCCGGGGCAGAGGAGCGGGAGGACGGCGTCGTAATAGTTCGGATAGTTCTCCTTGTCGGCGTCGAGAAAGACGAAGTCGATCGGAGGCGAGAGCGTCCGAATCGTTTCGAGGGCTGGGCCCATGCGCACCGTGATCTTGTGGCCGTGGGGGCTCTTGGCGAAGTAACGGCGCGCGACCGCCTCGACCTTCGGATCCACGTCGCAGGTGGTCAATTCGCCATCGTCGGGGAGCCCCGCCGCGATCATCAGCCCGGAATAACCGGTGAACATCCCGATCTCGAGCGCACGCCGAGCGCCCGAGAGCCGAACCAGCAACTTCAGGAAGGTTCCCTCCACGCGGCCGACCTGCATTTCCGGGCTCTCGACCGACCGGTAGGTCTCCTCCCGCAGCTCCTCGAGCAGCGGATCGACCGGCTCCGTGTGCGCTTCGGCGTATCGGTCGATTTTCTCGGGGACGAGCCGGACGGCAGTCGGCCGGCGCCGGCGAGGCATTGTCTTCCGGCGGGGCAATGCCTTCCTCAGTCGAGCGCGCATGCGCCGGGTCCGCGCGGATCGCCGCAGGATCCGCAGGCCGAGCCGGCCGATTCGGCCTCCGGCCGGGAGCCGCCGGAAGAAACGGCGAAGACCGAAAGGAGCTTGGAAACCTTCGGACTCTCGCAATCGGGGCAAGCGGGCTTGGATTGGCCGACGACGAACTGCTCGAACCTCCGGCCACAAGCCTGGCACGCGTACTCGAAGAGCGGCATGGGAGCTAGGATAACGCCGATCCGGGCGGCGGCCTCACCGGGGGCCAGCGCCCGGATTCGCGTTCTCCGTCGAGGCCGGCTGGCTGCCCAGCACGGTCCTCGGGGCCGGAAGGTCCGACTCGCTCCAACCGCCCCCGAGAGCCTTGATGAGGTTGACGGTCGCCGTCAGGCGTCGGGTCTGCAGGTCCACGGCCGTCCGCTCGTTGGAGAGCGCCGCCGCTTGGGCGGTCACGACTTCCAGGTAGGTGGTGATGCCGCCCTCATAGCGACTCTGTGCCAGGGCGAGCGCTCGTTCGGCGGCGGCGACCGCCCGCCTCTGCTCTTCGACCTCTTGGGCGAGGAACCGCAGGGCGGCGAGATTGTCCTCCACTTCCTGGAGGGCGCCGAGAACGCTCTCGCGGTACGCGGCGACGGTTGCGTCGTAGGCGGCGATCGCCTGCTCCTTGCCCGCGAGCCTCGCCCCGCCGTCGAAGATGGTCTGGGCGAGCGCGACCCCCAGCGACCAGAAGAGCGACGGAGCCGAGAACCAACGGGTCAAGGAGCTGCCCTCCCACCCGCCCGTGGCGTTCAAGAGAAGGCTCGGGAAGAAGGCGGCCTGTGCGACGCCGACGTCGGCGTTGGCCGCCGCGACGCGCCTTTCCGCGGAGGCGACGTCGGGCCGACGCTCCAGCAGCTCCGAGGGAAGCGGCGGCGGAGCGGCGACCGGCAGCACGCCGGCCGGCGCCGCGGCGATTGCGAAATCCGCGGGAGGCTCGCCGACGAGAATCGCGAGGGCGTGCTCGAGCTCGGCTCGGGTGATCGAGAGCTCGGTCAGCTGTGCGCGCGTGGTCTCGAGCTGCGTCTGCGCTTGCGCGACGTCGACGCCGGAGACAACGCCCTGATCGTGCCGATGGATCGTCAACTGCAGGGCCTTCTCGTCGGCGGCCACGTTGGATTGCAGTATCCGCTCTTGCTCGTCGGCTCCCTGAAGGAGGAAGTAGTCGACGGCGAGCTCCGCATGCATCGAGAGCCGGACGGTTTCGAGGTCGGCGGCGGTCGCTTGCGCGCTCGCGATCTTCGACTCGACGTTGCGCCGGACCTTGCCCCAGAGGTCGACCTCGTAGGCGACGTCTCCCTGGAGCTGATAGGTCGTGGCGGTGCCGACCGGCGCGCCCGGCAGCGCCGAGGTGCGGGCGACCGGCGAGTGGGAACGGGTGACCGACGGAGCCACCCCGATCGTCGGGAAGAATTGCGCCCGGGCTCCCCGCGCGGCGGCGCGGGCGCCCTGGAACTGCGCCGCTGCGAGCGCAATGTTCTGATTCGAGACGGACACGCGCTCCTCGAGGGCGTCGAGCTGCGGATCTCCAAAGACCAGCCACCAGCGGCCTCGGCTCGATACGTCGGCCGGCTGGGCCGCTTTCCATTCGCCACCGCCGGCCGGCATCGCCGGGGCCGCCTCCTTGTAGGTCTCGGGGACCGGCGCCGACGGCCGCTGGTAGTTCGGGCCGACGGCGCAGCCCGAAGCGACGAGGGCGGCGCCGGCCAGGAGGGGCCACCGATGAGCCTGCCACGCGCGCGCTCCCATCGGGCTCAAACTCCCGACCCGGCGGGCAGCGGCGCCCGCACGCGCCCGCGCAACCGCGCCCACCGCAGCCGCAGCCGATCGAGGTAGAGGTAGACGACCGGCGTCGTGTAGAGGGTCAGCATCTGGCTGAAGATCAGGCCGCCGACGATCGCGATGCCCAGGGGACGTCGCAGCTCCGCTCCGGTGCCGAGGCCGATGGCGAGAGGGAGGCCGCCTAGCATGGCCGCCATCGTCGTCATCGTGATCGGCCGGAAACGCAGAACGCAAGCCTGGAAGATCGCGGCCTCCGGCTCCTTCTTCTCGTTTCGCTCGGCCGCGATGGCAAAGTCGATCATGAGGATGGCGTTCTTCTTCACGATCCCGATCAACAGGATGATGCCGATCAATGCGATCACCGAGAGGTCGTTCTTGGTCACGAGCAGGGCGAGCAGCGCGCCCACGCCGGCCGACGGCAACGTCGAGAGGATCGTCAGCGGGTGGATCAGGCTCTCGTACAGGACGCCCAAGACGATGTAGACCGCGAGCAGGGCCGCCGCGATCAGGATGGGCTCGTTGGCGAGCGAGGCCTGAAAGGCCTGCGCGGTGCCCTGGAAGCTGCCGCGGATGCTCCCGGGCAGGCGCAGCTCTCGCTCGGCGGCGTTGATGGCGTCCACTGCGGTGCCGAGCGCCACGCCGGGAGAGAGGTTGAAGGAGATCGTCACCGACGGAAACTGGCCCTGGTGGTTGACGGCGAGCGGGGCGGTCGACGGCTCGTAATGGGTGAAGGCGTCGAGCGGGACCATCTCGCCCGACTTGTTGCGGACGTAGATGGCCTTCAGGCCGTCGGGACTCTGCCAGAACCGGGGCTCGGCTTCCATCACGACGTGGTACTGGTTGAGCGGCGTGTACATCGTCGAGACCTGGCGCTGTCCGAAGGCGTCGTAGAGCGCGTCATCGATCATCTGCGGAGTGATCCCGAGCCGCGAGGCGGTCGCCCGGTCGATCACGAGCGCGGCCTGTAATCCCTTGTTCTGCTGGTCGCTGTTGACGTCGGCGAGCTCGCGGAGCTTCTTGAGCCGTTCATAGACCCTCGGCGCCCAGGCAAGAAGCTCTTCGGCGTTGTCGCCTCGGAGGGTGTACTGGTACTGGGCGGCGCTCGGGCGCCCGCCGACGCGCACGTCCTGGACCGGCTGGAGGACGAGGGTCGCACCCGGCACGTGCGAGAGCTTTCCCCGCAGGCGCGCGATGATCTGATCGGCCGTGAGCTTGCGCTGTTCGCTGGGCTTGAGCGACACGAACATCCGGCCGTTGTTCGTCAGGCCGCCCCCGAGAAACCCGTTGGCGTTCTCGACGTCCGGATCGCGCTGGACGGTACCGACGAACGTCGCGAGCTTCTTCTCCATCGCCTGAAAGGACGTGTCCTGGTCGGCCTGGATCGTCCCCGTGAGCCGTCCGGCGTCCTGCTGAGGGAAGAATCCCTTGGGAATCTTGACGTACAGAAGCCCCGAAGCGGCCATCGTCGCCAGGGTCACGATGAGTATCTGGGGCTGATGTCGGAGCACCCAGCGAAGCGATTTCTCGTAGCCGCCGAGGATCCTTTCGAAGGTCCGTGCGCTCGCCCTTTCGAAGCGGCCGCTTCGCCTCGGAGCGGCCGGCCGGAGCAGTCGCGCGCACATCATTGGCGTGGTGGTCAGCGAGATCACCAGCGAAACGCCGATGGCGACCGAGAGGGTGACGGCAAACTCGCGGAAGAGGCGCCCGACGAGACCCCCCATCATGAGGATCGGTATGAAGACGGCGACGAGCGACACGCTGATCGAGAGAACCGTGAAGCCGATCTCGCGAGCGCCGCGGAGGGCCGCCCGGCGGGGCGTCATGCCCTCTTCGAGATGCCGGGTGATGTTCTCCACCACGACGATCGCGTCGTCCACGACGAATCCGGTTGCGATCGTCAGGGCCATGAGAGACAGGTTGTCGATGCTGTACCCCGCCAGATACATCACCCCGAACGTCCCGATCAGGGAGACCGGGACGGCCACGCTCGGAATCCAGGTCGAGCGAACGCTCCGGAGGAAGAGAAACACCACCAGGATGACCAACACGATCGAGATCAGCAGCGTGATCTGGACGTCACGGACGGAGGCTCGGATCGTTCGCGTGGAGTCGATGGCGACGCCCAGGTGGATGGTCGGCGGCGTCTCGGCCTGGAGCTCCGGCAAGAGGGCGCGGATGCGGTCGACGGTTTCGATGATGTTGGCGCCGGGTTGCCGGAAGATGACCAGAAGCACCGCCGGTTTGCCGTTGGACAACCCAGCCGTGCGGATGTCCTCGACGGAGTCGGTGACGGTCGCGATGTCGGACAGGCGTATCGGAGCGCCGTGGGAATAGCGGACGATGAGCGACCGATACGGCGCGGCCTGGAGGAGCTGGTCCGTGGCGGCGAGGCTCCAGGACTGCCGGGCATCGGCCAGGGTTCCCTTGGGCCGGTTCGCGTTGGCCGAGGCGAGCGCGGCGCGGACGTCCTCGAGCCCCAAGCCCGTGTTGTAGAGCTCCGTGGGGTTGACGTCCACGCGCACGGCCGGAAGGGCCCCGCCGCCGACGAAAACCTGTCCGACACCGGGCACCTGCGCGAGCTTCTGCTGGAGGATCGAGGAGGCGATGTCGTACATCCGGGCTCGATCCACGATCTCGGAAGTCAACGAGAGGATCAGGATGGGCGCATCGGCGGGATTGACCTTGCGATAGCGCGGATTGTTGGGGAGATTGGCCGGGAGCTGTCCCCGCGCGGCGTTGATCGCCGCCTGGACGTCTCGCGCCGCAGCGTCGATGTTCCGGTTCAAATCGAATTGAATCGTGATGTTGGTCGAGCCGAGAGAGCTCGTCGAGGTCATTTCGGTGACGCCGGCGATGCGGCCAAACTGGCGCTCCAGGGGAGTGGCGACGGAAGACGCCATCGTGTCGGGGGAGGCGCCCGGCAGGCCGGCCGACACGTTGATCGTCGGGAAGTCGATCTGCGGGAGCGGTGAGACCGGCAGAAATCGGTAGGAGATGCCTCCGGCGAGAGCGATGGCGACGGTCAAGAGCGTCGTCGCGACCGGCCGGCGGATGAAGGGCGCCGAGATGCTCAAGCCCCCTCCGCCGGCCGCAGCCGCGGAGCCCCCCGCCGCGCACGCCCGAACCGAACGGCGAGCCGGTCGAACCAGAGATAAATCACCGGCGTCGTGTAGAGCGTCAGGAGCTGGCTGAAGAGGAGGCCGCCGATGATGGAGATGCCGAGCGGCCGCCGGAGCTCCGCCCCGATGCCGGTGCCGAGTGCCAGCGGGATACCCGCGAGCAACGCGGCCATCGTCGTCATGAGAATCGGGCGCAGGCGCAGCAACGCCGCCTGGTAGATCGCCTCGGTCGGGGCCTTCTTTTCCTTGCGCTCCGCGTCGAGCGCGAAGTCGATCATCATGATCGCGTTCTTCTTGACGATTCCGATCAAGAGGATGATCCCGATCAGGGCGATCACCGAGAAGTCCTCGCGGCAGATCATGAGTGAGACGAGCGCGCCCACGCCGGCCGAAGGCAGTGTGGACAGAATCGTGATGGGATGGATGTAGCTCTCGTAGAGGACTCCGAGCACGATGTAGACCGTGACGATGGCGGCGAGGATCAGGAGCGGCGCGTTCGTCAGCGAGTCTCGAAACGCTGCAGCGGTTCCCTGAAAGCTCGCCTGGATGCTCGCGGGCATCCCGAGCTCCTGGCGTGCCTTCTCGATTGCCTCGACCGCCTCGCCGAGCGAGGCGTGCGGTGCGAGGTTGAACGAAACCGTGACGACCGGAAACTGACCCTGATGGTTGACTGCGAGGGGAGCGTGACCGGTGCGCAGTTCCGTGAAGGCCCCGAGCGGCACCGGACCGCCCGGGGACGACAGATAAACGTTCTTCAGATCGTCCGGCCGGGTCTGGAAGACCGGCTGGGACTCGAGCACGACGCGGTACTGGTTCAATTGCGTGAACATCGTCGAGACCTGGCGCTGGCCGAAGTTGTCGTACAGCGCGTCGTCCAGCATCTGGGGCGTGATCCCGAGGCGGGAGGCCGTCGCGCGGTCGAGGATCAACCGGGCTTCGAGGCCGGCGTTCTGCTGGTCGCTGGCGACGTCACGCAGCTCCGGCAAGGTCTTCAATCGGTCCACGAATCGCGGCGCCCAGCTGTTCAGCTCGTTTGAGTCGGGGTCTTCCAGGCTGTACTGGAACTGCGTCCGGCTGACGCGGTCCTCGACTGTCAGATCCTGGATGGGCTGGAGGAAGAGGGTGATGCCACCGACCTTCGCGAGCTCCGGCTGGAGCCGCCGGATGACCTCGCTGGCGCTCGCCTTGCGCTCCCGGAGCGGCTTCAGATTGATCTGGATCCGGCCGCTGTTGATCGTCGTGTTCGTTCCATCGATTCCGATGAATGACGACAGGCTTGCGACCGCGGGGTCCTGCAGGATTACCCGCGCCAGAGCCTGCTGGCGGTCCGCCATGGCGGTGAAGGAAGCGCCTTGAGACGCCTCCGAGATGCCCAGGAGGACCCCGGTGTCCTGAACGGGGAAGAAGCCCTTGGGGATGAAGATGTAGAGAAGCACGGTCACGACGAGTGTCGCCACGGCCACGGCGAGTGTGGCGGGCTGATGGCGGAGGACCCAACGGAGCGTCTTGGCATACAGCTCGATGACCCGGTCGAAAGCGGCCTCGGACGCCCGGGCCAGCCGCCCCTGCTCGTTCGGCCTCCGGTGGCGCAGCAGCTTCGCGCACATCATCGGCGTGAGCGTCAACGAGACCGCGGCCGAGATCAGGATCGTCACAGCCAGTGTCACGGCGAACTCCCGGAAGAGACGCCCCACGACGTCGCCCATGAAGAGCAGCGGGATGAGAACCGCGATCAAGGAGACCGTCAGCGAGAGAATCGTGAACCCGATCTGCTCGGAGCCCTTCAGGGCCGCCTGAAGCGGCGCCATGCCCTCCTCGATGTAGCGCGAGATGTTCTCGATCATGACGATCGCGTCGTCCACGACGAAGCCGGTGGAGATCGTCAGCGCCATCAAGGTGAGGTTGTTCAGGCTGTAGCCGAGCAGGTACATGACGCCGAAGGTCCCGACGAGCGACAGCGGAACCGCGACACTCGGAATGACGGTGGCGGCGAGCGTCCGGAGGAAGAGAAACATGACCATGACGACGAGCGCGATCGTCAACATCAGCTCGAACTCCACGTCCTCGACCGACGCTCGGATCGTGGTCGTGCGGTCCGTCAGGATCCGGACGTGAATCGCCGGAGGCAGGGAGGCCTGCAACTGGGGCAAGAGGCGCTTGACGCGGTCGACGACGGCGATGATGTTGGCGCCGGGCTGTCGCTGAATGTTCACGATGACGGCCGGAACCGTGTTCATCCAGGCGGCCTGCTTGGCGTTCTCGGCGCCGTCGATGACGGTGGCGACGTCGGAGAGGCGCACGGGCGCGCCGTTTCGGTAGGCGACGATCAGGGGCTTGTACTGCGCGCTCGTCAGAAGCTGGTCGTTGGCGCCGATCGAATAGGACTGCTGAGGTCCGTCGAAGGCGCCCTTGGCCTGATTCACGTTGGAGGTGGCGATCGCGGCGCGGACGTCCTCCATGCCGAGTCCGTAGGAGGAGAGGGCGGTCGGGTTGACTTGGACGCGGACGGCGGGCTTCTGGCCGCCGCTGATCGACACCAGTCCGACACCGGGCAGCTGCGAGATCTTTTGAGCGAACCGGGTGTCGGCGTAATCCTCCACCTTGGAGAGGGGGAGCGTGGTCGAGGTGAGCGCGAGGGTCAAGATCGGAGCGTCGGCGGGATTCGTCTTGCTGTAGATCGGGGGATTGGGGAGGTCGCGGGGCAGATAGGTGCCGGCCGCGTTGATGGCCGCCTGCACTTCCTGCTCGGCGACGTCGATGTTTAGCTCCAGAACGAACTGCAGCGTGATCAGCGAGCAGCCGTCGGAGCTCGCGGAGGTCATTTGATTGAGCCCGGGAAGTTGCCCGAACTGGCGCTCGAGCGGAGCCGTGACCGCCGAGGCCATGACGTCCGGGCTCGCCCCGGGGTAGAACGTCGCGATCTGGATCGTCGGGTAGTCGACCTGCGGAAGCGCGGACACGGGAAGCTCCCGAAAGGCGATTCCCCCGGCGATCAGGATTGCCGCCATCAGGAGCGAGGTGGCGATCGGGCGAAGAATGAAAGGACGCGACGGGCTCACGGGCCCGGCCTCCGGCCCGTTGCGCTCGAGCCGCGGCCGTCTCCCGCCGTCTGCGGGCTGCCGCCGTTCCACGCGTGCACCGCGACCTTGCTGCCGGGCTGCAGTTTGTCGATTCCGTCGATGACGACTGAATCGCCGGCGGCGATCCCGCGGCCGATCGCGGCGTCATCGCCCTCGGTGTGCAGTACCTGAACGTCGCGGGTCGCCACTTTGCTGTCCGGGGTCACGACGTAGACAAACGTCGACTGCGGGCTGCGTTGAATCGCCGCCGCGGGAACGACGAGTGTCCCCTTCAGGGTGTCCACCAGCAGGCGCGCGTTGACGAACTGGTTGGCGAAGAGGGCGTTGTCGGCGTTCGGGAACTTGGCCTTCAGGCGGACGGTCCCGGTAGTCTGGTCGATCTGGTTGTCCACGGCGAGAAGCTGTCCGGTGGCGAGCTTCTTCGTCAGCTCGCGGTCGTAGGCCTCGACCTCGAGGGTCCGACCCGCGGCGAGCGGCGCCAGCACTTGCGGGAGGCGATCCGCCGGGATCGTGAACACGACGGTGATCGGCTGAAGCTGGGTGATGACGACCAGGCCGTTCGGATCGGTCGCGTGGATGATGTTGCCCGGATCCACCAGGCGGAGTCCGACCCGGCCCGAGACCGGCGCGGTGATGCGGCTGTAGGTGAGGTTCAACTTGGCGGCGTCGATCTGTCCCTGATCGCTCAAGGCCGCGGCTTCGAGCTGCTTGACGGTCGCGACCTGCGTGTCGAGCTGCTGGCGGGGAACCGAGTCCTGCTGGAAGAGGACCTCGTAACGCTGCTGATCGAGCCTGGCATTCTGGAGGGCCGCGACGTCCTTTCCCATCTGACCCTCGGCCTGCTCGAGCTGAACCTGAAAGGGGCGGGGATCGATTTCGGCCAGCAGATCGCCCTCCTTGACGACCTGCCCTTCGTGGAAGGCGACGCGGATGAGCTGCCCCTCGACGCGACTGCGCACCGTAACCGTGTTCAAGGGAACCACGTTTCCCAAGCCGGTCAGGTAAATCCCGACATCGGCCTTCCTGGCGGTCGCCACGACGACGGGCACCGCGCGAGCGGCGGCGGAGTAGCCTGCCGCCTTGCCGGACTTGGCGGTGTCGGCCGTGGTGCGGCTGCCGCGGGCAGCGAGCAGCAAGATCCCAACTCCAGCCAGACCGACCGCGAGGAGCCACGGCCACCGGCGCTTCCTCGTCGGCCGAGCATCCTCCCGAGGAGAGTCTTCCAAGGGAGCCGTCTTCGGCGGGAGGCTGGATCTGTCCGGGTCGATCATTGGCCGCCTCTCTCTGGCTGGAGCGCGCGCTCGAGGATTTCCACTTCGGCGCCCCGGTCAAGCTCTATAACCAGCCGCCTCGCCAGTTCTTCGCAAGAAACTTGCCTGCGGCCCCGTCCGGCGGGGCCTAGAACCTGAGGACGAGCCGCAACCCGGGAAAATTACGCTGGACCGGGCATTTGGGCCCGGATGGCTCCCGGAGAGGGTGGCCGCGGCCGCCGTTGGGATAGATTGGCGCCTTTAGCGAAAGGAGAGGCTCATGCGGCGCTCCGGAATTGCCAGCCTGGCAGCAGTCGGGTTTTCCCTGGCTGTGGCCTCCGTTGCCCTCGCGGAGAAGGCGAAGCCGGTCGAAACGTTCTCGGCCTTCGCGGCGAGCCTCGGAACGGGCAGGTCGAGTGTGATCAACGTCACGGTCAACCGCTGGTCCACCGACGAGGAGCGCGAGAGCCTGCTGACGACGCTCCAAGAGTTCGGGACCGATAAGCTCGTCGACGCGTTGCAGAAGATCCGTCCGCCGGTCGGCTTCATGCGCACGCCCAACTCGCGCGGCTACACTCTCTACTACGCCCGCAACATTCCCAATCCGGACGGCTCCCGCCGGGTCGTCATTGCCACGGATCGCCCGGTCGCCTTCGGCGAGGCCGCCAACAGCACTCGCTCGATGCAGTACCGGGTTACGCTGATCGAGCTTCATCTGGACAAGGACGGCAAGGGAGAGGGCAAGATGGTGCCCGCCGCCAAGATCAGCTGGGACAAGGACAAGAAGAGGCTGGAAATCGAGAACTACGGCGCGCTTCCGGTGGACCTGATGAGCGTCAAGGCGAAGACGCCCTAGGCGGGCGCCGAACGGTTGGGCGGCCCCATGCCCGTCCACTCGCAGTGAATCCGGATCGCGAACGCCCCGGCTCCGTTGGGGCGTTTTTCATGCAGCGCCGGGGTCCGGCGGGATTTCTCGGGGGCTCGGGTTTGGCGGGCGCGGCCACTGATGCACTTGTATCTCGAGTGCACCTCCGTTCTCGACTACCGTCCTTGGCGTGGTTTCGCTTCGGGATCGCGGGGTCGGCCGGAGGGGAGGCGCCGCTCTCGCGACCTTCCTGCTCGCTCTTGGCGGGGCATCTGTCCTGAGTGAGTCCGCGCCCGCGCCTCCGACCTCCGCAGCAGTCCTCGGCGAGAGGCTGTTCTTCGATGCTTCGCTCTCCCGGCCGCCCGGACAATCCTGCGCGGCCTGCCACGGCCCGGCAGTGGGATTCACCGGGCCCGAGGAAGAAATCAACAAGGGCGGGGGCGTCTATCCCGGAGCCGTTCACGGTCGCTTCGGCAACCGCAAGCCTCCGAGCGCGGCCTACGCCTCGAGTCCGGTGTTCGCGGCGCGGACGGAGAAAGGCAAGACGGTCTTCTCTGGCGGAAGCTTCTGGGACGGGCGCGCGACGGGCGAGAGGCTCGGCAGCGCGCTCGCCGAGCAGGCGCTCGGGCCGTTCGTGAATCCGCTCGAGCAGAATCTGCCGGCTGGAGCCGACGTCGTCGCAACCGTCTGCGCCGGACCGTACGCCTCGATGCTGCGGGAGGTGGCGAAGAAGGAAAAGGGGATCGCCGACGCCTGCGCGCCGGGCAACGCCTCTGCCGTGTATGACCTGATCGGGCTCGCGATCGCCGCCTACGAGACTTCATCCCGGGTGCAGCCCTTTTCCTCGCGCTACGACCGGTTCCTCGCCGGAAAGATCCGGCTGAGCGGGCAGGAGAAGCGGGGGCTCACGCTCTTCGCCGACAAGGGAAAGTGCAGCGGCTGCCACCCGCACGGGCGTGGGCCGAAGGGAGAGCCGCCCCTCTTCACCGACTTTACGTACGACAACATCGGCGTGCCGCCCAACTCGGCCAATCCCTTCTACAGGATGGGTCCCGAGTACAACCCGGACGGCGCCGCATGGAGGGATCCGGGCCTCGCCGGATTCCTGGAGACCGAGCCGCGCTACGCGCGCTACGCGGCCGAGAATCTCGGCAAGTTCAAGGTGCCGACCCTGCGCAACGTCGCCCGCCGGCCATCACATGGTTTTGTCAAGGCCTACGGGCACAACGGCGTCTTCAAGAGTCTCGAGGAGGTCGTGCACTTCTACAACACGCGCGACGTTCTTCCCGTCTGCGGCACCGTCAAGGACCCGCGACCCGGAAAGAACTGTTGGCCGGCTCCGGAAGAGCCACGCAACGTTGAGCGCGAGGAGACCGGGAAGCTCGGCTTGACGGCGGACGAGGAGGCCGCGATCGTCGCGTTCCTCCAGACGCTCGACGACGAAACCCCGCCGAATCCGTAGCCGAACGCGCGCGCGGCGCGAGGAGTCTCCCGAAGTAACCGAGGTATCGGGTCGCAACGCGACCCAGTTTCGCGAAGTAACCGAGCGAAACGACTCGCGTTGCGGGAGCCGAAGCGCAGCGAGCGACCAGGCGGCGCAGTCGAGGCCGCCTCGCCGAGGTGCGACGCCGATCCGGGTCACGAGCGAGCGGAGGCGACGTTACTGGTCGGGGCGGCCAGGATCGAACTGGCGACCACCTGCTCCCAAAGCAGGTACGCTACCGCTGCGCTACGCCCCGTGGCCGAGGATTATCGCACCGGGTGTCTCCCAACGTCGGTCCTGCTTGGCGTTCGGATCGCGGCGCGACCAAGTTTCGCGAGGTAAAGAGCGAAACGACTCGCGCCGCGGGAGCCGGAGCGAGCGTAGGGACCTGGCGGGTGGTCGAAGCCAACATCCGGAGGCACGAGCCGAGGGCTAAGCCAGGTCCCGAGCGAGTGAAGGCGACGGCAGGTACGCTACCGCTGCGCTACGCCCCGTGGCGGCAATTATCCTACGCGGCCGTGGGGCTTTCGAGGCCGGCGGCCGCAGCGCTTCCTGGCTCCCTCGACGAGACGATCCGCCGAGACGATGGCGCGCTCATGGATGGCGTGTCCGATGGGTCCGCCGTCGTCGAAAGCCTCGACCTCGAAGCAATAGAACTTTCCTTCCATCCCGCGAAAACGGGCGCGGGTGATCACCTTCGCGCCCGCCGGCGTGGCGGCCGTGTGTCGCACGTCCATGAAGACGCCGACGGACATCTCGCCCTTCTCGAGAAGCGGGATCAGCACGCGGGCGGCCGCGAGCTCCATCATGCCGACCATCTTCGCGGTGGCCAGCACCGGCGGGAAAGCGTCCGGGGGTTCTTCGGCGAGATCGCTCGCGAGATCCGACTTGCGGACGACCCGGCTCAAGAGCGCCGTCGTTCCGGGCGCCAGCTGCTTCTTCGCCATCGCCTCTCCTCCTGGACAACGGTGCGATACGCTATCGCGTCCGCGGGGCCCGTGCGAGGGTCCTCGATCCGGGGCGGGGACCATCGGGACGGGGGCAGTAGACGACGATGAATCGCGAATACTTCGCCTGGGATTCGCCGACCCTCGGGCGCCGGATGGAGCTGCTCTGGTTCGGCCACGCGGGCTACCCAATGATCTGGTTTCCGACCTCGCAGGGGCGTTTCTACCAGAACGAGGACTTCGGCCTCATCGGGGCGGTGGCGGACCTCATCGAGGAAGGGAAGTTGCAGGTCTGTTGCGTGGACAGTGTGGATGCGGAGAGTTTCTACGCGAAGCAGAAGCATCCCGCCGAGCGCATCCGCCGCCACGACCAATATGACCGCTACGTGTACGGCGAGGTCGTGCCCCTGGTTCGCACCAAGGGAGACTGGGGCGGGCGCGTGGGGACGCTTGGGTGCTCCTTCGGCGCTTACCACGCGGCCAATTTCGGGTTCCGGCACCCCGACGCGTGCGACAAGGTCGTGGGCTTCTCGGGAAAGTACGACATCCACTCCTTTCTCGATGGCTACTGGGACGAGCTGTGCTACTTCCACTGCCCCACGGCCTACGTGCCGAACATGGACGCCGAGTGGGTCGCCAAGCTTTCCTCGATCGACATCTGCATCGTCACCGGCGAAACCGACAACATCCTGACGGGCACGACCGACATGCTGCGGATCTTGAACGAGAAGAAGATCCGCCATCGCGGCAGCGTCTGGAAGGCCCCGTACGGGCACGACTGGCCCTGGTGGAAGGAACAGATCCGGCAGTACGTGCCGTAAGCCGTCGCTCGAGCTTGCTCGGGATCTGGCGGCCGCCACCGGCGAACGACTCGGCCGGATGCGGCCTCGGTCGTTCGCCTGATCCCTCGCCGCGCTCTCGCTCCCGCGACGCGAGTCGTTTCGCTCGGTGAACTTCGCGAAACTTGATCCCTCGCCGCGTGCAGTGGTTCCGCTTCGGCGGGAAATGGAATTTGAGCGTTCGAAAGTCTGGGTGGCTAGGTCGCGGCGCGCGAAGTCTCCCGAGGTAATCGAGGGAGGAGGCGCGCGCCGCGGGAGCGAGCGGCTAGCGAGGGATCAGGTCTGCGGTCGAGCCCGCATCCGGGCGAGCCGCAGATCGGTGCGCGCAGCGCAGATCCCGAGTTAGACGCGAGCGACGGGCCACAGGCACGCCGAGGAGCCGACCCAGGTCTTCTCCTTGTTGTAGTTGACGCCCATCATCTTCCCTTGCGAGAGGCGGGCGAGTGTCGTGACGGGCAGAGGGCGGCCGTCCTTCCAGACGAACATGACGCGCACCTCGACCTTCGAGAAGTTGCCGTCGGTGGTCTCGATCGAGGGCGCGTACTCGACCTTGCGCATCAGAAGCGTATGGGGGCGATCACCCGGCGGCACGGCGTCCAGATCCGCCGGCGTGACCTCGACCTTCACGCCGGCGCCGGCGAAAGAGAAAAGAGGCTTCATGACCCAATTCTCGAGATCGCCGGGAGGCGCCGTCAGATCGGAGAGGACGACCGACTCCGGCACCGTCGGATGCCGCAGCTCCGGCAGGCAGTGCTTGGACCACCGGAAGTACCAGTCGGGGTGCCCGGCCCAGGTGATGTCGAGCTCTTCGGTCAGATCGAAAGGGAGCTTCGCGCCCGTCGACTCGAGCTCGTCGAAGATCAGCCGGTTGTAGATCCTTCGAATCGGCGTCCGCCTTCCCTCGCAGTCGTACCAGAGCTCCCGGCCGCGCTTTTCGATCTGACCCGGATCGAGCGCGCGCACGCCCCAGAACTGCTGCGTGAAGGCGAAGTCGATGGCCGTCTTCTGGCGCGGCGGGTCGAGATCGAGCAGGATGACGTTCTCCGAAGGGAGGCCTCCGAGAATCGCGTCGCCAACGGCCCTCCAGTAGCCCACGGTGTCGAGGCCCGACAGGCACCAGCCGAGCTTCTCGCCCTCGGGGCACAGGCGCGCGAGCTCCTCGCACTGGGCCACCTGAAAGGCGTAGAGCGTCGGGAAGGCTTGAAGCTCGATCAGCCGGGGCTGGAGACGCCCGTCCGGGCCGCGCGTCACCGCAAAGTCAGTGACTGCGAAGGTCGGAAACGGGTCGCAGTTCGGGACTCGGAAGCGTTGCGGGACGGCCGCCTCGGAGCGGCGGAGGGCCTCCGGGGTCGAGAGCTGTCGGAAGATCTCGAGCGACGCCTCGACCATCTCGTCGCGCAACTCCGGTGGCAGAAAGACCGGCGACTCTGCCAGCCGAAAGGGGATCGCCTGGCGTCCTCGCGCCTCGAGGCGTCCCCGGTAGGCGCGGTACTTCTCGTCGTTGAAGGCGGCGTTGTAGGAGCGGCGCAGGGCGGGGATCATGAGGAAGGTGGTTGGTAGGCAAGGTGGAAGGTCGTAGGGCCGACGACCTCCGACCTAGATCAAGAACCTCCCATCGGACATCACCTGCTCGTCGTCGAACCAGATGTCGAAGCGTCGCCCGACGACGTCGATGTGGGTGGTACTGCGCCAGCGGGCCCCGGTGTGCTCGGAGTAGGGGTGCCCGAACGCCAGGTGCAGGGTCGGGAGCTTCTCGTCCTGGAGGATGTTGCCGATGACGTCCTGGATCGCCAGATTCGTTCCGATCGCGAACTCCCCCACGCGATTGGAGTTCTCGTCGGTGGCGGTGTAGGCGCGGAAGTCCTCGACGAGGTCCTGGCGGTCGCATTCGATGCCGACGATGCGGCTGTTCTCGATCGACACGGTCAAGGGATTGGCTTGCAGATCCCCGTAGCGGGCGCAGAGGTACTCGCCGACGACGCCGTCGGCCACGTAGACGCCATCGACACGCGCCGGCGACGTCAGGACCTCGCCCCCCGGCAGATTGCCCCATTTGGCCGACGAAATGATTCCCGAGGTCTTGAGCCACTTGATCGAGGGGTCGAAGGTCGCCTCGAGACGCGAGCCGGCGGGCGAGGTGGCGACGATCCGGCGCGCCTTCTCGGCTCTGTCGCGCAGCCGGCAGGAGATGGCGTCGACCTCGTCGAAGTTCGCGCGCATCGCCTCGACCATGATCCGGCGCGAGATCGACACCATGTGCGCGTGGCGGATCTGCCGCCGGTCGACAATGGCCGTCAGGGCCCGACGGAAGGCGAGCTCTCCCGGCTTCGGCTGCCCGGCGTAGATCGAGACATCTGCGCGCTCGAGGGCCCCGGCGATGGTCGGAGGCATCGTGAGCATCGGGCGATCCCCGTAGTCCTCCATGATGTGGACCTCGACTGGAGCGCCGGCGTCGTGCGCCTGGTCCGCGAGGCTGGCCGCGATCTCCTCCGTCTCCCGGTCGGTCACGATCACAACGTGCTCCTCGGGCCGCACGCGAAGGCAGGTCTGGATCGCGTTGCGCGCGCCCGGCACGAGCTCCTCCGCATACGTCGTTTGCAGTCCGGTCGTGTTCGCCATGTCGATCGTTCACTCCTTGTCCGAGGATTCCGCAGGATCAGCGGGACGCCAGGGGATTGTACGGGGTCTCCACGGCCAGTCCGTGGCGGGTTTCATCACAGATGTAGTCGACGACCTTCTTCAGGTCGCCGCCGGTCGCTTCGTACACGCGCAGTTGCCGGTCGGCGCCCGTTCCATTCTGCAGGATCCAGTTTACCCCTTGGACCTCCCGCCGGGAACCCAGTTCATCGACGACGTCGTCCACGAAGTCGAGCATCTCCGCGGCGAGCTCCCGGAAGGGCACCTCGATCTCCTTTCCGAAGTCGATCAACTTGCCGTCGATGCCGTAACGGCTGGCGCGCCACTTGTTTTCGAGGATCAGCGCCCGCCGGTACCGCCGCCACCCGAGGTTCTGAACGCGCAGCTTGTAGAGCTTCGCGCAGATGGCCTGGATCAGCGCCGCCAGCGTCACGGTTTCGTCCAGGCGCATCGGGATGTCGCAGACTCGGAACTCGATGGTTTCGAAGAAGGGATGCGGACGCACGTCCCACCAGATCTTCTTCCCGTTGTCGATCGAATTGGTCTTGACGAGGATGCGCACGTAGTCGTCGAACTCGGCCGGGGTGTCGAAGTATTCGGGGATCGAGGTGCGCGGGAACCGGTCGAAGACCTTCGTGCGGAAGCTCTTCAACCCCGAGTTGCGGCTGAGCCAGAAGGGCGAGTTGGTCGAGAGGGCGAGCAGGTGCGGCAGGAAGTAACAGGCCTCATTCATGATCTGGATGGCCAGAGCGCGGTCCGCGATTCCGACGTGCACGTGAAGGCCGAAGATCAGGTTCGCGCGGGCGAGCAGCTGCATCTCCTCCACGACCTGGTCGTAGCGGGGATCCGGGAAGATCTTCTGGTCGGCCCAGTTGGAAAAGGGATGCGTTCCCGCGGCCGCGACCCTCATGCCGTTGCGCGCGGCCAGCGAGATGATCTCGGTGCGCATCTCGCCGACGTCCCGGCGGACTTCCTCGATGTTCCTGCAGATGCCGGTCCCGAGCTCGATGACGGACTGATGCATCTCGGGCTTCACGCGCTCCTTCAGGAGCCGCTTGCCTTCTTCGAGCAGCTGTTGGACATGAGAACGCAGCTGCCGCGTCTCCGGGTCGATGATCTGGAACTCCTCCTCCACCCCGAGGGTGAAGGCCGGGCGCTCGGCCATCGGAGCGCTAGGCTCCGGCGCGGGGCCGGGGTCGCCTCGGGGCGCCCGAGGCCGGCGCGCGGGGCGCGGCCGGCTTGGGCCGGCGGCCGCCCCCGGTCAGGAATTCCTGCCAGTGATCTCGAACCACCGGCTCGACCCCCTGGCGCACCCGCTCCAGCAGCCAGCGCGAGGCATGCTCGAGAACCCAGTGGAAGTTCTCCTCCCCGACGGAGGAGGGGTCGGCGTCGGGCGCGGGATTCAAGAAATCGATCGCGTAGGGAACCCCGCCCCGCACCGCGAATTCGAGCGTGTCGAAGTCGTAGCCGAGCGACTCGGTCAGCTTCAGGCAGTCGTTGTGCAGCCGCTCGGACAGAGCCGGCTCGATCGGCGGCGGGTTCTTGACGTAACGGTCGTGGTGCGGCTGGCGCGGGTCGTAGCGCATGACGTGGACGTAGCGGCGTCCGATCGCATAGCAGCGGAAGTACTCGTCGAAGACGATCTCCTCCTGCAGCGTCATGACGTGCTGCCCGGAGTCCCGGTAGGCCGCGAAAAACTCGTCGGGGTTGGTCACCCGGTAGACGTGCTTCCAGCCGCCTCCCGAGTACGGCTTGAAGTACGCGGGAAAGCCGACGTGCGCAAAGATCTCGTCCCACTGGAGGGGAAAGATCAGGTTCGACATCGACTCGGAGGTCGTGTCGGGAGGATGCTGATGGGAGGGGAGAATCACGGTCTTCGGCACCGCGACCCCGATCCGGCGCGCGAGGACGTTGTTGAAGAACTTGTCGTCGGCCGACCACCAGAAGGGGTTGTTGACGACGATGGTTCCGTCGGAGGCGAACTTCTTCAGGATCGCGCGGTAGAAGGGGATGTCCTGGCTGATCCGGTCGAGGATCAGGTCGTACCGCTTCGTCGTTTCCAGCCCGACGCCTCCGACCTTCACCGGTTCGGCGGAGATCCCATCCTCCACCCCCAGGGCGTTGATGCGGTCGACCAGCGCCAGGGGGAAGGCTCGCTCTTGGCCGAAGAGAATGCCAATGTGCTTCATGGGGGCACCACCAGCCTTTCTCGCCGCGGGAAGCCGCGGGGCGCCGATTTTATGCCAGGTGCGCGCCTTGGGCTCCGCGCCGGCGGCGGCGCGGCGGCACGCTCAGTCGCCGGTGTCGATTCCCCTCAGGTGCTCGGCGAGGACCTGCTGCTGGGCTTCCGCGAGCTTCTTCAAGGCTTTGCGCGAGAGGGCGAGCAACTCCGCGAGCTGCTCCTCGGAGAAGGGGCGGCGCTCGGCGGTTCCCTGGATCTCGACGAAGTTTCCGGAAGCAGTGCCGACGACGTTGACGTCGACATCCGCTTCCGAGTCCTCCTCGTACGCCAGGTCGAGCACGGGCTGGCCCGCGCAGATCCCGACGGACACGGCGGCGACCGTCTCGCGGAGGGGCCAGCGCAAGATCTTGCCTTCGCGCACCAGCCGCGCGAGCGCGAGTGCCAGCGCGACGCAGGCTCCCGAGATCGCGGCGCAGCGCGTCCCGCCGTCGGCCTGGAGAACGTCGCAGTCGAGCGTGATCGTCCGCTCCGAGAGGCCCCGCAGCTCGACGACGCTGCGCAGCGCCCGACCGATCAGCCGCTGGATCTCCTGGGTGCGCCCCCCTTGCTTGCCGGCCGCCGCCTCCCGAGCCGAGCGGGTGTGCGTCGAGCGGGGGAGCATTCCGTACTCCGCCGTGACCCAGCCGCTGCCGCTGCCCTTCAAGAACGGCGGAACGCGGTCCTCGACCGAGGCCGTGCAGAGGACGCGCGTGAAGCCGAGGGTGATCAGGGCGGAGCCTTCGGCGTACCGGGTGGCCCCCGTCTCGATCGAGACGGAGCGCATTTCGGAGGGCTTGCGCCCGTCGGGCCGCGGCGTCGAGCGGGTCATGGGGCGGTCGAAGACGGGTCGGACATCGAACTTCCCCCGAGACTAGCATGGGGTGAGCGACGGTCGCCGGCCAGGGGGCCCTCGAAACCGACGCGGTGAACCCGGCCGGGGCCCGCCCGCGTAGTAGCCGGTGAGCGAGAGGAGAAAAATCATGTACGTCGTAGCGGGAGTGACCGGTCACACGGGAAGTGCCGTCGCGAGCGAGCTTTTGGCTCGCGGAGAGCCCGTGCGCGTGATCGTGCGCGAGGAAGGCAAGGGCGCGGAATGGAAGAAGAAGGGCGCGGAGGTCGCGGTCGCTTCGCTCGATGAGACGGGTGGTCTGACCCGCGCTCTGTCGGGCGCGAGCGGCGCCTATCTCCTGATTCCGCCCCAATACACGGCCGAGGACTTGATCGCGGCCCTGAGGCGGACCGTCGAAGAGGTCGCCCGATCGGTCCGCTCGAGCGGCATCCGACGCGTCGTCCTCCTCTCTTCCATTGGAGCACAACACGCCAGAGGCACGGGTCCGATCCAGATGCTGCACCATGCCGAGCGCGCGATAGGCGACGCCGTCAAGATCTTCACGAGCGTGCGCGCCGCCTATTTTCTGGAAAACTGGGCCGGAGTGCTCCGGGACGCGCAGGAGAAGGGTGTGCTGCCCTCGTTCTTGACCCCGGGGCGAGCAATTCCGATGGTCGGGACCCGGGACGTCGGCCGGGTCGCCGCGGAGATGCTGCTCGACCCGGCGGAGGGAAGGCGGGTCGTCGAGCTCTCGGGACCGAAGGAGTGGAGTCCGGAGAACGTCGCCGCCGAGCTTTCCAAGCTCCTTCGCCGCGAAGTGCGCGTTCAGGCAGCACCGCTCGAGGCGGTCGTGCCGGCGATGACGGCGGCGGGGATGTCGGCAGGCGTCGCGAAGACCTTCCAGGAGATGTTCGGCGCCGTCAACAGCGGCCTGGTGGCGTTTGAGGGCGGCCCGGCGATCCGGAGGCGCGGAAGTCTCGGGCCGGCCGACGTGCTCGGATCGCTGATCGCCGGCGGCCGCGGCTAGCGGGTCTTGGACGGACCCTCTCCCCGCGTGGGGAGAGGGCAGGCCGAGGGGCTGCCGAGTCGCCGGCGAGCCCGAGGTCTTAGGAGGCGAGCTCTCCTCGAAGGTAAAGCAGCGGCCGGGTCAGGTCGACGTGCCCCCCGAGGCTTTCCGCGGGCTCGCCGTTGACGAGAATGCGCACGCTCTTGGTGTCCGCCACGTTCTGGAGGATGGTGTCGACCAGCGAGGCAACGATGGTCAGCTCCTCATCCGAACCGAAAGAAAGTCCGGAATCGACGGCCAGGTCCAGCACGACCTCTCCTTCCGGGAGGAGGAAGGCATTTCGCAGCCGGATCTTGTCCGGCAGGGGTGTCGTCAGCTCGGGGTGGGACGGTCCCCGCTGCAGCTCCGCGAAGATGGCCTTCAGCGCCCCCCCGGCGCCGCTCGGTTTCGGAATGTCGCGCTCCTCGGGCCGGAGCTTGCCGTCCTCTTTGCCTGGAAAGAAGAGCGTCAGGCGGACCGTCTCGACCGGTGTGACGACCGAGGCGCCGGGTGTGGAAGGGACCGCGAGGGCCGGGGTGACGTTGCGGAAGACACGGGTCCGGCGTCTCCCGGCAAGAGAGGGTGCTCCCCGCGTCCACAGGATCAGCGCCCCGACAGCCAGGGCGAGAGAGAGCAAGAGCAGCGCCGCGGCCCGGCGGGTCATCGGGGCGGGGTCGGTGTCGGCGATCGCAGGGCGCCGGGGCGGCGGAGAGCGAAGAAGCGGGCGACGGCTTTCGCGATGGCGTCGGCGACGCTCTGCTGGAACTCGGGGGAGGCGAGCTTCTTCTCCTCGTCGGGGTTGGAGATGAACGCGGTCTCGATCAGAACCGCCGGCATCGTGGCGCCGACTAAGACCTTGAAGGGCGCCTGCTTGATCCCTCGGTTCTCGGTCCCGGAGACCCCGTTCAACTCGTTCTGGATCGCCTCGGCCAGCTCGCTCGACTCCTTCAAATGCGCGGTCTGCGCCAGATCCCACAGAATGAAATCGAGATCGCGATTGCCCGGGGCTCCGGTGGGCGTGGGGGACGCGGCGGCAGCCTCGTTCTCGCGACTCGCCACCTCCTGGGCCAGCTTGTCGGAAGCGGCCAGGGACAGGTAGTACGTCTCCGACCCGCGGGCTCCTGCGGCTCGCGACGAGTTGGCGTGGATCGAGAGGAAGAAATCGGCCTTCTCGTGGTTCGCGACGGAGGTGCGGTCGTCGAGCGAGACCAGTCCGTCGGTCTCGCGCGTCAGCACGACGCGGCAGGTGAGTACCCGAGGCAGTGTCGCCGCGAGCTTGCGGGCGATCTCGAGCGTGGCCTGCTTCTCCTGCAGGCCGCCGGCGCCGATGGCGCCGGTCTCGGTGCCGCCGTGCCCCGGATCGATGACGAACGTCAGGGTGGCTTCGGCCGCGGGAGCGGGCGGCGGCGCCTGGCCCGCGGCGGCGCCGATCCGCGCGACCTCGACGACGACGCGGTCCGGACCCGTCAGCGCGTAGGCTCTCGGGACGAGCCCGGTTTCGCGAAACTCGACGGTGGCGGTGTCTCCCGAGAAGCGGACGACGGAGACGAGCGGGTCCTCGTAGCGCCGCTCGGAGAAGGGGGCCACGACCGTCTGGCCCGGCCAGCGGATCTGTACCGCCGAAGCGCCCGGCACCGAAGTGAATTTTGCCGGTGCCGATTGCTTGAAAACGACCTGTGTGACCGGGGCGACATGGACGACGGCCGTTTCGATCGTGAGGACGCCGCCCTCCGAAAGCGTCCAGATCCGCCGCGCGGGGTCATAAGATCCGGTCGCCCCGACGAGGGGGAAGAGAACCTTCTCGAGGAAGTCGGCCGGGACGAAGAGTGTGCCGGCGATCGTCTCGGCGGGCCTCGAGATCGAAACGAGTCGCTGATCCACGGGAACCTGGGCGGTGCCCGCGCCCACGAGCACCTTGTGGCCGTGTCCGGTCAGCGTCAGGACACCGGTCGTCGAGTCGACGGAGACCTCGAAGCCGAGCGCGCGCGCGGCGTCCCCGGCGGAGAACCCCTTGCCCGCCACCGTGCCGATCGGGTGGGACTCTCCCTTCCAGAGCAGCGTGGCGCGGTCTTCGGCCCGGGCGGGGACGGAAAGGCTCGAGAGAAGGAAGGCGAGGGCCGCGGCGGCGGCAGTACGGCGGTCTCTCAACCGGTGATCGGCTTCTCGATGGAGGCGCGTTCTCGCCAGAAGGGTAGCATGACGCCGGAGCGAGCGTGTCTTCTAGGCATTCTACAGGTAAGCGCCGGCCGGCCCGTCGGCGCCGTCAGACGGCGGAGCGGGTCGTCGCCGCGAAGGGCTCGTAGAACTCGAGGCACTCGGGCTCGCGGCCTCGCACGACGCGGCGCCCCTGCAGCACACCGGCAGAGTCCGTCACGACCGTCCATTGCCGCTCTCCCCGGTCGCCGTCGCAGTAGAGAACGACCCAGTCGTGCGTGTGGCCGAGAGCGTGCGCCCGCGCCGTGTTGGAGAAGAGGGCCGTGTAGTGGCGAGGCCCGCGCTGCGTGTGCAGGATCGGCAGCCATGCCTCGCGGTCGGGATTGAAGCGTCGGGGCGCGATCCGCTGCAGCCGCCCCGCGCGGGCGAGGGAACGGTATTCGCGGTCGACATCGAGGAGCTCGGAGACCGGAGGCTCCTCGGCGGGCCCGGCGGCGGGCCGGCGCGCCCGGGCGAGCCGGCTCGCGAGCGAGTCGCGGATCCCGGCGAGCCGCTTGCTCCCGATTCCTTCGATGTTCACGAGTCGGCCGTCGAAGGCGGCCGCCTCCAGGTCCTCGAGCGTCGAAATGCCGAGGCCGTGATGCAGCCGGTCGGCCAGCGTGCGGCCGATGCCCGGCACCGAGGCGAGCAGATCCGTGGGGTCGCTTTCTCCGCGCAGCCGCTCGAGCATGGGCAGGCGGCCGGTCGCGACCAGGGTGTCGATCGCGCGCGCCAGGACAGGGCCGATGCCCGGCAGGCGATCGAGTCCTTCTACTCCCTGCTTCTCCAGGATCTCCGACACCGGCTGCTCGAGCCCGCGCAGCGTCCGCGCGGCCTTCCGATAGGCGCCGACCCGGAAGGGGTTGGCGCCCTGCTGCTCGAGGAGGGACGCGACCTCCTCCAGGCGGGCCGCGATCGGGACATTGGCATCAACCATGGACGGCACTCCATAACATGATGGACGCCGGCGGAATTGCGGGCATGATTCGCGTGCATCACACCGCGCGGCTGCCGTTTGAGGGAGGATGGGCCGCCCGGCTTCGGGCAGAGGCTCGCGTGAAGTTCGAGCAGTTCGAGCACGGAGCGGACGTGGGAGTTCGGGGCTTCGGGTCCACACCCGCCGAAGCCTTCCGAGGGGCGGCGCACGCCCTCTTCGCGCTGCTCGCCGAGAGTCCGTCCAGTGTCCGACCGGCGGTCGAGGAACGGTTCGAGCTCGAAGCGACGGGGCTCGAGGAGTTGCTGGTGGCGTACTTGAACGAGTTGATCTCGCTCTCCGACACGAAGCACCTCGTCTTCGGGGACTTCGAGGTCGAGATCCGAGGGGGCGCAGCGTCAGCCTGGCGGCTGTCGGCGCGCGCCCGCGGCGAGCCGTTCGACCCGGAGCGGCACGAGAGCACGGTGCAGCCGAAGGGGGCGACCTACACCGCCGTGCGCGTCGCGAAAGAGGCGGATCGGTGGCTGGCCCAGTGTGTGGTGGACGTGTGACAGCCTTTCGCGAGGTCGAGCCGAACGTCTGGGAGCTGCCGGCCACGGGAGACATGCGCGTACCCGGGCGCATCTTCGCGAGCCGCGAGCTGATCGACGCCCTGGACGAGAAGGTCCGCGAGCAGCTCGCCAACGTCGCGAGCCTTCCCGGCATCGTCGGCGCCGCCTACGCCATGCCCGATGCGCACTGGGGTTACGGCTTTCCCATCGGCGGTGTCGCGGCATTCGATCCCGACCAGGGCGGCATCGTCTCGGCCGGCGGCGTCGGGTTCGACATCTCCTGCGGCGTGCGCACGTATACGACGGGCCTGAAGGGGGAGGAGATCTCCGAGAAGCGGGAGACTCTCGCGCACGACCTCTATCGCACGGTTCCCGCGGGAGTGGGCTGGGGGGGAGCCGTGCGGCTGACGCCGGACGAGCTCGACCAGGTTCTCCTGGGTGGAGCCCGCTGGGCCGTCGAGAGCGGCTGGGGCGAATCCTCGGAGCTCGCGCGCGTCGAGGAGAACGGTTGCATGAAGGGC
Source organism: Thermoanaerobaculia bacterium (assembly GCA_035498405.1). Taxonomy (GTDB): domain Bacteria; phylum Acidobacteriota; class Thermoanaerobaculia; order UBA5066; family Gp7-AA6; genus DATBFU01. Next base: position 25,458 of record DATKAE010000027.1, on the reverse strand, counting down.
GCCGACCCCTCCAAGGTGAGCCGGCGGGCCAAAGACCGCCAACTGGGCGAGATCGGAACCCTGGGTTCCGGCAACCATTATCTGGAGCTCCAGGTCGTCGACGAGATCTTCGACGCCGTTGCCGCGCGCGCCTTTCGGCTCGAGAAGGGGAGCCTGCTCGTCACGATCCATTGCGGATCGCGCGGCCTCGGCCACCAGATCGGGACCGATTACCTGCAGCGGCTCCTTCCCTTAGCCGGCCGCTATGGGATTCGGCTGCCGGACCGCGAGCTCGCCTGTGCTCCCATCCGCTCGCCGGACGGAGAGGATTACCTGGGCGCCATGCGCGCGGGAATCAACTGCGCGCTCGCCAACCGCCAGGTGATCGGCGCCTTGGTCCGGCGCGTTTTCGCCCGCCACTTTCCGAAGGCGTCGTTGGAGCTGATCTACGACGTCTCCCACAACACCTGCAAGGCGGAGGAGCACGTGGTCGGCGGCCGGCCGCGGCTTCTCTATGTCCACCGCAAGGGCGCGACCCGCGCGTTTGGTCCGGGCCATCCGGAGCTTCCCGAGGAGTACCGCGCCGTCGGCCAGCCCGTCTTGATCGGCGGGACGATGGGGACGGCTTCCTTCGTCCTCGTCGGGACGGCGGAATCCGAACGCCGGGCCTTGTCGTCTTCCTGTCACGGAGCCGGCCGCCGGATGAGCCGCACGCAGGCCAAGGGCCAATGGCAGGGCAAGGCCCTCATCCGCGAGCTTTCCGAGAAGGGAATCATCATCAAGTCCCACACCGCCAAAGGCGCGGCCGAGGAGGCTCCGGGCGCCTACAAGGACGTCGAGGAGGTGGCCGCGGTCGCCGAGGCCGCCGGTCTTTCGCGGCGAGTCGCTCGGGTGCGCCCTGTCGCGTGTGTCAAGGGGTGACCCGCGAAGTGAGGCCCCGTCCGCTCCGGGGCGACGGTGATCTATTCGCATCATGGTGGAGCGGCGCTGACGGGCATATGGTCTTGGCCAATCCGCAACCGGGCGGCCAGCTCGTGTGAGCCGGCGGCCGCCGGGCGGCAGGAGGCGCTGACCGCGCCTCCTTTCTTTTGTTGACTGCGAGGCGGCTCGGCGGCGTGCGGAGGCGGGCGCGCCGGCCGCGACGGAGCGCGACCAGAGGCCGATATCGCTCGGCTTACTCCCGATATGCTTGCGCGGCTTTCGGGAGGACCTCATGACGTCGATTCGCTCCGACTCGCTCCTCGCCCTGATTGCCGTCGTGGCACTCGCCCTCTTCGGGGCCGCCCGGGGCTCGGAAGAGGGGCCCCGCTTCGTCGTGACGTACGGCCCGCAGATGGGTCAGTCGCCCGTGGACGGCCGGGTCCTGCTCCTGCTCTCGACGGACAAGAGCGAGGAGCCCCGCTTTCAAGTGAGCGACATCAGCCTCGAGAGCCAACAGGTCTTCGGCATCGAGGTGAACGGTTGGAAGGCCGGCGAGCAAGCGGTCTTCCCTTCGGACGTGCTCGGCTATCCCCTGGAAAGCCTCGCCGACCTCCCGGCGGGAACCTACCAGGTGCAGGCGCTCTTGAACCGCTACGAGACTTTCCATCTCGCCAACGGGCATACCGTCAAGCTCCCGCCCGACCGGGGCGAGGGGCAGCAGTGGAACAAGAAACCCGGCAACCTTTACTCGACGCTCCGCGAAGTGACCCTGGACCCGAAGAAGAGGGAGACCATCACGATCCTGCTCGACCAGGTGATCCCGCCAATCCCCGATCCCCCGACGACCAAATACGTCAAGCACGAGAAGATCCTCTCCGAGCGGCTGTCGAAGTTCTGGGGTCGCCCCGTGTATCTGGGCGCCCACGTCCTGCTGCCCGAGGGCTTCGAGACGCATCCGAACGCGCGTTACCCGCTGGTGATCAACCACGGGCATTTTCCCGACACGATTGGCGGTTTTCGGGAGGAGCCTCCCGACCCGAACCTGAAGCCCGACTACTCCGACCGCTTCCGCATCTCGGGCTACAACCGGATCCAGCAGGAGTACGGCTACCAGCTCTACAAGGACTGGACCGCGCCCGGCTATCCGCGCTACCTGGTCGTCGAGATTCAGCACGCGAACCCCTACTTCGACGACTCCTACGCCGTGAACTCCGCGAATCTCGGGCCGTACGGCGACGCCATCACCTACGAGTTGATTCCGTATCTCGAGAAGAAGTATCGAGCGATCGGCGCGGGCTGGGCGCGCTTCCTCTACGGCGGTTCGACCGGCGGCTGGGAGGCCCTCGGGGCGCAGATCTTCTATCCCGAGGAGTTCAACGGCGCCTGGGCGGCTTGCCCGGATCCCATCGATTTCCACCAGTACGGCGTCGTCAACATCTACGAGGACGAGAACGCCTACTTCTGGAAGGGACCGTGGAAGAGCGTGGCAACGCCTGGTCACCGCGACTACCTCGGGCACATTTCCTCGACCGTCGAGCAGATGAACCGTCTCGAGAACGTCCTTGGCCCCAAGACCCGGTCCGGCGGCCAATACGACATCTGGCAGGCCGTCTACTCGCCCGCCGGGAGCGACGGCTATCCCAAGCCGATCTGGGACAAGCGCACCGGCGTGATCGACAAGGAGGTCGCGGCCTATTGGAGGGACAACTACGACCTCGTGCACATCCTGCGGCGCGACTGGTCCGCGGGCTTGGGCTCGAAGCTCCAAGGCAAGATTCACATCTACGTCGGCGAGGCCGACAGCTATTACTTGAACAACGCCGTCTACCTCGCCGAGGAGTTTCTCCGGTCGACGAAGGACCCTCACTACGGCGGCGAAGTCGACTACGAGCCGCGCGCCGAGCACTGCTGGAACGGCGACCACACGCGTCCCAACTATGCCTCCCGCCTCCGATACCACCAGATGTTCGCGCCCAAGATCGTCGAGCGGATCAGCAAGAGCGCACCGCCGGGCGCGGATCTTACGAGCTGGAGGTACTGACGTCCCGAGTGGGGACGAGGACGTCCGTCAGCCCTCCCCGAAGCCCACGACGCGCGAGGGGTCCCCGCTGCGAAAACGACGCCGGTGGACGGGTGGGCGGGACTGAGCCATAGTTGAGCCCTTTTTGGAGTCGTGAAAGGAGTGGAAGATGAAGAAGTCCGAGCGTTCGAAATCGAAGCGGCCGGCGGCCCGGAAGGCGGCCAAGTCGAGGCGCAAGCCGATCATGCGGCATTCGCGGGAGGGCGCGCGACGCCGTTCGAAGGGCGGGGCGAGCCGAAAGGCCGCGTCCGCTCCCGCAGCACACCTCAAACGGCAGTTCCTCGACCGGTTCTCGAGCGAGTTTCCGACCACGCTGAAGCTGATGCGGGCGTATCCGTCCGGCCAGGACCATTTTCGGCCGCACGAGCGGTCGCAGCCGGCCGTCAAGCTCGTGCACACCTTCACCGTCGAGAACCGTGTCGGCGTGGACGCGCTCCGAGGCGACTTGACCATGCCGCCCGCCTTCCCGCCGGCGCCGGCGACGCTTGCCGAGGCGGTCGCGGCCTACGAGGAGGGAGCCCAGGCGCTGATCGACACGCTGCGCGAGACCCCGGAGGAAAGGCTCTTCGAGACGGTGCCGTTTTTCACCGGCCCCAAGCAAGTCGGACCGGTTCCCGTCATCGACCTTCTGTGGCAGCTGCTCTCCGACGCGATCCATCATCGGGGGCAGCTCTCGGTGTATGTCCGGATGGCGGGCGGCAGGGTGCCCTCGATTTACGGGCCGAGCGCGGACGAGCCCTGGATGTAGCGCGGCGGGCCGAGATGTCCCCGACTCCGCTTGGTATCGTGCCGCCGTGAGGCGAAGGCGGCTCGGGGGCAACGGCCGTTCGGTCTTTCCGGTCGGTCTTGGCTGCATGGGGTTCAGCTGGGGCTACCGGGATCGGTCCGTGGACGAGCGGACGGCGATCGACGTCATCCGGCACGCGATCGATCTGGGTATCGATCACTTCGACACGGCCGACGTCTACGGGCCGTTCGCCAACGAATCGCTTCTCGGGCGCGCCGTCGAGGGGCGGCGGGACCGCATCCTCATCGCGACCAAGGCAGGCCTGGTCGTCGAGGACAAGGCGACCTACCGTTTCGGACGCGACGGGCGCCCGGATCACATGCGGGAGGCCTGCGACGCCTCGCTCGCCCGGCTCGGCATCGACTCCATCGATCTCTACTATCTCCACCGCATCGACCCGAAGGTGCCGGTCGAGGAGACGTGGGGCGCCATGGCGGGTCTGGTCGCGGCGGGAAAGGTGCGGTGGCTCGGCATTTCCGAGGCGTCCGTCGACGAGCTCGATCGGATCTCGCCAATCCATCCGGTGGCCGCGGTGCAATCGGAGCTGTCGCTCTGGACGCGCGACTATTTGGAAGACGTCGTGCCCTGGTGCGCCGCGCATGGCGCCTGCTTCGTGGCCTTCGCGCCGCTCGGCCGGGGTTTCTTGACGGGCGCGATCTCGGCCGGAGCGCGGTTCGGAGCGGAGGACTTTCGCTCCAGGCTCCCGCGATTCCAACCCGAGGAGGTCGCGCAGAATCAGCGGATCGTCGAGGGCGTGGCCGCCGTCGCCGCGCGCCGCGGCGCGACCGCCGCCCAGGTGGCGCTCTCCTGGGTGCTTTCGCGCGGCGAGCAGGTTCTGGCCATTCCGGGCACGCAGCGGCGCAAGTATCTCGAGGAAAACGTGGCAGCCGCCGATGTCGCCTTGACCGCCGCGGATCTGGCGGACCTCGACGGACTTCCGGCGCCGGTTGGCGGTCGGTACTGACGCCCGCGGGCCCTGCAATTTCTTGACAGCCCGGTGGGCCCAGGCAGGCGCATGATCTCTCCGGGAGGTCTCCTCATGGGTCGACTGATTGCCGCTGCGGCGCTCATGCTGTTGCGCTCCTTCGCGCTCCCCGTCACTCCCGAGCCTGCGCCGGCCGCGGCGGCGTTCAAGAAGCTCTGCGCGCTCGCCGGGGAATGGGAAGGGTCGGTCCAGTGGAGCGGGGCCCGCCACGACAGCGGAAGGATGCACGCCAGCTACAGCCTTACCGGGGTTGGCTCGGCCGTCGTCGAAACCCTGACCATGGACGGCACACCGATCATGACGAGCGTCTATCACCTGGACGGCGGGGACCTGCGGATGACGCACTACTGTGGTGCTCGCAACCAGCCGCGCCTGAAGGCCCGCCGAATCGACGTCGTGCAAGGCATCCTCGACTTCGAGTTCGTGGACATTACGAATCTCTCCTCGTCGGAGGCGGGCCACGTCAGCGGGGTCGAGATCCGGCTTCTGGACGCCGATCGCTTCATCCTCACCTTCCTCTTCGAGGAGGGCGGGCAGAAGAGCCGCGAGCGGATCGAGCTCGCGCGAGTTCCGCCGAAGCGGTCGACCTAGCTGGACTTCGGAGCGGACTGCTTTGGGTGGGACCGCCTCTCGTCCCGGTCCTTCGTGTCTTTGCCCCGAACCGGGCCCGTTTGAACCGGTCCGCTTTGAACTACCAAACTTTTGTGCGATGTCTCCGTATCACACGGGCGGCTGGCGGGCCGGTCGCCTGCCGAAGAAGGAGGAGTCGTGGCCACTAAGCCTTTTCGTTCCATCGTTCGCCTCATGCCGGCGGCGATCGCCGGGCTGATCGTTCTGGCGGCCTCGCCGGACAATGCGCCGACGGCGCCTCGGCTGACGACACTCGACGTCGCCGGAATGGACACTTCGGCCCAGGCCTGTACCGACTTCTACCGGTACGGCAACGGGGGGTGGCTCGAGAAGAACCCCATCCCGTCGGATCGCCCCCGGTGGGGCTCCTCCGACGAGCTCCGGCAGCGCAATCTCGACGATCTGCACCGGATCCTGGAGAAGCTCGGGGGCAACCGCTCGGCGCCCGCGGGCTCCGACGAGCGCAAGCTCGGCGACTTCTACGGCGCCTGCATGGACGAGGCGGCGATCGAGTCGAAGGGGCTTTCGCCGATCGAGCCCGAGCTCGCGAAGATCGACGCGATCCACGACGCGGCGTCGCTGCGCGCCGCGATCGTGCATCTTCAGGACATGGGGGTCAACGCCCTCTTCAATTTCGGGTCGGAGGAGGACCGCAAGGACTCCTCGCGGGTGATCGCCGCGGCCGTCCAGGGCGGGCTCGGCCTACCGGACCGCGACTACTACACGAAGACGGACGCCAAGTCCGTCGAGACCCGGCAGAAGTACGCCGCTCACGTGGCAAAGATGCTCGAGCTCGCCGGCTCGCCGGCCGCGAAGGCCTCCACGGATGCGCAGACGATCCTCGCTCTCGAGACCAAGCTCGCCGAGGCCTCGCAGAACAACGTGGACATCCGCGATCCGGACAAGACCCATCACCCGATGACGCTCGCGGCCCTGTCGAAGGCGACGCCGAACCTGGCGTGGGAGACCTACTTCCAGGAGCAGAAAATCCCGGCCGGCGTCGAGGTCAACGTCTGGGAGCCCGACTTCTTTCATGCAGCGGATCGTCTGATCCGCTCCGAGCCGCTCTCGGCCTGGAAGACCTACCTGCGCTGGCAGCTTCTGACGGCGACCGCCGGGACGCTCCCGAAGCGGTTCGTGGACGAGAACTTCGCCTTCTACGGGAAGACGCTCGCCGGCACGCCCGAGATCCAGCCGCGCTGGAAGCGCTGCGTGACGGCGACCGACAATGCGATGGGCATGGCCCTCGGGCGGATCTACGTTCAGGAATACTTCCCGCCGGCTGCCAAGAAGCGCGCCGACGAGCTCGTGAAGAACTTGCTCGCCGCCCTGAGCGACGACCTCCAGGCACTGACCTGGATGGGCGAGGCGACGAAGAAGGCCGCCGCGGCGAAGGTCGCCGCCATTCGGCCGAAGATCGGCTATCCCGACAAGTGGCGCGATTACTCCGCCCTCGACATCGTTCCCGGCTCCTATGCGGTCAACGCCCTCGCGGCAAATCAATTCGAGGCCCGGAGGGACCTGGCGAAGATCGGGAAGCCCGTAGACCGCTACGACTGGGGCATGACACCGCCCACGGTCAACGCCTACTACAACGCCGCGAAGAACGAGATCGTCTTTCCGGCCGGGATCTTCCAGCCGCCGTTCTTCTACGCCGAGGGAGACGACGCCATCAACTACGGCGCGATCGGGGCCGTGATCGGGCACGAGATCACCCACGGCTTCGACAACTCCGGCCGGAAGTTCGACGCCAAGGGAAATCAGGTCGACTGGTGGACCGCCGAGGACGCCAAGAATTTCGACGAGCGCGCGGCCTGTATCATCAAGCAGTTCGACGGCTATTTCGTCGAGGCGGATCTGCACGAGAACGGCGAGCTCGTGCAGGGCGAGGCGATCGCGGATCTGGGCGGTCTGACGATCGCTTACCGGGCTTACCAGATCAGCCTGAAAGGCAAACCAGAGCCCGCTCCCATCGACGGCCTCACGGCCGACCAGAGGTTCTTCGTGGCGAACGCCCGCATCTGGGCGGCCAACCACCGGCCGGAATTTGCGCGGCTGATCGTGCAGACCAACGAGCACCCGCTCGGGCAGTACCGCTCCGTGGGAACCGTCTCGAACATGCCCGAATTTGCGCGAGCCTTCGCCTGCCAGCCGGGCGCGGCGATGGTGCGCGCGGAACGCTGCCAGATCTGGTAGGAAAGAAGCCGCCCCGGTCGCGTCAGGGCATTCGCGCGGCGCGCGGCGTCAAACCGAGCTTCGCGAGCGCGCTCTCGCCGCCCGGGGCGTTCAACTTCCAGTACGCAAGCCGGTCGCTACCGAGAAGCGAGGCCTTCTGGCCTTCGCTCGTCTCCCACTCGATGATCCGATGGGGCCAGGCGGCCTCGACCGAGATCGTCCAGGCAGCGCCGCCCTCGATCTCGACGCGGTGGAGCTCGACGTCGAAGGTTCCCGCGGGCACGCTCGCCCGAGACGGCGCCGCCGCCCTCGAGAGTGTCGCGCGGAGCATCTCGACGGGACGGTGCTCGAGCCGCGCCGTCTCGAGCGACCGCAGCAGGGCCACGGTGCGACGCTCGCCGGGAGCGAGCCAGGGGGCGGCCAGTCCGCGCGCCCACAGGAGAATCGCGTCGCCGGACAGCGCCTCCGGGGGCACGGGGACGGTGCGCGACTGGTCCGCTTCGCCGTCGAAGTAGCTGTGGGAGGTCAGGCGCGCTTGGGCGGCGTCGAAGAGCAGGTGTGCATAGACGTTGCCGCACCACTCCTGCGAGGAGAAGGAGACCTTCGTCAGGCTCCCGGCCGGGCGGCCGTTGACCGGGGTCAAGGCGACGAAGGCGCTCGTCATGAGGTTGTAGTCATAGATGCCGGTCGAGAAATCCTCGACGAGGTTCAGCTTCAAGACGGGGAACTCGTCGGACTTGGGGTGTTTGCCCGGGTCGGACTTGACTCTCAAAGAGTTCGAGAAAGTCTCGGTCACGAAGATCGTCACGGCGACACCCTTTCGCAGCTCGCCGTAACGACGGAAGACGAGGTCGTATCCGGCAAGCTCCGCCCTTCCGTCGCCCCAGAACTTCCAGAAGGCGTCGCCGAAGACGGGCGAGGGGGCCGGCGCGGCCACCGGGGCCTTCGGGCGGGTGGCGCGTACCGCAACCCACAGGACGGCGATCGCAGCCGCGGCAGCAATCGACAGACGGAGGAGGCGTGTCATCGTCGGTTTCTCCGACGCGATCCTACCGAGGAAACCGGGATGCTGCGCGATGCATGACACGGACTGACTCGGGCGCGCCGGGCGCTCAAGGGCACACGCAGTCCAAGCCCTGGGCTCGGTCGCTACCGGGCGGCCCCCGGAACCTTCTCCCCCAGGTACTGCGCGATCCCGTCGAGCGAGGAGAGCCGCGCGTAGTCGGCCTCGGGAATGTCGACGCCCAGGGCTTCGTGAAGGCCGATCACGAAGTTCAGGAAATCCATCGAGTCGAGGTCGAGCTGCTCTCTCAGATCTTCCCGAGGGTCGATCCGCGCGGGATCCGCCTCCGGGGCGATCTTTCGCAGGACCCGAAGGGCGAGCTCCCGCAGCTCCGGCTCGGTCATAACGTCTCCGGCTTCTGCAGGAGGCGGTCGATCGAAGCCAGAAAGAGACCGCCGCGATGGCCGTCGCTCGCTCGATGATCCGCCGCGAGCGTTGCGAAAACCGTGGAAACGGGCAGAATGGCGGTGTCGCGCACCCGCGGCCTTTCGGCCACCCTTCCGAAGCCGACGAGCGCGACTTGCGGGGGAAAGATCACGCCGTAGACCGTTTCGACGCCGAGGTCTCCGAGGTTGGTCACGGTGATGGTCGGATCGGAGACTTCGGAGCTGCGCAGCGTGCCCGCCCGGGCCCGGCCGACCAGATCGCGAAGCTGCTTCATGAGCTCCTCGAGGCTCTGGCGGTCCGCGTCGTGTATCGCCGGCGCCACGAGCCCCCCGTCCCGAAGCGAGATGGCGACCCCCGGATGAACCGAGGCACTCGGCCGGAACGAGCCGTCCTGCCAGAAGCCGTTCATTTCAGGGATCTCGCGGGCCGCGAGCGCCACGGCTTTGAGCATCAGGGCCGCCGGAAGAATTCTCTCCGTGACGGGGCGCTTCGCGTTCTCGGCAGCGAGCCACCGCAGAGCCGCGCCGAGGTCGATTTCGGTGCCCAGGTAGTAGTGGGGAATTTCACGATGGGAACGCGTCATCGCCGCGGCGATGGCCCGCCGCATGGCGGCCGAACGGTCAGGAGCCGGCGCCGGCGATGGCCGGCCGCCCGAGGCGGTCGCTTCGATGTCCGAGAGCGTGATCGAGCCGTCTGGCCCCGTTCCGGAGACCCGCGACAGGTCAACCCCGAGCTCTGCGGCCCGCCTGCGGGCGGCGGGAGAGGCGATCGCGCGGGGGCCGCTTGGAGGCGCCGGCACGGGCGCCGTCGGCGCCGCGACCGCTGGCTCCCCTTCGCCGCGGATGGTGGCGAGCAACGCGCCCACGGGCACCTTCTGCCCCTCCGCGACGTGGAGCGTCTCGATTTTCCCGCCGGCGAAGACTTCGACGTCCACGTCGGCCTTCTCCGTCGCAACGACGGCGACGATGTCGCCCTTCCGGACCGTGTCGCCCGAGTGGACGAGCCATTTCACGAGTGTGCCGGCCTCCATGTCGGCGCCGAGCGAGGGCATCCGAAATTCAGCCAAGGGTCTTTCCGAGCGCTCGCCGGGCGGCCTTGGCGATCGCCGCCGGCTGCGGCAGGGCGGCCTCCTCGAGGTGCTTGGCGTAGGGCATCGGCACCTCGGCCGAGCAAACGCGCGCGACGGGCGCGTCGAGGTCGAAGAAGGCGCCTTCCACGATGCGCGCGCAGATCTCCGCCGAGAGGCTCCCGCTCTTCCAACCTTCGTCCACGATGACGGCCCGGCGGGTCTTCGAGACCGAGGCGAGGATCGCCGCCGTGTCGAGAGGGCGCAACGTCCGCAGGTCGAGGACCTCGGCTTCGATCCCTTCTTGCGACAGGAGCTGCGCCGCCTCGAGCGTCTTGCCGAGGGTTCCGCCGTAAGTGATCAGCGTGACATCGCGGCCGGAGCGGCGCACGGCGGCCCGATCGATGTCGACGGGCCCGGCGTTCTCGTCCAAGTCCCCCTCCATGTTGTACAGAGAGCCGTGCTCGAAGAGGAGCACCGGATCGGGCGATTCGAGCGCCGTCCCGAGCATTCCACGCGCGTCCTCGAGGGTGGCGGGGGCGAGGATGCGAAGCCCCGGAATGTGCGCGTACCACCCCTCGAGGCTGTGCGAGTGTTGCGCGGCGAGCTGCCGCCCGGCTCCGGTCGTCATGCGGATCACGAGCGGAACAGGCAACTGGCCGCCCGACATGTGCAGGAGGGTGGCGGCGTTGTTCAAGATCTGGTCGAGCGCGAGCAGGCTGAAATTCACCGTCATGATCTCGACGATCGGCTTGGCGCCTCCGAGGGCGGCGCCGATCCCCGCGCCGACGAAGGCAGATTCCGAGAGCGGGGTGTCGCGGATTCGCTCCGGCCCGAATTCTCCAAGGAGACCCTTGCTGACGGCGTAGCATCCTCCGTACTGGCCCACGTCTTCTCCCATGAGGAAGACGCGCGAGTCTCGAGTGAGAGCCTCGCGAAGAGCCGAGCGAATCGCCTCCCGGTAGGTGGTGCGGATCGTGCGCCCTCCCGGAGGCCGTGCGGGGGGAGCGGGCGCAGGCGTCTCGCTGTAGACGAAACGAGTGAGCTCTTCGACGGGCTCCCAGGTGCCTGCCTCCGCGAACGCAACCGCCTTCTCGATCTCCGAGGCGACCTCGCTCTCCATTTGCGCCAGATCCCCTTCCGAGAGGAGCCCTCGCTCGCGGCAGAGGCCTTCGAAGAGTGCGATCGGATCGCGCTTCTTCCAGTCCTCCACTTCCTTCTTGTCCCGGTAGAGCTCGGGGTCGTACATCGAGTGCGCGCGAAAGCGGTAGGTGCGCAGCTCCAGGAAGAAGGGGCCGGCCCCGGCGCGCACTGCCTCGACGGCCTTTCGGGTCGCCTCCTCGACGGCGACGACGTCCATTCCGTCGACCGGGAGGGTGGGCACGCCGTAGCTGCCGGCCTTCACGCACAAGTCCGTCTGCAGGAACGCGCGGTCGATGCGGGTGCCCATCGCGTAGAGGTTGTTCTCGCAGCAGAAGAGGACCGGGAGCTTCCAGAGCGCCGCCAGGTTCATCGACTCGTGGAACTCCCCCTCGGCAACCGCGCCGTCGCCGAAGAAGCAGGCCGTCACCCGTCGTCGGCCCATTCGCTTGTCCGCCAGTGCCAGACCGACGGCCAGCGGCAGGCCGCCGGCCACGATCGCGTTGCCCCCGTAGAAGCGGCGGGCGGCGTCGAAGAGGTGCATCGAGCCGCCGCGCCCTCGGCTGCAACCCTCCACCTTCCCGTACATCTCGGCCAGGATCGAGTCGGCCGGGACCCCTCGGACGAGCGCGTGGCCGTGCTCCCGGTAAGTGGTCACGAGGGCGTCCTCCGGCCCGAGGCACGGGATCGCTCCCGCGGCCACGGCTTCCTCCCCGATGTAGAGGTGCATGAATCCGCGGATCTTCGCCGCGCTGTAGAGCTCGGCGCACTTCTCCTCGAAACGCCGGATCCGCAGCATCTCGAAGAGGAGGCGGCGCGCGCGCGCTCGATCGAGTCCCGTGGCGGCGGCCGGTGTCTCTACCGACATCATTCCCTCTCCAGAGTCGAAGTATCTCCCTCGGGCAATCCCAACTCACGCGCCTTGAGCAGCCGTCTCATGATCTTGCCGCTCTTGGTCTTCGGAACCGTGTCAACGAAGTCGATCGCCTTGGGCGCGACGACCGCTCCGAGGCGCTGCCGGGAGAATCCGAGCAGGTCGAGGCGCAGCTCTTCGGTCGCCTTCTCGCCCGGCTTCAAGGAGACGAACGCCTTGACCACTTCTCCGGCCACGGGGTCGGGCTTCCCGATGACGCCCGCCTCCGCGACGGCCGGATGCTCGAGCAAAATGCTTTCCACCTCGAAGGGGCCGATCAGGTGCCCGGACGACTTGATGACATCGTCGGCGCGGGCGACGAACCAGAAGTAGCCGTCCTCGTCCCTGCGGGCGAGGTCGCCGGTCAAGTACCAGCCGTCGACGAAGCATTTCCGGTAGCGCTCCGGCTCGTTCAGGTATCCGCGAAACATCGAGGGCCAGCCGGCGCGCAGGGCGAGCATCCCCTGAGTACCGGGGTCGTCGACCATGGCGACCCGGCCGTCGCCCCCGAGACGCTCGACCTCGCCGCGCGAATCGCACCGCAGGACGGCCGCGTCGACCCCGGGCAGCGGCCGCCCCATCGAGCCGGGCTTGATGTCGCAGGCGGCGTAATTGGCGATCATGATCCCGCCGGTCTCCGTCTGCCACCAGTTGTCGTGGATCGGCAGGCCGAGCGCCTCCTCCCCCCAGACCACGGCCTCGGGGTTCAGGGGCTCGCCGACGCTTCCGACGAAGCGCACCCGCGAGAGATCGTAGCGGCGGGCCACGTCCGCGCCGGCCCTCATCAGCATCCGGATGGCGGTCGGAGCCGAGTACCAGACCGTGACTTTCTGATCCTGGAGGATTCGATACCAGCGCTCCGGATCGAAGTCGGCTTCGTCCACGATGCTCGTGATCCCGCAGGTCAGCGGCGCGATGATCCCGTAGGAGGTTCCGGTGACCCAGCCGGGGTCCGCCGTGCACCAGAAGATGTCGTCGGGATGGAAGTCGAGAGCGAACCTGCCGGTCATCTGGTGCACGACCACGGCGTCATGGACGTGGACGGCGGCCTTCGGCGTGCCCGTCGTGCCGCTGGTGAAGTGGAGGATTGCCGGGTCTTCGGGGCTCGTGGCGACGATCGGAACGTCTCCGTCGGCATTGGCCATCAGGCCGTTGAAGTCGTGGGTCCGGGCGACGTCGGTCGAGATGCCGCCGGCACCGACGAGGATGATTTGCTCGAGGCAGGGAAGCGACGCGCGCAGACCCGCGACCTTCTTCTCATAGAGGGCCTTCGTGGTCAGTAGAACGCGCGCCTGGCCGAGCGACAGCCGCTGCCGGATCGGCTCCGGGCCGAACGCCGAGAAGAGCGGGCAGAAGACGCTCGCATTCTTCCAGGTCCCGAGGGCGGCGATGAAGAGCTCCGGCACCCGGCCGAGGAGAGCGAAGACGCGGTCGCCTCTGCCGACCCCGAGCCCCCGGAGGACCCCGGCAAACAGATCCGAGCAGCGCGCCAGCTCGCCGTAGGTGAAGTCTCGGACTTCTCCTCTCTTGCCGAGCCAGCGCAGGGCCAGGTGGTTCGCCCTCGGGCCGGCGGCGTGGCGGTCGGCCGCCTCGTGAGCGATGTTCAGGCCGCGCCCGCCCGGGAGGCCGTCCAGTTCGCGGCGCGCCGCCTCCCACGTGAAGGATGCGCAAGTCTCCTCGTAGTCGGCGAGGTTGGGGGCAACGCCGGAGGCGGGGCGCTTCGAGATCGTTTTCCAGGGCACGACCCGAACAGTAGTCGCCGGCACGGGCTCGCGGATGATCCAAACGGATCAGGCTAGGGCCGGCGGCCCCCCCGGGTCGCCTCCCTTTGATGCTATTGGATCAATCCTCGACCGGCCGCCTCCGGCTACAGTGCCGCCCTGGCGAGCGCCACATGGGATCGAAACGAGGGAGGAGGAGCGATGGAGCAAGAGAGCAATGGGATTGGATTCCTGGCGAGCGATGGCGTCCTCTTCTGCTCGAGCGCCTGCGCTCTCCGCGAAGGAAAGCGAACCGGTTACGAGGTCGATCAGGATGAGTACGAAAGCCTCGTCGAGAGCGGGTCGCTTCCCCCGGGAGGTCTTTGCCCGGCGTGCGGCGCCGAGTTCTCCATTTCCTGGCCGGAGCACGAGCCGAACTAGGGTCCGCTCCAGCTCCCGGAGGGAGGCGCGGCAGCGAATCGAGCGGCTGCGCCGCGAAATCCGCCGGCACGACCGCCTGTACTACGTCCTCGACAGGCCGAAGATCTCGGACGCCGAGTACGACCGGCTCTTCGGGGAGCTTTCCCGTCTGGAAAGGGCCCATCCGGATCTGATCGCGCCCGACTCGCCGACGCAGCGCGTTGCGGGAGCGCCGCTTCCCGCCTTCCCCGAGGTCCGGCACCTGGCACCCATGCTCTCGCTCGACTCGGTGACCGACCCGGAGGAGGTACGCCGGTTCGACCGGCGCCTGCGGCTGGCCCTCGGTCGGGATCGGCTCGCCTATGTCGCCGAGCCGAAGCTCGACGGGCTCTCGATCGAGGTGGTCTATGAAGGAGGAGCGCTCGTCCGGGCCTCGACCCGCGGCGATGGACTAAGCGGGGAAGGGGTGACGGAGAACATCCGGACGGTCCCTTCGGTTCCGCTGCGGCTTCGAGCCGGAAAGCTTCCCGTGCCCCAGCGGCTCGCGGTCCGGGGCGAGGTGATCATGCCGGTCGCGGCCTTCGGGCGACTCAATCGGGAGCTCGAGAAGAAAGGGCAGCCCGCCTTCGCCAATCCGCGCAACGCCGCGGCCGGTTCGTTGCGACAGCTCGATTCCCGCGTCACCGCGAAGCGGCGGCTCCAGGTCCTCTTCTACGAGGTCCTCCGGCAGGAAGGGGGCAAGCGCCTCGCGACGCACTGGCAAACGCTCGAGGCGATGCGGGAGTGGGGGCTTCCGGTCTCGGGAGAGCCTCGGCGGCTTTCCGCCTTCACTCAGGTCTTCGACTACCACCGCGGGCTCTCGCGCCGGCGGGAGAGGCTTCCATACGAGATCGACGGCGTCGTGATCAAGCTGGACCACCTGGACTCTCGCGCGCGCCTGGGTGAGACGGCGCGGCACCCCCGATGGGCGCTGGCGTTCAAGTTCGCGCCGCACGGCGAGGAGACGACGATCGAGGCAATCGCCGTGCAGGTGGGACGAACCGGCCTCTTGACGCCGGTGGCCGTTCTGGCGCCCGTGTCGGTGGGCGGGGTGACGGTCCGGAGGGCGACGCTCCACAACCGGGAAGAAGTGGCCCGCAAGGATGTCCGGATCGGGGATCGGGTGCTCGTGGTGCGGGCCGGAGACGTCATCCCCGAGGTGGTCGAGCGCGTTGCCGGGCCGCGAGCACGGCGCGGCAGGCCCTTCTCGATGCCGCGCCGATGCCCGGAATGCGGGACGCGGCTGGTCCGGGAAGGACCGTTCGACCGGTGCCCCAACGGCCTGGCCTGCCGCGCCCAGCTCGAGCGGGCGGTCGCGCACTTCGGCTCCCGCGCGGCGCTCGACATCCGGGGTCTCGGGTCGAAGACCGTCGCGCAACTGGTCGGCAGCGGCCGCGTTCGAAGTGTCGCGGACCTGTTCACCCTCGAGCCCTCGGAGCTCTCGCGTCTCGAGCGGTTCGGGGAGATCTCCGCCGGAAACCTCGGCCGCTCGCTCGAGAGGAGCAAGCGCACGGAGCTCTCCCGCTTCTTGTACGCGCTCGGAATCCCCGAGGTGGGCGAGCAGACCGCTCGCGACCTGGCCGCTCATTTTCTCAAGCTCGACAAGATCCGAAACGCCGGTCCAGCACGCCTGCAGCGGGTCGAGGGCATCGGCCCGCGTGTGTCGGCATCGATTGCCGCGTTCTTCCGGCGCGCCGAGAACCGCCGGGTGATCGACCTCTGCCTGCGGCGGGGCGTTCGGCCGCAGGCGCCGCCGCGCCGGCGCCGGGCGAGCCGGCTCGCCGGAAAGGCCGTTGTCTTCACGGGAACCCTCGATTCGCTCTCGCGGGAGGAGGCCGAGCGGCGCGTCCGCGACGCCGGCGGGCGGGCCACGGGCAGCGTGAGCGACAGAACCGACTACCTCGTCGCGGGCAGAGAGCCGGGTACGAAGCTCGAGCGAGCAAGAAGCCTCCAGATTCCGGTGCTCGACGAAGGGCAGTTTCTGACTCTGCTTCGAGCCTGAGGGGGGGTGGATGGCATGGACAACATCGACGTCGCGAGGCTCTTCGAGGAGGTCGCGGATCTCCTCGAGATCCAGAACGAGAACCCGTTCCGGGTGCGCGCCTACCGCACCGCCGCTCGCACGATCGAAACGCTGGGCGAGCCGGTCGCGGAGTTGGTCCGGAAGAACGGCCATCGGCTCTCCGGGCTCCCCGGCATCGGGGAGGATCTGGCCGGCAAGATCGTCGAGCTCGTCCAGACCGGCCACCTCCCTCTGCTCGATCAGCTGACCCGAAAGGTCCCCGAGACCTTGGTCGAGATGATGCGGATCGAGGGTGTCGGGCCCAAGCGCGCGCGACTGCTCTACGACAAGCTCGGCTTGAAGAGCCTGGCCGACCTCGAGAGGGCGGCGCGCGAGGAGCGTCTCGCTTCCGTGCGAGGGTTCGGAAAAGTCTTGCAGGGGCGGATCCTGCAAGGATGCGCGCAGCACCGGGAGCGCTCACGGCGTTGCCGCCTCTCGGAGGCGGACGTGCACGTGAAGCCGCTCCTGGCGCACCTGCGCGGGGCCCCCGGAGTCGAGAAGATCGAGGTCGCGGGCAGCTATCGCCGCCGGAAGGAGACCGTGGGCGACGTCGACATTCTCGTGGCGGCGCGCCGGCCGGAGGCGGTCGCCGAACGATTCGTCTCGTATCCGGAAGTCGAGCGCGTCCTGGCGCGAGGCGAGACGAAGTGCTCGGTCCGCCTGCGTTCCGGCCTTCAGTCGGATCTGCGGATCGTTCCGCCGGAATCATACGGGGCCGCGTTGCACTACCTCACCGGGTCGAAGGCTCACAACATCGCGATCCGAACGCTCGGCGTCAAGAAGCGCCTGAAGATCAACGAGTACGGGATCTTTCGGGGCCGGCGGCGCCTCGGAGGCAGAACGGAAGAGGAGGTCTTCCGGGCGGTCGGCCTTCCCTGGATTCCCCCGGAGCTGCGAGAGAAGGGCGGAGAGATCGAGGCGGCTCGGGAGGGCACACTCCCGAAGCTCGTCGAGCTTCGGGACATTCGGGGCGATCTTCAGATGCACACCGACGCCACCGACGGGAGGAACACGCTCTCCGAGATGGTCGAAGCCTGCCGGGCCCGAGGCTACGAATATGCCGCGATTACCGACCACACGCGGGCCGTTCGGGTTGCGGGAGGGCTCACCGGTTCCGAGTTTCGAAAGCAATTCCGGCAGATCGAGAGCCTGCGCAAGCGGGTCTCGGGGATCTCGATCCTCAAGGGGGCGGAGGTCGACATCCTGGAGGACGGGCGGCTCGATCTCGACGAGGAGACCCTTGCCGAGCTCGACCTCGTGCTCGTCTCGATTCACTCCAAGTTCCACATGACCGAAGCGGCCATGACCGAACGCGTCCTGCGGGCATTTCGTCACCCGCGCGTGCACCTCTTTTGTCACCCGACCGGCCGGCTCCTGGGTCGCCGCGAGCCGTACCCGATCGATCTCGCGCAGGTGGCGCGTGCGGCGGCGGATTTTGGCGTGCTGCTCGAGATCAACGCGCAGCCCGACCGTCTCGACCTGACCGACGTTTACGTCAAGATGGCGCGCGAGGCCGGCGCGCGCTTCGCCATCTCGACCGATGCGCACCGCGTCGCCGAGCTCGACTTCATGCGGTATGGCGTGGATCAGGCGCGCCGAGGATGGTGCGCGGCCAAGGACGTGGCCAACACGCGTTCCTTTGACGATTTCCGGAAGTTACTCGCACGGCCCGCTCGCCGGGTACCCGACGTCGGGTTCCCCGAGCCCGCCAGAGGCAAACGGGCTCGCCCTGCCGCGAAGGGGCTTCGGAAAGCCGGACCGGTGCGGCGATCTCTCAGTAAACGGTGACCCGACCTTCCAGGATCTCCCGCCAAAGATTGTCGAGCCGTCCAAGGCCCTCTTCCACGATCCGTTCGACCTCCGGCGCGACATCCGCCGGGCGGGTACCCCTTCGGACGCGGAGGTCCACACCCGCGACCTGCGGGTCGCGAATAGGCCGGCCGATCTGGCTGACGAGGTAGCACTCCGCGGCGGCGACGGAGGGGATCTGCAGGACGACGGCTTCCGCGATGCGGCTGCTGGCGATCTGGTAGAGCTTTCCGACGTGGGACACCGGGTTCTTGCCGGCTGCCGCCTCGAGCGTCATGGGCCGAAAAGGAGTGATGAGGCCGTTGGCGCGGTTGCCGCGCCCGGCCTCGCCGTCGTCGCCCCCTTCGGCCGAGGTGCCCGTCACCGTCAGGTAGAGCTTGCCCTGCGCCGGATCGTCGGCGGTGTTGATCTCGACGGAGACGTCCATTTCGGTCGCCGACATCGCGGCTTCGAGGGCGAGGCGTCGGGCGCGCTCCTTCTTCTCGAGATAGTCGGCCGCGCTCTCGAGGGCGCGTCCGACGAAGGCGCAGGAGACGGTGAGGCGGATCCGCCGCGCCCGCCGGATGCCCATCACCTTGATGTCTTCGCCGATCTCGGGACACGCCTGCTTGACTTCAGCGGCGTTCAGCCGCGCCTCGACGGCCCCGACGATCCTCTCCAGATCGGTCATCGGGGCGAAGCCGGCGCCGACCGAGGTGTCGTTTGCCAGCCATCGGCCTTCCCGGTGGCTGCGCAGAAAGAGCTCGACCAAGTCCGGCGATCCGGGGCGAGTCAGGCAATGGACCGCGACGTCGCGGTCGGGATCGAGCGCGTGGAAGTTCTGGCGGAACCAGGAGCGCGAGCCCTCTCGCGCAAGCTCCTCGAGCGGCACCTCGACCCCCTGGAATTCGCGCGTGGCTCGGCCGGCGAGATAGATCTCCATCGGTGCCACGACCTTGCCGCCGCCGAAGGCCGGCTCCGAGGAGCCCGCGCGCAGCAAGACCTTGTCGACGTTGTGATGCAGCACCGCGCCGCATCGCTCGCTGTAGAAGCGCGAGAGGGAGATCGAGAACTGCTCCGCCAGGCCGTCGCAGATCGTGTCGGGATGGCCCCGGCCCTTGCGCTCCACGACCTCGAGCTCGAGATCTTCGACGGCGGGTTCCCGCAGGGCTCCGATCGTCAGGTCCATCGTTCGACCACCGAGTGCGGCGCTTTTCCCAACGCCGGGGCCTGCACTGCCGGCGTTCCGGGCAACAGCGCGGCGTCTCCAGCGGCTGCCCTCCGGTAGATCCCCGGACGCGAGTCCCAGCCCTCGATCCCGGTCGAGCCTTCCGGCAGCCGCTCGCGCCGACCGATGACCAGAGCGCCGCCCGGGCCGAGTTCGAGCAGGATCCGGTCGAGCGTCTCGCGCTCGCGCGAGGCGTCGAGATAGGTAAAGACCAGGTTCCGGCACAAGATCAAGTCGAAGGGCCCCCGAGCCATCTTCTCGCGGATGTCTTCGCATCGGAATTCGATGCCCTCCCGGAGTTCGGGCCGCAGCTCGAACAGGTCTCCGGAGCGTTCGAAGGCCTCATCGACCCAGGCGCGCGGCAGCTCTCGGAGGCTCGAGGCGCGGTATCGGGCGGCCCGAGCCCGCTCTAAGAGCCGCTCGTCGATGTCCGTGGCGACGACGGAGAGAGACAGACCCGGGAAGCGCCTCGCAAGCTCGAGCTTCCAGAGAATCATCAGGCTGTAGGGCTCCTCTCCCGAAGCACATCCAGCGCTCCAAGACTTGAGCTCGTGCGCGCCGCGGGTCAGGGCGGCGGCGGCCAGCGCGGGCAGGACTTCCGTCCGAAGCACGTCGAAGACGACCCGATCGCGAAGGAAACGCGAAATCGAGATCCAGCAGAGGGAATCGAGAAACGCCCACTCCTCGGGATGGGCCTCGAGATAGTCCTTGTAGGCCCGCAGGTCCGGCAGCTTCAACTCCCCGACCCGTCCCCCGATGCGCCGGCAGACCTGGCGGTGAACCCGCCGAAAGCCCGGCCAGCGCAGCGAGAGCCGGGGAAGAGCCCATTGAAGCAGCTCGACGCAAGAGAACGGCGACATCAAGGACGTCCACGTCTCGAGCGGCGCAGCCCGGCTATTGGAGAAGAAAAGTGACCTTCGCGTTGACGCGATAACGGGTGATCTTGTTCTTCTCCACCTTCGCCTCGAAGTGCTCGATGTAGATCGAGCGGATGTTCGTCAGCGTCTTCGCGGCTCGTTCGACCGCCTCCCGCGCGGCGTCTTCCCAGCTCTTCTCGGACTCGGCGAGCACCTCGATGACTTTCAAGACATCCGACATGGCGCACCTCCTCGTGCAGCCGCCATCAGATACGAGAGCGCCGACTGCGGGAATGGTTCCGTTGCATCAGTCGACGGCCGGAGGGCGCCGTACCCCTCTACCCGGAGCGAGCGTCTGCCCGCAGCGGAGATCGTCGCGGGGGAGAGAGGACGAAATCCTCCCGGTTCCCTCCGCTTTTTCTCGGTTTCCGACGTCACCGTCGGGTCCCGTTCGGCGGAGGGAATCGCAAGAATCAGTGGATCGCGTGCGGACTCTGTTCCGGTCGCGAGCGGTGGCTGCCGAAGACGACGGAGAAGCTCTCCGTGGCGAGGCGAAGTCCCCTCGCGACGGATTGGCGCGCTCGAGGGTCCGGCTGCGGATCATCCGCGGGCGCTCCCGGTCGTTCCTCTGGCGCGCTGCTGACCAGGTCTGCAAGATCCTCGAGCTCCAGAACGATTCCATCGACCGTCTTCTCGTCGAATCCCTCCCCGTGGGAGTACGGATCGTCCTTCCGATTCAGGATCCACTCGAGGTGCGCATTCCATTGCCTCGGATCCAGCAGCTCCCGCGCTTCGGTCTGACACTGGCGGAGCATTGCGAGTGTTTCCTGCCTGGCCCAGTCGAGGGCAGGCCCGGACGGCACCTGGGCTCGAGAAGGATTGTCGGGCTTGGAGTGGCTAAGCGCTGTGACCCACCGGGGCAGCCGAGACAGAAGGCGACTCACGGGCTTCCTTCCTTTTATGTCAAAATATGCGTTTTCGCGTACTAACGAGTAATATATTGCAAGATGGCGTAATTTAACGCATAATCATGACGGCTGTCAAAGTCACTATGGAAGATCAACTTATGACCGTCAAGCAGATGGCGGAGTACTTGAGCCTCAACGAGCGCACGGTTCTCAAGCTCGTGACGGATGGGGCGCTCCCGGGCGTGAAGGTCGGGAGTCAATGGCGCTTTCGCAAGGCCATGATCGATGCGTGGTTGGACGACCAGATGCTGGGCGTCGTGCCCCGCTACCTGGACGGCCCGGCGTTCTACGGCTCACCCCGGCGGATGCTGGAACTCGCCGCGTGCTTCCAGCCAGGCCTGATCCTCCCGGAACTGACGGCAAGATCGAAGAACGGCGTCATCGAAGAGTTGGCATCGTTCGCACACCGGCTGGCCCTGGTTCGTGACAAGACCTGGTTCGTCGGAGCGCTCATCGAGCGCGAGAACATTCTTCCGAGCGCGATCGGGAACGGAACCGCGTTCCTGCACACGCTCCGGCGCAACGCCGAGCAAGTGACGCGGCCCTTCATGGTCCTGGGCCGCTCGAGGGAGGGCGTCGACTTCGATGCGCTCGACGGAAAGCCAACGCACCTCTTTTTCGTGCTGGGCCTCAAATACGACGAGCTTCATCTTCCCTGGCTGCACAAACTCTCGCAGATGCTGGCCAGTGAGCAGGCCGTGAAGGTGCTGCTCGACGCACCGGATGCCCCCGCGCTCTATGGCGCACTCTTCGAGGCCGAACGATGCTTGGAGGCGCATTCGATGACGCGTACCGCGCAAGGATAGGAATGAACAGCAACATCGGTAATTTGACGCTCCTCTTCTCGATCGACTGCCAGCTGCGCGAGCAGGGGTCGGCGGCTGCTGCGGCCAAGAGGCTGGCGAAACAGCGCGACTCGGTTCGCGGAGAAATCTCGAAGCCGTTCCTGTCGAGCTACGACGCCCTCATGCGCGAGGGTCGGTATCCGCCCTTCGTCGAAGCCCGCGGCTCGCACTGTGGCGGCTGCAACTTGCGGCTCACGCCTCAGCTTGCGTGCGCCCTTCGTCGTGGCGAGGGCCTGCTCGCGTGCCCGCACTGCCGCCGCCTTCTTTTCAGCGCATTCGATTCCGATTCTCCAGGGACCGCCCGGCCGGATCTGCGGATTGCCGTTTCTGCTTCTTGCTCGGGAAGTTCCTTACACTGAAGATGCGCCCGAAGAAGCGGTCGAGCGGCGGTGCGGTCGAGGAGACGATGTCGGTCAGCGATGCTGCCCGCTACCTTTCGCTGTCCCCGAGAACGATTCATCGGATGGTCGGTGAGCTTCCGGCCATCCGGGTGGAGGGTCGCTGGCGCTTCCGGGTGCGGGATCTCGACAACTGGATTCTGAAGCATCGAAGCGGCGTGGAGTTGCTGCCCGAGGCGGTCAGCCATGTGGGAGAGGACGCACGACTCTATCCCTACATGGACGTTCGAAATATTTTTCCGGATGCCCGGGAGACCACGGCGGCGGACCTTATCCGAGCGGCTCTTGCCGCTTCCCGCCTGACGCTCGACGGAGGCTCCGAAGAGGAAACGAAGGGACGCATCGTCGAAGCCATTCTCGAGCGAGAGAAGCTCTGCAGCACGGCGCTCCATCCCGATGCCGCCTTCCCGCACCCGCGGGATCCGGAGAAGTGCGCCCTGGCGGCACACCAGATCATCGTCGTTCGTGCGCGGGGGCCGGTTGATTTCGGCGAAGTGCATGGCTACCGGCCGAGGCTCGCGGTCATCCTGCTCGCCCGGACGGCCGCCGTACAGCTCGTCTGGGAAGCGCGGCTGAGTCACCTTCTGCATCGCGAAGGGCTGGCGAAAAGGATTATCGAGGCTCGGTCCGAAACGGAGATCTACAGCGTTTTCCGGCAGGCGGGCGAAACGGCACCGAGCGATCCTTCGCTTCCCTCTTCCGGGCCAACGACTCTGCGCCAGGGTCGGCGGCTCTAGCCGGCGGCAGCATGGTCAACGCATTCGTCGGCGCTCTTCTTCTCGCCACGCACTTGCAGTCGGTCCCCATGGCGCGCGACCGCGAGGCACGCGTCGAGCCGGTTTGCGGGCTCGCATTGAGACGGGTCTCGCCCTCGCCGGCGCCGGTCGAATCGGGAGTGCTCCTTTCCTTTTCCGAAGCCTCCTCCCCGCTCCCCGTCGCAATCAAGTTGAATCGCCTGACTTGGTTCGAGCCGGCCGATGACCTCGAGCACGAGCTTGCCGTCCGATTCGCCGATGGAAACCGGATGACCGCCGGGCGCGCGGCCCGGGGCCACGCTCTCGCCTTCCTTTGCGCCACGAGAGGTCCTTTCCAGGTGGAGTGCCTCACCCACGGGCGAGTCCTTTTCACCGGATTCATTCTCGCCGGCGACTGGGTGACCGTCTGTGTCCGCGAGGGCTGCCGATTCTCGATGCTCCCGGACGGAGACTACTCGAGCGTCTTCTGGCCCGCCGTCGGAAAAAGGCAGCCGGGCCCCACGATCCACGTCCGAGGACGCCATCTCACGCCAGGCGTGATCAACGGATACCTCCTGAAGGTGGATGAAGCCGAGGCCGACCTTCAGAGCTCGATCTCGGTCCCGCGATAGCGAAGTCCGCGGCGAAGACCGCGAGTGCGGCAGCGCGCGGATTGCGACCCGCCGGCCCAGCCGGTCGTCGCGCGGCCGATAGATCGCATGCGTTGAAACCAGCCGTACAGACAACGAGCAGATATTCGCGGCGAAAGGCTGGCTCGCGTGTCGGAAGCGGTCTTATGATCAAAGGGCGGGCGAAGAGTCGGCCTCAGGCCGGTATCGCAAGCCACTGTTCCAGACGCGAGCTCGCAGGCGACGAGAAGCGACGTAACAACGAGGTCATCTGCCATGGCAGTTCCAATTTCATCGGGCTTAGATGGCATGGTCTTCCTGAAAATCGAGCACTCTGTTGGAGAGGGCGGGTCCAATCGCAAGAGCGATGAACTCTTTTCGTATGCCCTTTCTTCTCATGGTAGACGGAATCTGCGGGCCAAGAACCCTGAGCGCGATACGCGGGTATCAACAGGCTAAGAAAGACGATGCGTTTCCCCTTGTGACAGTGGACGGTCTGGTCACGGCGACCCAGCATGCGGTATTCGTGGACCCTAACCGCTTTGGCTTCTCGACGATTTACCACCCGAACTGGGACTATCTACAGGCGCTGCCGCGAATTAACTTCGCGATCATGGAAGCGTACCTCGGCTATTTGGCCGAGCCGCTGTACAGCACGGTAATCCTCCCTCTCCAAAAAGCGGGCGTGATCTAGGTTGCGAAGCTAAAGGAAGTTCCTCACCGATCGGGCCGGTGCTTGTAACCGAAGGACGGACCGGTCGTTTCGGATCGAACTGACGGGACCCGATTGCCCGTTCCGGTGACTGCTTTTCGGATCAGGGACGAATTCTTGGAATGGTGGAGGCGGCGGGAGTTGAACCCGCGTCCGGAAGCGCTACGGGAGAGGCCACTCCATGCTCGGCCCAAAGCGGCTATCGGTACGCGTCCTTTCGGTGATCGGCAGCTGTCAGAAAAACGACGCGCTTCTCGTCGTCGATCTCGAAGAAAACTCGCCACGGACCGACCCGAACCCGCCAGGTCGGAGGATCCCAGTCCTTCAGGCGCGCGGCCGATGGCGTTGAGCGAGGTGCCGCCCGGAGGACCGGGTAGACGCGATCTCTCAGAGTGGTCTGTATTTTTCTGGCCGCTCCCGGCCCCAGATGAACCAGGTCGCGCTGGAAGCCCGAAGTCTCGAAGATACGATACTCAGACAAACCGGCCCCTGCCGGCTGCCGCTTCCCGACGGCCTCTCTTGAGCCTCTTCCGGAGAGTGGGATTCGAGCGAATTTCGTTCATTTCCTCGTCGGGAACGAAGATCTCGGCGACCGCCCTCTGCCGGGCCGCGGTTTCGATGAAATTCGAAACCGAGCGATTCTCGGCGGCGGCGGCTTCCGCAATGAGGCCGTAGGTGGCGTCGTCGATGCGGACGGTCAGGGTTTTTGGCATGGCATCACTTCGATAGCATTCTACTATCGTTATGACGCAATTCGCTCGGTCGCCCCTCAACGCTGTGCGGGAGCAACAGCGGCTCCTCAGGCAGGTCTTGACGAGTGCAATGGTGGAGGCGGCGGGAGTTGAACCCGCGTCCGGAAGCGCTACGGGAGAGGCCACTCCATGCTCAGCCTCTTCTTGGTTCTCGCCCCGCCGCCTCGAGAAGAGGCAAAACGGCGGAAGGGCAACCCCGA
>DATKAE010000026.1:0-1911 GCA_035498405.1 Thermoanaerobaculia bacterium | reverse complement strand
GAGCGTGCGCCGCATCGCGCCGGTGATCCCGTCCAAAGCCAACCGCAAGGTCAACCGCCAATGCGACTTCGCCCTCTACGCCGAACGCAACCTCGTCGAGCGTTTCTTCAATGCGCTCAAACAATTCCGAGCCATCGCGACCCGCTACGAAAAAACCGCTCGAAATTTCCTCGCAGGAATCCATCTCGCTTGCGCCCTTGCTTGGCTCAAATGAGGACACGCTCTAGCAGGCCGTTGAAAAAGTCGCTGGCCAGCGGACTGGGGCTGTGATTCCTTCGCCTTGGCTTTGGCGGAGGGGTTGATGCGGGGCGGGGACGAACGGTCGGGGTCGCTGTTCAGCTATGTCGATCTCGAAGCGCGGGTCGGGAAGGATCACCCGCTGCGGACGATCCGCATGGTTGTGAACGAGGCTCTGACGGCTCTTTCGGGGGAGTTCTCGGCGCTCTACGCCCGGATGGGTCGGCCCTCGATCCCGCCGGAGAAGCTGCTTCGGGCGATGCTGTTGCAGGCGTTCTATTCGATCCGGTCGGAGCGGCAGTTGATGGAGCGGCTGGAGTTCGACCTTCTGTTTCGCTGGTTCGTCGGCCTCGGCGTCGACGACGCGGTCTGGGACCACTCGACGTTCTCCAAGAACCGCGATCGTCTGCTGGAGGGCGACCTCGCCGCAAAGCTCCTGGGCGCGGTGCTGACGCAACCGCGGGTGAAGCGCCTGCTCAGCACGGACCATTTCTCGGTCGACGGAACGCTGGTCGAGGCCTGGGCGTCGATGAAGAGCTTTCGGCCGAAGGACGGGTCGGGTGAGCCGCCGGCGGGCGGACGGAACCGTGAGGCCGACTTCCATGGCCAGAAGCGCTCCAACGAGACGCACGCCTCGACGACCGATCCGGACGCGCGGCTCTATCGCAAGGGGCCGGGCAAGGAAGCCAAGCTCTGCTTCATGGGGCACGCGCTGATGGAGAACCGCAACGGCCTCGTCGTCGACGCCTGTCTGACCGAGGCCAACGGCCACGCCGAGCGGATCGCGGCGCTGCACATGATCGAGCCGCGCGCCGACCGGCCGAGGCCGATCACGCTCGGCGCCGACAAGGGTTATGACGCCGAGGACTTCGTCAACGAGTTGCGCTCGATGAACGCGACGCCCCACGTCGCGCAGAACGTGAGCGGCCGCTCCTCGGCGATCGACGGCCGAACGGCGCGACACGCGGGCTACGCCATGAGCCAGCGCATCCGCAAGCGGATCGAGGAGGCTTTCGGCTGGATCAAGACGGTCGCCGGCCAGGAGCGGACGAAGTTCCGCGGCCGTGAGCGCGTGGGATGGGCCTTCACCTTCGCGGCGGCCGCCTACAATCTGGCGCGGCTTCCGAGGCTCCTGGCGGCTACGGCGTGAAGGCCCCGGCAGACTGCCGCCTGATCGGCCGCTGGCGGATCGTCGAGGCCGATCTCTGGGATCGCGAGTATCTCGATCTCTGTGGTCCGGCGAGGCTGACGATCACCGCGCAGGGCGGCGAAATCGCCTTCGGCGCCATAGAGGCCGGCCTCGAGGTCGAATACGCCCGCGACTCGGTCGGCTTCCGCTGGGCCGGATGCGACGAAGGCGACGAGGTCCAAGGCGAAGGAACCGCCGAACTCCTCGACGACGGCACGATCGAGATCGAATTCGCCTACGACAACGGCGACGAAGCGATCCTCAAGGCGAAACGGGACCCTTCTTCAACAGCCTGCTAGGGAGGGACAGAAATGGGCGCTTCGGAACATAAAGCTCCGGATGTCTCGCAAGCTCTTATTTATCTCTGGGTTTCTTATGTGTATCTTGTGGGCTCTAAATGAAATAGAGGACGATGGCGAGAACTTTGTCGTTCCACAGCTTGTGGGTTATCTACGACGCTGGACGCAGAGGCCCCCGCTAGAGTC
>DATKAE010000025.1:0-46884 GCA_035498405.1 Thermoanaerobaculia bacterium | reverse complement strand
CAGCAGTGTCGCGGGGTTTCGGTTGGCCTCTCGGGAGAGCAAGAGCAGGAACGGGAGCACGAAGTGAAACACCAGCACGGCGGCGCCCACCCATCCCCAGCCGCCCCGAAAGCGCGCCAAGTACCAGGAGATTTCTTCGGGGAGATTGCCCGACCAGACGATCAGGTACTGCGAGAAACCGACATAGGCCCAGAACATCGTGAAGGCGAACATCATTTTTCCGAGATCGTGCAGGTGCCGGCTTCCGAGGAAGCCCGAGACGGGCTCGAGCGAAGAAAGGCGCACGACGGCGGCCGACGCCAGGGCGAGCGCTCCGAGAGCCTGCCCGACCATGAAGATCACGCCGTACATCGTCGAGAACCAGTGCGGTTCGAGCGACATGACCCAGTCGACCGACGTGAATGTCGTCGTCAGGGCGTAGAGGACCAGGCCGCCTCCCGAGAGCAGTTGAAGCCGGCGGTTGACGGACGGGTCGGGGCGGCGATCCTGCTCGGCGGACCACTTGTTCAAGGAGTAGGCCAGACCGAGCCAGATCGCGAACGCGATCGCGGTGCGGATCACGAAAAACGGCGCGTTCAGGTAGAGGGCCTTCTTGCGGAGCACCTCGTCGGCGGCAACGGCGTGGGCGTCGGTCCATTCGTAGAGGCGGTGCAGCCCCAGGAGCAACGGCAGGAAGGCGACGGCCGTCAGCGGAAGCGTGCGGGTGGCCGCCTCGAGCTCCCGCCGGATGGCGATTCCCCAGGCGCCACCCGTCAGGTACTGGAGCATCAGGACTGCCATCGCGCCGATCGACAGGCCGTTCCAGAACACGAAGGCCAGCAGATAGGAGCGGAAGAACTGGTCCGGCCGCGCGGCGGCTCCCACGGCGCAGGCCACGAGAGCGGCAATACCGATGACCGCGGCCGAGCGGACGAAGCGGGCGGCCTCCGCCGACACTCGGGGATCTCTACCGGCGCTCTCGACCATCAGTGCTCTCCTCGACCGGGGGGCGTCTTCTGGGGCTCCAATCCCGGAGCTCCCTTCCAGTCGTCGGTCTCCAAGGGCAGGGGCGCCGGCCGCTCCGGCGTCTCGGGGGACTCGAGCACGGGTCGCTCGCGGGCGGGCACGTCGGTCAGCGTGGCGCCCTGCGAGAGCTGCAGCGCGCGCACATACGCGGCGATGGCCCAGCGGTCCTCCGTCGGGATCTGGGCCGCATAGTCCATCATCGCTCCGAAGCCCCGGGTCTGCACGTCGAAGAAGTAGCCGACCGGCGCCGCGCGAAGCCGGTCGATCTGGAAGGAGTTGGGGCGGCGGAAACCGCGCTGGACCACGATGCCCAGGCCGTCGCCCAGCAGGCCGTGACAGGGAGAGCAATAGATCCCGTAACGCTCGCGGCCGCGGCCGAGAAGCTCCCGGGTCAGCGGCATCGGCAGGGTCGTCATCGGCTGTCCGTCCTGCTTGCCCGTCGAGAAGCGCTGGTCCGCGAAGAGGAATCCCCGCGGCACGGTGCCCTCGGGCACCGGGCGCGCGGAGCGGCCGTCGGCGAAGAAGGAACTTCCGCGCAGGTCCTTGTACTTGGGCTGGTCCTGCATGTCCTGACGGCACGCGGGTTGCGCCGCGAGCACTGCAGCGAGGAACGCCACGCTCGCGAGCCGGCGCAACCCGCGGATGCGGGATACGGGATGCGGGATACGGGATGAGTCAAGGTTCGCGCCATCTCGCATCCCGCATCTCGCATCTCGCATCTCGAATCCCTTGATTCCCATCATTCCTCCACGTCCATCACGACCCGCGGCCCGAGCTTGGTCAGGAACGCCCAGGTCTCGTCGTGGTCGAACTTGGGGTCCCGCGCCTCGATGCAGAGGAAGAAACGGTCGCGCGAGGCCATCGCGAAGCGCGGCGTGTTGAAGACGGGGTGATAGGGCATGGGCAGGCCGTTCAAGCCCAGCATCCCCAGAACGGCGGCGAAGGCCGCGAACAGAATCGTCATCTCGAAGGTCGGCACGATGAAGGCGGGAGCGCTGTGGAAGGGCTTTCCGCCGATGTTGAGCGGATAGGCGATGACCGAGGTCCAGTAGCAGAGGGCGTAGCCGAACAGGCCTCCGAGGATTCCGCCGCCCAGCACGAGGGCGGGAAGCCTGCGGTCGTGAATGTCGAGCGCTTCGGCCAGCGCCTCGAGGGGATAAGGCGTGTAGGCGTCGAGGTGGACGTAGCCGGCCGCGCGCGCCTGGCGCGTGGCGGCGACCAGGTCGCTCGGATTCTCGAACTCGGCCATCAGGCCGTAGAGGCGGGGGGCGCTCACGCCTCCTCCTCCGCGACCTTCGCCTCGGGAAGGATCTGTCGCATCTCGAAGATCGAGATCATCGGCAGCAGGCGCAGGAAGAGGAACATGAGCGCCAGGAAGAGGCCGATGGAGCCGATGAAGGTGGCCCAGTCGAAGATCGTCGCCCGGTAGAGGCCCCAGGAGGAGGGCACGAAGTCGCGGGACAGGCTGACCACGACGATCACGTAGCGCTCGAGCCACATTCCGACGTTGACGATCATCGCCACGACGAAGAGCGTCGCGGTCGAGCGACGCGCGCGGCGGAACCAGAGCAGCTGCGGTGTCAGCAGATTGCAGAACAGAAGCGCCCAGTACATGTGCCGATACGGGCCGCCGATTCGGTTCCAGATCATGTAGCGCTCGAAGGGATTCCCGCTGTAGAAAGCCATGAACGCTTCGACGACGTAGCCGTAGCCGACGATCAGGCCCGTCGCGAGCAGGATCTTCGCCATGTTGTCGAGATGCTTGGCCGTGATGAAGTCGCCGAGGCTGTACATCTTGCGCAGCGGTATCGCCAGGGTCAGCACCATGGCGAAGCCCGCGTAGATCGCGCCCGCCACGAAATACGGGGGGAAGATCGTTGCATGCCAACCCGGCACGATGCCCGCCGCGAAGTCGAAGGACACGACCGTGTGCACCGACACCACCAGGGGAGTCGCCAGCCCCGCGAGCAGCAGCGACGCCGTCTCGTAACGCTGCCAGTGGCGCGCCGAGCCCCGCCACCCCATGGCGAGCATTCCGTAGACGACCTTGGCCCACATCTTCTGGGCACGGTCGCGCAGCGTCGCCAGATCCGGAATCATCCCCACGAACCAGAAGAGCAGCGACACGGTCGCGTAGGTCGAGACCGCGAAGACGTCCCAGATCAGCGGACTGCGGAAGTTGGGCCACATCCCCATCGTGTTGGGGTAGGGGATCAGCCAGTAGTCGAGCCAGGGGCGGCCGGTGTGGAACGTCGGATAGATCGCCGCGCAGGCCACCGCGAAGATCGTCATCGCCTCGGCGAACCGGTTGATGGAGTTTCGCCAGGGTTGCCGCAGAAGCAGAAGGATCGCCGAGATCAGGGTCCCGGCGTGGCCGATGCCGATCCACCAGACGAAGTTGACGATCTCGAAGCCCCAGCCGACCGGCTGATTGACGCCCCAGATGCCGATGCCCCGGAACAGGAGCCAAGTGATCGCCGCGAGCAGCGTCATCGTCAAGACGAATCCGACGGCCGCGCCGAAGAACCAGGCCTTGGGAGTTCGCCGCGAGAGCGCGATCGAGGCGAGCTTGTCGGTGATCGTGGTGAAGGTGTAACCGGGCGCCAGGATCGTCCCGGAGGGCGGGCCGACTCGCCCGCTGGCGGTTTCGCGCGTCGTGCCGTCGGTCATGCGCCGCGCTCCGGCGTCGCCGCGGCCCGCAACGCGGGATTGGGATTCGAAATCGAAGCCAGGTACGTCGTGCGCGGCCGCGTGCCGAGCTCGGCCAGCAATCCGTACTGGCGCTTCTCGGCCCGCGCCTTCGCGACGAGGCTCCCGGGGTCGTCGAGGTTGCCGAAGACGATCGCCCGAGCCGGGCAGGCCTGCTGGCATGCGGTCACGATCTCGCCGTCCCGGATCGGTCGGTTCTCCCGCTCGGCGGTGATGCGGGCCCGGTTGATTCGCTGCACGCAGTACGTGCATTTCTCCATGACGCCTCGGCTGCGCACCGTGACCTCCGGGTTGCGCACCATCTTCCAGAGGTCGCTCTTGAAGTCGGCGTAGAGGAAGAAGTTGAACCGACGAACCTTGTAAGGACAGTTGTTGGAGCAGTATCGCGTGCCGACGCAGCGGTTGTAGACCATCTGGTTCAACCCCTCGGCGCTGTGCACCGTGGCCGCCACGGGGCAGACCGTCTCGCAGGGGGCGTTCTCGCAGTGCATGCACGTCACGGGCTGGAACAGGGTGTCGGGGTTTTCGAGCTCTCCCGAGTAGTAGCGGTCGATGCGGATCCACGGCATCGCGCGCCCTCGCGACACCTCGTGCTTGCCGACGACAGGGCTGTTGTTCTCCGACTGGCAAGCCACGACACAGGCGTTGCAGCCGACACAGGCCGAAAGGTCGATCGAGAGTCCCCACGCATAGCTGCCGGTCGGCAGCTTCGGGTAGAGCGTGTCCGCGGGTCCCGGCGGATGCTCTCCCATTCTTTGGACGATTCCGGGATCGCTTCGGTACTGCTCGGCCGTGACGGCGCGCACCAGGCCGCGCCCCTCCATGCGATTCTGATGCTGGGTCGTCACGAGCGGGTAGTGGGATCCGGTCTTGCGTGTCTCCAGGCCCGCGCGCGACCAGAGCCCCGCGCCCGAGCGCAGCGCGTAGGCATCGAAGCCCTTGCCGTTGGCGATGCGGCCCCCGCGCGTTCGGCCATAACCGAAGTGGAGCGTCACGCATCCGTCGGCCTGGCCCGGCATGACCCAGACCGGCGCCGTGACCTTGCGGCCTTCCAGGAAGAGCTCGACCACGTCCTCGGTCGAAACGCCGAGCCTCTCGGAGGTCGAGGGCGAAATCAGCGCGGCGTTGTCCCAGGTGAGCTTGGTCAGCGGCTTGGGCAGCTCCTGCAGCCAGCCGTTGTTGGCGTAGGCGCCGTCCCACACCGTCGGATCGGGCCGGAAGAGCGCCGTCAGAGTCTCCGCCGACTCCCGAGCGGGCGCGGCCGGCGGCAGGCTGCGCGGCGCGACGGTTTTCGGCGGAAACGCCGTTCCGAGAACCACGCCGTCGTGAAGCGCTCGACGCCAGGCGGCCTCGAAGTCGCCGCCGGGAAGCCGACCCTTCCAGTGCTCGTGAACGAGGTCGTGTCCGGTCTTTTCCGGCTGGTCGGAGAACGCCGCCAGAAACTCGTGCCCCGACTTGCCGCCGTAAAGCGGAAGAATCAGGGGCTGCAGGATCGTGGCTGTCCCGTCGAAGGCGCGGGCGTCGCTCCAGGCCTCGAGCCCGTGCGCCTCGGGAATCTGCCAGTGGCAGAGACGCGAGGTCTCGTCGTCGTAGAGAGAGAGGTGCAGCCGCAGCGGCACCTTTTCCATCGCCTCGGCAAACCGCAGATCCGCCGGCGCCGTGAAGACGGGATTGCCGCCCAGGATGGCTAACGTCGAGACGCGGCCCGCGCGCATGTCCGAAGCGAGCTCCGCCAAGGCGGCGCTCTGGTTCGGCGGACCGGCCAGGACGGGATCGATGTAGGCAACGGTCGTTCCGACATTTCCGAGGCTCTGATTGATCACGTGGGCCAGAGCGTGGACGATCGGGGGCTGCGACTCCCCGGCCACGACGAGCCCCGACCCCCGGTGCGCCAGGAGATCCTTGGCAACCGCGTCGGCGAACGGATCGGCGGCCGCACGGGCGGGGACGGCGCCCACGGCGGCGGCGACCGCGCGAGCCAAGGCCTCGATCTCTACCGGCGTCAGGGGCCGGCGGTGGTCGGCGCGCGCCCCCGTCAGGGACGGCGTCGATTCGACGACGTAGAGGCGGTTCGAGTTCTCTCCGCGGCGCCGGGAGGCGAAGTCGCGGACGGCGCGCGGCTGCGCGGGCCCGACACCGAGAAAGTCCGCTTCGAGCGAGAGGATGACGTCGGCGCGGTCGAAGGCGTAGCACGGCTCGGCGGCCTCGCCGAAGGCCAGGCGCGCCCCCTCGTACACGTTGTCGCGTCCGGCCGGTTCCCAGGCGACCCACCGAGCCTCGGGAAAGGCCTGGAGAATCGACGCCATTTGCGCGGCCAGAGTGGGCGAGGAGACAGAAGTCGTGAGAAAGCGCAGGCCGGCGCCGCGCGAGGGGCGCTCCTTCTCGAGCGCCAGCCGCATCGAGGCCAAAAAGGCGCTCCAGGGCCGGATCTCGCCACGCTCGGTGAGCGTCTGCGAGCGGTCCGGGTCGTAGAGATTCAGGAGAAAGCCCTGGGCGAAGACGTCGGTCCCGCCGAGGCTCGCGGGATGAAGAGCGTTGCCTTCGATCTTGATCGGCCGCCCTTCGTAGCTCTCGGCCACGATCCCGCGGGCGTAGCCTCCGTGGACCTGGGCAGTCGCGTAGTAGAGGGGTTCGCCCGGCACGACCTCTTCGGGCGGCTTGACGTACGGGTAGATCCGCTCCGTCGGCTGGCGGGTGCAGCCCGTCAGGCCGGCCAGCGCGATCGAGGCGCCCATCAGCGTCAGGAGCTCGCGGCGATTGACTCCCGAGTCGATGGGAACCTGGAACTCCCGGTCGAGGTGCTCGAGGTCCTCGGCGCCGCCCAGCTCTTCGAGGCTTCGCCAGTACTCCCGTCCCCGGAGGAGCTCGAGTCGATCCCCCACGTCGTGCCGCTCCCGGCGCT
Organism: Thermoanaerobaculia bacterium; assembly: GCA_035498405.1. Classification (GTDB taxonomy): domain Bacteria; phylum Acidobacteriota; class Thermoanaerobaculia; order UBA5066; family Gp7-AA6; genus DATBFU01. Next base: position 40,268 of record DATKAE010000025.1, on the reverse strand, counting down.
CACTCACCGCTCATCACCCCGCATCTCGCATCCCGTATCCCAGCCTCTCCAGCCGTCATCGGTGGCACGTCGAGCAGTCCGTCAGCTCGAAGACCGGTCGAATCCGGTAATCGCGCTGCAGCTGCCGACCGATCTCTTCCTGATCGCCGGCCGGCACGTACCCCATCGTGAAGACCTGGTCGGCCGGCCGAAGGTACCGCTCGGTGTTGCGATGACAGTCGAGGCACCAGGACATCTGAAGCGTCGGATGCTGCGAGATGAGCGGCATCCGGTCGACTCGTCCATGGCAGGTCTCGCACCCGACGCCCTTCGACACGTGAATCGAGTGGTTGAAGTAGACGTAGTCGGGCAGGTCGTAGACCTTGACCCAGTCGATCGAACGGTCGGTCCGCCAGCTGTCCCGGACCGGTTCGAGTTCCGGCGACTGGTTCCAGATCTGGGAATGGCAATTCATGCAGGTCTTGGTCGGGGGAATGTTGGCGTAGGCGGCCCGCTCCACGGTGGTGTGGCAATAGCGGCAGTCGATTCCCATCGCGCCAACGTGGTGCTTGTGCGAGAACTGCACCGGCTGTACGCGGGCGACCCCCTGGAGGGTCGTGTAGGGAGAACGGTTGAGGGCGTCGAAGAGCCAGAGAAGCAGGCCGAGGAAGAAGACGGCGCCGAAGACCGAGACGCGCGAGAGCGTGTTTGTGCTGCGATGGAAGACTTGCATCGAAGCTTGGTGGTCTCCGTCGGTTAGAGCCGCGGGGAGTCTATTTCAAGGGCGGGGAAGGGCAAAATCTGCCGAGCGAGAATCTGCGCTGGAGTCGACGGGCGTCCTTCTCGCTGTGTCCATGGCGGTTCGAAGAACCTGCGCGAGGTGAAGGGGCCGGCGGCCCGTCAGTTGTCGGATCTGCTCGCGGCAGGAGAAGCCGTCTGCGAGCACGAGCGCGTCGGTGTCGGCGCCGCGCACCTCGGGCGCCAGCACGCGCTCGGCGCAGCGAGTCGACACTTCGTGGCGGCGGCCGCGCTCAAAACCGAACGCGCCGGCCATTCCGCAACAGCCGGCGTCCAAGAGACGAAAGTCGAGCCCGAGCCTCTGCAGGATCGCCTCGTCGTCGGCGGTGCCGAAGAGGGCCTGCTGGTGGCAGTGCGTCTGAACGATTGCCTTGGCGCGCCAGGGCGGCGGCCGGAAACCGGGGGCTTGCCGAGCGAGGAGACCCGACAACAGAAAGGTCTGACGCGACAGGAGCACGGCCTCCTCACGCTCGGGGAGCAGGTTCGGCAGCTCGTCTTTGAAAACGGCGGCGCAGGAGGGCTCGAGCACGACGACGGACAGGCCCCGCCGAAGGGGTTCCCGGAGCGCCCGCAGGGTTTCCCTTAATAGATGTTTCGCTCGATCGAGCATCCCGAAGTCGTAGAGGGGGCGGCCGCAGCAAAGCCTCCTCTCCGGTAGCTCGACCGCAAAACCCGCTCCCTCCAGGACTTCGACCGCGGCGCGGGCGACCTCTGGCTGAAAGAACTCGCTGAAGGTGTCCGGCCAGAGAAGGATGGGGCGCTTCTCCGTCGATTCGGCAGCCGGCCGTTTCTGGAACCAGGAACGAAATGTCTCCGCTGCCAGGGCAGGAATCTGGCGCTCCGGTGCGATGCCGGCGGCCAATTTGACGAGCCGGGAGAGACCCGGCGTCTGTGTGGCGAAGTTCGCGACCGATGGCGCCAAGGACGCCAGCCGGGCCCACCGGTGGATCCAGCCGAAGGCGTAGGCGGAACGGGGCCGAGGGCGGCCGCGGTAGTAGTGCGAGAGAAACTCCGCCTTGTAGGTCGCCATGTCCACGCCGACGGGGCATTCCGTCTTGCACGCCTTGCAGGCGAGGCAGAGATCCAGGGCCTCGCGCACTTCCTCGCTCCTCCAGCCGCCGGTGAGAGGCTCGCCCCGGAGCATTTCGAAGAGAAGCCGCGCCCGCCCTCGCGTCGAGTGCTCCTCTTCTCCGGTGGCGCGGAAACTCGGGCACATCCCGCCTCCCTCCGGACGCCGGCACTTTCCGACACCCACGCATCGCAGGGCCGCGCGCGAGAAGTCGCCGCCGTCCTCGGGAAAACGGAAGACCGAGGAGACGGCCGTCCCCGGCCGCCCGCCGGCCAGACGCAAGTCGGCGGCAATCGGGTAGGGATCGACCAGTTTGCCCGGGTTCATCCGGCCTTCCGGGTCCCAGATTCGCTTGAACTCGCGAAAGGCCTCGATCAGCTCGGGCCCGAACATCTTCGGAAGCAGTTCCCCCCGCGACTGGCCGTCACCGTGCTCCCCCGACAGCGAGCCGCCGTAGGAGAGCACGAGATCCGCGGCCTCGTCGAGGAAGGTTCGGAACCGTCGGATCCCCTCCGGGGTCTCGAAATCGAAATCCAGGCGCGTGTGGACGCAGCCGTCACCGAAGTGTCCGTAGAGGTCTCCGTGGTAGCCGTGTTTCTCCCACAGACGGCGCTGGTCTCTCAGGTAGGCGCCGAGCCGTTCGGGAGCGACGGCGGAGTCCTCCCAGCCTTCCCACGTCAGGGGCCGACCGGGCGGGTGTGCCGTCGCGGGCAATCCCGACTCCCGCACTTGCCAGAGTTTTTTCGCCTCGGACTCCCGGGCGAAAAGGCGCAGAGCCGGGCCGGCGCGACTCTTCGAGAGCTCGTCCATGAGGCGGCGGCCCTTTTGCTCCGCCTCGTGCGGCGACGCGCCTCCGAGCTCGATCAGAAGCCAGCCGCCCCCTTCCGGCAAGAGCGCGATCCCGTCCGGATGAAGGGAGGCTCGGCGCATGTCGCCGACCAAGCCGTCGTCGAACCCCTCCAGACCCGTGGGCCGGTGCTCGAGCACGCGCGGCACGGCGTCGGCGGCCGCGAAGACGTCCGAGAATCCGGCGGCGAGGAGGACTCGCGCACGCGGGCTCGCGATCAGGTGAAGCGTGGCCTCGAGCACCGTCACGCAGGTCCCCTCCGAGCCGACGAGCGCGCGCGCGACGTGGAACCCATTCTCGGGCAGCAGGAACTCCAGGTTGTAGCCCGAGACGCGGCGGGGGATTCGCGGGTATTTCTCCCGGATCTCTTTTTGATACCGGTTCGCAAGCGCTCGCAGCGCCGAATAGATCTGCCCGCGGCGTCCGCCTTCGGCGATGATGCGCGCGAGCTCGTCCTCGCGGGTCTTGCCGACGCGCATTCGCACGCCGTCGTAGGTTGCGATCTCGAGCTCCGCGACGTTGTCCGCCGTGCGCCCGCCTTCCCCTTCGAAGCGGGCGAGCACCGAGTGGACCCCGCAGGAATCGTTGCCGATCATGCCTCCCAGCGTGCAGTGGCTGTGCGTGGCGGGATCGGGCCCGAAGGTCAAACCGTGCCGCCGGGCTTCTCTCTGGAGATCATCCAGGATCGTTCCCGCTTCGACGCGCGCCAGCCGTCGCTCCCGATCGATCGCGAGCACACGGGAGAGGTGCCGGGAGAAGTCGAGGACGACCGCCGCGTTGCAGCATTGGCCCGCGAGCGAGGTGCCGGCGCCGCGGGTCAGCACCGGCGCGCCGAAGCGGCGGCACACGGCGATCGCGCGCAGGGCGTCTTCGGCCGAAGCGGGAAGCACCACGCCGATGGGAACCTGACGGTAGTTGGAGGCGTCGGTCGAGTAGAGCGCGCGCGCCCCGTCGTCAAAGCGCACCGAGCCGCGGACGGCTCGGGAGAGCTGCCTTGCGAGCTCGCGGAAGTCCCCGGTGGCGGGAGGCGCCTCGAGCGTCGATCGAGCAGTCATGCGCGCCGGATCACGGTTGCCTCGACTGGAGGGCGAGACGCTCGCCCGCAGGGCCAGGATGCGCGTCGAGCGCCCCTGCGCCGCGCGAGCGGCGGTGCGGGGGAAAGCCCCTCCGATCTTTTGAGTCGAGCATCAAGAAAATGAATCTTCAGACTCCTCTTAGAGTCGCTTCGTCACCGTCCGCGGTTTCTCCGTCCCGGCCCGATCTCCCCTCGTAACAAACCCCGCATCCGAAAGGCGTGGCAGATGTGTTGCTGAGTAAACACCTTGCGGACGCGTGAGTTGCGATCCGCAGGAGAGGAGCTTATGGCCAAGATCAATCGCATTCTGAACTGGCTGCTCTTGCTGGTGGGGCTGGCCGCGGCGGCGCCGCTTCTCGCCGACGGGTCACTTTTCGGAACGCTCGCTGGCCGCGTCCGAGACGAGTCGGGCGGCGCGTTGCCGGGTGTCACGGTCGACCTGAGCAACGCCGACAAGGGCTTTCACCGCAGTGTCACGACCGACGCGGCGGGCGCGTACACCTTCGCGCTGCTGCCGCCGGCCCGCTACACGGTGAAGGCGACCCTCGCGAGCTTCGAGAGCTTCGAGTCGGAGGGCAACGTGGTTACCGCCGAGAGGACGACCGCGGTCAACATCACGTTGAAGCTCGCGGCGACCAAGGAGACGGTGACCGTGTCGGCGGAGTCTCCCCTCGTGGACAAGACCAACGTGTCCGGTACGACGCACGTCGATTCGAGCCTGACCGAGTCGCTCGCGATCGTGCGCCAGTACCAGACGGTCGTGGAAGCGGCGCCGGGGCTGAACGATGCCGACCAGGACGGGAACACGAACTCGCACGGGGCAATCGACTCCTCCAACCTCTTCCTCTTCGACGGCGTGGACACGACTGACCCGACCACCGGCACCTTTGGAGCCAACAACAACTTCGACATGATCCAGGAGGTCGTGGTTTCCAATTCGGCGATCTCCGCCGAATACGGCCGGGCCGAGGGGGCCGTCATCAACGTCATCACCAAGTCGGGCACCAACCAGTTCCACGGATCGGCGCGCGCCCTGGTGACCAACGACCAGTGGAACGCCCAGAACAAGGGGGGCGAGGACTTTCATCGCGACAAGCTCGACAAGAGAGTCTACGACTACCTGTTCACGCTGGGCGGACCGGTCTGGAAGGACAACATCTGGTTCTTCGGGGCCTACGAGCGCAATCCGCAGTTCACGCCCCCGGCCCAGACGGCCATCTCGACGGTTCCGGAGAACGCGCCCTACACCGGGCAGAGCTACTCCCAGAGCCGCGAGTTCGTGGCCTGGCAAGGCAAGCTGACCGGCCAGATCACGCCGTCCAACGCGCTGCTCTTCTCGGCGCAGGCCGACCCGTTCAGCGGGATCGTCCGGGACTACTGGGGGCTCTTCGTTGCTCCCTCGGCCGAGACGTCGGCTCTGACTTCGCAGACCCAGGACGACAATTGTTCCTGGGCCTGCATCTGGCAGGCGCGCTACACGGGTGTCTTCGGAACGCAGTTCTCGGTCGAGGCGACCTACGCGCAGCAACAGTCCGGCCTCGGCGTCAGTCCCTATCAGGGGCACGGGTCGCCGTACTTCAACGCGGCGGACGGCTTCTACTACAACGGGGCCACCTTCGACGGATTCACCGAGAGGCCGAGAGATCAGGCCAACCTCGCCCTGAACATGTACACGCAGCTCTTCGGCCACTCGCACCAGATCAAGGTGGGTGCCGACTATCAGTCGATCAAGTCCGAGGCTCTCTTCACGTACCCCAACAACGAAATCTTCTTCGTTTCGGGCTTCGACGCGGCGACCGGCCAGCCGCAGCTGCAGCCGGGAGATCAGTGGCTGAAAGGCACGCCGCCCCTCCCGTCGGTTTCGTCGGGCAAGATCTGGGGCATCTATGCCCTCGACCGCTTCGAGGCCACCGACCGACTGTCGCTCAATCTCGGCGTCCGCGTGGACATCCAGAACGGGCAGAGCGACCTCCGGCAGGCGATCATCAGCGCCACGACGGTCTCGCCCCGGGTGACGGGCTCCTACGACATCTTCGGCACCGGCAAGACGATCGCTTCGGTCGCCTTCGGGCAGTACCGGGACTTCATCGTGCAGAACCTGATCGACTCGATCTACTCGGGTGTTCCGCAGCAGTCCAATTTCGACCTGTACGTCTGGGACGGCGCGGCGTGGCAGTTTACGCAGCCGATCCGGACCGGCGGCAACCAGCAGCCGATCGACACGGGTCTCGTGCCGACGAAGGTCGACGAGTTCAACGTGGCCCTTCAGCAGCAGATCGGCAACTCCATGGCCGTCGGGGTTCGCGGCATCTACCGGCGCTGGAACAACCTGATCGACGACGCGCGCTACATCAACGCCGATCAGGTCAAGATCACGACACCCGAGAACTACAACAGCGGCCAGCTGCACCGCTACTACAAGGGGATCGAGCTGACCTTCGAGAAACGGTTCTCGAAGAACTGGCAGGCGCTCGCGAGCTACACGCTCTCCCGCGCGGAGGGCAATACCGAGGCCGTGTTCAGCTCGCAGCTCTTCGATTACAACGGCACCACCTGCAACGTGCCCGCCGTTCGCGATTCGAGCGGCAACGTGATTCAGCCCGCGGTCAGCGGCAACTGCCCGGACATCCTGGCCAACAATCGCCGGGGCGTGCTGTCCTACGACGCGACGAACCTGCTCAAGGTGTTCATCGCGTACACGTACCCGTTCTCGATTCTCAACCTGACGGCGGCGCCTTCGTTGACCTACAGCTCCGGGCTGCCGTACCAGCAGCAGCAGGTCTTCAACATCAACACGGACACGGACGTCTACTACTACACGAAGAAGGGATCGGATCGGCTGCCGGGTTGGTACTCGTTGAATTTCGCCCTCGAGGCGGACTTCAAGGTCTTCGGGCCGCTCCAGCTCGGGGTCAAGGGCGAGGTTTTGAACCTGACGAACCAGCAGCCGGTCATCTTCAACGGTGGAATCACGCTGCTGCCGGGCCCCAATTACGGGCAGCCGACCTCGCGCAATTCCCTGGAGACTCCCCGCAACTATCAGTTCAGCGCGGTGCTCAAGTTCTGATTCGAGGCGGACCTTCCATCGGGCCCCGGTTTTTCCGGGGCCCTCTTTCACTCGACGAGGTTGCTTGGGACGAATTGGCCCATTCTCGGGACCAAGCCTTCCCGATCCGGGACGGGCTGCAAGGCGTTTGGACCGTAACCTTTGGAGCGACCCTTCCGTATAAAAGGCGAGGAGGACTCCCACGGCAACACAGAGAGTGCCCCTGAAGATTCGCGCGCTGATCGTCGATGATGAGCCTCTCGCGCGGGAACGGATTCGCAGTCTGCTGGCCGAGGATCCCGACGTCGAGGTCATCGGCGAGTGCGCCGACGGGCGGGAGGCGGTCGAAGCGATCCGCGCTCTGGCGCCCGACCTGATGTTCCTGGACGTGCAGATGGCGGAGATGGACGGCTTTGCCGTCTTGAGCGAGATCGGCGGGGATCGCATCCCGGCCGTCATTTTCGTCACGGCCTATGACCGCCACGCCCTGAAGGCCTTCGAGGTCCACGCCCTCGACTTCCTGCTGAAACCGCTCGACCGCGAGCGGTTCGGCAGGGCGCTGCAGCGAACCAAGGACCATCTGCAGTTCGCCACTCCCGGGGTCCTGAACCAGCGAATCCTGAACCTGCTCGAGGATCTGAAGAAGCCGCAGCCGGGCTACGCCGACCGCCTGGCCCTGAAGACCGGCGGGCGAGTCTCCTTCCTCAAGACCGACGAGGTCGACTGGATCGAAGGGGAGGGCAACTACGCGCGCCTGCACGTCAACAAGCAATCCCACCTGATCCGGGAGACGATGAATCAGCTCGAGTCCCGACTCGATCCGACGCGCTTCCTTCGGATCCATCGATCGACGATCGTCAACACGGAGAGGATCAAGGAGATCCAGCCGCTCTTCAACGGCGCCTACGGCGTTCTGCTCAAGGACGGAACCCGTCTGACGCTCTCCCGCGGGTATCGCGAGCGGCTTCGGGTCTTGACCGGCGAAGAGGCGTGAGCACCGCGCGCCTGTCCCGCCCGCGACCGGTCACCGCGCGCCGCGCGTTCGTGCCCGCGGACGAGGTTTCCGTCCCAGAAGCCTTGCGCCCGGCCCGTTCGGGGGGCACCGTGGCCCCGGTGAGCAGTTCGGCCGGCCGGGTCGACTCCGTTTTCCCGCGGGCCGGGACGGGCCCGGCGGCGGAGGGCTCGCCCGGGCCAGATCGTATTGCCGTCGCGGAGGCCTTCGGAATCCCCTGGGAGCGTCTGCTCGACGCGGAAATCCAGGCCGAGAGAGCCCTGCGCGGCTTCGTCGGAGAGCCCGACCGCGACCTGCCCCTGTGGCGGTTCGTGTCGGCTCTGCCGGCGACCGCGCTCGATTCCTGGCGGTTTCGGGAACGTCTCGCGGCGCTGGTGCGCCAGGCACGCCTGACCCGCTCCGGAGCCGATCTGCGCTCGGTGCGTCAGGCCGTGGACGAGCTCTGCGGCCGGCGCAACGGTGCCGATTCCCAGCACATCCTCTCGCTGCACCTCGCCCTGGCCCACGAGCGCGTGCGCGAGCTCGCCCGATTGGCGCGCGCCGCGGAGCGTTGCCGCGGCGGGCGCGGCGAGCGTCTGTCCCGGATCGTGGCGCGCACGGGCTGCACCGACGCGGACGCCGCCTGGGCGCTCGACCGTTTGGAGACCCCGGGACGGACGCACGCGATCGATGACGCCGTTCGCCAGGCGCGCGAGGAAGGCTTCGACATCCCTGCCGCGGAATCGGAGTTCCACGCGTTCCTGGCGCTGCGAAAGCTCGTGCGGCAGCATCCGGTGGTTCGCCCGAGGGTGGCTCGGCGCCGGCGGGCGCGGGCGGGGCTCAAGCCGCACCGCCTCGCCTCGTAGGAAGGCGCCCGCCCTTTCGATCCGGCGGCTGGGCGGCGTCTCGCTCCCGCCGGGCGGTCTCACCTCAGGAAGCGCTCGACGTCCACGAGTTCAACCCGCGGCGACTCGGACAGATGGTGGCGAAGCAGCCTACCGCGCCGCGGCCGAGACGTTGCGCGTCCTGGGGGCTCAGGCGGTGCGCGCGAGGTCGAACGCCGGGCGCCACAGCGAGGCCGGAGGTGTCGAGCGGCTCGGGAGCGCTCGGCGCCGGAGTCGCTTGAGCGCGAGTGGACGGCTAGTCGCTTTTCCCCGGCGCCGCTCACGGTCCTCGGTCGAGGGTGCCGCAGAGCGGGTAGTCTCGAAAGTCGCTCACGAGCCCCGCTCGAACGGGCTTCTCGAGCACGTAACGGGCGGCCGTGCGCAGCGCCTCGGGCCCGGCCACGGCGCGCTCCGCATAGCCCTGCTGCCAGAAGGGAACCCAGGATCCTCGTTGCCGGCGCGCCCGAGAGCACAAGGTCTTCCACGCCGTCACGGTGGGGCGAAGCGCCGCGCCGCCCCCCGGTCCGACGAGCAGACAGGCATGGTCGGGCATGAGGCAATAGGCGTAGAGCCGCGCGCCGGTCCGGTCGCAGACGTGGCGCAGCAGCCGAACGCACTCCTGGCCAAATGGGATGTCATCGAAGACCGGGAGCGACGATAGGGTTCCGACCGTGACGGCGAAGGCCGGATCGGGCAAGAGCGAGTCGATCCCGAGCCGCCGAAGGCCGTCCCAGAGCAGCCATTCGAGGACGTCCACTCCGCGTTCCTCCAGACTCTGATTGTCGCGAGAGGAGTGGTTTGGTAGGGTGCACCCGCTTGGCGGCGATTCGGCCGGGTTATCGCCCCGTCGCCTTTCTCGGCGGGAGGGTCTGGGTGCAAGCGTCTCGATCGGGAGTTCTCGGGCTGGCACTGTTCCTCATCATCGTCGGCCTCGCGCGGGGACAGGCCGGCGGCACGGGGGCGGTCGAAGGGCGCGTCACCGATGAGTCGGGCGCCGCCTTGCCGGGCGTGACGGTAGAGGCCCAGAGCGCGGCCCTTTCCGCCGCCCGGCTGACGGTCACCGATCGATCGGGTAATTATCGCTTCGAGCTCCTGCCTCCCGGCGTCTACCGTTTCTCGTTCCGGCTGCTGAACTTCGTCGGCGTGGCGCTGAACGACGTCGCGGTCGGCGCGGGCACGACTTCCAAGGCCGACGCGAAGTTGCGGCTCTCGGTCTCGGCGGACGTCGTCGTCACGGGCAAGCGCTCCTTTCGAAATCTGGCCGACGTGACTGAGCCCGGGGAGAGCCTCATCGGGATCGCCGACGCCTCGAGCCAGGGCGCCGTCACAGCCGAACAGATCGATCTGCGGCCGGTCGGGCGGCCGGGCGACATCCTGGAAACGATTCCCGGCCTCGTAATCTCGCAGCACAGCGGGGAGGGGAAGGCGAACCAGTACTACCTCCGGGGCTTCAACCTGGACCATGGCACGGACTTCGCGACCACGGTGGCCGGGATGCAGATCAACATGCCGACCCACGCGCACGGCCACGGCTACACGGACCTAAACTTTGTCATCCCCGAGCTCGTCTCGGGAATCCAATACAAGAAGGGCCCCTATTTCGTCGAGGACGGGGACTTCACGACCGCCGGCTCGGCCAACGTCAACTACGTGAACACGGTTGAAAAGCCGACGGCCCTTCTGCAGGGCGGCTCGGACAGCTACGTTCGCGGGCTGCTGCTCGGCTCGCCCAAGGTCGGCGAGGGAAATCTGCTCTATGCGTTCGAGGGCGTCTACAACAACGGGCCCTGGGTCAACCCCGACCACTTCAAGAAGTACAACGGCGTGCTCCGCTACAGCGTGGGCGACGCGCCGAACGGCTTCTCGATCACGGGCATGGGGTATCAGGCGAGCTGGAACTCGAGCGATCAGATTCCACTGCGCGCGGTGGACGACGGCGAGATTCCCCGGTTCGGGACGATCGACCCGACCGATGGGGGAGAGACCCATCGGTACAGTCTGTCGGGGGAATATCAGCACGCGGGCCTCCAGTCGGTCACGCGCGCCGCGGCCTATGCCATCGACTACAAGCTGAACCTTTGGTCGAACTTCACTTATTTCCTGGATGACCCGGTCCACGGCGACCAGATCGAGCAGACCGACGACCGGAGCGTCTACGGGGCCAAGCTCACACACCGCTGGCTCGCGAAGTGGGGTGGCTTCAGCGTGGAGAACGAGGTCGGCTTCCAGGGCCGTTTCGACGACATCCACCACATCGGGCTCTACCACACGGAGGCTCGGCAGCGGCTTTCGACGACGCGTCAGGACAAGGTTCAGCAAGCGAGTGGAGCCGTCTTCTTCCAGAACGACACCGAGTGGAGTTCGAAGTTCCGAACGATCCTGGGACTGCGCGGAGACCTCTACCACTTCGACGTGACCGGCGAGAGCGATCCGGAAAACAGCGGCCGGCTCACGCAGGGCATCTTCAGCCCGAAGCTTTCGATGATTTTCGGTCCGTTCAATCAGACCGAGATCTATGCCAACTTGGGCTACGGCTTCCACTCGAACGACGCCCGTGGCGCGACGATCAAGGTGGACCCGAGCACCGGGGAGCCCGCCTCTCCCGTCACCCCTCTCGCGCGCGCGAAGGCGGCCGAAGTCGGCGTGCGCACTTTCCCTGTCCCGAAGTGGCAGACGACCGTGGCGTTTTGGGGCCTCGACATCGCCTCCGAGCTCATCTTCGTGGGCGATGCCGGAACAACCGAGCCCTCGCGCCCCAGTCAGCGCTGCGGCGTCGAGTGGTCAAACTACTATCGGATACTTCCCTGGTTGACGCTCGACCTCGACCTCTCGGTTTCCAGGGCCCGATTCACGGACGACGATCCGGCCGGCAGCGCCATCCCGGGCGCCGTCGAAAACGTCGTGGCGGGCGGCGTTTCGGTCGACGGTCTCGCGGGCTTGTTCGGCAGCCTCCACGTGCGCTATTTCGGACCGCGACCGCTCATCGAGGACAGCAGCGTTCGTTCGAACTCCTCGACGACGTTGAACGCGCTGTTGGGCTACGAGATCGTCCGCGGCCTTCGCGCCCAGATCGAGGTCTTGAACATCCTGAACGCCAAGGTCTCCGACATCGACTATTACTACGTGTCGCGGCTGCCGGGCGAGCCGGCGGCCGGTGTCGACGACATCCACTTTCATCCCACGCAGCCGCGTTCGGCGCGCGTCGGCTTGTCCTACGCGTTCTGAAGGGCGACTGGCTAGAGAGCCCAACTATATCAAGGGTGATATAGTCGGCGTTGCTCCTCAGACGTTGAACTTGAACAGGATGACGTCGCCGTCGGCGACGACATAGTCCTTTCCCTCCTGGCGCAGGAGGCCTCTCTCCCGCGCCGCCGCCATGGACCCGGACGCCACGAGATCCGCATAAGAGACCGTCTCGGCTTTGATGAAGCCCCTCTCGAAGTCGGAGTGGATCACGCCGGCGGCCTCCGGCGCCGTGTCGCCGGCGTGGATCGTCCAGGCCCGGGCTTCCTTCTCGCTCGCCGTGAAGAAGGTGCGCAGCCCGAGCAGGTGATAGGCCGCGCGGATGAGCGAGCCCACCCCCGATTCCGAGACGTTCAGGTGCGAAAGGTACTCCCGGGCCTCGGCCTCCGGCAGCTCCGCCAGCTCCGATTCGATCTGCGCGGAAACCGCCACGGCCTCGGTGCCCAAGTGAGTCCGCGCGTACTCCCGCACGGCCGCCACGGAAGGCAGCGCGTCGGCCGTCGCGAGGTCCTCTTCCGACACGTTGACCGCGAAGAGAATGGGCTTGGAGGTCAGCAGTGAGAGGCGCCGGGCGACGCGCCGCTCGTCGGCCGAAAGCTCGAGCGTCAGGGCGCGGCGGCCGGAGTCGAGGTGGGCGAGCAGCTTCTCGGCGACACCGAGGGTCGCCCGGGCCTCGGCGTCCCCTCCGCGCGCGGCCTTCTCCGCCTTCTCGCGCGCCTTCGCGACGCTCTCGAGATCCGCCAGCACGAGCTCCGTCTTGATCGTCTCGATGTCGGCGACCGGGTCGAGCGCCCCCGCGACGTGCACGACGTCCTTGTCCTCGAAGCAGCGCACCACTTCGACGATCGCGTCCACCTCGCGGATGTGCTGAAGGAACTTGTTCCCCAAACCCTCGCCCTTCGAGGCGCCGCGGACGAGCCCGGCGATGTCCACGAATTCGATGACCGCCGGCACGATCGTCGTCGTCTTCACGATCTTCGCGAGCGGCTCGAGGCGTGGATCGGGGACGGTCACGACGCCGACGTTGGGCTCGATCGTGCAGAACGGGTAATTGGCCGCCTCCGCCTTCCGCGTCCGGGTCAGGGCGTTGAAGAGGGTGGATTTCCCGACGTTGGGCAGTCCGACGATTCCCGCGCGCAGCATGGGCGGCGGAGTTTATCGTCGGAGCGCCGGCGACGGTAGCGGCTCCCGGGTTCGCCCGTCGCTTCGCGCTTTCCCAAGTAGAATCCCCCGACCTTGAGCTCGACCTCGCCCGAGGCTGGCGGCCTGCTGCGCGTCGTATCGCGCTGGGAGATCGTCGCCCTTTCGGTCAACGACGTCATCGGCAGCGGGGTCTACCTGATCCTGCCGGTGGCCGCGGCGGCCCTTCTCGGCCCGGCGAGCGTGTGGGCCATCCTGGCCGCCGGGCTGGCGGTGCTCCTGCTCGTCCTGTGCTTCGCCGAGGCGGGGAGTCTCTTCGAGCGCGCGGGCGGCGCCTTCGTCTACACGCGAGCGGCCTTCGGCAATTTCGCCGGCTTCGAGGTCGGGTGGATGACCTGGGTTGCCCGCGTGGCGTCCGTGGCCGGCCTCTCGGTTTTCTTCGCGCGAGCGGTGGGCTTTCTCTGGGAAGGGGCGCGGAGCGGCGTGGGCAAGTGGGCCACGATTCTGCTGGCACTCGGCGTCCTGACGGGCATCAACGTCGTCGGCGTGAAGTCCGGCGCCCGCACGGCGGTCTTTCTGGCCTGGGGCAAGATCCTCCCGCTCGTGCTCTTCGTCGCGGTCGGGATCTTCGCGATGGACTGGAGTCGCGTCTTTCCCGTCCCGATGCCCGCCTCGGGCAACTTCGGCAGGGCGGCCCTCCTGGTTCTCTTCGCCTACGCGGGCTTCGAGAACACGGCCGCGCCGGCCGCCGAGTTCCGGAATCCGCGGCGCGACGTCCCCTTCGCCCTGATCGTGATGATCGCGATCGTCACGGCCCTCTACACCCTCGTTCAGCTCGTCGCGATCGGGACCATCCCGAATCTGGGCACCTCCGAGACGCCGCTGGCCGATGCGGCGCGGCAGATGATGGGCCCGACCGGGGGGTTCCTCCTGACGCTCGGGGCGGCGCTTTCGGTGCTCGGGACGAACAACAACACGATCCTCTCCGGCCCGCGCTACCTCTACGCGCTAGCCGAGACGGGCGCGGTGCCGGGGATCTATGCGAAGGTTCATCCGAAGTTCCGAACGCCCTACGTGGCGATCCTGACGCAGTCGGGAATCGCGGCCGCGCTCATGTTGACCGGAACGGCGGAGGATCTCGCGGAGCTGTCGGTGATTGCGAGGCTCGCGACCTACATCGGCACGGCGGCCTCGGTCCCGGTGCTGCGCCGCAAGATGCCCACGACCGAGCGAGCGATCCGGCTTCCGGGCGGGCCGCTCATCCCGCTCGCGGCACTCGCCGTCTGCCTCGTCTTTCTGTCGTCCGCGACGACGAAGAACCTCTTCGCCGGTGGAGTCGCGCTCGCGACCGGAGCGGCGATCTTCCTCTCGCGGCGAGGCGCCCTTGCTCCCGTCACCCTGGAATGAGAACAATGGAGGATTGGATGAAGAAGTCCCTGGCACTCGCCCTTCTGTCCGTCGCGGCCCCCGCCTGTCTTGCCGCCCAGACCCCCGGCCCGGCCCCGACCCCGTTGCCCGTCACGGTGCTTCGAGCATCGCGCATCTTCGACGAGGCCGGCGACCGGGTCATGGACAACGGCGTCGTCGTGATCGAGGGCTCGAAAATCAAGGCCGTCGGCGTCGGCCTGCCGGTCCCAACCGGCGCGACGGTTCTCGATCTGGGAGACGCGACGCTCTTGCCCGGTTTCATCGACTCGCACACGCACATCACGGAGGAGGCCTCGGACAACTGGCTCTCGGACTTCTACCAGGGTCTGCGGCGCACGGCGCCCGAGCAGACGCTTTTCGGCGCCGTTTATGCCCGGCGCACGCTCGAGGCCGGATTCACGACGATCCGCAACGTTGGCGCCTCGGAGGACGAGGACATCGGACTGCGTAACGGAATCAACAAGGGCCTCGTTCCGGGCCCGCGGATTCTGGCTTCGCGGTACGCCCTGGGAGCCACGGGCGGGCACTGCGACCAGACCGGCTTTCCGGAGCACACCTTCGGCCCCGAGCCGGGACCGGAGCGCGGCGTCTTCCACGGCGCGGACGAAGGGCGTCAGGCGGTCCGTCTCCAGATCAAGTACGGCGCCGACGTGATCAAGATGTGCGCCTCGGGCGGTGTGCTATCGCTCGCCGATGACGTTGCCGCGCCCCAGCTGACCGAAGAGGAGCTGACGGCCGTGATCGACGAAGCCCACCGGTTGAAGCGCAAGACCGCGGCCCACTCGCACGGCGACCTGGCCGCGCGCACGGCGGTCAAGGCCGGGATCGACTCGATCGAGCACGGCTCCTTTCTTTCGGACGACACGCTCCAGCTCATGAAAGCGAAGGGAACGTACCTCGTTCCGACGTTGCTCGCGGGTGAGTACACGGGCGGCAAGGCCGCGAAGTTCCCGCCGGAGATCGCGGCCAAGGCGAGGGCGGCCCTGGCGGCTCGTTCGGACATGTTCCGTCGGGCGCTCAAACTCGGGGTCAAGATCGCCTTCGGAACCGACTCGGCCGTCTCGCCGCATGGGATCAATGCCCAGGAGTTCGCCTTGATGGTCGGTCTCGGGATGTCTCCGGGAGCGGCGCTCAAGGCGGCGGGACCGGCCGCCGCGGACCTGCTCGGGCTCTCCAAGGAAATCGGGACGCTCGAGGCCGGCAAGGAAGCGGACATCATCGCGGTGCCGGGAAATCCGCTCGTGGACATCCATGCGACGGAGAAGGTGCTCTTCGTCATGAAGGGAGGAAAGGTGTTTCGAAACGACGCGAAGGGGGCCGGCCGATGAAGACGGCCCTGGTGACCGGGATCAGCGGCCAGGACGGCTCCTACCTGGCGGAGTATCTGCTCGGGCAGGACTACAAGGTATACGGACTGGTCCGGCGCACGAGCGTGCGCAACCTCGGCCGAATCTCCCATCTGCGCGAGCGGGTGGAGGTCCTGGAGGGGGATCTGCTCGACCAGAACTCGCTGATCAACGCCATCCTGGAGGCAAAGCCCGACGAGATCTACAACCTGGCGGCTCAGTCGTTCGTTCCGGCCTCCTTCTCGCAACCCGTGCTGACGGGGGAGTTCACGGCGCTCGGCGTGACCCGCATCCTCGAGGCGATCCGGGTCGTCAACCCGAAGATCCGTTTCTACCAGGCTTCCTCTTCGGAGATGTTCGGCAAGGTGGAGACCGTTCCGCAGAACGAGACGACGAAGTTTCATCCGCGCAGCCCCTACGGTGTCGCCAAGTGCTACGGCCACTGGATCACCGTCAACTTCCGCGAGTCGTACGGCATCTTCGCGGTCTCGGGAATCCTCTTCAACCACGAATCCCCCCGGCGCGGCCCGGAGTTCGTGACGCGCAAGATCACGCTGGCGGCGGCGAAGATCGCGGCGGGATTCCAGAAGGAGCTGCACCTGGGGAACCTCGATGCCCAGCGCGACTGGGGTTTCACGGGGGACTTCGTCAAGGCGATGTACTTGATGCTGCAGCAGCCGGAGCCCAAGGACTACGTCATCGGAACGGGCGAGACGCACACGGTGCGCGAGTTCGTCGAGCTCGCGTTCTCTCACGTGGGCCTCGACTGGCACAAGCACGTCGTGAGCGATCCCAAGTTCGTCCGTCCCGCCGAGGTGGACCTGCTGATCTCCGACCCGCGGCGGGCCCGCGAGGAGCTCGGCTGGCAACCGACGGTGAGCTTTCCGGAGCTGGTCAAGATGATGGTCGACGCCGACGTGGCTCTGGTCGCACGCGAGGGGGACCGGGCGGAGTAGGCCGCATCCCGGAGGGGCGAGGGGACCCGGGTTTCGACGGTGTCGTTCGCCGGGGTGGCGCCCTGCCGGAATCGGGGACACGCGCTGCCTTCACGCCCTGCGTCGTCCAGCAGACCCTGAGCCCCGCCCTTCACACTGCCTGAGCATCGACGGGCATCTCCGCGGCCGCGGTGCCCTTTCTCAATGCTCTTGCGGCTCGAGTCAGGCAGAGCGAAAATGGCTGGCTAATTTCAAGGCAAACGAGGTGGGCCCTTTCCGGGAATGCTCGCCGCAAGATCGATCGGTGGGAGAAGTGCGCTCTGTCCTGCGGTCGCCTCCGATTCTGGCTCGGAAGGCGGTGACGCTTTGGCTAACGACTGTCTTTGAAAGGGGGCTCCGATGAAGCGGTCCTGGACCCGGGCAACGAGTCTCTTCCTGGCGGTTCTCTTGGCGGCCTCCGGGCTGGTGTTCGCGCAGCAGCCAGGCTCGACCGTGCCGAACTGGGCCGTGCCGTCGGGGGGCTACCACCCGCGCGGCGGCATGACGACGCAGAGCGACGTCACCAACCCGGTCGCCTTCGTGGGCGTGACGCCCTGCCGCGTCGTGCGAACCTTGAACCCGAACGGGCCTTTCGGCGGGCCGGCTCTCTCGGCGGGCTCGCCTCGGGACTTTGCCATTCCGCTCGGTCCCTGCGCGGGCATTCCAGCCAACGCCGCCGCTTACTCGCTGAACATCACGGTCACGAACACCCTGGGCCCGGGCTTCGTGAAGGTCTATCCGACGGGAGGGGTAGTCCCGACCGTCTCGACGATCAACTACAACGGGTCGCTGCCGCCAGGGCAGGCGATCGCCAACGCGGCGATCGTGCCGGCCGGGACACCCAACGGCTCGATCACGGTGGTGGCGGGGGTCTCGGGAACGGATCTGCTCATCGACATCAACGGTTACTGGGGCGACACACCGGGAAATCCCGCCGGAGCCTTCAAGCTGTTCACGAACTCCGGCGGCTACACGATGTCCGTGCAGAACAGCTCCGCGAGCTGCTCGGGGGCGTGCGGCCTCTATGCGAACGTCGCGTCGGGAGACGCCGTCTACGGGGTCGCCAACGCCCTCAACGCCGTCGGCGTTCAGGGGAACCACACCGCGCAAGGCTATGGCGTCGTCGGGGTCTCGGCTGGCGGAGTCGGTGTTCAGGGGACTTCGAATGCCAGCGGCCTCAACTGGGCCGGAGTGTCGGGACTGAGCACCAATGCCATCGGAACCTACGGCTTCAGCACGAACTCGAACGGCGTCTGGGCGCAGAGCGGGGCGATCGAGGGGCTGGCTGCCTTCGGCGGCCGAGACGGCGCCTATGTGGAGGGCGCGCGCCACGGTGTCATCGGCGTCTCGAATGCCACGACCGGGCAGCAATGGGGTGTGTTGGGAGTGAGCCAGAGCACGACGCAGGCGCCGGCCGGCGTTCGCGGCGTCGATTCCTCCGGATACCTGCCCGCGGTGAGCTGCTGCTTGACCGGCGTGCTCGGCGACAGCCAGACGAGCTTTGGCGTTCTGGGGAGGTCCCGTTATGCCGGCGTCGTCGGCTATCTCTTCGACAATTCCGACAATCCGATCGTCTTCGGCGCCCTCGGCTTCAGCACCGGTCTGGCCTCCGACTTGACGCCTGGGCCATGGGGGGTCTACTCCTTCGGGAACTTCGGCGCGACAGGCTCGAAGCATTTCGTCGAGCCCCACCCGACTGATGCGACCCGCGTCATCGTCTACTCCTCTCTGGAGGGCCCGGAGGTCGGGACGTATCTGCGCGGAACAACCCGCATCGAGAACGGCCGCGCTGTCATTTCGCTGCCGGACCATTTCCGCACGGTAACGGCCGAGGAGGGAATCACCGTCCAGCTCACACCGGTCGGCGAATTCGCCTCGATGTATGTCGAAAGCGAGAACCTAAACGAGATCGTGGTCCGATCTTCGAAGGACGTGACGTTTCACTACCTCGTGCAGGGCGTGCGGCGCGCGTTTGCGGGCTTCGAGCCGGTGCAGTCCGGTAACGAGTTCATGCCTCGCTCGCCCGAGGACCGTATCCCGGCGTACTTGACGCCGGAGGCGAAGCGCCGCTTGATCGCCAACGGGACATACAACGAGGACGGAACGGTGAACATGGCGACGGCGGAGCGGGCCGGCTGGACGCGGATCTGGGCAGAGCGGGATCGGTTGACGAAGGAAGCCGCGGCGAAGGCGGCGAGCGATGCGGCGAAGACGCTCGGGCCTCAGGGCCGCCCTCGAGTTCCGGACGTCGCGCAATGATCGTGCAGACGCAATATCCGGTTGTGGCTTCCCCCGTCTTGAGCGAGAATGGGTGGCCGTTTCCGCTACAAAGCAGACAAGAGTGAGCCGTTTGAGAGATTCTCGCGGCGGGAGGAACCCAGGCGGGAGCGTGCCCGCTCCGGTCTCGTGCAAGAGCCGTCTTCCGGAGCCGCGCGTCGCGTCTCCGTTTCCATCCATGCTTGAAGGGAGGGTCCGATGAAACCGTCTCGCCCCAGGTTGCTCGGTGTCGTAGTCCCCGCTCTCGTGGCTTTCGCCAGCGCAGCGCTCGGCCAAACGGAGATTCCTCTGGAAAACTGGAAGGTGCCCCTCTACAACGGCATCGACGTCACGAAAGCCCCCGAGAGCGGAACGTGGCGCCACGGGATTCACGCTCTCTCCGACATCGGACAGGGCGTCATATTCCAGTCCGTAACTCCCTGCCGCGTGGTGAACACGCGCAACGCCATCGGGCCCTTCGGAGGACCGTCCATCCCGGCGAGCGGCTCGCGCGACTTCGCCTTGAACGCCAACCCCTCCTGCCCAGGTATCCCCGCGGGCGTCGGGGCCTATTCCATCAACGTGACGGCTGCCGACACGGGCGGGGCCGGCTTCCTCAAGCTCTATCCGACCGGTGGGACCGTTCCTGTCGTCTCGACGGTGAACTACAGCGGCCCCGGACAGGCGGTGGCCAACGCCGCCATCGTGCCGGCGGGGAGCGGAGGCGCGGTGACGGTCGTCGCGGGAGTGTCCGGGGCGAACGTCCTCATCGACATCAACGGTTACTTCACCTCGAGTATGAACGTCGAACAGTTTCTCGACGTGGAAGGCACCTACAACCCATTTCTCTTCGGGATCCCGGGCGGCATCGCTTACTTTCAAAACAACACGACCAGCGCCGGGTATTCGGTCAACTCGTCCATTGCGAGTAACGCCAACGGGAGCGCCTCTCTGCATGGTTCTGCTTCCGGCACCGGCGCCGTTTACGGCGTCTTCGGCGAAACGGCCTCGACCGCCGCCGGCTCGGCGGGCGTCGTCGGGTCGGGTGGCGGCGGCTTCTTCACTAGCGGCAGCTTCGTCAACAACGGCGTACGTGGGATGGCAAGCGCCGGGAGCGTTGCGACTGTTGGAGTCCTGGGCGAGGCGGTCGATCGAGGAGTCGAGGGATGCCGCGACACCGTTGCCTCGGGCGTGGGAACGCTTGTCACATGCGGCGTCCTCGGATATGCCGGCACCTCGGGAGTCCACTCCTTCCAGGACGTGACGGCCGGCGGAACGAAGCCGTTCGTAGTTCCTTACGCGGGGAAGCCCGAGAAGCAGATCGTCTTCGTCTCGACCGAAGCGGACGAGGTTCTGACGGCGACGAGGGGGAGGATCAAGCTGCAGGGCAACATCGGCGTCATCCAGCTTCCCGCTCACTATCTGAGTGTGACAGAGCCGGAGGGATGGACGGTGCAGCTGACGCCTGTGGGCGGTCTTTCCTCCATGGCGGTGGTCCGGATGGACACAGAAAAGGGGCAGATCTTCATTCAGGGTTCGCGAGCCGGCGTCGATGTGTTTTGGAGAGTCGAGGGGATTCGCAAGGGCTACAAGGATTTTCAGCCCGTCCAGAACAACATCTTCTTCGTTCCGTCTTCTGCGAGCTCGGCGATGGATCCGTGGCCTGCCGAGACGCGCCAGATCTTGATCGAGAACAAGATTTACAACGCCGATGGGATGCCCAACCTCGAGACCGCAAAAGCCATGGGGTGGACGAAGACCTGGGAGGCGAAGCAGGCGGCGGCGAAGGAAGCCGCCGCAACGGCCGCCGCGAAGAAGTAATCGGTTTTCGATCGGAGAAAGGGGCCGCGGCGTCGCGCCGCGGCCTTTTCTTTTTTCCGCTGAGCGGGAAATCCGCCTGTTCCTGCGGACAGGATGCCTTCCCGACAGCGAGCCGCTACACTACGGCCACATGCAAATCGCTCCCCTGACGCGGGGAGAAGGGAGCTACGCAACCTGGCTGCGCCGCTTCCTCATCCTCGCGGCCCTCAGTGTCCTCGTGTCCGCCGTCGCCACGGGCGCGACCTACTCGATTGCCGGATTTTCGGACACCGCCGTCGCGCAGGGACTTTCTTCGCCGACGGACTTCGACTGGACGCCCGACGGCCGAATGCTCATTCTCGAGAAGGCGGGCAACGTCCGCATCGTCGTCGGAGGGGCGCTTCAGACGACGCCCGCCTTGAACTGGGTCGCCAACGTGGACAGCGGGAGCGAAAAGGGCCTGCTCGGGATCTGTATCGATCCGAATTTCGGCACCAACGGCTACGTCTATCTCTACTACACGACGAAGACTCCAAAGAACCGGATTTCTCGTTTCACGATGGTCGGCGACACGCTCGATGCCCTGAGCGAGACGGTGATCCTCGACAACATCGACGCCACCAACGGGAACCACAACGGCGGGACACTCCTGATCGGACCGGACGGCAAGCTGTGGGCGGCGCCGGGCGACTCCGGAACGGGGGGAGCCAAGTCGCAGGACACCTCGACCGGTCACTTCAACGGCAAGGTGTTGCGGATGGAGCTCGATGGCTCGCCGGCCGCCGGGAATCCCTTCATCGGCTCGCTGACAGCCGAAGAGCGAATCTTCGCGTACGGCTTCCGCAACCCCTTCCGCTTCTCCTTCCGCCCCTCGAACGGCGCGCTCTTCGTCGGCGACGTGGGTGAAAACACCTACGAGGAGGTCGACGTCGTCACGGCTGGAAACAACTACGGCTGGCCGGCCGTGGAGGGGCCGAGCGGCGCCTGTCCCTATACGTCCGGATGCCTCGGCCCGATCTTCTACTACGACCACACGGTCGGGCAGTCGATCATCGGCGGGATATTCGTCACGTCCGCGGCCTATCCCGCCGTGATTCAGGGCAAGTACCTCGTCGCCGATTACTCGGCCAAGTGGATCCGGTTCCTCGACGTGAATGCGAGCAACATGGTCATGGGCGGGCTCCAGAACTTCGCGACCGCCGACGGCGGCGCGGTCTCCTTCAAGACCGGCCCGGACGGCCTCGTCTATTTCGCGGCGCTCGACACGGGCCGCATCTACCGCATCAATCCGCCGGCCTCGAAGTTCAACACGCTAACGCCCTGTCGCGTCGTCAATACGCGAAACGCCAACGGCCCGTATGGCGGTCCGGCTCTGACGGCCGGGGCCGGCGGCACGCGGAGCTTCCATCTCGGGGGCCAGTGCAACATCCCGTCGAGCGCGCGGGCGGTGGCCGTCAACGTGACGGTGGCGCAGCCGGCAGCCGACGGGGACCTGCGGATCTACCCCACGGGCGCTCAGGTTCCGGCGACGAGCGTCATCAACTTTCGCGCCGGGCAAACGCGCGCCAACAACGCCGTGCTTCTCTTGAGCCCGACCGGGGACATCAGTGTGCGGTACGACGCGGTTTCCGGCACCGTCCAGTTCCTACTGGACGTCGATGGCTACTTCGAGTAGCCGGCTCGCCGCCGCGCTCGCCGTCTTCTCGATCCCAGGCGCGGCCCGCGCGCGTGGCCCTGGACGCCGCCGGCTCCTTCGCCGTTCGGTGCGACCAGCCGACCGGCTCGACGGGGACGGTAACTTTCAGTGAAGCGGGTCCTCCTCTCGCTTCTGGGCTGGGCCCTCGGAGCCGTCATCGCCGCGGGAGCCACGACGTACTACGTTTCGCCCGCGGGAAGCGACGGCAACTCCGGCTCGTCGGGTTCCCCGTTCCGCGAGATCCGCAAGGCCGTCGCCGTCTCGGCGGCAGGAGACACCGTCCTCGTGGCGGACGGCGATTACCTCGGGTTCGACCTGGAAAATCGCACGGGCAGTGCCTCTTCGGTCTTCACGATCCAGGCGCAGGGCGGCAACGCAAACGTGCTGCCGACGACCGACCGGTCCGACAACCGCGACACGATCCGCATTTCCTTCTGCTCCTACGTCGTGATCGACGGCCTGCGGGGCTCGAACGCCAACCGCGCGGGCGTGCGCGTGGACCAGAGCGATCACGTCACGGTCAAGAACGGCGTCTTCGGAAGCAACGCGACCTGGGGAATCTTCACCGACTTCTCCGACGACCTGCTACTGGAGAACAACGAGTGCTATGGCAGCGTGTCCCAGCACGGTATCTACGATTCGAACTCCGGCGACCGCCCGGTCGTGCGGGGCAACCGCGTGCACGACAACCACGCGAGCGGGATCCAGTTGAACGCCGATGCCTCGCAGGGGGGCGACGGCATCATCTCGAACGCGATCGTCGAGAACAACCTGATCTGGGGGAACGGCTCGGGCGGCGGAGGCGCCATCAATCTGGACGGCGTCCACGACTCGATCGTCCGAAACAATCTCCTCTACGGCAACCACGCCTCCGGGATCACCAACTTCCAGATCGACGGCGCCGCGGGTCCGACCGGGATGCAGATCTTGAACAACACGATTGACATGGCCTCCGACAGCCGCTGGGCGCTGCTCTTCAAGAGCTCCACGGGGAGCAATCTCGTCCGCAACAACATCCTCTACAACCGCAACGCCAATCACGGCGGAATTACCTACGGCGACGCGACCGACATCGCCGACACCGACAGCGACTACAACATTCTGGACGCCGTCTCACCCGACGACAGCACCCGCGTCCCGCTCGCGACCTGGCAGGGGATGGGGCACGAGCCGCACTCTTTTTCCGCGACGCCGGCGAATCTCTTCTTGAACCCGGCGACGTCGGACTATCACTTGAAGCCCGGCTCGCCCGCGATCGACGCGGGGCAGATCCAGGCAAACGCCCCGCTCGACATCGAGGGCCGAGCCCGTCCCGTGGGCGTCTCTTTCGACATCGGCTGCTTCGAGTTCGCCGCTCCTTCTACGACGTCCTATTTCACCGTGGCGCCTTGCCGAGTGGTCGACACGCGGCACCCGGCAGGAGCCCTCGGCGGGCCGGCGCTGGCGGCGGGAGCCGCGCGGAGCTTCACCCTCCCAGGTGCCTGCGGGATCCCGCCCGGGGCGAAGTCCGTGTCGATCAACCTGACGGTCACCCAGCCGACTGCCGCCGGAGACCTGCGCCTGTACCCGAGCGGCGGGGTCGCGCCGCTCTTCTCGACGATCAACTACCGTCAGGGTCAGACCGGGCGAACAACGCCATCGCGCCGCTGTCGGCCTCTGGGGCGATCGCCGTCCAGTGCGATCAGGCCGCCGGCACCGTCCACCTGATCCTGGACGTCAACGGGTACCTCCAGTAGCCGCGACCCGGCCGGAGCCGGCCGGGGGCGCCTTCGATATCCTCGGGAGCGGTGAAGCGGCGGCGGCTCGGACTGACGGCGGTTAGCCTCGCATTCCTCGCGGTCGTGTGCTCGAGGGCTTCCGGAGGATCCAGCGAGTCGCCCCGGGTTCTTCTGATCGGGATCGACGGCGCCGATCCGAAGATTCTGAGCGAGCTCATCGCTCAGGGACGCCTTCCCACCTTCGCCCGATTGGAGCGCGAGGGCGCCTCGGGGACGCTTCGTTCTCAAGAGCCGTTGCTCTCGCCGATCGTGTGGACGTCGATCGCGACCGGCCGGCGGCCGGAGGACCACGGGGTGCTCGATTTCATCGAGTTCGGGCCGAACGACCAGCCGACTCCGATCACGAGCCTTCGGCGACGCGTACCGGCGCTGTGGAACATCGCAACGCAGTTCCGGAAGAGCTCCGGCTTCGTCGGCTGGTACGCTTCCTTCCCCGCCGAGCGGGTGGACGGGTTCGAGGTTTCCGACCGGCTGGCCTTCCATCAAGTCCGAAGCGCACGCGCGGAGCGCGGCGCGACGTACCCGGAAGAGCTGGCTGCCGAGCTGCGCTCGCGTTTCGGGGAACCGCGGCCCGATCTGGAGGCGACCCGGAGGCGCTTCGTCGAGGGTTCGGCGGCCCTCGGCCCGGACGAGGAGAAGCGCCTCATCGAGCTCGCGCGAATCCAAGCGACGAGCGACTTCTATCGAAGGATCGTCCCGGACCTCGCTCGACGGTATCGTCCGGAGCTTCTCGGCGTCTACTTCGAGCTCGTCGATGCCTGCGGTCATCTCTTCATGGAAGACGCCCCGCCGCGGCGGGCGGGCGTCACGGACGCGGATTTCACGGCCTTTCACGACACCGTCGGACGCTGCTACCAGTATCAGGATGAGATTCTGGCCGACCTGCTCGCGCTCGAGGGGCCGAACACGGTCACGATCGTCGTCTCGGACCACGGCTTCAAGACGGGTGCCGCCCGGCCCGAGACCTCGGGCCGGGCGGACACGGGCCTGGCGCCTCTCTGGCACCGCCTGCATGGAGTCGTGTTCCTGCACGGGCGGCCCGTCGAAGCGGGAGCCAAGATCGCCGGCGCGGGGATCTACGACGTGGCGCCGACGGTTCTGTCGCTTCTCGGAATACCGCTTTCGGAAAAACTCCCCGGCAAGCCGATGCTCCAGGCGCTCCGGCCGGGCTTTCGGCCTTCTCCGATCGCGGCCCTTGCGGATTACGCACCTCTTCCAGCGCGCGCGGCCCCCGCTGCGCTGCCCGGGGACCCCGAGGCCGTGCAGAAGCTCATGGCGCTCGGATATCTCTCCGGATCCGGCAAGCGCGCCCACGACGCCTCGGGGCGCACGGCCACCTCCTTCCTGAACGAGGGTATGGCGCGCTCGCAGTCGGGCGACATCGACGGCGCCCTGCGGGCGCTGGGCAAGGCGGTCGAGCTCGACCCGAAGAACGTCAACGCGTTGACCACCGCGGCATCGCTCTACTTCCGCCGCAAGCAGCTCGACCGGGGGAAGGAGCTGCTCGACCGGGCGGCTCGGATCGAGCCCGACAACTTCTGGATTCACGTTCAGATGGCTTCCTGGGACCTTCAGAGCGGGAGGCTCCAGGACGCCCGGCGGGAGCTCGACGCGGCGCGCCGGTTGGACGACCGGCTGCCGAGCCTCTACCTGGTGCGCGCACGGGTCGAGAGAGCCGAGGGTCAGCCGGAAAAGTCTCTGGCCGACCTTGTGCGCGCGGAGGAGCTGACCGATCTCGATGACGTTCTTGTCGAGATCCTGGCGCTGCGAGGTCAGATCGAAATGGACTCGGGAAGGCTCGACGAGGCGGGGCGGTCGTTCGAAAGGGCTGCCGCGATCGGGCAGCCTGAGAAGCTCGCTGCCGTTCGGGGCGACCTCGCCTTCGCGCGTCGGCAGGGGAGCGAGGCCGCCGCCTTCTATCGTCAGGCCATCGCGGCGGACGCGGGCAGCTCGACTCTCGAGCGCAAGCTCGGGGAGGCGCTCGGTGCGAGCGGGCAGGACGCGGAATCAGAGGCGGCCTTCCGGCGCGCGATCGGCAAGGCCCGGACCGACGAAGAGAAGGAGAGCGCTTATGGCGATCTTTCCATCCTCTTCCAGCAGCAGAAGAAAGAGAACCGGGTCGAGGAGACGCTTCGGGAGGGCCTCGGCGCAGTTCCGAAATCCGGCGCGCTATGGGGCATGCTCGGGGCCTATTACGGTCGTCGAGACGAGCTCGAAGAGGCGATTGACGCTTACGAAAGGTCGGTGAAGCTCTCTCCGACTGCTCTGGCCACGAAGACACTGGCCGCGCTCCTCTTCGAGGTCCGCAAGGATCGGGGGCGGGCCGTCGAGCTTTGGAAGCAATCGCTCTCGCTCGATCCCGATCAGCCGGACGTCCAGGAATTCCTTCGCCGCTACGGTTCGCGGCAAAAATCTTGACACCCCCTTTCGCCGGGCGATAGGCTCGATCGCATCTTCGAAGGGAGTCTCGGGCCGAGAGACCGCCCATCTCCGTTTATTCGTCGCGACCCGGCGGCGCGTGTAGCCACAGGAGGAGCCGATGAGCAGCCGACGCATTCTCTGGGCGATCCTGACCGCAGCCACGGCGGTTTCATTAGGTGCGATTGCCGCCATCCCCGCGCACCCGCGAGCCTCGGCGAAGAACAAGGCGGCTCCGGCGGCGTCGAGGGCGGCGCATTCCCCGAAGACCTCGACCCATGTCGAGGCGGCTCCGGTGACAGCCATGCCCGCCGTCAAGGCCGCCAAGGAAATGAGCGAGGCGAGATCCGCGATGAAGCCATCGAAGAAGGGGGCGCCGCCGGACGCTTCCAGGCAGACGGCCCCGGCCGGCCTGCAGCTGGTCGAGACGCGGGAGGCTGCCTGCGACGGCGATGCGACCGAGGGGGACTATCCGCGCCTTGCGCGCTTTCGCCCCGAGCTTCAGAAGACGAGCCGCACCGGCGCCAAGCTCCAAAACGAGTCGGAACACGAGATCGACCGCTACGCGCAGTGGTTCTATGGACAGCGGTCCTATCCGGCGCAGCGGATTCCCCGAGGAGCGCTCGCTAAGGGCCTGGATCACGCGCGGACCTTCAACGGAGGGCTCCGCGGCGCTCCTGGTGATCCGGTCGTTCCGAATCCGCCCCCTCAGCCGACCTGGGTGGCGATCGGTCCTTCCACCCTGCCCGACGGCCAGACCGACACGACGGCAGGCGCGGCGCTCTCGCCCGTCAGCGGCCGCGTCTCGGCCATCGCGGTTCACCCGACCGACCGAAACATCGTGTACGCCGCGGGCGCGCAGGGAGGCGTGTGGAAGTCGACCAACGCGCTTTCCGCGACTCCGACCTGGGTCCCCTTGACCGATCACCAGCCTTCCCTCGCGGTCGGCGCGATCGCGATCGATCCCGTCAACCCGAACATCATTTATGTCGGGACGGGAGAGCCGAACGGCTCGTGCGACTCGTACTACGGGGCCGGGATCCTCCGCTCGGCCGACGGCGGCAACACGTGGACGCTGCTGGGCGGCCAGGCGGGAGGGCCGTTCGCGGGCATGGCGATCTCGCAGGTTCTGATCGACCCCACGACGGCCGGCTCGACGACGGGCACCACGCTCTGGGCCTCGACGGTCCTGGGCTTCATCTCGAGCGGTACGGAGCAGTGTGACCTGGGCCCGGGTGTCTGGAACGGCGCCGTTTGGCGGTCCACCGACAGCGGCGCGACGTGGGCCCTGCAGAACGTGCCGACCGGGGCGGCCCTCCCCAACGCCCGGATTCACGACATGGCCCTCGATCCCACCAACTCCAACATTCTCTACGTTGCGGTGCGGAGCGTCCCCGTCCCGGCCAACGGAGGCATCTGGAAATCGACGAACGCCAAGGCTTCGCCGGCGACGTTCACGAAATTGACGGGCGGCTTCCCGGACACCACGACGGCCAATCCGGGCATCCGGCGCATCACTCTGGGTATCGGCGGCGGCAGCGCGCCGGGCACGCTCTATGCGGCCATGGAGGTGTCGACAAACTCCTTCCTCTGGGGCTTGTACAAGTCGACCGACGGCGGAGGCACGTGGGCGCACCTGGACAACGGCCGCAACGGGACGTGCAACACCACGGCCGGCTCGCGAGTCGTGACCCGCGTGACGGGCCCGGCCTTCACCGCCGCCCTGATCGGCCAGCGGATCATCGTCAACAACCAGTTCTCGCGGACGGTGGTCGCCGTCGGGGATGGTGATCACCTCTCGGTCGCTCCCTTCGAATCGGCCTTTCCCAGCACGTTGGCGGGCACGGGATGGTCGATCGCCTCCTATCCGAGTTACTGCGACGGCCAGTGCTTCTACGACATGACGGTGGCGGTCGATCCCGCCGACGAAACGGCGAGCACGGTGTACGTCGGGGGAAACCCGGAAACCTTCAACTTCGACCTGGCGTCGTGTGCCTTCCTTTCTTGCGCGCACACCAACTGGCGCTCCGACGACGGCGGTCTGACCTGGACCGGCATCTCACAAGGCGACGGCGTGACCGGGGGAGTCCATACGGACGACCACGCGATCGCCTTCGATACGAGCGTCTCGCCTTCCCGCGTGTACGACGGCAACGATGGCGGGATCTGGCGCACGGACGACAAGGGAGCCTCGTGGGTCACGATGAATACGAACATCGCGATCACGCAGTTCCAGAGCGTTGGACTGCATCCGTCCGATACCAACATCATCATCGGCGGGACTCAGGACAACGGCACCAACATCCACAACCCGGCGCTCGAGACCCCGCCCGCCTGGTTCCACGCCGACTTCGGAGACGGCGGACAGTCTTTTATCGACCAATCGACGCCGGCGCGGATGTTCCACACCTACTTCAACGGGTCCTTCGCCTTCATGGGTCCCGCCAAGACGACCAACGGCGGCGTGGGCGGCCCGGGATCCTGGCCCTTCGTCGGCACGTACTACGGCTACGGCGCCCAGTACTACAACGGAATGGATCCGACCGATCCGGTCTCTTTCTATGCGCCGCTCGCGCAGCATCCCGCCTTCACGCCGAACGTCGTCTACTTCGGCTCGGACAAGGTGTACCGCTCCGCGGACCCGCAGTCCCCGCTCGCTATGGTCGACTCCTGGACGGCGGTGAGCCCGTCGTTGTCGACGGTGTACCTGTCCGCCATCGGCGTCTTCCCGAACCTTCTCTCGGCCAAGGAGGTTCTCTATACGGGAGGAGCCGACGGCCAGATCAACGTGTCATCGAACGTCGACGCCTCGGCAACGGCGACCTGGACCCGTATCGACAACGTGCCCGGAAGCCCTCTGCCCGCCCGCTTCGTGACCCAGATCCTGGTGCCGGGCAGCGACGCCACCGGCAATACCGCCTATGCGGTTTTCTCGGGGTTCAATGCAAGCACGCCGTCCAAGCCCGGGCACGTCTTCCGAACGACCAACGGGCTCGCCGGGGCCGCCGTCACGTGGACCGATCTGTCGGGCGACCTGCCGGATCTGCCGGTCAATGCGATCGCCATCGAGCCGGGCACTCCCGACCGCATCTACGTGGGTAACGACATCGGTGTCTTCCGGACACTGAACGACGGCGTGCACTGGTCCTACTTGTCCGAGGGGTTCCCCGTTGTCTCGGTCTTCGGGATCGAGCGAAACGCCAATACGGGTCAACTCGTGGCGACGACACACGGCCGCGGCATGTTCCAGCTCAATACGAGCGACGCGACGCCGCCGGTGTGCGGCGGCTCCGCGACGGGCCCCAATCAGTTCAGCGGATCGGCCTACGACTCGGCGCCCGGCGACACGGGAATCATGTCGGTTCAGCTGCAGGCCGGGTCCTCGAACTTGTCTGTTCCCTCGGTGACGTACGTGGATCCCACCTCCGTGACGTTCGTCGTCAACACCTTGAACCACTGCATGCCGGGATCTGGCACGGTCGTGGTTTCCGACTACAACGGCAACACGTGTACGGTTCCCGTGGCGCTGGCGGGCGACCCGGTGCCGCTGGCGACCATCGACACGCCGGTTTTCGTGTGCTCGCACTCGACGGCGAACACGGCCTCAGTTCCCGACGCCGGCGCGGGCGCGACCTACGTCTGGACGATCAGCAACGGAACGATTCTCTCGGGCAATGGCACCCCGAGCATTACCTACGGCGTCACCACGGCGGACCCGGTCCAGGTGGGAGTCACCGTCACCAACGCCGCCGGCTGCAGCGCCACGAGCTCCGCGACCGTCGGGGTCAACGCCTCGTGCGGCAACTTCTTCACCCTGGCGCCATGCCGCGTCGTCAACACGCGGTTTGCGGACGCGCCCTCGCTCTCGGCGGGCTCGGGCCGCACCTTCTTCGTCACCGGCGGAACCTGCGGCGTTCCGACGAGCGCTCACTCGGTCTCCGTCAACGTGACGGTCACACAGTCGACCGCAGGCGGCGACCTGAAGGTCTTCGCCGGCGGCACGCCGCCGCCGACCGCCTCGGTGATCAACTACAGCGCCGGTCAGACACGCGCCAACAACGCCATCGTCCAGCTCGGGCCGGGCGGCACGATTCAGGTCCAGTGCGATCAGGCCACGGGCACGACCGAATTCATCGTGGACGTGAACGGATACTTCGAATGAGGAAACCCAACAGTTTGACGACCTAGGCATCCTTGATCAGGTTCGTGTTGAAACGGCTGGGCGGCGGCGGACTCGCCTCCCTTACTAGGCGAGACGTCGCCGCTGTGTTTCAGGATCAACGATTTTCCGGGCGGGGCACTCTGATGCCCTGGACCACGCTCGCCGCGTTCGCAATCGTCGGAATTCTGCTGTCGGCGGGCGTCGCATTCGCGCAGGGCGTGAGCGACGGCGGGCGCCAGCAAATTCAGGCGCTCCTCGCGGAGAAGGAGACGCGAACTCCGGCGCAGCGCAAGATCGACTCGAATCTGCTCTACGCCTACCGGCAGAGCCGCGGGCTCGATGCCGCGCCAGGCGTGCGAGCCCTCGCGACGGGAGTCTCGATCGAGCCCGACGACGCGACGGTGGTCGACATCACCGCCGTCGTCAGCGACACCCTCCTCAACGCACTTCAGGCGCTTGGCGCGGCGATCCTCGACGTTCAGCCCCGAGCGAGGAGTATTCGGGCTCGTGTTCCGCTCTCCGCCCTGGAGACGATCGCAGCCGACTCCTCGGTCCTCTTCATCCAGCCGAAGCAGCAATACATGCTCTTGCGCGCCCCGGCACCCTCGGACGTCGTCGCGGCGCGGTCGGCAGCGGGCATCCGCGTCGCGCCGAAGGCCCCGCCAGGCTTCACGGAACGCGCGGCGCGCCTGCGCGCCGGTCTCGCCGCGGCCCTCGGGAAGAAGCCGTACGCGACCAACGCCCTCACAGTCTCGGAGGGAGACGTCACGCATCGTGCGAATCTCGCGCGCTCGAACTTCGGGGTCTCGGGAGCGGGGGTGAAGGTGGGGGTCCTTTCCGACGGCGTCGACTCGCTCGCGACGCTCCAGAGCTCCGGCGATCTACCGCCGGGCGTGACCGTGCTACCCGGGCAGGCGGGCTCTGGCGACGAGGGATCGGCGATGCTCGAGATCGTGCACGACCTCGCCCCGGGTGCGCAGCTCTACTTCGCAACCGCCGACAACAGCATCGGGAGCTTCGCGCAGAACATCCGGGACCTGCGCGCGGCCGGGTGCGACATCATCATCGATGACGTCTCCTACTTCAACGAGAGCCCCTTCCAGAAGGGGCAAACGCCGAGCGTCCCCTCGACCTCCAACGGAGGTGTCGTCACCCAAGCCGTCGACGACGTGACGGCGGACGGGGCGCTGTACTTCTCTTCGGCGGCCAACTCGGGCAGCAAGGACGCCGGCACCTCGGGCACCTGGGAGGGAGATTTCGACGCCAACGGGGGAGCGGTCGGCGCTCCGATCTCGGGAAGCGGCACGCTGCACGACTTCGATCCCAGCGGCAGCGTGACCGCCTTCGACATGATCACGGTGGCCGGAAGTGTTCCCAACCTCTTCTGGTCGGATCCGCTGGGAGGATCCGCAAACGACTACGACCTCTTCGAGCTCAACTCGACGGGGAGCGCGATCGTCGCGGCATCGACCAACGTTCAAAGCGGCACGCAGGACCCCTATGAGCAGCTCTCCGGCGGGGGTGTCGTGGGCGACCGACTGGTGATCGTGAGGCGGACGGGCGCTACAGGCCGCTTCCTGCATCTCGGGACCAACCGGGGACGCCTCAGCTTCTCGACCGACGGCGAAACGCACGGGCACAACGCGCCGCCTTCGGCCAACGCGTTTGGCGTCGCCGCGACGCCGGCCATCGGCCCATTCCCCAATCCCTTCAACTCGACCAATGTGACCGAGACCTTCAGTTCGGACGGATTTCGCCGCTACTTCTTCAACGCGGACTCTTCGGCCATCACGCCGGGCAACTTCTCCTCGACGGGCGGCCAGCTGCTCGACAAGCCGGACGTTACCGCGGCCGACGGTGTCAGCTGCTCGGCGCCCGGCTTCGACCCGTTCTTCGGGACCTCGGCCGCCGCTCCGCACGCGGGGGCGATCGCCGCGCTCGTCAAGTCGGCGGCGCCAGGCCTGACGGCGACACAGGTCTCGGGCTTCCTGACCTCGACGGCGATCGACATCATGGGCTCCGGTGTCGACCGCGACAGCGGAGTCGGGATCCTGGACGCCTTCAATGCGGTCCAGGCGGCCACCGGCTCGGCCAAGGCGGTCTTGTTCGTGTCGAACGCCGTGATCGCGGAGAACCCCGGCAACGGCAACGGCTCGGTCGAGCCCGGGGAGTGCTCGACGATGACGGTGCAGCTGACCAACGGAAACTCGGCGGCCGGTGCGACCGGCATCTCCGCCACACTCACGGCCTCGACACCCGGTGTGACCGTCTTCAGCGGCACGTCGGCCTACCCGAACATCGGCGCCGGAGCGAGCGGGACGAACAGCGTTCCCTTCACGTTCGGGCTCGCGAACACGGTGGCCTGCCCTCTGATCATCGACTTCACGCTGACCGTGACGTTGACCGGCGGGACGAGCCCGCAGGCGATTCACTTCACCGCACGCGCCGGCGTGCCGCCCTGGACCGTCACGACCGCCGTCGACACGACCACGCCCCCGACGGTTCCCGGAGGGACGTCGGCGACCGGGACGCAGACGGACCGGGTCTTCCGCAGCGGCGTCGTCAGCTCGTGCGCCGCACCCAAGACCTTCCCGGGGTTCGCGGACCTGAATTCTCACCAGTTCGATTCCTACACGTTCACGAACTGCACGGCTTCGCCGGTCTGCGTGAAGGCGACTCTGACCGAGAACTCTGGAGCGGCGAATGCCATCTTCCTCACCGCCTACGCGCCGACGTACGTCCCCAGCAATCCCCAGACGAGTTACGCAGCCGATGCGGGCATCAGCTCGGCCGTCACGAGCCTTTCCTTCACGGTGGCGGGCAGCTCCAGCTTCGTCATCGTGGTCAGCGACGTTGCGAGCGTCGCGGGCGGCAGCGGGACGAACTACACACTGACCGTCGACGGCCTCTGCCTCCCCTGCACGGTCTACAGCGGCAGCGGCACCTGCGCCGGCCCGACGGTCACGCCGTCCAACACACCGACGTTCACCTCGACTGCGACGCGAACCTCGACCTTCACGGCGACGCCCACGAGGACGCCGACTTTCACCGCGACCTCGACGCTGACGCCCACGCGGACCCCGACGTTCACGGCGAGCCCGTCGCCGACCTCGACACCGGTGACACAGACGCCCACTCAGTCGCCCACGTCGAGCTCGACACCCACGAGGACCTCGACGGCGACCGCGACACCCACGCTGACCCTGACTCCGACGGGGGGCGGTCCGACGCTGACGCCCACGGTAAACCTGACGCTGACGCCCGGTATCACGCCCACACCGCTGGCCGACAGCTTCTACACCGTGGCGCCGTGCCGGGCCCTGAACACGCGCACGGCGGATGCACCCGCGCTCGTGGCTGGAGCCACGCGGACTTTCGTGCTCGCCGGAGCACCCATCGGCAATTGCACGATTCCGGGAACGGCCAAGGCCGTCTCCGTCAACATCACCGTCACCCAGCCTTCGACCGGAGGCGACCTGCGCCTGTTCCCCGGAGGAACCCCGTCGCCGCCCCTGGTTTCCACGATCAATTACGGGCTTGGTCAAACCCGCGCCAACAACGCCATCGTCGTGCTCGGACCGTCCGGCGACCTTTCCGTCAAGTGCGATCAGGCATTTGGGACCGTCGAGTTCATTTTGGACGTCAACGGCTATTTTCAGTGACGACGGAACTTGGGCCTCGGACGGGGACAGAGGGGATGGGCGCGGCGCCACGGCGCGGGCTTTGGCCTGCCTTTCCCGCTGGTCCCGGCGGCTCCAGCTGCCAATTTTGGCACCTAAAGTCCGGATTCAGGGCTTGGAGAGAGGGGCTGCTTGGGGTAGGCTCCCCGCCAAGTCGCTGGGGTGTTTCCCTTGGGAAGTCGGGGCAAATGGCAACTCGAGCAGGCGTGCAAATGGTCGGAGCCGCAGGTTCCTTCTCGATGCCGCTCTTCCGGAGCGCGGCGAGTGGTGCGCGCTTCCCGTCAATCGCGATCCGGTGGTCCGTTTCGCTCGGACAATCAAGAATCCTATAATTGCGCTCAACGTAGTCGGATGGAGAAGAAAAGGGGGCTGAGATGAGTAGAGACCGGGTCCTTCGGCTTGGGTTCCTGCTGGTAGTGATGGGGCTCTTGGCTGCGGTGACGGCCGAGGCGGCCGGGCCATTTCAGTTTTACTCGGTAACGCCTTGCCGGCTCGCGAGGACGACCGTGGCGCTGCCGGGATTCCCGGCTTCCAACGGCCCTCCCGCGTTGAGCTCGGGCGTTCCGCGCAACATGAAGATCGCCGGGCTGTGCGGCGTGCCTGACACCGCGAAGGCGGCGACGCTGAACGTGACATTCGTCGGGCCGACGGCCGATGGATTCATCAAGATCTGGCCCTACAACACGACGCAGCCGCAGGTGTCGACGGTCAACGCGCTCGCGGGTGAGCCGGCGATCGCCAACGGGGCAATCGTGCCGTTGACGACCGATCCGAACCTGAACATCTCGGTGGTCTACGGGTCTCAGAACCCCGCCGCCACCTCGAACATCATCATCGACGTCACCGGCTACTTCCAGTAGCCGCGGGACCGGGCCCGGATTCGAGACGGGCCCGAGGGGATCGGTCTTCGGGGAGCCCCCTTCTCGGGGCGGCGACGACGGTCGCCGCCCCGATTCCTTTTTTTCGGAGCGGTCGGGGTCGTCGGCGGCGGCTATATCAATATTGATATAGCTCGGCGCGTCCGCCTTCCGGTCTCTCCCTGCAGCTGACCCGGATTGTCAGCGGGGATCCGTCGCCGTTGCCGGTTCTTGCCGCCTCGGCGTGGCGCCCGTCCTCCAGGGCCGTTTCGCCACAGGCACTTGAGGAGACGCTCGGGGCGGGTACGGTTCTTGCGCTTCCGAGGGATCAGGGTACAGGAGATCTCTACCTTGAACACCGCCCGTCCGATTGGCTCGAGGTCGGCGAAGCTTGCGCGCGAGACTGGTGCTCCTCTTCCGGACAGTGCTGCGGACTGTCCCACCGGACAGGGTTGTCGGCTCCAGGGTTTGCCGCTACGCTGTCTCTCTCGAACGATGAAGTTTCTCGCCACCCGGTGGCGGGAAGGGAAGAGTGCCGACGGCGGGCGGATCGGCGCTTCTTTCTCCCCGCGACCCCGCACGATGTACTCGTCCTCTCATCGGGGAGGCAGTTTCCTCGCCTCGAGGCGCCCGCGAGGGACCGCTGTCCACTCCTTGTACATCGCGCGCGCGGCTGTCGTCGCCGCTCTCCTCCTGGGGCTCGCCGCGGCGGTCCCCGCGACGTCGGTCATCCCGATCAGCGATCGAGAGCTCTACCTGCGGGCCGACTTGATCGTCTATGGAGTCGTGGTTTCGAGCCAGACGGTCGAGGCAAGAGAGTGGCCGGAGACGGTGACGTCGATCCGGCCGGTCCGGGTTTTCAAGGGCGCTCTGGCGGGGGATCTGGTGCTCCGCCAGGCGGGCGGAACGCTTCCCGACGGCCGCTTTTTCAAGCTCTGGGGGAGGCCCGAGTACGCGGTCGGCCACGAGGTCGTGGTGTTCGCCATTGCCCGGCCCGACGGGGACTATCAGACGGCCGAAATGCTGCTTGGCAAGTTCGAGGTGGGGCGCGACGAAGCGGGCCGGCTCTTTGCCGTTCCGGAGCTTTCGTTGGGCGCACACCCCGGCGTCGAGATTCGCGC
The DNA here is from genome assembly GCA_035498405.1 of Thermoanaerobaculia bacterium. GTDB lineage: Bacteria > Acidobacteriota > Thermoanaerobaculia > UBA5066 > Gp7-AA6 > DATBFU01. The sequence continues at coordinate 3,680 of DATKAE010000025.1, read as the reverse complement.
GCTGCCCGACGCCGACGAGGGCGCCTTCTCGCGCGAAGACTTCCCATCGGCTCGGTTCCTTCGCGACCCGAGCGGTCGGGCGGCGGTCTCGGAAGTGCGAAGCGTCCCGCGGGAGCTTGCGACCTTTCTCGATTTCCTGGACGCCGGGGCGTCGTCGACCGTGTCCGAGGCGCCTTCCTCGCCCATGGGTCGGCTCGAACCCGTCGTGCACGAAACCGAGGGGCTGGGTCTCACGCCGCAATGGGGCAACATCAACAACTCCCTCTGGCGCTGGAGCAACGGTGCCACGGCGGGCTGGCAACTCGTGGGAACCGCCAACATCACGGGCGGGGGCACGGCGGAGTCGGTCGCCGCACTCGCGACCTGGACGAACGATCCGAACTCGACCATCAACTACACCCAGAACCAGAGCGCCTCGAATCAGATCCAGTTGAGCGCGACGAGCTCACCCTGCGGCTGGAGCACTTGCGTGACCTCCTCGGGAGGTGTCGTCGGCTGCGGCGGGCCCAGCGGAGGCGGGAGCAACTCCTGGCTGGGGGAGAGCTACTCCACGATCACGGGCGGAACCGCCTGGCTGCGCTGCTACGCGACCCTGAACGCCTTCGGCTCAAGCCTGACGCAGTCCTTCCTCACGCACGAGCTGGGGCACACCCTGGGCCTCGGCCACTCGGATCAGAACGTCTCGGTGCACGATGTTTGCCGCGGCGACGAGAGCACGGCCATCATGACGGCCGTCAGCACTGGCCGCACGACGCTCGGCACCGACGACCAGGACGCGGTGCGCTGGCTCTACGGCGACGGCGGCAACCATTGCACGGGCCCTGCGCCCGCCCCTTCGGTGACCGGCGTGACGCCTTCCTTCGGCGCGATCGCGGGAGACACGCTCGTGACGATCACGGGCGCAAACTTCCAGTCGGGCGCGACCGTGAGCTTCGGCGGCACCGCGGCGACCAACGTGACTTTCGTCGGCTCGACGTCGCTCACGGCGCGGACGCCGGCGCATGCGGCTGGCCTGGTCAGCGTCGTCGTGACGAACCCCGACGCCCAGACCGGAACGCTCGCCAATGCGTACACGTTCCAGAACGGCTCCGGCTTCTACACGTTGTCTCCCTGCCGCGTCCTGGATACGCGCAATGCGACCGGGCCTCTGGGCGGCCCGGCGCTGACGGCCGGCTCGGACCGCACATTTACCGTGGTCGGTCACTGCGGAATCCCCTCGGGTGCCAAGGCGATCTCGGTCAACGCGACGGTGACGCTGCCCTCTGTCTCCGGAGACGTCCGGATCTATGCGGCGGGCACGTCGCTCCCGATTCCGACCGCCATCGTGTACGGCGCCGGCCAGAGCCGCGCCAACAACGCCATGGTCGGACTGAGCTCCAGCGGCGCCTTTACGGTTCACTGCGACCAGACGACGGGGACCGTTCAGTTCCTCGTCGACGTCAATGGGTACTACCAGTAAAAGGGGGAAGACATGAAGGGAGCTCTCCGTCCGGTACTGTTCTTCGGGGTCGTCTCGGTTCTGACGGCGATGACGGCCGAGGCGGCCGGACCCTATCAGTTCTACTCGGTGACGCCTTGCCGGCTCGTGAACACCCGCAACGGGACGGCGGGGGTCAACGGTCCTCCGGCGTTGTCTTCGGGCGTGGCGCGCAACTTCCAGATCACGAATCTCTGCGGGGTGCCGGACACGGCGACGGCGGCGACGCTCAACGTGACCTTCATCACGCCGACGGCCGACGGGTTCATCAAGATCTGGCCGTACAACACGACCATGCCCGGAGTGTCGACGGTCAACGCGGCGACGGGTGAGCCGGCGATCGCGAACGGCGCGATCGTGCCCTTGACGGCGGGCTCGCTGAACATCTCGGTGGTGTACGGATCCCAGGTCGTGGGCTCCACCGCAAACGTCATCATCGACGTCACCGGCTACTTCCAGTAGTGACTCGAGTCTCGGCGGCACTCGCGGGGACGTGGCTCGTCCTCTCCGCTCGGGTTCTGTTGGCACAGGCCCCGCAGCTTCCGCCGGGAGGCTACAAGGCGGGCTTTCCCCTGACCCTGTCGGGCGGGGGATCCTCGCACGGCGAGCCCGTCATCGCCGACCTGGGGCTGACACCGGGGCACAAGTCGATCGTGTTCGGCACGTCCGGCCGCAAGCTCTACGTGGTGCTGTGGAATGGCACGGTCGCGCCGGGCTTTCCCGTGACGCTGCCGGGGGACGTCTTCAGCAGCCCGGCGGTGGGAGACCTCAATAACGACGGAATCCCGGAGATCGTCGTCGGGTATGGATCCACGATCGAGGGTCCGAGCAGCGCCGGCGGCGTGCGCGCCTACCGGCGCGACGGCACGCTCTTGTGGTCCCGGCCGTCGGGCGATTTCGTCGGATCGGATGGCATTCCGGATCCGGTGATGTCGACGCCGGCGATCGGCGACGTGGATGGAGACGGGCAGAACGAGGTGGCGTGGGGATCCCTGGACGCGCACATCTACTTGGTCCGAGGCTCCGACGGCGTGGACAAGGTCGGCTGGCCCCGCTTCGTGCGCGACACAGTCTTCTCTTCTCCCGCGCTCGCGGACTTGGTCGGCGACGGAAAGCTCGAGGTGATCATCGGCGCCGACGCCCACGCGGAGGGCCCTCCCTACAACACGCCGGACGGCGGCTGCCTGCATGCCCTCCGGTACGACGACACGGAGCTTCCCGGGTTTCCGCAATGCATCGATCAGGTCATCATCAGCTCGCCGGCGGTCGGGGACATCAACGGGGACGGAAAGCCCGAGATCGTCGTGGGAACGGGCCTCTATTGGCCGAGTCGCGCCCACCGGCTGTACGCGTTCCGCTGCGACGGCGCGCCGGTTGCCGGCTGGCCCGTCTCGACGGACGGTCAAGTCATCACGGCGCCCGCCCTGGCCGATCTCGACGGCGATGGCATCCTCGATGTCATCGCGACCGACGACAACACGGCGCCCTCGACGACCTACCACGTGTATGCCTTCAAGGGCAGCGGGACGCCGCTCTGGAAGACGGTTCCGAAGAACTTCTTCGGCAGCACGCTGTCGGCGGGCCATCCCGTGGTGGCCGACATCCTGGGAAACGGCGATCCCGAGGTCATCGTTTCGACGAACACCGAGCTGTGCGTTCTCTCCCGCACCGGCGTCCAGCTGACCGACAACGGGTCTCATGCGCCGGGATCCTTCAGCTTCTACACGGAGACATCCGTCAGCGGCGCCGCGGTCGCCGACTTCGAGTCGGATGGCGCGGCGATCGAGGTGGTCGCCATCTCGGCCACGCCGTTTCCGGCGGCGACCAACAGCAAGATCTTCGTCTGGACCCCCAAGACGCCGAGCACCCCTGCCTGGGGGATGTACCGGCAGAACGCGCTCCGCCAGGGCGTGGCTCCCGGGACGCCGTCCTGCGCCCCGTCGCCCCTCTCCTACTACACGGTCCCGCCTTGCCGCGTCGTGGACACGCGGGGAGCCGTCGGGCCGTTGGGCGGGCCGGCGATGCTCGCCAACACTTCCCGCGACTTTCCGGTCCGCGGCAGCTGCGGCGTTCCCGCGACGGCCAAGGCCGTGGCTCTGAACGTGACGGCGACCCTCGCGACGAGCTTCGGCGACTTGCGCCTCTATCCGAGCGGATTGCAGCCGCCGGCCTCGAGCGTCCTCAACTGGTCGGCCGGCCAGAC
>DATKAE010000024.1:0-1768 GCA_035498405.1 Thermoanaerobaculia bacterium | reverse complement strand
GGCGCAGGCCGTCCCGCTCAAACGAGAGACGGCTCTGGCGGTCGTCGGCCGCCCCAACGTCGGGAAGTCCTCCCTGCTCAACGCGCTTCTCGGCTCCGAGCGATCGATCGTCTCCGAGGTGGCCGGCACGACGCGCGACGCCGTCGATGCGTTGCTCGAGTGGAGAGGCGGGCGCTTTCGCCTGATCGACACGGCTGGGATCCGGCGCAAAGGGCGCACCGAGAAGGGGCCGGAGGTGCTCTCGGTGGTCCAGGCGCGCCGGCACATCGAGCGGTGCGACGTGGCGCTTCTCGTGTTGGACGCCAACGAGGGACCCACCGCGCAGGACGCGACGATCGCCTCCTACGCTCACGATGCCGGCAAGGGGCTCGTGCTCGTCGCCAACAAGTGGGATCTCGCCGGACGCGCCGGCAGGGAAGGGCAGGAAGCCGCCCGAGCGGCCCAGGACGCGATCCTGCAGCAGATCCCCTTCGCTCGGCACGCCCCGGTGCTTCTGGTCTCGGCCAGGAGCGGCCGGGGCGTCTCCCGCGTGCTCGAGGCAGCGGCGCGAGTGGCCGAGAACCGGAGCCGGCGAATTCCGACAGCCGAGTTGAACCGCGTCCTCGGGCGCGCCCTGCGGAACAAGCCGCCCCGCACTGCGTCCGGCAAGACGCTGCGCATCCTCTACGTCGCGCAGACCGGCAGCGATCCTCCGACATTCAGCCTCGTCGCGAGTCGCGAGGAGCGGCTCCACTTTTCCGAGGAAAGGCGGGTCGAGAATCTCCTGCGCGAGGCGGCGGATTTTGCCGGCTCTCCCATTCGGATCGAAGTGCGGCAACGGTCCGGGGAGGGCCGCGAGCCGAGAAAGCCGCCTGCCCGACGACGAGCCGTCTTCACGAAGAACCCTCGTTCGCGTTAGAGTAACCGCGTGGCGAAAGCCGAGCCCGAGCTGCAGTACAAGCCGGCCGAGGCTTGCAAGATGGCCGAGGTCGCGCCGTACGTCCTTCGTTACTGGGAGACGGAGTTCCCGGTCCTCGCGGAAAGCAAGGAGAAGGGCGGAGGCAAGCTCTACTCCGCGCGCGACGTCAAGATCATCTCGAGGATTCGGGAGCTGCTCTACGACGAAGGGTTCACCGTCGCGGGCGCCAAGAAGCGTCTGGAGTCGGAGGTGTCCGAGGGCCGTTTCGACGGCGGCCTTGCCCCCGCTCCGCCAGTGGCCGAGCAGAAGAAGTCCGCGAAGATCGCCGCCGAGGTCGAGACCTCGAGGCCGCTCTTTCTGGCCGACCCGCGGCCGGCCGCGCCTGCCCCGGCGGCAAAGGCCGCGTCCCAGGAGTTTGCCGAGCGCAAGCGCGTGATCCGGGAGTTGAAGGAGATCGCGAAACTCCTCGAGCGCCCCGCTCGCCGTTGACCCGCGCCGCGGTTTGACAGCGGCGCCACTCCCTGCTCAAATGCGCGTCCGGTCGGGACGTGGCGCAGTCTGGTAGCGTACCTGAATGGGGTTCAGGGGGTCCCGGGTTCGAATCCCGGCGTCCCGACCAGTTTTCCTGAGCAAAAACGCATAGAGGTGCCCGTCGAGGTGCCCGTCATGACCGGGGCGGAAGCGCCTTGAGCTTGCCGCCGGTCTCCCGCTCCCGGTGCCCGGCAACCTGCTCCAGCGCCCGCGCGACGTCCGCCGTCTCGATGATCTGGTAGCGCCGGAACATCGACGGCGTCTTGTGCCCCGTGATCTTCATCGCGACCGCCTGCGACACCCCCGCGGCAATGAGACGCCGGGCGCCGCACCGCCGGA
>DATKAE010000023.1:0-5008 GCA_035498405.1 Thermoanaerobaculia bacterium | reverse complement strand
CTTCTCGCGTCCGACGGTGCTGGCGTATCGGGACAGGCAGGTCACGCCGGCGCAGATCGGACAGCAGCTCGGCGCCGCGTACGTGCTCGGCGGAAGCCTGCGCCGCGCCGGAACGCGGCTGCGCATCAACGCCCAGCTCGTCGACACGCACACGGACTTCCCCGTCTGGTCCGAACGGTACGACCGGGAGATGCAGGACGTCTTCGAGCTGCAGGACGAGATCGCGCGCAAGATCGCCGAGGCCCTGAGGATCACGCTGACGCGTCAGGAAGAGGAGGCGCTGGCGGCCAAGCCGACCGAGAACCTCCAGGCGTACGACCTGTATCTTCGCGGCAAGAGCTACGCGCGCCGGCTCACGCGGCAGGATCTGGAGTTCGCGCTCCAGATGTTCGAGAACGCGGTGTCGGTCGATGCCGGCTTCGCCCTCGCCCACGCCGCGATCGCCAACGCATGCGCCCAGTATCACTACCACTACGAGCGCGAAAAGAAGTGGCTCGACCGCGCCGTCGCGGCCAGCCAGCGCGCCAGCGCGCTCTCCAAGAACACCCCGGAAGTCCTCGTCGCCGAAGGCTGGATCCTGTACGCCGAAGGCAAGTACGACCAGGCCAGCCGCTGCGTGCGGCAGGCAATCGATCGGAAGGCGGATTGCGAAGGCGCCTACTACCTGCTCGGCCGGACGCTCTTCGCCGCCGGTCGTTACCAGGAAGTCGTGGACATCGCGGAAGACGGCATCGCCGCATCGGGCGAGGACTACAACGTCTACGTCCCGATCACCAACGCGCTCGGAGCGCTGGGGAAGGCCGACGCGCGGCGGGCCTTCATCCAGCGGCGAACCCAGTTCTTCGAGGCGCATCTGAAGAAGATCCCCGAGGATGCCCGCGCGCGGGTGCTTCTGGCCAACGACTACGCGGAAGTCGGAAGATCCGAAGACGCGAAGCGCGAAGTCGCGCTGGCGATGGCGCTGCGCCCGAACGAAGCGACGGTCCTCTACAACGCCGCCTGCCTCTTCTGCCACCTGGACCAGAAGGCCGACGCGATGGACGCCCTGAGGCGAGCCTGGGAGGCCGGCTTCAAAGACCCGAGCTGGACGCGCCGGGATCCCGACCTCGAGAAGCTCCACGGCGACCCGGAATTCGAGCGGCTTTACCCGGCGCTGCAGTAGAAACGGAGGGGCGGCGCTCGTGCCCGCCCGCTCAATCGCCTTCATCCCGACGGCTGAACAGATCGATCGTATCGATTCCCGTTAAACGACATGATGCGATCGTGATTCGTTCGTTCGGTTCGCGGCCAACGGAGGATCTATTTCACGATCGGCGTCGAGATCGTCGACTACTGCTGAGGGAGTGAATATGCTTGCGTCTGGAGTCGATTCACCCGGGGGAGATCCTCGAGGAAGAGTTCATGCGCCCGCTTGGCCTCTCGGCCAATGCTCTGGCGAAGGCGGCCGGTCACGCGAATCTCGGAAATCGTGAGAGGTCGTCGCGCTGATGGCGATGGGGGCGATCCACGGTGACGTCTTCTTCTGCCACCAGAAGATCGCCCAAATCAGCCTCACGACCTCCCCCAGCCCCTCCCCACCCGAAGCTCCGTAAAAACCGTCCACCATGTCTCCGAACATGTGTCCACTATCTCTCCGGTCTATACACCCCTCACGGGGAGAGGCCGTCCACCGGAGGCAGAGCGATGGAACGTTCTCTCGAGCATGACGGCAAGTCAGCTGCCCTATGCTGCGTAGCGCCGGAGAACGTTGGGTCAGAGCAGCCTCCTGAACCGTGGTCAGAGACCGCGATAAATGTCGCTTCGATGGCCGATGGCTATGACCAAAACGACGAGCACATCGTCGTCAACTTGATAGACGATTCTGTAGTCTCCGGTCCGGACCCGATAGAGGCGGTCGGCGCCGGCGAGCTTCTCGCAACCCGGAGGGCGAGGGTCGCCCTCGAGGCTGTCGAGGCGACTGGCGATGCGACGCTGGATCTCGCGAGGTAGCTTGCGGAGCGCGCGTTCGGCGGAGGGCTTGAGCCGAACTTCGTAGGACATTCGAGAGAAGGATCAGAGTCCGAGGCTGGCCTTGACCTTCTTCCAGGGAACACTGCCCTTCTCCTTCAGCACCTTTCTTGCCTTCTCTAGATCGATTCGATCCTCGAGCGCGCGGATCAATTCCAGATCGTCCATGGGAACGATAGCTGCGAGATCCCGTCCCCGTCGGGCCAGCACGATTCGCTCGCGGCCGTAGACGACGCGGTTCAAGGTGTCCGAGAATTCTTGGCGGGCTTTGCTGGCGCGAAGGCGGGTCATGTACAAATTGTACTGTGCGTACGAATCGTACGCAACTGTGACGGCGCCTTCTACCGCGGGCTGCCGCGGGGCGTTTGGGGTCCCCCTCACCCTGCCGGCCGCTCGCTTCGCGAGGCGCGGCCTTCGGCCGCGGCCGGCGCTGAAGTGAAGCGAGGGGGAGACCCCTCGCGCTCCCCCTCTCCCCCCGTGCGCGGGGGAGAGGGATAAGAGGGGCCCGGGGGGACAGGGCGTTACTTCTGAATCTCCGATGGCCAGTTGGCGAGGAGGACGACGCGGGGGGCCTCGGCTTCGCCGGCGCTGTTGATGAGGAATCGCTTCCCGTCGGTGGCGACGTCGTAGCCCCAGGAGATGCGCGGGCCGATGAAGACATTCACGGGGAACATGGGCTTCGCCTCCTTGACGGTGAACTGCGCCCCCTTGCCATCGACGGACGCGGCCATGAGCTGGCCGGTCAACGAGAGGAAGTACAGGGTCTGCCCGTCGGCGCTCCAGCGCGGCTGGGCCCCGGTGTTGGCAGACACCTGCCAACGGGCTCCCCCTCCCGGGAAGGACGTGACGTACACCTCGAACCTTCCCGATTGCTGCGAGCAGTAGGCGACCCAGCGGCCGTCGGGCGAGAACTGGCCGTTCCCGTCCAGAACAGGAGACGCAACGAGGGGAAACGCCTTCTCCGGAGAGGCGAGCGGGACGACCCAGATGTCCGTCGCGCCGATCGTGCCCTTGTCCACGAGAACGTAGCGGCCGTCGGGCGACCAGTCGGTCGGCTCAATTCGCACCGGGGACTTGTAGATGACCTTCTTTTGGCCGGCGCCGTTGGCGGGGATCGTCGCCATGACGTACTCGACCTCCGGCTTCTGGAGGCTCTCGCCGGTGACGAAGAGGATCTCGGAGCTGTCGCGCGACCAGACGGGGGACAGGATGACCTGGGCGTCCGTCGTCAGTCGCGTGCGCACGCCCCGCTCGAGCTCGTAGATCCAGATGTCGTTGTTCGGATCGCCGAGGATGAGCGATGCCCGGCGGTTGTCCGGCGACAGCCTCAGCGCGTAGGCCTCGGTCCTCTCGCCGACCGTCGAGAGGGGGTGGCCCGACATGTCGATCCAGGTGAGCTGGCCCCCCGCCGAATCCCGCTGAACCTGATAGACGAGGACCCCGTTCTGCGACGCCGTGAAGACTCCTCGCCAGGTCCCATAGTCGAAATTGACGTTGCTCGCGATCCGGACGGACTGGCCCGTGACGGAAAGGCGCCTCGCGTCAAACGGCGCCGCCATCAGGCTCGCGTCGCGAACCGAAAGCAGGTAGCCGGGAACGTACTGCGCACTTCCGTAGGACGCCATCAGGCGCCGGGGCTCGCCGCCGTCGAGCGAGGCGACGTAGATGCCGGACTGCTCCGAACGCGGGTTGCCGTGGTTGGCGGCGAGGTAGAGGACGTGCCTCCCGTCGGGCAGGAAGGACGGCCAGCGATGGGTGGTGTGGCGGGACAGGTCCACTTTGGTCAGCGGGACCACCGCTCCGCCCGAAGCGGGGACGCGAACGAGCCCACCCCGAAAGTCCGGGGTGAAGACGATGACGCCGTCCTGGCTCCAGGTGCCGCCGCGGGGTGTGGGCGCGTCGGCGACGACCTGCACCGGACCGCCGGCCGCCTCGACGGTCTTCAACTTTCCACTGGCGAAGAAGCCGACCGATCGGCCGTCTGGAGACCAGAACGGGAGCTGCGCTCCTTCGGTCGATGCGAGCGACGCGGACGCGCCGGTGCGGAGCGACTGCACCCACAGCTTGTTTGCCGCCCCGAAGGCGACGCTTCCTCCGTCTGGAGAGATCGCGATCGGCGACGCCTCGTCGCCCGTGAGGTGGAAGGAGGCGCCCTCGGGCGGGATGAGATACGAATGGATCGGCTGGGGCTGGGAGCGGCGCAGATGCAGGACCTCCCGCGCGAGGTAGACGATGCCGAGCAGCGCGAGGAAAGCGGTCCCCCAGGCAAGGAGGTCGGATGAGCGCCTCACCTTGACCCTCCCGCCCTTCGACGGAGAGATGGAAGCGGCGGCCGGGACGCCGGCCTGGGAGCCTTCGGCGATCCAGCGGAGCTCGCGTCTCAAATCTGCCGCCGACTGCCAGCGGTCTTCCGGGTCTTTGGCGAGGCAGGTTTTCACGACGCGATCGAGCGCGGCGGGCGACATCGGCTGCGCCTGGGAGATCGGCTGGGGATCATCCCGCAGGATCGCCGAGATCAAGGAGGCCTGCGACGTGCCGGCGAAGGCTTTCCTGCCCGTCGCCATCTCGTAGAGCACGGCGCCGAAGGCGAAGATGTCTGTCCGCGCGTCGGCCTCCTTGCCCTCGAGCTGCTCGGGCGCCATGTACTGGAACGTCCCGAGGATCGTGCCTTCCTGCGTCAGGTTGGCCTGGGTGGGCACGGATGTCAGCCCCTCACCCCCGGCGTCTCTCCCGCCGGGAGAAGGGAGCACCTTGGCCAACCCGAAGTCGAGAAGCTTCACCCCGGACCGGGTGAGCATGATGTTGCCGGGCTTCAGGTCCCGGTGGACGATCCCCGACCGATGCGCCTTCTCGAGCGCGCCGGCGAGGAGCCACGCCAGGCGCTCGCGGCTGCGGCGGCGGTGCGCGACCGGCGCAGGCAGCCCCACCTGCGAGCCGCCCTCGGCGATCCAGCGCAGCTGGAGCGTGACGTCGTGCGCGGTCTGCCAGCGGTCGTCGGGGT
>DATKAE010000022.1:0-3834 GCA_035498405.1 Thermoanaerobaculia bacterium | reverse complement strand
ATGCTCGATCTCGATCGGTGGAACGTCGGTCGTGGTCGGCAGCAGATAATCCATCAGCGAGCCGGAGAGGTACTGGCCGTCCTCGTCGTAGGCCGAGCGCTCGAGGAGAACGGCGCCGATCCCTTGCGCCACGCCGCCCCGGATCTGCCCGTCGACGACGGCCGGATTGATGACCACGCCGCAGTCCTCGATCACGACGTAGCGATCGATGCGCACGCACCCCGTTTCGATGTCGACCTCGACGAGACAGCAGTGCGTCCCGCCGGACCAGCCGCCCCCGCCGCCGTCGTAGTGATGGACCACCTCGAGGTTTCGGTCGACGTCGGCGGGAAGGTTCGCCGGCCTCCCGCTGGCCGCCGCCGCCGCGACCTCCGCGAGCGAGATCGAGCGCTCCGGGGCGTCTCGGACGAAGACCCTGCCGGCCCGGATCTCGAGGTCTTCCGGTTTCGTCTCGATGAGCGCGCCGGCGAACGCGAGCGCCTTTCGCTTCAGAGCCCGGGCGCCGTGTAAGACCGCCCCCCCGGCCAGGGTGGCTGACCGGCTGCCGCCGGTTCCCATGCCGAAGGGGGTCGTCTTGGTGTCGCCGTACACGACCGTCACCTGCTCGAAGGGCACCCCCATCTCGTCCGCGGCGATCTGGGCGAGCGTCGTCTCGTGTCCCTGCCCATGCGGTTGCTGCATCGTGAACACGGTGACGCGCCCGTCCGGCTCGAGCCGCAGGCGGGCGTCCTGCGCCCCGAACGCCGGCGGCCCCCCCTTGCTGCGGGGTCCCGGTGCCGCCTCGATGTAGGTGGCGAAACCGATTCCGAGAAAGCGACCCTCCTCGCGTGCCTTCCGCTGGCGCTCCCGAAAGCCCGCATAGTCCACGAGGGCCACGGCCCGGTCCAGCGACTCGCGCGAGGTGATTCCGGCGAGGCTCAACCCGGTCACCATATGGGTCGGAGGCTCTCCGCGGACGGCCAGGTTCTTCCGTCGAAGCTCGATCGGATCCATCCCGAGTTCCCGCGCGATCACGTCGAGCATCCGCTCGCGCACCCACGTCTCCACGGCCCACGGGCCGCGGTAGGCCACGTACTGGCACTTGTTCGTCGTGACGCTCGTCGCTTCGAACGACAGCGCGCCGAGGCGATACGGGCCCGGCAGGAACTGCATCATCCCGAAGGTGACCCCGGCGGCGGGCATTATCATCGCTGGATAGGACCCCTGGTCCTGGAGCAGCTTCACCTTGAAGCCGAGGACCATGCCGTCGCTCGTGACTGCCGCCTCGATCTCCACCGTCTCTTCGCGCGCCTGCCCCGCGGCCGTCAAGTTCTCGTTCCGGTCCTCCACCCATTTGACCGGGCGACCGAGCTGCTTGCTCGCCGCGCAGACGGCGACCTCCTCCCGAGAACCGCCGATCTTCAGTCCGAACGAGCCGCCCACGTCACCGGCGAGAACGTGCACGCTCTCGGGCTCGAGCCCGAGGAGCGGGGCCACGATCCGCTGCACCGAAAAAACCCCCTGGGTGGCGCTGTGGATGGTGAGAACCTTCTTCGCGGGGTCGTAGCTCGCGACGCTGCCGCGGCCCTCCATCGGTACGTTCTGGTGACGATGCTGGCGAAAGGTCTCCCGGATGGTTCGGTCGGCGGCGGCGAAGACTCCGTCCACGTCTCCGAACGTGTACTGCATCTGGAAGGCGACGTTGCTGCCGATCTCATCGAAGACCGCGGGGCTCGCCGCATCGAGCGCCCGCTCCGCCGTCACGACGGGCGGCAAGGGATCGTACTCCACGTCGATCCGCTCGCAGGCGTCCTCGGCGACGGCGCGGCTCTCGGCGACCACGATCGCCACGGGATCACCGACGAACCGGACCTTCTCGTCGGCGATGACGCGGAACGGCGGGACCTTATACCCGGGAACCCCCAATCCGAAGGCCTTCCCCCCGCTCGTCGCGGGAGCCACCCAGGCTCGCATGTCCGCTCCGGTGTACACCGCGACGACTCCGGGAAGCTCGCGCGCCGCGCTCGCATCGATCCGGGTGATCCGCGCATGGGCGAGCGGGCTGCGAAGGAAGGCCGCGTGGAGCATTCCGGGGAGGTGAACGTCGTCCACGTACCGCCCCCGACCCGTCAACAGTCGAGGGTCTTCGCTGCGCTTGACCCGCGCGCCGACCATCCGCTCGGAGATCCCCACGGTCATGACGTCGGCTCTCCCTTTCCTCACCTCGCGCCGGACTTCTCGGCGGCTCGGCGAACCCCGGCCACGATGCTCTCGTAGCCGGTGCAACGACAGAGATTCCCGGACAGCGCTTCGCAGATCTCTTCCTCGTTCGGATTCGGGTTCTCGCGAAGGAGGGCGAGCGTCGTCATGACAAACCCCGGCGTGCAAAAGCCGCACTGGAAGCTGTGGCTCTCCCAGAACGCTTCCTGAATCGGGTGGAGCGCATCGTTCTTGGCGAGCCCCTCGACCGTCGTCACCTCAGCACCGTCCGCCTGTACGGCCAGCATCAGACAGGCGCGCACCGCCTCCCCGTCGACCAGGACCGTGCAAGCGCCGCACACCCCGTGCTCGCACCCGAGATGGGTCCCGGTCAGCCCCAGGTCCTCGCGCAGGAAGTCTGCCAGGGTCTTGCGCGCTTCCACACTTCCCTCGCAAGAGCGAGCGTTCACCGTCATGCGGATCGCGATTTTCGTCGTCATCGAGGCCTCCGGGCGCGCTCCGCCGATTGCTCGAGCGCGCGGCGCACCAGAGCCCGCGCGACGTGGCGTCGGTACGCGCGGGATGCGTGCAAGTCCGACGGGGGCTCGAGGTCTCGAGCCGCGCGCTCGCCGGCGGCCTCGAACGCCTCGCGGCCCGCGCGCGCCCCGCGGAGAAGCGCCTCGGCGTCGACCGCGCGAACCGCCGTACCGCCGACCCCGGTCAGAACGATCCGCGGGTCCACCACGTTGCCTCCAGAGTCGATCCGGAGAAGGGCGGCCACACCGACCATCGCGAAGTCTCCGTGCCGCCGGCTCGCCTCCTCGAACGCGCACCCCGCTCCGTCGGGCCAAGCGGGGAATCGGATCTCCACGAGGCACTCGTCCGGTTCGAGCGCCGTCGTGAAATGGCCGACGAAGAATTCCGACGCCGACAGGATCCGTTCGCCGCGCGCGCTGCGCGCAACGAGCTTCGTCTCGAGCGCGAGAGCGACGGCCGGCAGCTCGGCCGCAGGGTCGGCGTGCGCCAGGCTGCCGCCGACGGTTCCCCGGTTCCGGATGGCCGGATGACCGATGCGGGGCAGTGCGTCCGCCAGCAACGGACAGCGCTCGCGGACAAGGCCGGAGCGCTCCGCGGCGCGCTGTCGAACCATGGCTCCCATGACGAGCCCCCCGTTTGGCGCGGCGATTTTCGACAGCCCGCCCACTCGATTGAGATCGACGAGATACGCGGGCCGGGCGAGGCGGAGAGCGAGCAGCGGCATCAGGCTCTGCCCGCCGGCGATGATCTTCGCCTCGTCTCCGAGGCGAGCGAGAAGCCCGATCGCTTCGTCGAGAGACGATGGCGAGTGGTACTCGAACGGCGGCGGCTTCACGTCATCGGTCTCCTCTCACACCCTGGCCAGCTGGCAGATGCCGGCGCGAGCGCCGGGCGCCGACCGGGGCCTTCCGCGGCCGTAGACGTTTCGATCGTCCGCGAACCGGGATCTCGATTATGTAAAGTCTGACTCGCGAACATGTAACGGCTCATTTGGCACAGGTTGACGGCTTGTGGCAAGGCCAGCCGCAGAGACGCGGCGGCGCGGCGAGCGGCAGGAGAGATGAAACCTCGCGTATTCCAACGCCGCCCAGAGCGGACCCCGCCCTGCGCGCCTTTACG
>DATKAE010000021.1:0-1318 GCA_035498405.1 Thermoanaerobaculia bacterium | reverse complement strand
CAGAGGATGAAGAGAATGAGGAAGACGGTCCAGATCATCGACTCGAAGTCTAAGGTCTAAATCGCGCTGGAAGACCCAAAAAAAGAAGCCGGCGGGGCGCCGGCTTCGCTCGAAAGCTTCTTCTTACTGCGCCTGCGCTTGCGTCTGGCGTTCCGGCACGAGGCGCGGCTGCGCCTCCAGAAAATCCGCGACCTTGAGCAAGGATCGGCAGATCGCCAGGGCCCTGGTGGGGGCGCTCGCCTGGATCGGGTGCACCGAGACGAACAGGGGCTGTGACTCCTGGATCCACCCGAAGGCCGAGCCGCCGAACACTTCCCTCTTCTCGAAGAACCACCACCCCCGGGTCCGCGAGAACCGGTTGGCCAGGCCGACGGCGGCGGCCTCGTCGGTCGAGTAGGGAGGCACGTGGCCGCCGGGCTCGACCCCGCAGACGCGGCGCTCGATCTCTCGGTCCAATCCTTCGCCCGCCTCCGGCTCCATCCCGGCCCTGCGGCCAAACGTTCGATCCGGCACGATCTTCAACGCGTCCTCCTCATCCCCTCAGACGTTTCGCCTGCCTTGAAAGCCACCGCACTCGCAGCCTCTCGCCTCCGCGCACCAACCCGCGCCATCGGTTCCGGCGGTGTGGAGGGCCTGCGCGTGGTCGCACATCACGCAGGTTTCCCGGCCGGGCCCGGAGTCTCGGGTGAGGGGCGGAAGGGAAACCGCAATTCCCGGCGACGTCGCGCCAAAACCTCTGTCGGGAATTGCACGACCTCCGACCGCCTCTCGCCCCAGACTCCGGGCCCCGTTGCCCCTCGCGACCGGTTCCACTAGCGTCTCCCGCGGCTGCGGCCGCCGCTCGGTCCGGGCAGCCCCGGCGCGACACGCCGGCCAACCGGAATCCCGACTGTCGTCGGCCACACGATCCGAGTGCCCACTCGATGATCTCCTTGTTTGTTCTGCTCAGAGAATAGCCAGACGCCCTCGGCGCGGAATAGCCCGCCGGTGCGCCCGCCAGGCACCAAGGTGCCGAGGCAACCAAGTCTAATGCCGGGAGTCGTTTACGACGCGAGCAGGTGGTGATTGACCGCGAACATCGCCAGCTCCAGGCGGTTGGAAACTCCGAGCTTGTCGAAGATGTGCGTCAAGTGATGCTTGACCGTGTCCTCGGACAGAGTGAATTTTTGGGCGATGTCGCGGTTCGTACAGCCCTCGACGATCGCCGCCACGATTTCGAGCTCGCGCTTGGTGAGGCCGAAGGACTTCTGACGCTCGTCGGCGCCGGTCGGGAGCAGGCCCCGGAGTGCGGCGACGAGATCGGATACCTCCTGGCGAC
>DATKAE010000020.1:0-1413 GCA_035498405.1 Thermoanaerobaculia bacterium | reverse complement strand
GCAATCAGCCGGGCTCGCTTGGCCGCCACCTTCTTTCGAGCGATCCGCTTTGCTGCGATCAGCCGGGCTCGCTTGGCCGCCGCGGCCTTCTTTCGCGCAATTCGCCTTGCAGCGATCAGTCGGGCCCTCGTCGCCGCGCCCCTCTTTCGAGCGATTCCCCTCGCTGCCATCAGGCGCGCCTTCCCAACCTTCTTCAGGATCATCCTCTCCGCTAGCATCACTGTTCACCTCCTTCCGAACCGTTGATACATCATTCCGAAGCTGAGTTTCTCAGTTGACCAGGTGCGAAGTCACCTGTCAGTTCTGACAGTCTGTCAACACTGACAGTAGGCATCCATCCGCGCCCGTGGATATGGTGCGCGACGGAGGTAATCGTCATGTACGGATTCAAAGCGTTCGTTTTCAAGGGCAAGAGGACGGCCGGCAAGGCATTCGAAACTCTCGAGGATCATACGCCCGTCTACCCGTGGATCGATGATGCGGCCGTGATCTCGCGGAGCAAGCTCGGCATCATCCGGATTCACAGCACCTGGGCGCAGGACGACAGCGCCGTCGGCGCCGGAACCGGTGTCGGCGCCTTGACCGGTGGCCTGCTCGGGGCTCTGCTGGGCCCGGGCGGCGCGCTGGCCGGTGCGGCGATGGGTGGATCGATCGGAGCCCTCTTCGGCATCGGCGACGAGATTGCGTTCGACGATCCGAAGTTGGACGACTTCGCGAATTCGCTCGCCAAGGACACCTCGGCGTTGATCCTCGTGGCGGAGAAGCCCACTCTGCTCGACTTCACCTCGGCGGTAACGCCCTTCGGTGGAACGGTCATCGAGACCGACCTCAACGATGACGACATCAAGGCCCTGAGGAAGGCCCTCAACAAGAAGGCCGAAGCCCTCCGCGCCTGATTCGCAGGCGGAGCGGTCGGTTCGTGGCCGGCGCGGGATCGTTCTCGCGCCGGCCTGATTTTTCTGGCCCTCGGGTCCGGTCGCGGCTCAGCCGCCGAGAGCGATGACGAGGCCGACGAGGGCGACGCCGACGGCGAGGATCGCGAAGCCGGAGCGCCAGGCTCCGAAGCCCGCGTAGTGGCCGAGGGCGGAACCGTTGAGGAAGAGCATGGTCAGACCGATGCCCTGGGACACCCGGAGGGCGAGAGCCACGTCGGAGAGGAAGGCGAACGGCAGCGCCAGCGGCAGCGTGCCGAGCACGACCAGCGCGAAAACGCCGAGGGCGCCGGCAAAGTCGCGCCGCGCGACCCGCGGGCGCTGACCGGCGGGGACGCCGTCGGCGATCGCGGCGCGGATCCCCTCGAGCACGCTCGGAGGCAGGAGATCGGAGAGTCCTCCCGGCAGATTCTCGGCCACGATCCGCCGCCCCTCGTCCGCGTCCTTCGTCCTTCGGACCGTGCGCTCCAGGCGATAGGCC
>DATKAE010000019.1:0-17586 GCA_035498405.1 Thermoanaerobaculia bacterium | reverse complement strand
GACCTCCACTTGAAGCCCATGCGCCCGCCCCTCCTGAGGGTGAAGGGCAAGCTCATCCCCATCAACACCGAGGCCCTGCAGCCCAAGGACCTGGAGGAGATGCTGCTCGGCATCCTCTCGCCGGCACAGAAGGAGAAGCTCGAGCAGAATCAGTCCGTCGATATCGGGTACGGCGTGACCGGTGTGGCGCGCTTCCGCGCCAATCTCTTCGTCCAGCGCGGGTCTTTCGCCGCGGTCTTTCGCCGGATCCCCTTCAAGATCCCGGAGATCGCCGAGCTCGGACTGCCCGAGGTGCTGGAGACCTTCGTCCACATCCCGACCGGCCTCGTCCTGATCACCGGCCCGACCGGCTCGGGCAAGTCCACGAGCCTCGCCGCCATCATGCGGTCGATCATCGAGAAGCGGCCCGTCCATATCGTCACCATCGAGGACCCGATCGAGTACCTCTTCGCCGACGGCAAGGCCGCCGTCTCGCAGCGCGAGGTCGCGACCGACACTCCGGGCTTCCCCGAGGCGCTCAAGAACATGTTCCGGCAGGATCCCGACGTCGTCATGGTCGGCGAGATGCGGGATTGGCAGACGATCCAGACGGTCATCACGGCGGCGGAGACGGGGCATCTGGTCTTCTCCACGCTTCACACCAACAGCGCCGGTCAGTCGATCGACCGGATGATCGACACCTGCCCGGTCGGCCAGCAGCAGCAGCTACGCTCGCAACTGGCGCTCGTCCTGCGCGCGATCGTCTCGATGCGTCTGATCGAAAAGTCGGATGGTACCGGGTTGACGCCGGTTTGCGAGATCATGATCAACTCGCCCAAGATCGCCAAGCACATCGAGCGCGGCGAGACGAAGGAAATCCACGACGAGATCGAGACGTCGGTCGGCTACTACCGCATGCAGACGATGAATCAGTCGCTCATCGCGTTGCTCGTCAACGGGCGGATTACCTACGAGCGCGCGATGCAGCTCTCGACAGACCCGGAAGATCTTTCCTTGAAGCTGCGGAAGCTCTTCCCGCAGATCGAGGAGGAACAGCGAGGTGGCCTCATGGCTTCGGACAACGACTTCTCGGCCATTACGCAGCTGATGGACGTCAAACGCCTCTACGAGGAACAGGAAGAGAAGTGGAAGCTGCGCATCGGCGAGAAGGAAGAAGAGGTTGCGCGCTACGTCACGGAGCTGCGCGAGCAGCGTCGGGTTACTCAGGCGCGCGAGACGTCGGTCGGAGAGCTCGAGGAGGAGATCAGTCGCCTCAAGGCGGAGAACGAGCGCACGACCCGCGACTTCCAGCAGAAGATCGCGCAGTTGAACGAGCGCATCAAGGAACTGAACCAGCGCGTCTTGATGGCCGAGGGGGGCGGCAAGGCCGCTGCCAGCGGCGGCTTCTTCAAGAAGTGACCTCGCGCGCGTCCTGCGCGAGGTGCCGAGCCTAGCCGAGGGATCCGGGACTCCCCCTTCGCCGACGTCGCGCGATCAGGCAGTTGCCCGCCTCCTCTTACCGGAGCGATCTCCGCCCCGACTTCCAACTGGCCACCAGGGCACCGAGCGCCGCCCCCGCCGTATCCGTCGCGGCATCCATGCCCTCCATGGATCGTCCCGGAATGAAGGCTTGATGCGTCTCGTCCGCCGTGCCGAAGACCGCCAGCGTTCCGGCGATCGCGAGCGCCCGAAGAAGCGAGAAATCCGGCCGGCCGGGCCAGCGGATCGCCAGGTAGAGGAGAAAACCCTCGACGCCGTAGAGAAAGCCGTGAACGATCTTGTCGAAGCTCGGGATGGCGGACAGGACGGGGACGCTCGGCGGAGAGGGCCAGGATGTCAGGGTGAGGAGGAAGATCCCCCAGACGAGCGCCCATCGCCGTGCGCGAACCGACGAAAAGGACAGAAAGGAAGGAGGGGACGCCGGCGAGACGCGACTCTCCGCCACGCCTGCTCTCCGACTCCCCGTCCTCGAACGACTACTCTCCCCGCTTCGTGTGTCCGGTTCGGCTCGGTCCCTTCTTCGGAGCGGCCTTCGCGGGAGCCTTCCCTCCCTTTTCGGGTCGCGCCGGCCGCGCCTTCTTGGCGGGCTTCGGCGCCTCCTCGGCCCCCTCGGTCGTCCCCTCGGCCTTCTCCTTGCGGACCGTCTCGACCCGCCCTCCGGAGGCCCGCCGCGCGCGGTCGGCCAGAGACTCCTTGCGCGGCGCCTTCTCCTTCGCCTCGAACTTATAGTCCACGAACTCGATGATCGCCGCTTCGGCGGCATCGCCTTTCCGCGACCCGAGGCGCAGGATCCGGGTGTAGCCGCCCGGCCGGTCCACGAATCGGGGAGCCAGGCTCTCGAATACCTTCTTGACGGTGGAGCGGTCCGGAATCCACCGGGCGACCCGGCGCCGCGCCTCCACTCCGTCGTTCTTGCCGATCGTGATCAGCCGCTCGGCCAGGGGCCGCAATTCCTTGGCCTTCGTCAGCGTCGTCTGGATCCGCTCGAGCGTCATCAGCGACTGGAGCTGGTTGGAGAACATCGCCAGACGGTGCGGCGTCGTGCGCCGGAGCTTCCGCCCCGCTCGGTTGTGCATCATGGCCGCTTACTCGCTTCTCGTTTCCGCGGGCTCGAGCTCCATCCCGAGCGACAGCCCCATGGGCCGCAGGATGTCCCGGATCTCGTTTAAGGACTTGCGCCCGAAATTCTTCGTTTCGAGCATGTCGCGCTCGGTCTTCTGCACGAGGTCTCGAATCGTGCGGATTCCGGCGTTCTTGAGGCAATTGGCGCTGCGCACCGAGAGCTCGAGCTCGTCCACCGAGCGATTGAGGTACTCGGCCAGGTTCTCGGGCAGCTCCCCTTCGCCGCTTCCCTCCAGAGCCGTTTCGTGCTCGGCGTTGACGAAGATCGTCAGGTGATCCCGCAGGAGCGTGGCCGCCAGGCCCACGGCGTCGGCCGGCGTGACCGTGCCGTTGGTCCAGACTTCCAGCACGAGGCGGTCGTAGTCGGTCGCCTGTCCGATCCGGGCGGCCTCGACATGGTAGTTGCAGCGCCGCACCGGAGAGTGCACGGAATCGATCGGGATGTATCCGATGCCCATGTCCTCGTCGAAGTTCTTGTCGGCAGACACGTAGCCCCGTCCCATCGAGACGCGCAGCTCCATCTGCAGCTTGCCGTTTTCCGAGAGAGTCGCAATCGGTGCCGCGGGATCCAGGATCTCGATCGTCGAGTCTCCCTGGAGGTCGGCCGCGGTGACCTTCCCCTTGCGCTCCACGTCCAGGGTCAGCATCTTCTCCTCGGTCGTGTGCATCTTGATCGGGATCTGCTTCAAGTTCAGGATGATGTCCGTCACGTCCTCGACCACGCCCGGCAGCGAGGAAAACTCGTGCAGGACTCCCTCGATCTTGACCGCCGTGATCGCGGCCCCCTCGATCGAGGACAGCAGCACGCGCCGCAGCGCGTTGCCGATCGTGGTCCCGAAGCCCCGCTCGAAGGGCTGAGCGTAGAACTTCCCGTAAGTGTTCGACAGCGTCTCGCTCTCGACCTCGAGGCGCTTCGGTTTCTGAAATCCTTTCCAGAGCGTCATGAGACTTCTCCTCCGTTGCCGGGTTACTTGGAATAGAGCTCGACGATGAGCTGCTCCTGAATGGGCAGCTTGATGTCTTCGCGTTTGGGCAGCTCGACGACCGTTCCGGAGAACGTCTCCGGCGAGAGGTCGAGCCACCCGGGGACGCCGCGCGCCCGCGCGGTCTCGACCGAGGCCTTGATCAGCTCGTTGGCGCGGCTCTTCTCTTTGATGGCGACCACCTGACCCTTGGCGATGCTGTAGGAGGGCACGGAGACCTTGCGGCCGTTGACGGTGACGTGGCCGTGCCGCACCAGCTGCCGGGCCTGCGCCCGCGACGCCGCGAATCCCAGCGCAAACACGACGTTGTCCAGCCGCCGCTCGAGGTTCTCGAGAAGGTTCGAGCCGGTGATTCCCTTGCGCCTCTCGGCTCGCTGGAACGTCAGCCGGAACTGGCTTTCGAGAAGCCCGTAGATCCGCTTGACCTTTTGCTTCTCTCGCAGCTGGATCCCGTAACCCAGCAGCTTGCTCCGCCGCCGGCCGTGCTGGCCCGGCGGATAGTTGCGCCGCTCGATGGCGCACTTGTCCTTGAAACAGCGGTCCCCTTTCAGGAACAGCTTCATCCCTTCTCGCCGGCAGAGCCGGCAAACCGCCTCGGTATGACGCGCCAATTCTGAAACCTCCGCGGTTCCCTCGTCGTTGCCTTCGTCCTTCCTCCCGGCCAGGAACCGCTGAGCCGGTTTACAGACGGAAACTCGAAGCTCGAGTTTCGAAACCTTCGACTAGACCCGTCTCCTCTTCCGCGGCCGGCAGCCGTTATGCGGGATGGGAGTCGTGTCCTTGATCGACTTGATGTCGAGGCCGTTGGCCTGAAGGGCCCGAATGGCGGACTCCCGCCCCGCCCCCGGTCCGGTGACCCGCACGTCCACCGAGCGCACGCCGTGCTCCTTGGCTTGCTCCGCGCAGTTGGCCGCGGCGAGCTGGGCCGCGAAGGGCGTTCCCTTGCGCGAGCCCTTGAAGCCGATGCGGCCGGCCGACGACCAGGCCAGCACCCCGCCCTCCTGGTCGGCGATCGCAATGATCGTGTTGTTGAAGGAGGCCTGCACGGTGGCGATCGCGTGCGGGATGTTCTTCTTCTCCTTCTTGGCGGCGCGGACGCGCTTGCCCTTCGCCTTCGGGGCGCCCTTTTCCGGAACCGCGCTGACCGGTGTCGTGGCTTCAGCCATGATGTCTCTCCGAGTTGCGAATCCTCACTTCTTCGTCGCCTTCTTCTTGCCCGCGATCGTCTGCTTGCGCGGTCCCTTGCGCGTGCGCGCGTTGGTGTGGGTGCGCTGCCCTCGCACCGGCAGATTCCGGCGGTGACGCTGCCCGCGGTAGCAGCCGATGTCCATCAGCCGCTTGATGTCCATCGCGACATCCTTGCGGAGGTCCCCTTCGACCTTCACGTCGTCGGTGATGACCTTCCGGATGCGGACGACCTCCTCCTCCGAGAGGTCCTTGACCCGGGTGTCGGGCCGCACGTCGGCCTTCTCGAGGATGAAGTTCGCCTTGGGCCGGCCGATCCCGTAGATGTAGGTCAGCCCGATTTCGACCCTCTTGTTCAAGGGAAGGTCCACTCCTGCTATTCGAGCCATCTTGTTCTCCGGTGTGAGGTGTGAGGTGTGAGGTGTGAGGGAAACTCCCTAGCACCTCGTCCCTCGCCCCTCGCCCCTCGTTCCTCGTTCCTGCTCCCTCACCCCTGCCTTTGCTTGTGCTTCGGGATCGAGCAGATGACCCGCACGACCCCTCGGCGGTGAACGATCTTGCACTTCGCGCAGATTTTCTTGACCGACGCTCGGACTTTCACGGCGGCTCCTACTTGTACCGATAGATGATCCGTCCGCGGGAGAGATCGTAGGGCGAAAGCTCCACGAGAACCTTGTCCCCCGGCAGGATCCGAATGAAATTCTTCCGCATCTTTCCCGAGATGTGCGCGAGGACCTGGTGCTTGTTCTCGAGCTCCACCTTGAACATCGCGTTGGGTAGGGGCTCCACCACGGTGGCCATGACCTCGATCGCCTCTTCCTTGCTCACCGCGCCATCCCCGCCACGACCGCCCCCGAGACGGGACCCGCCGGCCTTGCCGAAATGGCCGCGATCGCCCCGGTCCCCAGGATGACGGCTCCCTGCGGCTCGAGCGCCACCGTGAACTCGAAGTGCGCCGAGGCGCTGCCGTCCCGCGTGCGGACCGTCCAGCCGTCCTTGTCGACGCTGACTTCCGCCCGGCCCAGGTTGAACATCGGTTCGATCGCGATCACCATGCCGGCCTGGAGCTTCGCCCCGCGCCCGGCCGGTCCGTAGTTGGGGATCTGCGGCTCCTCGTGGAGCGCGGTTCCGACGCCGTGGCCCACGAAATCGCGCACGACGCCGTAGCCGTGAACGATCGCGACGGCCTCGACGGCGGCGCCGATGTCCGACACGCGCCCTCCCGGACGCGCCGCGGCGATCCCCTCCTCCAGCGCCTGCCGGGTGACGCGGAGCAGCTTCGCCCGCTCCTCATCGATCCGCCCGACCGGAACCGTCCGGGCCGCGTCCCCGTAGTACCCGCCGACGATCGACCCGCAGTCGATTCCCAGAATGTCCCCTTCCTTCAAGGCGCGCTTGGCCGGGATCCCGTGGACGACCTCGTCGTTGATCGACGTGCACAGCGTCTTCGGATATCCCCGATACCCGAGAAACGCGGGCTTGCCTCCGCGCCGGCGGATCTCTTCCTCCGCGATCCGGTCGAGCTCCGCCGTCGTGACTCCGGGAACGACGGCCCGCTCCACGATCTCCAGCGTCTCCAAGACGATCCGCGACGCCTCTTCGAGCTTCCGGAGCTCGTCCGATCCCCGAACCGTGATCACGCTGCCCCCTGCGGCCGCAGCGCGTCGAGCGCCTGATCGATTCGTTCGGTCACGTCCGAGACCTCTCCGACACCCGGGACCTCCGCGAGCAGCCGGCGACCCCGAAAAAACGCCAACAGGGGCTCCGCCTGCTCGCGGTAGACCCGCAGCCGCTCCTCGAAGGCCTCCAGTCGGTCATCGGCGCGGTGCTCCTTGGCGGACCGGCCGCGCATACGCTCGATCAGGACGGCCTCGGGCACGGAAAGATTGATAACCGCCGAGATGCCAGCGTCATTTCCGCCGAGCAGCCGCTCGAGGGCCTCGGCCTGGGCCACCGTCCGCGGGAAGCCGTCCAGGATGAACCCCTGGCGTGTGTCGGGAGACGCGAGACGCTCCCGAATCAGGTCGATCATGGTCTCGTCCGACACCAGGGCGCCCCGCTCCATGACGGCCTGGACCTGCTTGCCCAAGGGCGTCCCCCTCCGGACGGCCTCGCGGAGGATGTCTCCGGTCGAGATAGCCGGAATCGACAGCCGCTGGCCGAGCAGCTTCGCCTGCGTTCCCTTCCCGCTGCCGGGAGGGCCCAAGAACAGGATCCGCATCAGCTGCGCCGCCCCCGGATCCGGCTCTTCTTGAGGAACCCGGTGTAGTGGTGCTCGACGAGCTTGGACTCGACCTGCTGCACCGTATCCATGGCCACACCCACGACGATCAAGAGCGAGGTGCCGCCGAAATAGAAGGGCACGTTCAACCCCTGCGTGAAGAACTGCGGCAGGACCGTGTCGAGCGCCGGCCCGATCCATGGAATCGACTGGACCTTGAACCCGCTCGCCAGGAAGTCCGGAAGCAGTGCCACGAAGGCGAGGTACAGCGCGCCGATGATCGTCAGACGCGACAGCACCGTATCGATGTAGTCGGCGGTCTTCTGGCCCGGGCGGATGCCGGGGATGAAGCCGCCGTACTTGCGCATGTTGTCGGCGGTATCCGTCGGGTTGAAGACGATCGACGTGTAGAAGTAACAGAAGAACAGGATTCCGAAGGTGTACAGCACCACGTAGAGGGGTTGGCCCTGTCCGAGGGAGCTCGAGACCTTCTTCATCCAGTCGGCGCCCGAGAGCTGCGCCACATAGGCCGGCAGCTGGATGATCGAGATCGCGAAGATGATCGGGATGACTCCGCCGGTGTTGACCCGCAGGGGCAGGTAGGTGTTCTGGCCTCCGTAGACGCGGCGACCCACCACGCGCTTGGCGTACTGCACGGGGATTCGCCGCTGCGCGCGCTCGACGAAGACGATCAGGGCGATGATGGCGATCATGAAGGCCAGGATGCCAATCAAGGTCAGGATCTTGAGGTTGCCGCTGCGCAACTGATCGAAGAGCCCGAAGATCGCCGACGGCATCCGGACGACGATGCCGGCGAAAATGATCAGCGAGATGCCGTTTCCCACGCCCCGCTCCGTGATCTGCTCGCCCACCCACATGATGAAGATCGTGCCGGTGGTCAGCGTCAGCACCGTCAGGACCCGGAATCCCCACCCCGGGTGGGGAACGAGCTTGATGCCGTTGGGGGCCTGTTTTTCCAGCCAGAAGGCGATTCCCGTGGCCTGGATCACCGAGAGGAGCACCGTGCCGTAGCGGGTGTACTGCGTGATCTTCTTGCGCCCCATCTCCCCTTCCTTGGAGAGCTTCTCCAGGTAGGGCCAGACCACCGTCAGCAACTGCAGGATGATGGACGCCGAGATGTACGGCATGATCCCGAGGGCGAAGACCGAGAGACGGCGCAGGGCGCCGCCCGAGAAGATGTCCAGGAACCCCAATGCACCGCCGGCCGTCCCCTGGAAGAACGCGTGGAGGGCGCCAGGGTCGATGCCCGGGGTCGGGATGTGCGCGCCCAGACGATACACGGCGAGCAGCAGGAACGTGAAGATGATCCGCCTGCGCAGATCCGGAATGTTGAAGATGTTGACGAAGCTCGACAGCGCGTTCAACGCGGGATCACCTCGCAGCGGCCGCCGGCTGCTTCGATCTTGGCCTGCGCTCCCGCCGAGAACTTGTGCGCCGCGACGGTCAGCGCCTTGCCGATCTGCCCGTCTCCCAGGATCTTCACGGGCCGATTGAGCCGCGACAGGCTCGCGGCTGCGAGCTCCTCCGGAGTGACCTTGGAGCCCGCCTCGAAACGGTCGAGAGCGGAGAGATTGACGATGTCGTACGTGATCCGAAAGATGTTGGTGAAGCCGCGCTTGGGCACGCGGCGGTGGAGGGGCATCTGCCCGCCTTCGAAGCCGCGCTGATGCCGGTAGCCGGTGCGGGACTTCTGGCCCTTGTTACCGCGACCGGCCGTCTTGCCGTGACCGGAACCGGGGCCTCGCCCCACCCGCTTTCGGGAGTGGGTGGCGCCTCGAGCGGGTGCCAGCCCGTGAACCCCCGCGGCGGGGGCGGTCGGAGGCGGCAGCGGCGTCGGCGCGACCGCGGGCTTTCGGACCGCCGGGGCCGGCGCTTCCTTGGCGGGACGGGCCTTCGCGGCCGCCGCCTTTGCCGGCTTGGCCGGCGTCTTCGTCTTCGCGGCGGGAGCGGGCTTCTTGCGCGCCGCCGGCTTGCGGGGCTTCTTCTTCTCGACCATCGTTAACCTTTTTCGCCTTCGACTTCCACTTCCACGAGGTGGCGCACCTTGTGGACCATTCCACGAATCGCCGGCGCATCCGGCCGAACGACGCTCTGGTTGAGTCGGCGGAGCCCCAGCCCCTTGAGCGTGTCCTTCTGGTCCTTCGGCGTGCAGATGCCGCTGCGGGCCAGACGCAACCGGAGCGTCCCGGCGGCGGGAGACTTGGCAGGCTTCTTACCGCCGGGCCTCTCCGCCCCGGAGGCGATCTTGGCGAGCTCCTTCGCGGCGTCGATCACGAGCCCGTCTCCGTCTGCGGGACACCGATGCCGCGCCGGCGGCGAATCTCGTCCTCGTTCTTCAGCTGCCGCAGTCCGTCGAAGGTGGCCTTGATGACGTTGTGCGGATTGGTCGTGCGCAGCGACTTGGTCAGGATGTCGGCGATTCCGACCGACTCCAGAACGGCGCGCACCGGACCTCCCGCGATCACTCCGGTTCCGGCCGCGGCCGGCTTCAGCAGCACGCGGCCTGCCCCGTAGCGCCCGATCACGGCGTGGGGAATCGTCGTGCCCTTGAGCGAGACGGGGCGCATGTTCTTCTTGGCCATTTCGATTCCCTTCTTGATGGCCATGGGAACCTCTTTGGCCTTCCCCGACCCGTACCCGACGCGCCCCTGCCCGTCGCCGACGACGACGAGGGCGGAGAAAGAGAAGTTCTTGCCGCCTTTGACGACCTTGGTGACGCGGTTGATGTGTACGACGCGATCAATCAGCTCGCGACCCTGGGCGTCGCGCTCCTTCTCGCGCTCGCGGGGCGCCCGGGGGCCCCCGCCGCGGTTGCTGCTCATCGGGGTGTCCTCATCGTTAGAACTCCAGGCCGCCCTCGCGGGCGGCGTCGGCCAGAGCCTTGATCTTGCCGTGGTAGATGTAACCGCCCCGGTCGAAGACGACCCGGGCAATGCCTTTCTGCTTCGCGCGCTCGGCCACGAGCTGTCCCACCCGCCGGGCGCCGGCGACGTTGGCGCCGATCTTTGCCTTCTCGCGCACGGTGGCATCGAGCGAGGAGGCGTGGGCGAGGGTCGAGCCCGTCGCGTCGTCGATCAACTGCGCGTAGATGTGCCGGCCGCTCTTGAAGACAGCCAGGCGCGGCCGCTCCGCGGAGCCCCGCAGCTTTTGCCGGATGCGGATCCGGACCCGCCCGCGCGCTTCCACTCGTTCTTGGGCTTTCATGCTCTACTTTCCGCCGGCCTTACCGACCTTGCGCCGGATGACCTCGTCCGCGTACTTGATGCCCTTGGCCTTGTAGGGATCCGGGACCCGGAGTTTCCGGATCTCCGCCGCGGTTTGTCCCACCTTCTGCCGGTCGGCCCCCGTCACGGTGAGTTTCCCGGCCTTGGCGTCGAGCGCGATCGAGATCCCCTCCGGGATCGGAAACTGGATCGGGTGGGAGTAGCCCAGAGAGAACACGATCGTCTTACCCTTCAGCTCCGCCTTGTAACCCACGCCCACGATCTCGAGATCCTTCGTGAATCCCTTGGTGACGCCGGCCACCGAGTTGGCGATCAGGCTGCGCAGCAAGCCATGGTAGGCCCGCTGCTGAGGCTCGTCGTTCGAGCGCGCGATCTTGACCTCGCTGCTTTCGACCGCCACGGTCAATCCCGGCGGAATCCGGCTCGCGAGATCCCCCTTGGGCCCCTTGACCCGCACAAATTGCCCGTCCGAACGCACCTCGACCCCCTTGGGGATCGCGACCGGCATTCTTCCAATACGTGACACGTCGGCTCCTACCAGATGTTGCAGAGAATTTCGCCCCCGAGGCGCTCTTCGCGCGCCTGGCGGCCGGTGCGAATCCCCTTTGATGTCGAAACGATCGAGATGCCGAGCCCACCGAGGACTTCCGGCATCTGCTTGGCAGACGCGTAGACTCTCCGGCCGGGCCGGGAGACGCGCTCGAGGCCGCCCACGATCGGGGAGCCCTCGGCGTCGTACTTCAGGCCCACGCGCAGAACGGGCCGCCCCTCCTCTTCGAGGCGCCGGTAGGAGGCGATGTAACCCTCGGCGGCCATGACCTTGAGGAGGTCCTCCTTCAGCCTCGAGGCGGGCAGATCCACACGGTCGTGCCCGGCCGAGAGCGCATTGCGCAGGCGATTCAAGAGGTCGCTGATCGGATCATTCACGTTCATGGTCGCCCTACCACGAAGCCTTCAAGACGCCGGGGATGTAGCCCGCCGACGCGTTCTGGCGGAAACAGATGCGGCAGAGGCCGAAACGGCGCAGGACGCTGCGGGGCCGGCCGCAAATCTGGCATCGGCGAACCGTTCGCGTCATGAACTTCGGCTTCCTCGCCGCCTTGATACGCATTGCTCGAGTGGCCATGCTTGGTGTCCCCTATTTGCCGAAGGGCATGCCGAGCTCGCGCAGAAGCACGCGCGCCCGGTCGTCCCGCCCGGCTGTCGTCACGATCGTGACGTTTAATCCCTTGGACTTGTCGGTCTTCGAGTAGTCGATCTCCGGGAAGATGAAGTGGTCTCGGATTCCCAGCGTGTAGTTGCCCCGCCCGTCGAAAGCCTTCGTGGACACGCCCCGGAAGTCTCGCACTCGGGGCAGCGCGATGTTGATCAGGCGATCCAGAAACTCGTACATCCGCTCGCCCCGCAGCGTCACCCGAGCGCCGATCGGCATCCCGACCCGCAGCTTGTAGGTCGCGATCGCCTTCTTGGCCTTCGTCACCACGGCTCGCTGACCCGCGATCGCGGACAGCTCGTCGACGGCGCCGTCCATGATCTTGGGGTTGCCGACGGCCTCGCCCAAGCCCATGTTCAGCACGATTTTCTCGAGCCGGGGCACGGCCATGGCGTTGTCGATCCCGAGCTCCTTCTTGAGCGCCGGGGCGACCTGCTCCGTGTACCTCTGTTTCAGTCTCGATGCCACGTTCTGGGCTCCTGGGTTCTGCGGTGGCGCTTCACGCCAGCGCCGCGCCGCTCTTCTTGGCGAATCGCTCGAGGTTCCCCTCCGCATCGCGCCGGCGGCCGATGCGCGTGCCGACGTTGCGGTCCGGGTCGACCAGCTGGACGTTGGAGATGGCGATCGGGGCCTCCTTCTCGGAGATCCCGCCCGCGATGTTCTTGGACGGGTTCGGGCGCGTATGCCGCTTGATCAGGTTCACCCGCTCGACGATCACGCGGGACTTGGTCGGCAAGACCCTCAGGATCTTGCCCTGCCGCCCGCGGTCCTTGCCGGCGATCACGACCACCAGGTCGTTCTTCCTCAGTCGCGACTTCTTCATCAGAGCACTTCCGGCGCCAGCGAAATGATCTTCATGAACTTCTTTTCCCGCAGCTCGCGAGCTACCGGGCCGAAGACGCGGGTGCCGACCGGCTCGCCCTCGTTCGACACCAGGACGGCCGCGTTGTCGTCGAAGCGAATGTAGGAGCCGTCGCGACGGCGGTGGTTGCGCCGGGTGCGAACGATCACCGCCCGGACGACGCGCTTGCCGTGCTTCTCGACGAACGGAGAATCCGGCGCCGCTTCCTTGACGGAGGCCGTGATCACGTCGCCCAGACCCGCATACCGCCCCGAGGCGCCGCCGCGCATCCGGATGCAGGCGATCCGCCGCGCCCCGGAATTGTCCGCGACCTCGAGAATCGTGCCCATCTGAATCATGCCCTACGCCTCCGCCTTCACCAGGATCTCGCGCAGACGCCAGCGCTTCCTCTTCGACAGGGGGCGGGTCTCTTCGATCCGGACCCGGTCGCCGACGTGGGCCTCGCCCTTCTCGTCGTGCGCCAGGAACCGGCTGGTACGCCGAATCGTGCGGCGATACTCCGCTTCCTGAACCCGCCGCTCCACCTCGACCACGATCGTCTTGGCCATCCGGTCCGATACGACCCGGCCCACCTTCGTGGCGCGGGGACGTGGCGTCGTCACGCTCGCTTCCATCACTTCTTCTCCGCGAGCTCGAGTGCCCGCTCGTAGGTCTTCACGCGCGCGATGTCGCGGCGCACGATCCGGAGCCGGCTCGGATCGTCGAGCTGGCCCGTGGCTTTCTGCAGACGCAGCTTCCAGGCGGCTTCCTTGAGCTGCTTTTCCTTTTCGAGAAGGTCGCTCATCGCCTGGTGGGCCAGCGCCTCTCGTTCCTTCTTCTTCATCGGATCTCCATCTCCGAGGCTCGCGTCACGAGCCGAGTCCTCAGTCCGATCTTGTCGGCCGCCAGGCCCAGAGCCTCCTTCGCCGTCGGAAGGTCGACCCCCTCCATTTCGTAGAGGATCCGCCCCGGCTTGACCACGGCCACCCAGCCCTCCGGCGCGCCCTTGCCCTTGCCCATGCGCGTTTCGGCCGGCTTCTTCGTGTACGGCTTGTCGGGGAAGATCCGGACCCAGATCTTGCCGCCGCGCTTGGCGGCGCGCGTCATCGCGATGCGAGCGGCTTCGATCTGGCGCGCGGTGATCCATCCGGGCTCCAGGATCTGCAGGCCGACGTCGCCGAAAGCGAGGGTCGAGCCGCGATGCGCCTTCCCGCGCATTCTTCCCCGCTGCTGCTTGCGGTACTTGACCTTCGAAGGCATCAACATCTTCTAGTCCCAATAATTCAAATTCGAAATCCGGATCTCGAAATCCGAACTCCGAGGCGGCCCCGGTTTCGAGTTTCGTATTTCGAATTTCGAGTCTTCCCTCTAGGCGGTCTTCCTCCGGTTCTTCGCCTTGTGCTGCTCGCCGCGGTAGATCCAGGTCTTCACGCCGATCTTGCCGTAGGTCGTGTTGGCTTCCGCGAAGCCGTAGTCGATGTCGGCCTTCAGGGTATGGAGCGGCAGGCGGCCCTCCTGATACCACTCGGCGCGCGCGATCTCGGCCCCGTTCAACCGGCCGGCACAACGGATCTTGACCCCCTGGGCCCCGAACCGCAGCGCCGACTCGATTCCCTTCTTCATGGCGCGGCGGAATGCGACGCGCCGCTCGAGTTGCAGCGCGATCGACTCCGCCACCAGCTGCGCGTCCGTCTCGGGGCGCTGGATCTCGATGATGTTGATGTGGACCTCCGACTTGGTGCGCTTCTGCAGCTCGTCGCGCAGCTTGTCCACCTCGGCGCCTCGCTTGCCGATGATGATCCCCGGACGCGACGTCTGGATGTTCACCTTGAGCCGGTTGGCGAAACGCTCGATGTCGATCTCGGAAACACCGGCGTGCGAGAGCCTGGACTTCAGCTCCTTGCGCAATCTCAAGTCGTTGTGCAGCAGGCCCGCGTACTCCTTGGTCGCGAACCAACGCGAGTGCCAGGTTCGGTTGAAACCGAGCCGGAAGCCGTAGGGATGAACTTTCTGCCCCATTTTCTTAGCCCTCGTTGGAGACTTCGATCGTCACGTGACTCTTTCGGTGCAGGACACGATAGGCCCGCCCCATCGGGGCCGGCCGCACGCGCTTCTCTTGCGGCCCCTTGTCCACGACGATCCGACGGACGACCAGCTCGTCCACGTCCAGGTGCGCTTCCTTCTGCTCCGCGTTGGCCACGGCGGACTTGAGCGTCTTCAGGAGGTCGCGCGCCGCGACCTTGCGCGCGTGGCGCAAAATCGCCACGGCGTCGTTGACCGACTTCCCGCGCACGAGATCCGCCACCAGACGCACTTTCTGCGCCGAGCCCTTCATGTAACGCAGTGTCGCCGTTGCCTTCATCGTCGTTACCCCTTCGCCGGCGCCGCGGCTGGCGCCGCTCCCGGTGCCGACGGAGCCCCGGGCGCCCCGACCGGCCTGCCGGGAACCGGCGCGCCCGCCAACGCCGCGCCCGCCTCCGCCGCCTTCCGGCCGCCGTGGCCCTTGAAGATTCGGGTCGGCGCGAACTCTCCCAGCTTGTGGCCGACCATGTTCTCGGCCACGTACACGGGGATGAACTTCCGGCCGTTGTGCACTGCGATCGTGTGCCCGACCATGTCGGGGATGATCGTCGAGCGCCGCGACCAGGTCTTGATGACCTTCTTCTCGCGAGACTCGTTCAGCGCGGCCACCTTCTTGGCCAGGTGGTCGTCGACGAACGCTCCCTTCTTGACCGAACGCGCCATGAGTTTGGCTCCTTACGCCTTGGATCGGCGGCCGCGGATGATGAATCCGTCGGTCCGCTTGTTGCCGCGGGTCTTGAGGCCCTTCGTCTTCCATCCCCACGGCGAGGTCGGATGCCGGCCGCCGGAGGTCTTGCCTTCTCCGCCGCCCATCGGATGGTCGACGGGGTTCATCGACACGCCGCGATTGTGCGAGCGCCACCCCAACCAGCGATTCCGCCCCGCCTTGCCGATCGAGACGTTCTCGTGCTCGAGGTTGCCCACCTGACCGATCGTCGCGTAACACTCGATGTGGACCTGGCGCACCTCTCCGGAGGGCAGCCGCACCTGAGCGTAGTCGCCCTCCTTGGCCATCAGCTGCGCCGCCGCGCCGGCGGACCGCACGAGCTGCCCGCCGTGCCCTCGCTTCAATTCCAGGTTGTGGATCGTCGTTCCGAGCGGGATGCCCCGCAGCGGCAGCGCGTTGCCGGGCAGGATGTCCGCTGCGGGCCCCGACAGGACCTGGGCGCCGACCTGCAGGCCGTTGGGCGCCAGGATGTAACGCTTTTCGCCGTCCACGTAGTGCAGCAGGGCGATCCGCGCGGTGCGGTTCGGGTCGTACTCGATCGAGGCGACCCGCGCGGGGATGCCCACCTTGTCGCGGCGGAAGTCGATCATCCGATAGAGCCGCTTGTGGCCCCCGCCCATGAAGCGGGACGTGGTCCGGCCCTGGTTGTTGCGCCCGCCGGTCGACCGGAGGCCGACCGTCAGGCCCTTCTCGGGCCGGCGGTTGGAGAGCTCCTCGAAGTCGAGGGCCGTCTGAAAGCGCCGGCCGGCCGACGTGGGCTTGTATTTCTTGACGGGCATCTTGCGGTCCTTACACGCCCTCGAAGAACTCGATGGGCTTTTCTCCCGGGGCCAGGCGCACGTAGGCCTTCTTCCAGGCCTTCCGACGTCCCACGAAACGCCCCATTCGCTTCAATTTCCCTTCGCGGTTGGCCACCCGCACGTCGGCCACCTTGACGCCGAAGAGCTTCTGCACCGCTCTCGCAATCTCGATCTTGTTCGCCGAAGGCGCGACCTCGAAGCAGATCGTGCCGGACTGTTCCTTCAAGCGAGTCGCTTTTTCGGTGATCAGGGGACGCACAATCAGTCTTTGCGGTTCCACACTCAGTCTCCCAGCGTCTCGACGACGCGCGACAGCGCGGGCTTCGAGAGCACGATGGTTCCGTGGTTGAGCACGTCGTAGGCGTTCACGGCCAGCGGATCGACGAGCTTCCACTCGCGGACGTTTCGGGAAGCGCGGGCGAAGTTCTCGTTCTCTCGCGAGTCGACGAAGAGCGCCGTTCCCTCGATACCGAGCTGCGTGACGGCCCCTTTCAACGCCTGGGTGCGGTGGGTTTCGAGCTCCAGCCCCTCCAACACGTAGAGCCGCTGCTCGCGCACGCGCTGCGAGAGCGCCGCCTTCAGGGCGTTTTTCTTGGCACCCACGGAGACTCCCTGCGCGTACGACCGCGGCACGGGCCCGTGGGCCGTTCCTCCGTGCCGGTGGATCGGCGGCCTGCCGCCACCCTGCCGGGCCCGGCCGGTTCCCTTCTGCTTGAAGGGCTTCTTGCCCGAGCCCGACACCTCGGAGCGGACCTTGGTCTTGTGCGTGCCGCGGCGAGTCCCGGCCAGGTACGCCTTCACGACTTCCCAGACCAGGTGCCGCCGGTACGGATACTCGAAGACCGCGGCGGGCAGGTCGACCTCGCCCACGCGTTCCCGCTTCCAGTTCCAGACTTCCACTTTTGCCATCGCTATGCCCTACTTGCCGAAGCTCGAGCGCACGATCTTGACGACTCCGTTGCGCGCTCCGGGGACCGCCCCGCGGATGAAGAGCAGGTTCTTCTCGGTGTCGACCCGCACGACGATCAGGTTCTTCGAGGTCGCCTGTCGGCCCCCGAGTCGGCCCGAGGAGCGGGTGCCCGGAAAGACGCGGGAGGGGAACGCGGAAGGCCCGATCGAGCCCGGCGCCCGGTGGAACATGGAGCCGTGGGTCGCTCCGCCGCCGCGGAAGTGATGACGGCGAACCACACCCGCAAATCCCTTCCCCTTGGAAAGGCCGATGACGTCCACGTGGTCTTCCGCCTTGAAGGTGTCGCACAGGACCTTGTCGCCGGGCTTCAAGTCGTCGCCCTTGTCCAGGCGCACCTCGGCCAGCAGGCGCATCGGCGCGACCCCGGCCTTCTCGAACCGCCCCTTGGCGGCCTGGTTGGCCCGACGGTCCGGACGCGACTCGACCAACCCGATCTGGATGGCGTCGTAGCCGTCCTTGTCGGTGGTCTTCTTCTGCACGACGAGGCAGGGCCCTGCCTGCACGACCGTCACCGGCACGACCACGCCGTCGTCTCCGAAGAGCTGGGTCATGCCCACTTTCCTGCCGAGAATTCCGTGTACCGCCATCGCTCGACCCTACTTCCCGAACGCCTTGATTTCGACGTCCACGCCGACCGGCAGTTCCAGCTTCATCAGCGCGTCGACCGTCTGCGGAGTCGGCTCCAGGATGTCGAGCAGCCGCTTGTGCGTCCGCATTT
>DATKAE010000018.1:0-1669 GCA_035498405.1 Thermoanaerobaculia bacterium | reverse complement strand
CGGGTCCCCTGATTGAGGGCGGCCGGGGCGATCGGCGACTTGACCCCGCCTTCGACCGAGAGCGACCAGGCATGATCGCCGCCCCGGGCCCGGCTGACGATCGAGAGTCGCCCGACCGCGCCGATCGCGGGGAGCGCCTCGCCGCGGAAGCCGAACTGGGCGATATGCACCAGATCGTCGTCGGGGAGCTTCGAGGTGGCGTGGCGCTCGACCGCGAGCTCGAGCTCCTCGGGCGTCATGCCTTGGCCGTCGTCCTCGACCAGGATCAGGCTCCGCCCACCCTCGCGCAGCATGACCTCGATCCGGCTGGCGCCGGCATCGAGCGCGTTCTCGACCAGCTCCTTCACCGCCGAGGCCGGGCGCTCCACCACCTCGCCGGCGGCGATGCGGTTGACCAGATCGGGCGGGAGAAGACGAATCGCCATGGGCGGAAGGCTAGCAGAACCGGCCGGGGCCTGTCTTGGCGGGGGGGTGGGACGGTGGCGGGGGCTTCCTCTCTTCTTCCTCTCCGCCCGCGAAGCGGGAGGAGAGGAGATAAGCTTGGGCCAGCATTTCCCCTTCATCCTCGCCCCCCGCCCCACTTTGTGGCGGAGAGGGGCTTGGCAGCGAGAGGATCGCCGTCTTCTATCCTCGCCGCCCGCGAAGCGGGGGGAGAGGGTTGCGAAGGGTTAGTCGGAGCAAAGCGGAGACTTACCCGGAGCTGGGAGAGGTGGGTCCTTTCCTGCAGCAGCCCCCTCTCCCAGCTCCGGCTAGGTTTCGGCTTCGCCTCGACCAAGCCTCCGCATCCCTCTCCCCCTGGCGGGGGCGAGGATGATTTCCTTTGAGAGGCCGCTCCTGCTCCTTCATCCTCTCCCCCGCCGCCGACGCAAGAAATGCCTGTGCCACCGGCAACGGATGCGCGGCACTTCGCGGCGAATTCGAGGCAAATGCCGCCGCAATCCCGCCACATCCCTAACGAGCGGTAAAGATCGCGGGCGCCAACCGACGCAAGCGCGCCACAGTCGCGCAGGTTTTTTGTCCGCGCTGAAATTTTCTCTTGCGATGCGTCAAGCAATTTCTATATGAGTGCGTCAGACGCCTAACGCACGAGCCACTGGCCCTCTGTAGGTTACGCAACCGGCGGATCGCGTCCTTCTGGTAACCCCCCGTTTCGAAGAACGGGTTTCCGAGAGGGAACGACGATGCTCCTTGCTCCTCAGGGCGGCCGTGCCGCCCGCATTCGCTCCAGCCTCCGCAACTCTACCGCGCTCCGGAACACCGAAGCGCCGCAGAAGCTGCCGATCCCGGCCAACGAGCCGTCGGTGGCCGACATCCTGCGCGCCGAGGCCTCTTGCGCCGACATCACCCAGGCCGGCCTGACGGCGCCCAAACGGGCGCGACGACGCCGCGACGCCGACCTCTCCGTCGTCCCGCTGCAAGCCTCCGACCGCGGCATCGTCACGCCGCGCATCGCCGAGTTCCTCGACCGCATCCAGCCCCAGACCCCCTGCCTCGTGATCGATCTCGAGGTGGTGGAGGGCAACTATCGCGGCCTTGCCGCCGCCCTCGATCCGGCCGAACTCTTCTATGCCGTCAAGGCCAACCCAGCGCCCGAGATCCTGCGCCTGCTGGCCCGCAACAATGGCCGCTTCGACGTGGCCAGCCGCGGCGAGATCGACCAGTGCCTCGA
>DATKAE010000017.1:0-6241 GCA_035498405.1 Thermoanaerobaculia bacterium | reverse complement strand
GATGCCGCCGGCCGTGTGCGAGATCAGCACGGTGTAGTGCTTGTCGAGGACCGAGCCGTTGTTCTTCAGGAAGTTGAGCAGGTGCGGCATCTGCTCCAAGTCCGACGGCACGTTCGGGTTGTCCCGCGTCAGGTGCGTGTTGTCGAACTGGATGTAGATCACGTGCTGGATGGCGCCGTGATCCCCCAGCCGGCAGGGAGCACTTGGCGCCGAAGGTTTGCTCTTGGCGTCGTCGACTGACCCTTCGAGGCGATGAGCGCCGGCGAGGAACGACGCCGCAAGAGCCGCAATGATTCCGACCATCTCCCCTGCTTTCATGAGCCCTCCTTTTCACCGGGAGGGCTACGCTACGCAGCGAGGGAGGGGTTGAGACGATGTCTTCGTAAAAGTTCAGTGAAGCGGAAGACGCGGGCGAGTTCGAGGCGAGGGAACCCTTATCGGCGCAGCCGAGATCAGGCGCGGTCGGCCTCTTGGTGCATCCGGCGCAGGCGCGGGCGGTCGCCCGTTCTCCGAGTACCGCTCCGGTCGTGCTCGATCCAGCGCCGTCGCGCCTCTGTCGGGGAGTCGACGTCGACAAAACGCATGGCCTTCATGTCCGCGGCCTTGACTTCCGCCTCCCGGGACGAGCCGGAGAAGACCACGTGACCGATCAGCTGGCCTGACGGCGAGATAGGGTGTCTGAACCAAAAGCGGCGAACGTCCGGCTGTTCACGCAGTCGCAGCGAAAAACCCGAGACCGGCACCGAACCCTCCGGTGTCAAGACGCCCGTCACGTGCCACCGCTCGCCGGCGAACTCCAGGTCATTGAGCCGGCCGCAGCGGCAGGCGAACTCTCGGCGCTCCGAGACAACTCGAGGCGCCGGCAGGTCGATCGGCAATCCGCATTCGCAGGTCGCCCGGGCCTTCTCCGGTTCATTCATGACCCGGATACTAGTCGACAACGATGAAAGAGGCACAAAGATGCCGAAAGCGGGGGCCTGGGTCAGGTCCTTCGTCTCAATCTTCGTTGGTAGCACGGGTCGCGTCGATATCCGGCGAGTTTGACCGTGTCCGACGCACGTCAAGATCTTTACAGGAAGTTTACGGATTCGGGGTAGGAAGGCGAGGATGGCCGGAACGACTGAAACCAAATCCCCGCGCGGCGACCTGGCGGAACTTGCGAGGTCCGTATCGGCGCTTCGGGACGAACTGCTCCGGGTGGACGAGGAGAACGCCGACCTCATTCGCTCTATCGGTGAGGACAATCGGCGGAGCGCCCGGAATCTGTTGCACTATATTTCTCTTAGACGCCACGATATCCGGCAGCTCCAGGTAGATCTCGCGACCCGCGGCCTCTCGTCGTTGGGCCGAGCAGAGGCGCACGTCCTCTCTTCGCTCGAGGCGGTGGCAGGCTGGCTGACCGGCCAGCCAAACCACGCGAGCCACGCCCCCGCCGACCTGCACGAGGGCCACGCCCTCCTCAAGCGGAATACCGAGGCGCTCTTTGGGCCGCGGCGGCCAAACCGTCACGTCCGAATCATGGTCACGATGCCGGGCGAAGCGGCCCACGAGTATGCGCTCGTGCACAGCCTCGTGGCTTCCGGAATGGACGTGATGCGCGTCAACTGCGCGCACGACGGGCCGGCCGAGTGGGCCGGCATGATCGAGAGGTTGCGTCGCGCCGAGCGCGAGGTCGGCCGTCCGTGCCGGGTGTTGATGGACCTGGGCGGCCCCAAGCTCCGGACCGGGGCGATCGCTCCCGGGCCCGCCGTCGTCTGGTGGAAGCCGGAGAAGGACGAGCTCGGGCGAACGGCGACCCCGGCTCGGATATGGCTGACGCCATCTCAGCACTCCTCTCATCCGCCGGTTGCCGGGGCTGCCAGCTTACCGGTACCTGCCGATTTCCTTTCCGGCCTTTCTGTCGGCGACGTTCTCAGCTTCACCGACGCCCGGGGCAAGTCTCGGCGATTGAATGTCATCGGCGAGGGAACTGGAGGACTCTGGACCGAATGCACGCAGACCGCATGCGTGGCAGAAGGAACAGCGCTGACCCTGCAGCGCGGGGGTCAGGAAGCATCCGTCGGCCCGCTCCTGGCGACGGAGCGACCTCTCGTCCTGCGCCCCGGTGACCAGCTTCTCCTGGTTTGCGGCGGACAGCCCGGACGCCCGGCTGTCTACGACTCGACGGGGCGAATGTTGGAACCCTCAACCGTCTCCTGCACCTTGCCGGAAGTGTTCTCGACTGTCCGGCCCGGCGAACGGATCTGGTTCGACGACGGGAAGTTTGCCGGCGTCATTCGCGAATCCGGGCCGGAACGCCTTCTCGTCGAGATCACTCACGCGAGACCGACGGGTGACAAGCTCAGAAGCGACAAGGGCATCAACCTCCCGGACACGACGCTCGAGCTTCCGTCGCTGACATCCAAGGATCTCGAAGACCTGCCGTTCGTGGCGGAGCACGCGGACATCGTCGGCCTATCGTTCGTCCAGCGCGCCGCCGACGTCGACGACCTGCGTGTCCGTCTCGAACAGCTGGGCGCGGCGAAGAAAGGCGTCGTTCTGAAGATCGAGACGCGGACCGCATTCGAAAACCTTCCCGACCTGCTCATCGCAGCCCTTCGGCTGCCCCGTGCGGGGGTCATGATTGCGCGCGGTGATCTGCTCGTCGAGATCGGCTATGAACGCTTGGCCGAAGTCCAGGAGGAGATCCTGTGGCTCTGCGAGGCGGCCCATGTCCCGGTCATCTGGGCGACCCAGGTTCTGGAAGGCCTGGCCCAGAAAGGCCTTCCCTCGCGTGCGGAAATCACCGACGCAGCGATGGGCGGCCGAGCCGAGTGCGTCATGCTGAACAAGGGGCCGCATATCGTCGAGGCCGTTCGCGTGCTCGACAACATCCTCCAGCGGATGCAGGCCCACCAGTCCAAGAAGAGCTCGCGTCTGCGGCGCCTGCACTTCTGAGTCCTGAGACGAGCGCCGTGGCTAGCGCTCGTTGAGGCGGCGCACTCAGGGGGCACAACGCTGGAGGCAACCACCGGGCGGGGTGGGAGAGCGTGAGAAGACTTGAGTGGTGAGCCCTGTAAGACGTGCACCGAATCGCTCATCGTCAAGCGACAAAACGCGACTCGATCAGGTGTTCGAGTCGGCAATTTTCGCTTCCTGTAGCCGCCAGATCGCTCCACTTTCGTCCACCTGGACAGATCGAGATAGCGACTTTCTTCCCCTCTCCGCTTATGGAGAATTTCGCTGAGCTCGCGCGATGGGGAGATCGGCGCCTTGCGGAACCCTCCCCACGCCACGAACGCGGCCAGACCGCCGAGAACGGTGTTGATCGGCAGAACGTGGGCCTCGCCCCGGAGACAGATGGAACAGGCCCGCGAGGACCACCACGGCGGCGAGCCCCATGGCGGCCCGGGGGTGAGTACGGGCTTGATCCGCGTGAGCGCCGGCAGGACGAGGCCGAGCGCACCCGCGAACTCGCAGATCCCGATGACGCGCACCAGACCCGCGGGCACCGCCCCCGGCCAGCTCATCATCTCCGTCAACTGAGAGATCGGCTTCATCGCGTGCATGAGCCCAGCCATGCCGAACGCGAGGGCCAGCAGCAGCTGCACGATCTCAGAGAGTGACGTGGAGACCCTTGCTCAGCGTCGGGTCGACAACCGCTTCGACCCGAGCAGCCTGATTCATTGCCATGATCGTTCTTCCTTTCTCAAAAAGAGATTGGTTTCGGGGATTCCTCTTTCCTTCGACTTGTTGGCGGCCCCTCTCGAAACAAGAGGGCCGGGCGCGGGCCATGGATTGATGCGTCGCTCGCGAGCCCGCTCCTCACCGCAACCGGCTGCCAGCCATGCCGGCAGCGAGCGATCCTCCTCCCAACGGCTTATGGGACGAGCGGTATCGTTTCCTGAGCAACCTGCCGCTGTTTCGCATGTCCTCTCCCTTTCCGACCCTGCAAAAACGCAATCGGCGGGCCAAACACGCAAGAGTCCGGAAGTGCTTGAGCTTCAATGCCCCCGGGCTGCCAACTCGATGATCGCGGGGGCTGACAATTCGGCACGTGCCGAATCCTCGGCACTGGGTTCGGCACCGCGAAGGCCCGGCGCTTCATTTTGCTGACGTTAGTCGGCGCCGTGCTCGGCACGGCTGTTGCCATGAGAACGCCCGGGAGGCATGTCCATGGCCATCGAATTCTCGCCGGTTGTCGCCGCGCACGAGAAGCGCATCGGCGACGCCTTCTCCGCTCGGAGCGTCGACCTCGGCGCTCTCGGCGACGCGACCTCTCCCGTCATCGTTCTCGATCACTTCCGCATCGACGCTCCCGTGTTCGGGCCGCACCCGCACGCGGGATTCTCGGCCGTCTCGTACGTGCTCGAGGATTCGCCCGGGGCTCTTCGCAGCCGTGACACCCTCGGCAACGACATCGTCATGGGTCCGGGCGGGATCGTCTGGAGCCAGGCCGGAAAAGGCATGATGCACGAGGAGGTGCCGGCGAAGACCGGCCGCGAGCTGCGAGGGTTCCAGATCTTCGTGAACGTCAGGTCCCGGAACAAATTCGTGGTGCCCCGAGTCCTCTCGCTCGATGCGGGCGAGGTGCCCGAGTGGCGGAGCGGCGGAGGAGACCGAGTCCGCGTGGCGGTCGGCTCGTTCGAAGGCGTCGCATCACCGCTCGTGCCCGTCGAGCCCTTCACACTGCTGGACGCGGAGGTGCGACGGGAGATCCCATTGAGCCTCCCTCCGTCCCACCCCGCGCTCGTGTACGTCCTCTCGGGGTTAGCACGGGTGCGCGCCGGCCGCGCCGACACGGACCTCGGTCCGGGACAGGCGCTCGGTATCTCCGGCACGGGCGGCCGTGCGATGCTCGAGTGCGTCCGCACGGCCCATGTTCTTGTCCTCTCGGGCGCCGAGATCCGGGAGCCGGTCGTCGCGAATGGTCCGTTCATCATGAACGATCCGTCGCAGATCGACGCGGCCTTCGCGCGTTACCGCGCCGGGGAAATGGGCCGACTGGCGCCCCTTTCCGGGAGCTGAGCGGGCTGTCCGTGCCCCCCTTCGGGCCGGTCACTTCCAGTCACTTGCCGCGCCGCATCAGCGCGTGCGAGACTCCGCCCGTTCTCCCGAGGTGGCGTCTGAACGACGAGCCCTCTCCCGCGTTGAATGTCGGCGGCTCGACGGAGCTCGCGACCCTCCGCGAGCGCCTTCGAGCGCTGGTGTCGGTGGCCGAATCGATCGCCGCATGTCGGGAACCCGAGGAGCTGTTCAGTCGCCTCGCGAGCGAGCTGCAGCGCGTCGTGCGCTTCGAGCGACTCGGACTGCTGCTCTACGACGCCGAGCGCGAAATCCTGCGCCCCCATATTCTCGAGACCACGTCCATGCTCCTCGTGCCGCGTCCGGAGGTTGCGGCAAGAGACTCGCCGACCGGCTGGGTCATCGAGTCGCAACAGCCGCTGATCATTCCCGACACCTCGGCCGAGACGCGATGGCCGGCCACCATGTCGTCGCTCGCAAAGCAAGGCGTAGCGAGCTTCTGCGTGTTGGCGCTCACGACGGCTCGCGCACGGGTAGGCGCGCTGGCATTCGGCCGCCACGAACTCGTGGCATACACGGCCGAGGAAGTCGATTTCATGGGCGAGGTCGCGAAGCTCGTCGCCGTTGCTGTCGAGAACGCGACCGCCTTTCACGAGATCGCCCAGCTGAGGAACAAGCTCGCCCAGGAGCGCCTCTATCTCGAGAGCGAAATCCGGAACGAGAATCCCTTCGAGGACGTCATCGGAGACAGTCCCGCGCTGCGCCATGCCCTGCAGCAGGTCGAGGTCGTCG
This sequence comes from Thermoanaerobaculia bacterium, assembly GCA_035498405.1. Taxonomy (GTDB): domain Bacteria; phylum Acidobacteriota; class Thermoanaerobaculia; order UBA5066; family Gp7-AA6; genus DATBFU01. The sequence continues at coordinate 445 of DATKAE010000017.1, read as the reverse complement.
CGGGGACGGACTCGACCGTGCTCCTCCTCGGCGAGACCGGCACCGGCAAGGAGCTCCTTGCCCGCGCGATTCACGACCGGAGCTCGCGGCGCGAGCGCACTTTCGTCAAGATCAACTGCGCCGCGATTCCCTCGGGGCTCCTCGAGAGCGAACTCTTCGGCCACGAGAAGGGGGCATTCACGGGGGCGATCGCACAGAAGATCGGCCGATTCGAGGTGGCGCATCGGGGGACGCTGTTTCTCGACGAGGTCGGGGAGATACCGCTGGAGCTTCAGCCCAAGCTGCTGCGGGTGCTGCAGGAGCAGGAGTTCGAGCGCATCGGCAGCACCCGGACCACGAAGGTGGACGTGCGGCTGATCGCGGCGACGAATCGGGATCTGAACCTCATGGTGGAGGAGCACCGGTTTCGGGATGATCTGTATTACCGGTTGAACGTTTTTCCCAT
>DATKAE010000016.1:0-29053 GCA_035498405.1 Thermoanaerobaculia bacterium | reverse complement strand
GCGGTGCGGTTGGGCGGGGATGCGGCGACCGCCGCGGCGCCGACCTTCGTCCAATTTCCCTTGCGCTCGAGCTCGCCGCCGATTCGTTCCGCCAACTGGGCGGGGGACAGGTCGGAGGTCCCGCGGACGACCAACTCCCAGCGATCGGTCGAGCCCTCGGTGCGTTCGATTCTCCATTCTCCGATCCCGTTCAGATCGATGTCTGGAATCCTCCTGTCGGCGAGCGCCGCGCGCGCGAAGCCGGACTTGGGCCGCCAGTCGTACTCGTCGGCGAGGGCGACCCGCTGCGCCTCTCCGTTCCCGAGCATCCGGGAGACGACGTGCAAGGCGCCGTCGATGCCGGAGGAGAGCCCGGCGGTCGTGATGATCCTGCCGTTGTCGACGAAGCGGCGGTCGTCGACGACGTGGATCTTGGGGTACTGAGTTTGGAGCTGTTCGATCCGGGAGGCCGTCGTCGTCGCCGTGAGGCCATCGAGAAGCCCGGCATTGGCGAGGAGAAACGCGCCGTTGCACACCGACATCGTGACCTGGGCGCGGGCGCTGGTGTCCGTGATCCACCTCGTGGTTGCCGCGTTGTGGAGCGCCCCGTTGATCCCGCCGCCGGGAACAACGAGGATGTCGGGCTGAGGAGCGTCCGCGAAGCTGTACTTCGGAAGAACCGCCATCCCCATGGCTGTCGTGATTGGGTCCTTCGACTCGGCCACTGTGTAGACGTCGAAACCGGCGACTCCGAAGACTTCGTAGGGTCCGGTGTAGTCGATGATCTGAACTCCGGTGAAGATCAGGAGGGCGACCTTCGTTTTCGGATGGGCGTTGGCGTCGGCCGCCACGGAATCCTGATCGACGAGCGCCATGCCGCAGGCCGGGCACGTGCCCGGCTTGTCGTACACGACCTTGTCGCACGGCAGACCGCACGGCGGGCAGACGTAATGCTTGGCCGTCTCGGCTCCCGCGGCGGCGCCCGGCGCCAGGCCGAGAGCGAGAGAGAGGCAGAGTGAGAGAAGCGCCGCCAGACCCCACGTCGTTCCCAGCGCTGGATGACGTCGAGCGAACGCCGTGCCGGTCTGCATCATGGGACCACCCCTCCTGCCCGCAGGCGGGAGTCGCCCCCCGTGGCGACTCACCCCTGTAGGTTGTCGACAGGAGATACGGGGCTCCGGCGTGAAGGTTTTGCCGTTCCCTCGGCGGAGTTGGTCCCGGGGCGGGACCGCATGCCTGGACCCGTCTTGGCCGCCGGCCAAGGCGGCCCTAGTCTGATGGGTAGCGGAAGAGGTAGCGTCCGACCGGGCAGGGCCTCAGCGCCGAGCGCGGCGCCTCGGCGCCTCGGCGGGGGTCACCGCCCGAGCCTCTTCGCGCGCGTCCCGGGTGATCGAGTCGCAGACGATCGCGCAGATCCGCTCGAGGGTCGGGTCCCCGATCGAGTAGACGGTCTTCAGGCCTAGCCGCTGGCGCCGCACGAGCCCGCCCGCGTGCAGCACCGCCAGGTGCTTGCTGATGTTGGCCTGGGTGCCGCCGACCGCCGCGAGGATGTCCCCGACCGAAGCAGGGGAACGAAACAGCCGCTCCAGGATCTTCAGGCGCATGGGCTCGCCCAGCGCCCGAAACCGCGCGGCGACCAGCTCGCGGGCGCGCTCGGAGAGGGGGGTCAGCCGTTCCACCGGTACAGGGTAGCCGAACTCGCCTCCTTCCGGAGGCCGGGGGCAGTGCATCATTTTCACTATTGACTATATAACCATATCTTCATATAGTCAAGCGCGCGATGCTGGTTCCTCTTTTGCTCGCCGCCATGGGGGCCCCGGCCCCGCTGACTCTCCGAGAGGCCGCGGCGCTGGCGGCTGCCGGCGCGCCGGCGGTCGAGAAGGCGCACGCCGCAGCCGAGGGCGCCAAGGCGCGCGAGGCCTCGGCCCGCTCGCTCCTCGGACCGTCGCTCTTCGCGGATGTCGGCTTCCTCTCCTCGGACAACCCGGTCACGGCGTTTTCGCTGGCCCTGGAGCAGGAGCGGTTTTCGGCGGCGGAATTCTTTGCCTCCGACCCGAACAGTCCTCCCTTCACGAAGGACTGGAGCGGCGTCTTGTCGGCGTCCTGGTCCATTGATCTCTTCGGTGCCGCCCGGGCGGGCGCGCGAGCGGCGGGGGAGGCGGCGCGGGCGGTCGAGCTCGGATCGGCTCGGACCCGCGACGGCGTCGCCTTCGAGGCGATCTCCGAGTTCTCGTCCGCCCGGCGGGCGCAAGACACGTTGGCGATCCTCCGGGAGCGCGAGCAGGACGCCGAGAAGGATCTCGGGGTCTCCGTGTCGCTGGCGGAGGAAGGCCTCACGACCAACGCCGATCCGGCGCAAGCACGTGCGGCGCTGGCCGAGGTCCGCGCCGAGCTGGCGGTCGAGCAGGCCGCGCTCGAGCGGGCTCGCGCGGCGCTCGCCGTCCTGATCGGTTTCGAGGCCGCGGGAAGGCCCCTGGCGCCTCTGCCGCAGGTCTCCTCGCCACCGGACCGGGCCGCCTCCGAGCGAGCGGACATTGCCGCGGCGAAAGCGGCGGCGTCCGCGGCGCAGCAGTCCGAGCGCTCCGCCGCGGCATCGCGTTGGCCGAGCCTCATCCTGGCGGGACGCTACGAGGTCCATGCGCCGACCCCGGGAGGCCGGTACGGCAACTCGGCGACCGTCTTCGGCGGTGTGCGCGTGCCGCTCTTCGCTTCGGGTGCGATCGACGCGCGGGTTGCCGAGGCCCGGGCCGCCGCGCTGATGGCGGACGCGGCGGCGCGAGAGGCGAGCCGCAGTGCCGAAAGCGAGATCGCCCGTGCGCGAGCCGACGCCGCCGCTGCCGGCGCGCGCCGCCTCGCCTTCGAGCAGGCCGAGGCGGCGGCCCGCCAGGCTCGAGAGATCCAGCAGGAGCGTTATGCGGAAGGGGTGGCGAGGCTGACCGATCTGCTCGAGGCCCGGGCGGCGGAGATGCGCGCGCGGATCGGCTTGACGGCGGCGGCGGCCGAGGAAGTCGTCGCCAACGCGAACTTGCGGCTGGCCCTCGGCCTGCCGCCCGAGGGGGAAGAGGGATGAAACGGATCCTGGGATTCTTGACGTTGGCGTCATTGGTTGCCGGCGGCTGCGCCAAGAAGGAGGGAGCCCCGGCGGCTTCCGTGCCCCGGGCTCTGGGCACGGCGACCGTGGAGCGCCGGGTGGCGCCGGGCGCAGTCGAAGTCGACGGAATCGTCGTGGGCCGGAGCGAAGCCGTGCTTGCGAGCCGTCTGGCGGCGGCCGTGGCGGAGGTTCACGCCGTGCCGGGCCAGGCCGTGCGCGCGGGAGAGGTGCTGGTCCGCCTCGAGCAGCGCGAGGCCGACGGCGCCGTCGAGAGCGCCCGGGCCGCCGTCGCTTCGGCGGAATCGGCCCTCGGCCTGGCCCGCAAGAATCTGTCCCGCTTCGAAAGGCTCGAGGGCCGCGGGGCCGCCGCCGCCGTCGAGCTCGAGAGGTCGCGCCAGGACGAAGCGTCGGCGACGGCCGCCCTCGCCGCTGCGGAAGCCGGGCTCCGGCGGGCCGAGACCGATCGCGCCCAGGCGGTGCTGATCGCGCCCTTCGACGCCGTGGTCGTCGAGAAGCTCGTGTCGCCCGGGGACCTGGCGGCTCCCGGTCGTCCGCTGGTGCGCCTGGCTTCGGCCGCGGGCCGGCGCGTGGAAACAGCACCGGGAGAGGAGAGAGCGGCACAGCTTTCCGTGGGCGACGCGGTCCAAGTCGAGCTCGGCGGCCGCACGGTCGACGGCCGGATCGGTGAGATCGTCGGCGCGGTCGATCCCGTCACGCGGCGCCGAACGGTGCGAGTGGACCTGCCCGGCGGGGCCGAGCCGGCGATCGGAGCGTTCGCACGCGTGCGTTTGCCGGGGCCGCCGGAGCCCCGGCTCTTTGCGCCGGCGCGTGCCGTCGTTCCGCGCGGCGGGCTGGAGCTCGCGTGGGCGGTGGGCCCGGGCGGGATCGTGGCGCTCCGGTACGTTCGGACCGGTCCGCCCGAGGCCGGGGGTTTGGTCGAGATTCGCTCCGGCCTCGAGGCCGGCGAGCGCGTCGTCGTCGATCCGCCCGCCGATCTCGAGGCGGGCACTCGGATCGCCTCGTGACCGTGGATCCTCGAAACCGCCTCGCGCTCGAGCGGGAACGGCTGGGCATCGCCGGGCGATTGGCCGGCGCCTTCATCGACTCGAAGCTGACGCCGCTGATCATCTTTTTCGCCCTGGCGCTCGGCGCGTTGGCGATTGCGGTCACGCCGCGCGAAGAGGAACCGCAGATCAAGGTGCCGATGATCGATGTGTTCGCGGACCTGCCGGGCCGCGGGCCCGTCGAGGTGGAGCGCCAGGTCGCGGCCCCGCTGGAGAAGGCCTTCTGGTCGATTCCGGGCGTCGAGTACGTCTATTCGACGTCTTCCCCCGGGCGCGCCCTGCTCGTCGTTCGCTTCCGCGTGGGGGAGGATCCGGACCGCGCGCTCGTTCGGGTGCGCGCGAAACTGGACGCGATGGCGGGCGACTGGCCCCCGGACTTGCCGCCACCCCTCGTGAAAGCCCGTTCGATCGATGACGTCCCCGTCTGGGCGATGACCTTCTGGAGTACCGAGCAGGACCCGGCGACCCTGCGCCAGATTGCCGCCGAGGTCGAGAACGAGATCAAGACGATTCCCGAGGTATCCGACACGGCGCTCATCGGCGGGCTGCGCCGCCAGTTTCGCGTCGAAATCGATCCGGCGCGGCTGTCGGCGCGGGGACTGGCGCCCAACGCGGTGCTCGGCGCGCTCGAGGCGGCCAATCGGCGGACTCGAGCCGGGGCGCTGGTCGCCGGCGACCGGGAGATCGCCGTCGAAGCAGGCGGGTTCCTGCGTACGGCGGAGGAGCTCGGTGCGGTCGTGATCGCCGAGAGAGACGGACGCCCGGTGCGGCTCGCCGACGTCGCCCGGATCCTGGACGGCCCCGAGGAGCCGGTCTCCTACGTCACTCACGGGGAGCGGAGCGTCAAGGGACAGGCCCCCGCCGTCACCCTGTCGGTGAGCAAGCGGCGGGGCGCGAACGCGATCTCCGTCGTGCAGGCGATCGACCTCAAGCTCGATCGTCTGCGGCCGCGCCTTCTCGCGGCGGGCGTTCGGTCGACGGTCACCCGCAACTACGGCGAAACGGCGTCGGAGAAGTCGAACGAACTCTTGAAGCACATGGGCATCGCCACGCTGTCGGTCGCGCTGCTGATGGCGGTCGCGCTCGGCCGGCGGGAAGCCGGCGTCGTGCTGCTGGCCGTGCCGGTCACCCTGGCGCTGACGCTCTTCGTGTTCTACATCCTCGGCTACACGCTCAACCGGATCACGCTGTTCGCCCTCATCTTCTCGATCGGAATCCTGGTCGACGACGCGATCGTCGTCGTCGAGAACATCGTTCGGCACCTTCGGCTGCCGTCCTCCCGGGGCCGCACCCTCGCACGCATTGCGATCGAGGCGACGGACGAGGTAGGCAATCCGACGATCCTGGCGACGTTCGCGGTCATCGCTGCGATCGTGCCGATGGGCTTCGTCGGCGGCTTGATGGGCCCTTACATGCGCCCGATCCCCATCGGCGCCTCGGCGGCGATGCTCTTTTCGCTCCTGGTCGCCTTCGCCGTCTCGCCCTGGGCCACGCGCCGGCTGTTTCGGAAGGCGGCCGCGGTCTCGGTCGGCCCGCGCGAGCCCGGCGGAGGGCGGCTGGCGGCTCTTTACCGGAAGGCGATGACGCCGCTCGTGACCGAAGGCCATGGGCGCGCGCGGGCGTTCTTCTTCGGGGCCATCGCCGTGCTGCTCGCCGCCGCCGTGGCGCTCGTGCCGCTCGGTGTCGTCGTCGTCAAGATGCTTCCTTTCGACAACAAGAATGAGTTTCAGGTCGTCGTGGACTTTCCGGAGGGCACGACGCTCGAGACGACGCACCGGGCGCTCGCCGAGATGGCGGGAGCTCTCGCCGCTCTTCCGGAGGTCGTCGGAACCGAGGTGTACGCGGGCGCGGCCGCGCCCTACAACTTCAACGGGCTCGTGCGGCACTACTTTCTGCGCTCGGCGCCGCACCAGGGGGACGTTCAGGTGTCGCTCGCCCCACGCGGCAAGCGCCGTCGCTCCTCGCACGCCATCGCCCGCGCCGCCCGTCCGATCGTCGAGTCGATCGGGCGGCGCTACGAAGCCCGGGTCAAGGTGGCGGAGGTCCCGCCGGGCCCGCCGGTCCTCGAGACACTGGTGGCCGAGATCTACGGGCCGGACGACGCCGGCCGGCGCGACGTTGCGCGGCAGGTACGCGATGTCTTTTCGCGGACGGAGGGTGTCGTCGACGTCGATTGGTACGTCGAGAGCCCGCGGGAGAGGGCGGTCTTTCGCCTCGATCGCGAGAAGGCCGGGCTGTCCGGGATCCGCGAGGCGGACGTCGCCGCCACGCTGAGTCTCGCGCTCGGGGTGCAGTCCGCCGGCGAGATCCAGCTTCCGGACGTTCGCGAGCGAATCCCGCTCGTCGTGACGCTGCCGGCGGAGCGACGCAACGACCTCGCCGCGCTGGGGGCGCTGTCGCTGCCGGGCGCCGGAGGGCGGCTCGTGCCCCTCTCCGAGATCGGCCGCTTCGAGCTCGAACCCGAGGAGACCTCGATCTACCACAAGAATCTGAAGCCGGTGGTCTACGTGACCGGCGACGTCGGGGGGCGCCGGGAGGCGCCGGTCTATGCCATCGCCGCCCTCGAGAAGGGCATCGCGGCCATCCGCCTGCCCGGCGGGTATCGGATCTCGACGCGCACGGCCACCGCCCCGTTCGACACGGCGCACTACGGCCTGAAGTGGGACGGCGAGTGGCACGTGACCTACGAGGTGTTTCGCGACCTCGGGCTCGCTTTCGCGGCGGTGCTCGTCCTGATCTATGTCCTCGTCGTCGGCTGGTTCCGGAGCTTCACCGTGCCGCTGGTCATCATGGCGCCCATCCCGTTGACGCTCGTGGGAATCCTGCCGGCGCACGGTCTCTTCGGCGTGTTCTTCACGGCCACGTCGATGATCGGCTTCATCGCCGGCGCCGGGATCATCGTGCGCAACTCGATCATCCTCGTGGACTTCATCGAGCTGCGGCGCCGGGAGGGAATGGGTCTCTCCGAGGCGGTGCTCGACGCGGGCGAAGTGCGTTTTCGCCCGATGCTTCTCACGGCGGCCGCGGTCGTCGTCGGTTCGGCCGTGATGCTGCTCGATCCGATCTTCCAGGGGCTCGCCGTGTCGATGATGGCCGGCGAGGTCGCCGCGACGCTGTTGTCGCGCGCGGCCGTGCCGGTCCTTTATTACCTGCTCAAGCGCTCGGAGGAGAGGAGGGCGCCGGCCAGGGCCGGGGCTCCCTCGACCGAGCCGGAAAGGAGTCTCGCATGACTCGCACGATTGACGAATGGCTGCGCGGGATCGCGGGGAGTTTCATTCTCGTATCGCTCGCACTCGGGTGGTTCGTCCATCCGGCGTTCTTCCTCTTCACGGCATTTGTCGGCGCCAACCTCTTGCAGTCCCTCTTTTCGAGGACCTGCCCGATGATGTTGTTGCTCCGCCGGCTGGGCGTGCGCGAGAGCGTCACGGTAAGGTCGTGAAGCTGTTGCTCCTCGTCGTGCCGCGCGAGGTGCGAGACGACGTGGAGGCGGCGCTCGAGGGGGCCGCGGGCTCACTCGGATTCACCGAGGTGCCCGGCGTCTACGGGGAAGGGCGGTCGGGACCGCGGTTTGGTTCCAGGTCCGCCCCGGGCGTCTCGGATCTCATTCTCGCCGTCGTCCCGGCAGCGCAGCTGCCGCAGGTGCGCGGCGCCCTCGAGGGGGTCGAGGGGCGGCTCGGGAAGCGCCTGCACGTTTTCGTCCTTCCGGTCGAGCAGGCGTGGGACTGACGGGCGGCGGATACCTCTGAGGAGGGACCGGCCGCCCCAGCGGCCTCGCAGCAATATCCCGCCGGTTCCGTAGTCGGGCTCGCCCGGAGAAGCCGACGCCCGCCGTCGCGGCGGCTACTTCTTTGCCTTCTTGTGCTTCTCTTCGGGCTCGATCGCGAGTTTCTGGGCCGCGTCTTCCTTGCGGTCCTCGAGGTCGGCCATGAGCCCCTGGTCCGAGAGGTCGAGAGGGTGCGAGTTCTCCCAGTCGTGCATGGCGATCTTGTGTAGGCGCTCGACGACCTCGGGATCGCGCACTTCGATCGCGAGCTCCCGCCGACTGTCGAAGCTGCCCGGGGCGAGGTTGATCGAGCCGACGATCGCCGCCACGCCGTCGGCGAGCAGCATCTTTCCGTGGAGCTTCAGCCCCTTCAGTTTGTGGATCTTGATGCCGACGTCGTCGAGGATCCGGAGGCCCCCCACACCCTCGACCAGCTTCTCTTCCTTGAGCGCGTGCGGCGGGCGCGCCATGACATGCACCTTGACACCGCGTCTTGCGGCTCGGACGAGGCGTTCCAATATCACGGCGTCCTGGTATCGCTCGTTCTGGACGAAGAGCGTGTGCTTGGTCTCGTCGATGAACTGCGCGATGCGGTCTCGCCCGTTGATGGGACACCAGATGAGGTGCGCCTTCCCGCCCGGCTCGAAGGTCTTGCGGTGCCAGTCGGCCTCGAAGCAGGCCACGATTTCGTCGACCTCGTGCTTGTGGTCGGTCACGACGGCATAGTCGCGGGTCTCGGTCAGGTTCTTGGTCGCCCAGTTGAGCGACTTGACGAACGCGACCTCGTCGTCGACGACCATGGACTTTTCATGTGTGAGGTCGACAGCGGGATTGCTGTCCTTGACCTCGATGCCCGCGTGCGTGAGCTTCTTGCGCGTCTCCTCGTTGTCCTCCTCGCCGCTCCGCCGTTCGGGGTTCAACATGACCTGAACCTTCACGCCTCGCTTGTGGGCGCCGATGACCGCGTCGAGGAGCGCCGGATCGGAGAACACGAACATCTTGATTCGAAGCGACTTCTTGGCCTTGCCGATCGCCTCGAGGATCGGGGTAGCGGCGTCGTCGGGCAGGACGATGAGCGAACGTGATGCCATGCGAACTCCTTCTGCTCAGCTCTTCGCCGCGGCGGCTGCCGTGGGCGCTTCGGCCGGCGATCCGAACTGGATGCGATAGAGCTCGGCGTAGACTCCGCCGCGCTTGATCAGCTCCTCGTGGGGGCCTTCCTCGGCCACGACTCCGTCCTTGAAGACCACGATCTTGTCGGCGTCGCGAATCGTGCTCAAGCGGTGCGCGATGGCGATGGCGGTGCGCCCCTTCATGAGACGTTCCAGGGCCTCCATCACGACCTTCTCCGACTCGGTGTCGAGGGCCGCCGTGGGCTCGTCGAGGATCAAGATCGGCGAGTTGCGAATGATCGCGCGGGCGATGCCGATGCGCTGCCGCTGGCCGCCCGAAAGCGTCATGCCTCGCTCGCCCACCTCGCTGTCGTAACCCTTCGGCATTTTCGCGATGAACTCGTCGGCGTTGGCGAGCTTCGCGGCCGCAACGACCTCGTCCCGGGTCGCCCCGGGCTTCCCGTAGGCGATGTTGTCGGCGATCGTTCCGTGGAAGAGGACGGTGTCCTGGAGCACGAGGCCAATCTTGTCTCGCAGGGAGGCGAGCTTCACGTCGCGAACGTCGACGCCATCGATGAGGATGCGGCCGGCCGACGGGTCGTAGAAGCGCGGAATCAGACTCGCGACGGTGGACTTGCCGCCTCCGGTCGCCCCGACGAATCCCACGAGCTGCCCCGGTTTGATCGTGAAGGTGATCTCCTTCAAGACCGGGGCGTCGGGCTTGTAGGAAAAGGCCACCTTGTCGAACGTAATCTCGCCCTTCGGTGTGGGCAGTTCCCGCGCCTCCGACTTCTCGGGGATCATCTGGTCCGCCCCGAGGATCGTCTGGACCCGCTCGACGCCCACGGCCGCCTGCGCGATGCTGTTGGTCATCTTGGCGAGATCCTGGACGGGCTTGAAAAACTTGTTCAGGTAGGAGAGGAACACGGTGAGAGCGCCGATCGTCATCGTCCCGGCCAGAATGAGCGAGGCTCCGCGGTAGAGGACGAACGCGGTGCAGAAGGAAACGACGACGGTGACGACGGGGGAGAGAAGCGACTTCACACGCCGGGCCTTCAGAGCCGCCTCGACCGCCTCCTTGCTCGCGTCCTTCAGGTGCTGTTCCTCGAGCTCCTGCCGCCCGTAGGCCTTGACGACCCGCATCGACTCGAGCCCTTCCTGCACGACCGCCACGATGTCACTCTGCCGGTGCCGAACCTCGTGGGTCGCCTTCTTGACGGCTTTCTTGAACCGCATGACGAAGAAGAGAAGAAACGGCGTGACGGCGATCGCGATGAGCGCGAAATCGAAGTTCAGCCAGAACATCAGGCCGAGCATCCCGACGATCGTCAAGAGGTCGACGAGAATTCCGAGTGTGGCGCCCGAGGCGAAGTTCTGGATCGTCGCGATGTCGGTCGTGATCGTGCTCAGGAGGTTTCCCGTCTGCTGGGTGTCGTAGTAAGAGAGCGAGAGGCGATCGAGGTGGTCGTAGACGCGCAGCCGCAGGTCGTTGGCGACGTACTGGCCGACACTCTCGGTGTAGTAGTTGTCGATATACGTCGCGATCGAGCCGAGCAGCGCGATCAGCACGACGCCGCCCCCTGCCGCCGCGGCGAGCCCGAGCTTGTGGTCGGCGATCGCGGGGCCGAGCAAGTCTTGCATCCACTTCGGAAGGGGATGGTGTCCGACGACGCTGTCGAGGACGATCTTGAGCGGCCACGGACCGGCGAGACTCATCGCGGTCTCGACCAGCATTGCGAGCAGGATGATCACGAGCCAACCCCGGTAAGGGCGGATCAGGTCGCGGATCAAGCCCGCCATGCGTCCCTTGGGCGGCGACTTATCTTGTTCTTTCAATCGACTGGAAACCCCCGAGGTCAAAGGGGCATTCTGGTTTGACGATGGATGGAGAGTCAATTCTCGGGAGATCCGCTTCGGGCCTCAGGGCATGGTATTTTTTTGAGAAACATGGCGACTTGCCCGGTGTTCTCGTCGCGCGGCGCCTATTTGCCCGCCCCATGAGGGTCCGGCTCGTCTCCTCGTGCTATTTCTCCGCCGCGCACCGGCTCCACCGGGAGGACTGGGACGAGGCGACCAACCGCCGTGTCTTCGACAAGTGCAACAACCCCAACGGCCACGGCCACACCTATGGTCTGGAGGTGACGGTCGAAGGAGAGATCGATCCGGAGTCGGGGTACGTCATGGACTTTGGAGTACTGAAGCGGCTGGTGCAGGAGCACGTCGTGCGGCCGCTCGATCGGAGGCACCTGAACTTCGACGTGGACTTTCTCCGGGGCGTGAACCCGACCGCCGAGAACATCGCCGTCGGAATCTGGCGGCAGCTCGAGGGGCGCGTGCGGCCGGCCCGTCTCGTGCGGGTCGCGCTCGCCGAGACGGAGAAGAACCGCGTGGTTTGCGAAGGAGGAGGGCGATGAGCGCGAATCGTGAGAGGCGCCTGACCCGCTCGAACAAACACAAGATGATCGCGGGCGTCTGCGGCGGGCTGGCCGAGTATTTCGGCCTCGACCCGACGGTGGTCCGCGTGGCCTACGTCCTGATCTCCATCGTGTCGGTGGCCTTCCCGGGGATCCTCGCCTACATCATTCTGATGTTCGTCATGCCGCCCCCGGACGAACCACCGGCCGGCGCCGCGGCCCCGTGACGCCGCCCCGCATCCTCGTCACCAACGACGACGGGGTCTTCTCGGAAGGAATCGAGCGCCTGGCGGCTGCACTCTCCGAGGTCGGGGACGTGCGCACCGTCGCGCCCGACCAGGAGCGAAGCGCCGCCGGCCATTCCTTGACGCTTCACAATCCGCTGCGGGCCAAGCTCGTGGGGCCGAACCGCTGGTCGGTGGACGGGACTCCGACGGATTGCGTGAACTGGGGCGTGCTGCACCTGCTTCGCGACGATAGGCCAAAGTTGCTGTTCTCCGGGATCAATCTCGGCTTGAATCTCGGCGACGACATCACCTATTCGGGCACGGTCTCGGCGGCCTTCGAGGGGACGCTCATCGGAATTCCGTCGGTCGCCATTTCGCAGGAGATCGAAACCGGTTTCACCTTCGACGCCGCCGCGGACTTTGCGGTTCGCCTGGCCCGGAGCCTGCTCGAGCGGTCCCTGCCGCCGGGAACGCTCGTCAATGTCAACGTGCCCGCCGGGCCCCCGCGCGGCGTCCGCGTGGCGCGCCAGGGGAAGCGCCGCTACGGGGAGGTCGTCGTCGAGAAACTCGATCCCCGCGGGCGCCCCTACTACTGGATCGGATCGGCGCCGCCGAGCGGGCAGCTCGAGAGCGGCACGGATCTGGCGGCGGTGTCCGAGAAGTACATCTCGGTCACGCCCCTTCACCTGGATCTGACCGACTACCGGTCGCTCCGCCTACTCGAAGAGCTCTCGGGAGGCCTGGCGGACGTCGCGCGCGCGGACGAGGAGGGCGACTAGGGCTCCCTAAGCTCGGCCGGAGCGCTCGCGGTCGACGTCACGAATCTTGAACAAGAGCGCGACGACGGCAAGGCCGATGAGACCGAGGGATACGAAGAGCCCCCGCCGTCGGTAGTCCCTTTCCTCGAGCGCCTTCTGTCCCGCCTTTCGCGCGGATTGCGCGATGGTCAGCCCCGACGCTGCGGCCTCTCGGACCGCGGAGGCGCGAAAGAGGTGCACGTCGGCTCGGGCGCGCACGAGGGCGTCGTCCGCTCGCCCGAGATCGAAGTTGGCGCGGGACACCTCCATTCCCGCTTCGGCGGCGCGCCGGACGAGGGCTCGGGCCTGGCGGGTCTCGGTGGCGAGACGCACCAGGTCGTTGCGCATCTGGGCGGCCGCGACGGCGCCGGGCGAGCCGACCTCGTGGCACGCGCCGCACTTGCCGGAAGGCCCGTTCGACAGAAACTCCTCCGTCGGTTCAACGATCTCGTGGTTCTCGTGGCAAGTCACGCAGCCGGGAAGCCCCATCTCCTTGAAGGCTTCCCAGTGCGGGGAGAGCTTGAACTGCTCGGCGAAGACCGCGTGGCAGGTGCCGCAGACGTTGGCGACCGACCCCACTTCGGGCGGGACGGCGCCGTGGTTGCCGTGGCAGGAGTTGCAGGAAGGGGCCGAGAGGTCCCCCTTCTCACGGGCCTTGAAGTGAACGCTCTTCGAATACTTCGCGTAGACGTCCCACGGCAGCTTGTGGGACTCCATGAGCGCCCGGTCCCCGTGGCAGCGGTTGCAGGTCAGAGCGATCTTGGCGGGCGAGACCGGGGATCGCGAGTCTTTGACGGGAAGAATGCCGTGGGCGCCGTGGCAGCTCGCGCACTGCGCAACTGAGGTGTCACCCTTCGCGAGCGCGTGGCCGTGACCGCTCGACCGGTACTCTGCGAGCTGATCGACGCGCAGCGAGGGGTTGAACTGCTTCATGAGCGCGGCGTCGGCGTGGCACTTTCCGCATACCTCGGGGACCTCGGTTGGGGGGATGCGTCCCCGGAAGCCCTTCCGGCGGTCGTGAGCGACGTCCTGGTCGAGCGCCGCGGGATCCCCGCCGTGGCAGAACACGCAGGTAAAGCCGTTGCGGGCATGGATGTCGTCGGCGAACGCCTTGGCCGGAGGCGTGAGGCGCGAATCGTCCAGAGCGAGGTGGCATTCCACACACCCGACGGTGGCGGCCGGCGCGGGCTTGGCCGCGGCTGTCGGCTTGGCTGCTGGCGTCGGGCGCACGGCAGCGAGAAGGAGCGCGAGCGCCGAGAGCGCGATCACTTCGGCGCTCCCTTTGCGGGCAGGAGCGCCAGCACGGTCAAGGCGAGGGCCGCGACGATCGTGAAGATCGCCAGGAGATTCCACCAGACCGAAGGCTTTTCGCGAGCGGCGCCGCGGTCGAGCAAGGGGAGAAGCAGGACGACCGCGGCGAGAATGCCGAAGAGAAACACGCCCACCGTCTCTCCCGGAATCCCGAGGATCGAGGCCGGGAAGTACTTGAGCGCCTGAAACATCCAGAGGAAGTACCACTCGGGCCGAATGCCGGCCGGGGCCGCCGAAAAGGGATCGGCCTTCTTGCCGAGCTCCCAGGGGATGAAGGCCGAGAGCGCCGCCAGGAGGCCGACCGCGACGAGCCACCCGACCATGTCGCGCATCAGGAAGTCGGGGAAGAAACGCAGCGCCCCGCGCTCGTTCCGCCCCTTCTGGGAGATCGGCACGCTCATGCCTTGCTTCTGAACGAGCAGGAGATGAACGCCGATCAGGAGTGTCGCGATGGACGGCAGAATCGCGACGTGGATCCCGTAGAAGCGGGACAGCGTCGCTCCCGTCACGTCCGAGCCGCCGCGCAGGATGCGAGAGAGCAGCGGGCCGATGACCGGAATCTGCGCCGGAACGTCGGTGCCCACCCGGGTCGCGAAGAAGGAGAGCTCGTTCCAGGGCAGCAGATACCCGGAGAACCCGAAACCGACCGTGAGGAAGAGGAGGAGCGCTCCGGTGATCCACGTCAGCTCCCGGGGAGCCCGGTACGCCTTCAGGAAGAAGACGGAAATCATGTGAAGGGCGACGACACCGACGAAGAGGTTCGCTCCCCACGAATGGATCGACCGGATGAGCCAGCCGAAGGGAACCTCTGCCATGATGTACTGCACGCTCTCGAAGGCCTCGGAGGCGCTCGGCCGGTAATAGAGGAGCAGCAGGATCCCGGTCGCGACTTGCACCGAAAAGAGAAAGAGCGCCATCCCTCCCAGGTAATAGAAGATCGTGTGTCGGTGGATCGGCACTTCCTTCTTGGCGGCAAGGTGAGCGAGGTCATCCCAGCCGAGCCGGTCGCGCAGCCAATCGAGAGCACCCGCGGGTGGCGGCGAGGGTTCAGGCGCGGCGGACGACAATACGGTCTCCGCGGACATTGACCTCGAGCTTGGTCAGCGGGCGGGGCGGCGGTCCCGAGACGTTGCCGCCATTCAAGTCGTAAACGCCGTTGTGGCAGGCGCACCAGATGTCGGTCCGGTCGGGCCGATACTGAACGGTACAGGCCAGATGCGTGCACGTCGCGGTCAGTGCGCGCAATTCTCCCGCGGAGGTCCGGAGCAGGAGCACGGCCTTGCCCGCGAAGGGGACGATCCGAGCCGTGTTGGGCGCGATGGCGGAGGCCTTGATGTCGAGCTCCACCTCGGACTGGGAGGGCTCGGACGACACCGGCGGGACGAGATAGCGCAGCACCGGGTAGAGAAAGGAGACGATCGTCGCCCCGAGAGCCGTGCCGAGGAGCCACGTGATCCAGCGCCGGCGCGCCAGATCCTCGCGGATGCCGGTGTCCAAGATGCTCATGGGACTCGGACCCCGGAGTCTTTCGACCTTGTCCGATCCTGTGGAGACGTCCGCACCGGGTTGGTCTCCTTTCGCTTCCGCGCCCGAGGATAGGGGCTATTACCCCCCGATTAAATCACTTCTGGCAGACCCGCCGGGTGCTCGTCCTTCCAGGGGGGCAGGAGCTTCAGCAGGAGCCAGAGAATGCCGAAGGGCAGCAGGAGCAAGAGGACCGCGGGCAGGAGCCCTTCCCGTGTCGCGAACTGCACCTTGTAGGTCGTATAGCCGAGAAAGCTCTTCGAGAAGAGCTGACCTCCGATGACGACGTTCCAGCGCATGGCGAAGATGCCGGCCAGCGTCAACAGGCTCGAGACGGTGGCGATCGCCTTGCGCGCCTGCTCGCTGACGCGCACGACCTGGATGAGCCCGAGCAGGCCCAAGGGAAGAAGCGTGCCGAGGATGATCTGCATCACGATCTGCGAGGTGAAGAGCTTGGTCTTGACCATGAAGTCGAGGCTGCGGAACGACTCGTCCGCCTCGTAGATGCGGTGCACGAGGTCGAGCAGCTCGAGGGAGAAATCGATCGCGAACGCGTAGAACAAGTAGCGCGCGACCGTGTCGACGCAGGCCATGTCGACCGGGCGGTCCGAGAGCCACGAGACCAGCATGTAGAGCAGCAGGACCGCGGCAATCCCCGAGACGATCGCGGAGAAGAGGAAGACGATCGGCATCATCGGCGTGGACCACCAGGGGTTGGCCTTGATCGAGCCGAAGATGAAGCCGACGTAGCCGTGGAGAAGAAAGGCGGAGGGGATGCCGATGATGGTGATGACCCGACCCACCCGTTCATCGACGCGCAGGGACTCTTCGTCGACGTTGTCCGCGCCGAGCGCCAGAGCGCGGTAGAGCACACGCTTGATTCCCTTGCTCTCCTTCCACGCCTCGACAATCTCGCGGCGGTAGTCGAGCCAAATCTCCAGCACGAGCACCGCCATCAGGTACCAGAGGTAGACGAAGCCGAACATGGCCATCGCCGAGGTCCGGTGCGGCGTCAGATACATCTCGAAGGAGCGTTCCGGGTGGCCCAGGTGCAGCTGCAAGGGCAGCGGTGCCACCAGGAGGAAGGCGAGCGCCGTCAGCAGTGACAGCCGGTAGGTGGGCTTGACCGCGGCGACGTTGAAGACACGGGCGAGAGAGGCGAGGATGAAGGCGCCTGCGACGAGACCCGTGATGTAGGGATAGAGGACGATCAGCAGGCTCCACTGCAGCTCCATTTCGTTGGGGTACATGAAGCCCGAGATCTGTTCGACCGGCGGCATCGATTCTCCTTCCCGCTCAGCGCACCGAGCCGTCGAGACCGGCGTAATAGAGCTTCGCGCCGGTCGCCATCTGCGGCTTCAGGACCTGAACCTTGTTGTCCTTCAGGAAAGCGTGGATCGGGTCCTTGGGGTTCTTCAGGTCTCCCAGCTGCCGGGCTCCGGTCGGGCACACCTCGACGCAGGCCGTCGTCTTTCCCTTCGTGATCCGGTGATAGCAGAGGGTGCACTTGTCGGCGGTGTTCGTACGGGGATCGAGAAACCGGCAGCCGTAGGGACAGGCCTGAATGCAGTAGCGGCAGCCGAGGCAGTACTTCTTGTCGACGAGGACGACGCCGTCCGGGCTGCGGAAGGTGGCGCCGACGGGGCAGACCTGCTCGCAGGGAGAGTCGGCGCAGTGGTTGCACATCTTCGGAACGAAGAAGCTCTTGCTTCCGTCGCCCGCGGCGTAGAGCTCCCGAAAACCGTCGTAGCCTCCGTTGGGCGAGTCGACTTCGGGGTGAAGAGAGTCCTCGGGCCGGACGTGATAGCGCTCGACCCAGGTTCGGAAGTAGAAGGGCTCGAGCGGGACGCCGTTTTCCGCCTTGCAGGCCCGCACGCAGCTTCCGCAGCCGATGCACTTCTCGATGTCGATCGCGTAGGCCCACCAGTGGTCCGTGGTGCGGTAGTTGTCCGCCTCGGCCGGCCGGCCCGCCATCACCTTGTCGAAGGCAACCGCGGCCGCCCCCGTCAGCAGCAGGTACTTGCCGGCGTGGGCCAGGAATTCTCGGCGGTCGGTCGTCATGGGGCGTCTCCCGGATGGTGGGCGGCGTGGCAGGAGGTGCAGCGGGCTCCGTCGCCGTGGTCCGAAGGATCGATCTGGGGGAACTTCTTCGGCTTGGCGACGTTGGCCGTGTGACAGGAGAGGCAGAGCGCAGGAATTTCGAGCATGGCGGGCTTCAGCTTCTCCGGGTCTGCCGCATGGCGCCCCAGAGCGCCGTGGCAACTCTCGCAGCCGATGCGCGCATGCTTGCCCTTGGCGAGCGCCTCGCTGATGTCGGGATGGCAGTCGGCGCAGGCGCTGCGTCCCGCGAAGGAAGGAGCCGTCTTGCGGATGTCGGTAAGCGCGCCGGCCCGGTAATGCCCGTACAGCCCGAAATCCGGCGGAACGAGCAGCGCCCGGACCGCCACAAAGAGCAGCAGCCCCGTCACGAAGAGCGCGGCCACTCGGAAGAGGTGCTGGCGGTGTCGAAGAGACTCTCTCATGGAAGCCGCCCCATGGTCGGGCCGGACCCCACCGGCCGCCATGATGCAAAAGAATCAAGAGAGCCGCGGCCGATCGAGGCGGTTTGGCCGCGCCGCGGGGGGAGATCAGCCGAGGCTCACCGTGCGCATCGACAGGTTGCCGTAGTCGAAGCCCTCGTAGAGCGTTTGCGCGCGGTCCGACGCGGCCGCGGCGCCGGCCACGAAGAAGACGGGATCCAGGTGTTCCGTCGTCGGGTGCGCGAGCTGCGGGTGCGGAGCGAGCCGTCTCCAGTCGAACAGGGCGTCGAGGTCGAGGTCGCGCAGGCGGCTGGCGAGCCAGGCGTCGAATTCCCGTGCCCAGGGCTCGGGAGCCGCGTGTCTCGAATCGAAGGACAGGCGCGCGAGGTTGTGCACGGCGCCGCCGCTGCCGACGAGGAGCACGCCCGACTCGCGCAGGGGAGAAAGGGACGCTCCGAGCCGGGCGAGGAGCCGAGGCTCGCGGGGACGAGGCAGAGCCACCTCGAGAACGGGAACGTCGGCCTTCGGGAAGAGGAAACGCAGGGGAACCCAGGCTCCGTGATCGAGCGGCCGGGCGGCGTCGAGGCGCGCCGGGATCTGCGCCGCCTCGAGCGAGGACGCGATTTGCGCGGCCAGCTCGGCAGAGCCCGGCGCCGGATACTGCAGCTGGTAAAGCGGGGCCGGGAAGCCCCCGAAGTCGTGGAGGGTCCGGGGGCGGATGGCGGCGCCCACGCGGACCGGCTGCTCCTCTTCCCAGTGCGCGGACACGACGACCACGGCCTTGGGTCGAAGTGTTCTCCCGAAGGCCGAGAGCGCCCGTGTGTAATCGCTTTCCTCGAGTGCGACGCTCGGCGCACCGTGCGAGACAAACAGAAGAGGCACGCGCGGCACGGGAGCTCCTTGGGCGAATGACGGCGCGAGCGCCGCCGCTCAGTAGGCCAGGACCTTCTTCGCGGCTTCGAGCACCGTCTCGGCCGACGGCAGGATTGCCCGTTCCAGGATCCGGTTGAACCCGACGGGCGTGAAGGCGGAGCCGACCCGCCCGATCGGCGCGTCGAGCGACGGGAACACGGCTTCCTGGATCTGCGAAGCGATCTCGCCGCCGAAGCCGCCGTGGACCTTGTCCTCGTGCGCGATGAGCAGCCGGCTCGTCTTCTGGACCGAGCGGGCGATGCGATCGAGGTCGAGGGGAACGAGCGACCGGATGTCGATCACCTCGACGCTCCGGCCGAGGCCCTCGAGCGCCTGGGCGGCCTCGAGAGCGAAGTGGACCGGAGTTCCGTAGGCGGCGATCGTCAGGTCCTTGCCCTCGCGCCGGAGCCGAGCCTTGCCGAAGGGCACGGCGAACTCGCCCGGCACGGGAGTGCGGGCCATCGGGTTGTTGTAGAGGAACTTCGGCTCGAGGTAGAGCGTGATGCCTCGGGACCGGATCGCCGTGCGAAGCAGCCCCGCGGCGTCGTCGGCGAAGGCGGGCACGACGATTCGGATTCCCGGCAGCGTCGCGAGCCAACCCTCGATGTTCTGCGAGTGGTAGAGGCCGCCGCCGATGTAGCCGCCCGAGGCGAGGCGCACGGTGACGTTGGGAACGAACTTGCCGCGAGTCCGCCAGCTCTCGTGCGACATCTCGACCATCTGCTCGGCGGCGGGCCAGAAGTAGTCGGCAAACTCGGCGCCCTCGACCACGACCCGGATCTCGCCCGACAGGCGCGAGAAGCCGTTGGACGTGCCCAGGATGTAGTCCTCGGCGATCGGCCCGTTGAAGACCCGCTCCTGCCCGAACTCCTGCTGCATTCCCTTCGTGACGTTGAAGACCCCGCCCTTGTCTCGATAGGCGACGTCCTGGCCCCAGATGTAGGTGTGGGGGTTGCGGCGAAACTCCTCCTTGAGGGTCAGGTTGATCGCCTGGACCATGGTCAGGGCCTCGCCCGAGCCGTCGGAGATTCCGTCCGGCCATTTTGGCGAAGACCAGGGCTCGGGCAGGACGTACTCGAAGATCGATGCCGGATGCGGATCGGGCGCCGCCTTGGCCCGATCCGCCGCTTCCTGATACGCCTCCAGGTTCTGCGACTCGATCGCCTGGAGCTCGGCCTCCGTCACGGCCCCGCCTTCGATCAGCGTCCGGCGGAACCGCGGGAGCGGATCGGCGGCCTGCGCCGCCGCGAGCTCCTCGGGCGAGCGGTAGAGCTCCTGGCGGTCGGAGTTGGAGTGGGAATGAATCCGAACGACGACCGCGTGCACGATGGCGCAGCCCGCTCCCGAGCGGGCGTAGGCGACCGCCTCCCGCATCGCGCGGAAGGAGTCGTAGACGTCCAGGCCGTCGCAGTGGATGATCTTCACGTTCGCGAGCCCGCGGAAGTTGTCGGAGGCGTACGGGTTGGCCGTCTGGTCCGACTTCGGCACCGAGATGCCGTAGCCGTTGTCCTGCACGACGAAGACGACCGGCAGCTTCTCTCGCGAGGCGCCGTTGACGGCTTCGAAGAAATATCCCTCGGAAGTCGAAGACTCACCGAGCGAGCAGAAGACGAGGGCGTCCCTTCCGTAGGTCTTGATGGCGCGTCCGAGCCCGGCCGCGTGCTGAGCTTGATTGGACACGCAGGAGGACACGTTCTGGATGCCGATCTCGGGCTTCGCGAAGTGGTTGGACATGTGGCGGCCGCCGGAGGCGACGTCGGTCGCCTTGGACATCCCGTTCAAGAGGATCTCTTCGGGGGTCAGGCCCGCCGCCACACAGGTGGTCAAGTCGCGGTAATAGGGGAAGAGGTAGTCCCGGCCGGGACGAAAGGTCATGCCGAGCGCGAGCTGGATCGCGTCATGGCCGGCACACGGCGCGTGGTAGCTCCAACCGAGCCCTTGCTTGAGGTAGTTCGGGGCCCGATCGTCGAGGACCCGGGCGAGGTGCATCAGCGCGTACCACTTCTTCAGCTCCTCACGCGAGACCCCGGCGGTCGTTGGCGCGACTTCGGTTGCATCCTGCGGCGTCACGGAACCTCCCTCAAAAAGCGCAAACGCCAATTTTAAACGGGGTGGGACGGCGTTTGCTTCCCGATTTGGCGGCTTGGCCGGGCGGCGTCTCCCGATCCGCTCCGGAGGCATCGGCGCCCGTTCGGCGCGCTAGAATGGCCTCGGAATGCCTGCCGCCACCGAGCCTTCCTCCGGGTCTTCTCGGCAGGAGGCTTTGCGGCGGGAGATGGTGTCCCGCTTCGTCGCGCCGCGGGGCGTCGACGACCCGCGGGTGCTGGAAGCCATGCGCCGGGTGCCGCGGCACCTCTTCGTGCCGGAACTGCTGCGCGCGAAGGCCTACGGCGACCACTCGTTGCCGATCGGGTTCGGCCAGACCATCTCGCAGCCCTTCGTGGTGGGTGTGATGACGCAACGGCTGGCGGTCGAGCCCGATCACAAGGTGCTCGAGATCGGAAGCGGCTCCGGCTACCAGACGGCGATCCTGGCGCAGCTGGCGCGGACGGTCTACTCGCTCGAGCGGATCGACGAGTTGGCGCGGCGCGCTGCCGAGACGCTGCGAGGCCTGGGATGCCGCAACGCTTCGATCAAGGCCTTCGACGGCACGTACGGCTATCCCGCGGCGGCGCCGTACGACCGCATCCTCGTGACCGCCGGCGCGGGGGAGGTTCCGGAGCCGCTTCTCGAGCAGCTGGCAATCGGCGGCCGGCTCGTCCTGCCCATCGGCCCGCCGGAGGGGCAGCGCGTGCGAGTGATCCGCCGGCGCAAGACCGACTATGCGCAGGAGGACGGGGAGGCCGTCGTGTTCGTGCCGCTGGTCGGAAGATTCGGGAGACCGCGCGCGTGATCGCCCGGCGCGTCACCGTCGCGGGGCGAGTCCAGGGCGTCGGCTTCCGGTTCTTCGCGGCGAGGTCGGCACAGGAAGCGGGCGTGACCGGATGGGTGCGCAACCTTCCGGACGGCCGCGTCCAGTCGGTGGCGGAAGGGGAGGAGGGCGCGGTCGCGCGATACCTCGACCGGATGCGCGAGGGACCGCGCACGGGCCGCGTGACGGATGTGCGGGTGGAGGAGGTTTCGATCACGGGCTTCGACGTCTTCGAGATCACGACATGACGGATCTGCGCCGTTACATCCGAGACGTGCCCGACTTCCCGACACCCGGGATTCTCTTCCGGGACATCACGCCCCTGCTCGCGTCGGGCGAGGCGTTCTCGCAGGCGGTGCGTGACATGGCCGAGCCGTTTCGCGGGGCCGGTCTCGGGAAGGTCCTCGGGATCGAAGCGCGAGGGTTCATGTTCGGCGCCGCCGTGGCGCGCGAGTTGAACGTCGGCTTCGTGCCGGCCCGCAAGTCGGGGAAGCTGCCTCGAGAGAGCGTTCGGGTCTCCTATGGACTCGAGTACGGGCGAGACAGCCTGGAGGTGCACGCCGACGCCTTCGCGCCCGGAGAGCGCGTCCTGATCGCCGACGACGTGTTGGCCACCGGCGGCACCGCCCGGGCCGCGGCCGAGCTGGTCGAGCGGCTGCAGGCGAGCGTTCTGGGGCTGACGTTCCTGCTGGAGCTCGGAAAGCTCGAAGGGAAGCGCCTGCTCGAGGGCCGGCGGATCCACTCGGTCCTGATGCTAGAATAGCCGGACTCGGTTTTTCAGCGACCGTTCAAAAAAATGGCCGGAGAGAAGATTCTCGTCGTCGACGACGATGACGACATCCTGTTGATCGTCCAGACAATTCTGGGCGGCGCTGGCTATTCCGCGCACACCGCCCGCAACGGGCGGGAAGGGGTCGAGAAGGCCCTGGAGCTGCTGCCGGATCTGATCCTGCTCGACGTGATGATGCCGGAGCTTTCGGGGTGGGAGGTCTGCACGACGCTCAAGAATGCGCCGGAGACCCGCCAGGTCCCGATCGCGATGTTGACCGTGAAGAACGAGATCCGGGACCTGATCACCGGAATGCAGGCCGGCGCGGACGAGTACATCACCAAGCCCTTCACGCGCCGCAAGCTGCTCGCGACGGTGCAGAAGCTCCTCGAGGCGCGGGACGCGGCGCCGGCAGCTTTCTTGACGTCCGAGAACGAGGATTTTCGTTTCAAGAATCTGCTGTTCGATCCGGTGACGCGACTGCCGACGGTCCCGGTGATCATCGATGCGCTGCGCGACCGCCTCCTGGACAGCCGGGACCTCGGCGTCCTCTTCGTCGACGTGGAGCAGTACAGCCACATCGAAGAGGCCTACGGCTGGGAAGTGTTCGACGGCTTGCTTCGGGAGACGGGACAGGCGTTGCGCCGGATGCTGGGGACGGTCTTCGCCTCCGAGGATTTTGTCGCGGTCAACCGAGCGGGAGGATCCGACTTCTACGTCTTTACCGGATTGGAGCCGGGCGACGACTCTCTGGCGCGGCTGCAGCGCAAGGCGCGGCAGATCGAGGAGTCGTTGCGCGGCACGCTGGATGAGGCCTTCGGATCGCGGATCCACAAGCGTATCGGCGTCTTCGTCGGGCACGCGGTGATCCGCTCGAATCCGCAGATGCGTGTCGAGAGGCTGGTGTACCGCGCCCTCCGGCAGGCGATCAACGTCGCATCCACGAAGGAAGAGGAGCGGCAGGCGATCCTGCGCGAGACGTTCAAGGACATTTTGCGGCGGGGCCGCATCCGGACCGTCTATCAGCCGATCTTCAGCCTCTCCTCCCTGGAGCTCTTCGGCCACGAGGCGCTCACGCGCGGCCCGCTCGATACGGCCTTCGAGAGTCCGGAGCTGCTCTTCGCCTTCGCGGGGGAGAACGAGACGATCTGGGAGCTCGAGCAGCTCTGCCTCGGCTCCTCGGCCTCGCGATACAAGACCTACGCCGGGCCGCTCCTCTTCATCAACGTCGAGGCGGACTCCATCGCGGCGCTGTCCTCGCGCGGCCCGGAGGCGCTCCCGGCGCTGTTCGCCTTGAAGGACAAGGTCGTTCTGGAAGTGACCGAGAGGTCCGCCATCCGCGACGTGCCGGTCTTCCGCGATTCGCTCGAGGAACTGCGGCGGCACGGCTTCCGCATCGCGATCGACGACGCGGGTTCGGGCTACGCCTCGCTCCAGTCGATCGCCGAGCTGCGGCCCAACTTCTTGAAGGTCGCCAACACCCTCGTCACGGGCCTCCACACCGACACGATCAAACGGGACGTCGTCGAGATGCTGGTCAACCTCGCCCGCCGGATCGACGCCGTTTGTGTCGCCGAAGGGATCGAGACCCCGCAGGATCTCGAAGAGTGCCGCCGCCTGGGAATCCCCTACGGGCAGGGCTTCTACCTGGCCGTGCCCGAGGAGACACCCGCGCAGAAGCCCGCTCGCCGGATACGGCCCGAAGAGCCCCGCGTGGGAGAGGCGGCGCGATAGCCGGGGACGAAGGCGGCGCCTCCGGGGCCGGTCGAGACCAGCGGATTTCGACGACGCTGGACCTTCGTCCTCAACAGGAATCCTTCGGGGAGCTCACACGCGAGCTGCGGCGCATTCGCGAGTACATCGAGCCGACCGACGCAAACGGCAGCGCCTACTCGCAGCGGATCTTCGAGTTGCTGATGAGCACCGGCTTGCAGTTCGAGAGCGTGTGCCGCGCCGCGCTCGCCGATGGCGGCTACCCGAAGGACCCCCGGGACATGAACGCGGGTGACTACGCCTCGCTCGCGGCCAAGCACGGGCTTCCGCGGTCGGTCGTGACGGCTCTTTTCTGGAGACCGAAGGCGAAGGTCTTCCGACCGTTCAAGGAGTGGTCCGATCCGTCGCAGAGTCTTCCGTGGTGGGTCGACTACAACATCCTGAAGCACAACCGGCAGAACGAGTATCGAAGAGCGAATCTCTTGACGCTGGTCGAAGCGATGGCGGGCGTCTTCCTCTTGCTGTGCCGAGCCGGCGAGCGGCCCGCTCCGGAGTGGAGCGCGGAGGAGCATGACGACCACTGGCACTGCCAGGATGGCGACAATTTCGCGACCGGCTGCTTGACGGTGCTCTCGGCCGATGACACGCAACCGTCGGCGCCCCCCCGACTCGTCCCGGCCTTTCCGATCCGGTGCTCCAACCCCAAGTGCGTCATCTTGTTCGAGCCCGAAGGCAACCCCAAGATCGGCGAGGAGGTTCGCTGCCCCGGCTGCGACTGGCCTACCGTCTACGACCGTCGGAGAAGCGAGCGCCGGAAGGACAACGACCCGGCGCGGTAGAAGCGGCGACCGGAGCGCCGGAACTGACGTGGCGGCCCTGTCCGTCTGGTGCGCGAGCCTCCCGGCTCGGACCTCTTTTGTCCCGACGACCCGCGACAATGATAGTGGGAGGCGGAAGATGGCTGGGGTCCCGGGGTCGGCGGCAACGGACGACTCGGCGTTCGGTTTCGGTAATTTCGTAGAGGTTCGACGTGGCGCTAGCAGTTGACGTGACCGGGCTCGAAGTGAAGGCGGCGATCTCCTTCCTGAATTGGACTGCCGCGAAACTCAAGGCCGGCCTCTTGGGACGGCGTGACCGGCGGCTCGTGTCGGCTGCCCTCCAAGAACTCCTTTCGACGCATCCCAACCTGTCGAGGGTGGAAGATCTCCTTGCGAAAATAGAGACGACGCCGGACGGGCTGTCCTTTGTTCGCGCGCAACTGGGTGCGGCGAAAAAGGCCGCGCGCCGAGGAGCGGAGCCGGTGCGGGAAGGCAAGCACGCAAGAGCGATCCCCCGCCTCGTCGCCCAGCGAAGGAAGCCGCGAGAGGGCGGGGCAAGGGCCGCGCACCGGAAGCGGAAGTAGCCGCGCGTCCCGTCCGCGGCACGGGTGCGGCTCTACACTTTCCGCTACACCCGCGGCGGTCAGATAAGCTAACTCGCTAAGGGGCCGTAGCTCAGGTGGATAGAGCAAGAGTTTCCTAAACTCTAGGTCGGGAGTTCGAGTCTCCCCGGCCCCACCAAGCAGAGTCAACGACTTGCCTCACCGTGTTCGCGGAGCGGGCCGCCACGACCTCGCACCCGTGTCCCGACCCGGATCAGGCCGGGGCCCGACGTTCGGTCGGTCTACGAATTCGCGCGAAGCGCAGCGTCCACCGAAGGACGCGCGTCGTGGCGACGACGAGCGCCGTCCCCCCGGCCAGGCCCACCGGGACCAGCCACCAGCCGAGCACGTCCCGAGCTGAAGGGTCGTTGTTGATGCCGATGTCGAAGATTGCATGAGGGCCAACCTCGGCTCCGACTTGGTGCGGCGCGATGATCTTGCCGATGCCCCCGAGGATCAGCGCGAACCCCACGGCATAGCCGACGACACCCGTGACGAAGAGAACGAACCCCCAGACGCTCACCATCGACCAGCGCTGAATGCCGCGCATGACGACTCTGGGCGAGAGGCTGGCCCGCGCCTTCGCCACGACCGCATCGACTTGATACATCGGCGCGATCTCGTCCGGCCGGCCGAGCGCCTTCAGGATCGCGACCAGCCGCTCCTCGGTCAGCTCGCCGCTCGCTTCCGCGCGGTCGAGAATGTGACTTCGGATCTCGCGCAGAATTTCCTGGACCTCCGACTCCGGAAGCTCCCCAAGGGAGCGACGAAGCTCGGCCAGGTAGGCGTCGATCCTTCTTTGCAACTTCTCGGACTGCATCACTTCTCCTCCTTCTCGAGCAGGGGCTGGATGAGTGTGTTGATCGATGAGAGAAAGCCAGAAGCGTAGCGGGCCATGGCGACGGCCCGCCGGCGGCCGGCCGCGGTGAGCCAGTAGTACTTGCGCGGATGGCCGGACTCTGCTTCGACCCACTTCGTATCGACGAGTCCTTCGGCCTTGAGGCGGGCCAGGATCAGGTAGATGGTCCCCTCAGCCAGGACCAAGTCCGTGTCCTTCTCCAGGCGTCTTAAGATCTCGAGCCCGTAGAACTTGTCATTCCAGAGGATTGCGAGAATCGCGAGCTCGAGCCATCCCTTCTTGACCTGGCGCTCCCAGTTGTCCGGACCTTCGGGGTCCCGAGTCGCAGCCATACATTACATTATACGTTGCAATCCAATGTGTATTTCGCCGGAGCGCGGAACGACCCGAGGTCTTCCGGCTCGGCGCGGAACGCTAAACGCGATCCGGCAGCTTCAGGGTCCGCCGGAGGCTCGCGTCGAAGAGGCGGTCGGGCAGAAGCGACCGCAACGGGATCAGAAGCTTCGCCATCGTGGTCACGCGGTAGCGGGCCTTCGGCGCGTCCGCCTCGATGGCGTCCAGGACAACGCGCCCGACGGCCGCCGCGGGGAGCCTCCCAATTGCGAATTCGCCCTTCATGGCGCGCTCGGCCCCGCCGTAGAAAGGCGAGTAGGGGCCCGTCCGATGAAGGATGCCGTCGACCTCGGCAAGCGCGCGTTGCTCGAAGCGGGTTTCGATGGGTCCCGGCTCGACGACGACGACCCGCACTCCGAAGGCCGCGACCTCCACGCGCAGCGAGTCGGAGATCGATTCCAGGGCATGCTTGGCCGAGCAGTACGGCGCGGCGAACGGAATCGTCACCTTGCCGCCGACGGAGGAGATGTTGACGATCGTGCCGTGCCGCGCCTGCCGCATGGGCGGGAGTGCGGCGCGAATCGCTTCGATCGCGCCGAAGACCGTGACCTCGTACTGGCGGCGCCATTGCTCCGGCGAGACGTCCTCGATCGCTCCGTACTGAGCGTAGCCCGCGTTGTTGACGAGGGCATCGAGCCGACCCTCTTTGCCCAGGATTTCCTGGACGGCCCTGGCTGTCGCCCCGACTTCCGTCACGTCCAGCCGGCTTGCTCGGATGTTCGGTGTCCCGAGAAGTTCGGCGGCCGCCTCGGGATTTCGGGCGGAGGCGTATACGCGGTGGCCGCGGCGGGCGGCCTCCTGGGCCGTCGCCAGGCCGATTCCGCTCGAGGAGCCCGTCACCAGGACGACCTGTTCCCGCCGCACGGGCCGATGTTACCCTTCGCGGCTCTTCGGGAGCCCCCGTGCCACGGCAGCCTCGGGTGGGTGGGCGATCGGCGGACCCGGTGGGACGGGAGGCAGAGTCGGCGGGCTTGGCCGGGCGTAAACTCGCAGCGAAAGCGGTCGTCTAACGGATGTGCAGGCTGTTGCGATGATCCCGCGCCAGACCGATCCCGGCGTCGACGAGGGGCGCCTCCTCGCCGAGGTGCGTGCCGGAAACGCGGAGGCTTTCGAGCACTTCGTGCGCAAGTACCAGCGCAAGATCACGCGGGTCGCCTTCCGGATGCTGCGGGATCTGGCCGAAGCCGACTGCGCGGCTCAGGAGAGCTTCTTGCGCGCCTACCAGAACCTGGACGACTTTCGCGAGGGGTCGACCTTCGAGACGTGGCTGACCCGCATCTGCATCAACTGGTGCAAGGACCGTCTCAAGCGCCGCCGGATCGTCCTCTACTTCCACCAGGCGCCTCGCGAGGAGGATGAGTCAGGGCCGAGGGACTTGACCCCGCACCCGGCTCCCTCGCCCGAGCGGCGGGCGCTTTCGCGGGAGATCCGGGAACGGCTTCGGGAGGCCATCGATCATCTTTCGCCTCGTCAGCGGGCGATTTTCTTGTTGAAGCACTTCGAGGAGCTTTCGATTCCCGAGATCGCCGAGATCACCGGGCTCGACGCGGGCACGGTCAAGTCGCATCTCTTCCGGGCGGCTCACAAGATCCGCGCGCGGCTGGCCGAGTTCCGGAAGGGGGATTGAGCCGATGGAACGGACTGTTCGAGCGGGTCATCTGACCGACGAAGAGCTCTTCGGCCTTGCCGTGCCCCCCGCGGGTGAGCCCGAGGCGCTGCCCGCACACCTGCTCCAGTGCCTGGAGTGCGGTCGCGCATTCCAGGAATGGAAGGCTGCCGTCCGAGAGCTCGGCCACGAGGACGTGGAGCCGGTGACGAGCCGGTCCCCCGAGCAGTGGCGCACGGCCGAGAACCGCACGATCGAGGCGTTGCGCCGCGCGCGCGGGCGCCGGCATTTCCGGCCCCTTCCCTGGGCGATCGGCTTGGCCGCTTCGGTGCTCCTGGCCGTTCTGCTCCTCCCGGCGCGACAGGCTTCGAGACCCGCCGCTGTGGCGCCGCCTGCCGAGCCAGCTTCAGACCGGTCCGAGCTCTCCGCCGAGGACGCGGCGGACGATCTTCTACTGCGTCAGGTCGCTTCTCTCTCTCGCGGGGAGGACGCCGCGGACTGGAACGTGCTGGCGCCCGATCCGGCCGAGCCGAGCAAGGGCAGATCGTGAAAAAGGCAGGCTTGTTCCTCCTCGCCCTCGGCGCGGCGATCCCCCTTCTCGGCCAACCTCAGGTGCCGGACGGGAAGTGGTGGAAACGGCCGCGGGTCGCCTCGGCGATCGGGCTGACC
>DATKAE010000015.1:0-16938 GCA_035498405.1 Thermoanaerobaculia bacterium | reverse complement strand
CTTCGGGAAAGACGACGGTCGCACGCGCTTTCCTCCAGGCCCTCGCCCGGGAGGGCGTGCGCGCCGTCCACCTCGAGTCCGACGCGCTGCGCGCGATCCTCACACCGGCGCCGACCTACGAGCCTGCGGAGCGAGACCGTTTCTATCGGGAGGTCGGCGAGCTCGCCTCGCTCCTCGTGTCGCAGGGATTCCCCGTCGTCATCGATGCCACGGCGCCGCGCCGGGAGCACCGCGACCGGGCTCGTGCGCGGATCGAGAGATTCTTGGAAGTGCTCGTCGACGCGCCCGAAGGCGTCCGCCGAAAGCGCGATCCCAAAGGCCTCTACCGCCTCGCCCAGCACGGAGGCGCTCCCCACCTGCCCGGCGCGACCGAGCCTTACGAGCCGCCCGAACGTCCCGACCTCGTCCTCTCGGGAGAACGGCCGGCCGAGGAGTCCGCGGCAAGAGTTCTCGAGATGGCGCGGAAAGCCGGTCTCTTGTGATTCCCCTGCAAAAACCGCCGCCGTGGCCCCCTTGGCCGTGAAGGTCGTCGAGGTAGCGGAGCTTCGCGAACGGGTCGGGGTCTTCCGCGACCGGGCCGATGCGGGCAGGGTCCTGGCGGGGCTCCTGGAGGAATTCCGCGGAAGCGATGCGGTCGTCCTGGCGATCCCGGCCGGGGGATTTCCGGTCGCCGCCGAGATCGCGACTCGGCTCGGGCTGCCGCTCGACGTGGCCGTCGTCAGCAAGGTGACGCCCTCCTGGAACACGGAGGTGGGATACGGAGCCGTCGCTTTCGATGGAACTCAGCGGATCAACGAGCCGCTCGCCAGGCAGCTCGGCGTCGGGCCAGAGGAGCGCCGCTCTGGGATCGAGGCGGCCTCCCAAAAGGTGGCGCGGCGGGTCGCGCTCCTTCGCGGCAGCGCGCACATGCGGGATCTGTCGGGCCGCCGGGTCATTCTCGTCGATGACGGTCTCGCGACAGGCTTCACGATGCTGGTCGCGATCGAGGCGCTCCAGAGAGTCGGCGCGGGAGAAATCGCCGTTGCGGTCCCGACGGGACACGTCGATTCGGTCAGGCGCGTGGCCGAGCGGGCGGGTGTCGTCTACTGCGCCAACCTGCGCGCGGGCCCAGGCTTCGCTGTGGCCGAAGCCTACAAGCGCTGGCACGATCTGACAGACGAAGACATCGTCGCGATGCAGAGCGAGCGATCCGGACCGAGGCCGACGGCCGGGAGCGAGGGTCACACACAATGACAGGGGGACGGCCGGGCTCGGTCAAGCCCGCCGCGGCGGCTAGGCGGCGACGACTGGACCAGGAATCCCCCACATCCGTACCGATAGCGTCGATCGAAGCGCACCAGGGAGGCTCGTATGCCTGAATTCGTCAGTCAGTTAGAAGACGTCGACCTGGATTCCGCGCTCGACGACGCCGCCAGACTCGTCGCCAGGGCGCGGAAGGTTCTCGCCAATGGCGAGCTCGCCATGAGCGCTCGACCCCTTCTGTTTGGCGAGTCCGGCGTTTACCCGCAATTCGTTGCCGAGGCAAAGGGATGCCGGTTCGCGGACACAACCGGCAGGGTCTACATCGACTGGGTCATGGGTTGGGGATCAGTGCTTCTCGGCTACCGCCGGCCGGAGATCGAGGATGCGATTCGAAAGCAACTCGAAGCGACCCCCACCCTAACCTTGCCTCACAGACTCGAAGTCGAAGTAGCCGACCAGATCGTCAAGATGGTCCCCTGCGCCGAGATGGTCGGTTTCGGGAAAAACGGGTCCGACGCGGTTACCGCGGCCGTCCGGCTGGCGCGAACGATCACGGAGCGTGATGTCGTCCTCCAATTCGGCTACCACGGCTTCCACGATTGGTTTGCCGCCGGCGACCCGGCGATCTGTGGAATCCCGGCTGTCGCCGGCGGCCTCGTGCACCGGTTCCGTTACAACGACCTGGCGGCGCTCGAGGCGCTCTTCGACCAGCACCGCGGAAAGGTGGCTGCGGTCGTCATGGAGCCATTTCAATGCGAGCTGCCGAAGGATGGATTTCTGGAAAAGGTTCGAGACCTGACGCATCGAAACGACGCTCTACTTATTTTCGACGAGATGATCACGGGCTTTCGTGTGGCCCGGGGCGGCGCGCAGGAACTCACCGGCGCCGTGCCGGACCTAGCCTGTTTCGGCAAGGCTCTCGCCAACGGTATGCCTCTCTCGGCTTTCGTCGGGCCGCGGGAGCTCATGCGGAACGCCGACTCCGTCGGAGTGGACATGGGCTGCCGCGGGGAAACTCTCTCTCTGGCCTCCGCAAAGGCGGCGCTCGACATCTACGCCGCCGAACCGATTGTCGAACGAGTGGCGGAGGTTGGGCGAGCGGTGAAGGCCGGAATCGAAGACGCCGCCGAGCGCGAGGGAGTCCCGCTTCGACTCGCGGGCCATCCGGCCCGGCTGGAGCTCGAGTTCGACGACCACGGTCGCCTGCCCAGGAGGGCGGCACTCGGCCTCTTTGTACAAGGTTGCATGGAACGCGGCATCGTCACGAACGGGTTGATCTTTCCATCGGCGGCGCACGATGGCGACGCGATCGAAGCAACGATTGCAGCGGCGCGAGAGGCTCTACGAATCGTCGCCCTCGCGGCGAAAGGTCGGACTCACACCCTGCCTCCTCCGTTCGGCCCGTCGACAGTTGGCTTCCTCGAATCAGCGGAGATAGCGGACGGCAACCTCGTGATCTCGGGTTGGATTCTTCCGCGGGGCGGCCCGCCCGATTCGGTCGAGATCGTCGATAGCCGGGGGCGACTGACCGCGGCCGCGATGGGATTACGCCCCGACGTGGCACGAGCGTATCCCACGATCCCCAATGCAAACCAATGCGGATGGTCGGCGAGGATGCCGGTCCCTTCAAGCGCGCCGGGCGCCACCTGGACGCTGCGTGCCCGGCGTGCCGGGAGCATCGTCTATCGCGGACGGCTCGTCGGCGGACTTCGATCGTACAAGCGCTCATTCCCGCGCGAGCTGGGAGACGGCCATGTCGTCGAGTTCTGATCGCGATCGGTCGGGTCATGTCCGTCGATCGTTCTGGCCGAGAATCCTTCGGCGTCTCCGGGCGACCCGCGAGGAGGCTCTTCTGATGGTGGCGCCAGAGCCTCCGCCCGGCTTCGATTGGCGCTGGTATGTCCGCAGCTACACGGACCTCGCCGCAGCCGGAATCGTCGACGAGAAATCGGCAATCCGACACTGGCGTGTGAATGGGCGTCGAGAAGGGAGGCGCTTCGCCCCTCGACGGCCGAGCAGTTTCGATTGGTCGATCTATGTCGATCGCTTTTCGGACACGCCGCATGCGGTGCTGTCCACCACTGTGGCAAGGCGTCCGCAGCTCGTTTGTCCCTCGGTCGACAGTATCTTCCTCCGCGCTTGGGGCGACCTCGTCTGCTGGGACGACGCCGGTAGCGATCGCGTTTTGCAGGCCTGGGATCCGGCCGTCGACTATGCGGAAATCTTTCTCAACGGCCCGTTTCAAGAGATACGCCGCAATCTGAAGGAGGGACGAATGTCTTGGCCGGAAGAGTGCTCGAGATGCCTTCTCCTCCGACTGCTTCCGGACGGCGCCGGCGCTCCCTGGGAACGCACCTTCGTCCGAGTGCTTCGCGTTGAGCCTTCGTACTACTGCTCGCTCGACTGCCCCGGTTGCGTTCCGCTCTCGATTCGCCGCCGGCATTCGAAAGCATTTCAGCTCGATCCCGAAATCCTCGCTCGGATCCTGGCCGATTTGACTGCCGGTGGTCTCGAAGTGGACGCGCTCGACTTCCAGGGGCACGGGGAACCGCTTTTGAACCCACGCCTCTGGGAGATGGCTCGCCGAAGCCGCGAAAGGCTTCCAAGAGCATGGATCTCCGTGGTGACTAACGCACAGGGCCGGTTCCGCCCGGAGATGGCGAAGTCCGGCCTCGACGAGGTCGTTTGTGCAATTGACGGCGCCGACCCCGCCAGCTACGAACCGTACCGAGTCTACGGCAATTTCCAGCTAGCCTGGCAGTTCCTTCTCGATTTCATTCGTGCGAACACCTGGGCAGATCGACCAATTCGTGTCGTCTGGAAATACGTCATCTTCGAACACAACTCGTCACCCGAGAGCCTGCTCAAAGCGCAACGGATGGCTCTCGACGCAGGCGTATCGGAGCTCGTCTTCGTGATCACGCGAAACGGGCCGGCGCCGCGACAGATCCGTTTTCCGTCGGATGTTCCGCGCCTCAAGCCGGGCCCGCCCGTCTCGTTTCGATTCCACGAGCCCTCGATCGAAGATCTCGAGGCGCGCTTGGAAGAATCGCGCCGGCTCGAATCAGAAGGGGGTACCGAGGAAGCAGCTCTCATGGCAGAAAGCATCCGAAGAAACCTCGAGAGGTTCTTTCCTTCGATCGGCAATCGGCCGGAACGGCAGCAGCGACTCTTCGAGCAACTCGAGGGAATCGCTCCGCCTCCGTTCCCGGACCGTTCGCGACTTCACCGCTCTAATACCTTCTGACGTATTTCTAGGTAGAATAGCGATATATTCCGATAATCAACGCACTTCTGCGTGAGATTTCGCGAAGATGCCGAAACGACACCGAAGCACCAGGGAAGGCGGCGGCTGATGGAAGACCGGTTGTTGACGATCAAGCAGCTTGCCGAGTACCTCAGCGTCAACGACCGCACGGTGTTGAAGCTCGTCTCCGATGGGTCGCTTCCAGGCGTAAAGGTCGGCAATCAATGGCGCTTTCGAAAGGCCATGATCGACACCTGGCTGGATGACCAGATGCTCGGCGTCATGCCTCGATACCTGGACCCCCCGAGGCTGAACGTCTCGCCGCGGCGGATGCTCGAGCTTTCGAGCTGCTTCCAGCCGGATCACATCATTCCCGAGCTCGCCGGTAGCACGAGGAACACCGTCGTCGAGGAGCTAGCCGGACTCGCTGCCCGATTGGGTCTCGTACGCGACAAAGCTTGGTTCGTTGGCGCGCTCATCGAGCGTGAGAACGTCATGCCCAGCGCCATGGGCAACGGCATCGCGTTCCTCCACACGCTTCGCCGCAACCCCGAGCAGGTCGCGCGGCCGTTCATGGTTCTCGGCCGGTCGCACGCCGGGGTGGACTTCGACGCATTGGACGGCAAGCCGACACATCTCTTCTTCGCTTTGGGCCTCAAGTTCGAGGAGCTCTACCTACCGTGGCTGCACAAGCTTTCCCAGATGTTTGCGTCCGAGGACGCCGTGAAGGCCATACTCGTGGCGCCCGACGCCGCCGCCATCTTCCAGGCGGTCGCCGCGGCGGAACGCAGGCTCGAGCCGGAAGCCGGGACGGCGCACCGATGAACCCACGCCGAACCAACGACGGGCGCGGCACCCGCGCCCCCGCCCACCAAGCACCCGGCAAAACGAAGCCGGCCGAGCGCTCGCTCTGATCGCGGTGGTTGACGTCCGGGGACATACGAGGTCACTGCGCCTGTGGAGCTGAGAGTTCGAGACGTCGCTCGCCTGTTGAACATTTCTGAGCAGACGGTGTACCGGTGGGCTCGCAACGGCTCGTTGCCGTCGCATCGGGTTCATGACCAGTACATGTTCAATCGCGTCGAGCTGCAGGAGTGGGCCGCTCTGCACGAGCACCGCGTGGCGCCCGAGCTGCTCGTCCCCGACGGGTCGGCCGAGGAGCTCCCCAGCCTCCACGCGGCGTTGGAGCGCGGAGGTATTTTCTACGAGATACCGGGCGAGCGCCGCGAAGACGTTCTGCGGGCCGTCGCGCGGCTACCCGGCATCCCCCCAAGGGTGGACCGCGACCTCCTCTACCAACTCCTGGTCGCGCGCGAGGCCCTGGCCTCGACCGGCGTCGGGAGCGGCATCGCGATTCCGCATCCCCGCGATCCGGTCGTGATCCACGCCGACGAGCCTCGGGTCTTGCTCTGCTTCCTCGAGCGTCGCGTCGACTTCCACGCCCTGGACGGCCAGCCCGTGCGGGTCCTCTTCGTGCTCTTGTCCCCGTCGGTGCGCAAGCACTTGCAGATGTTCGCCAAGCTCGCGTTCGCGCTGCACGACGAAAACTTCAAGAAACTTCTCCAGAGCGCCGCGCCACGGGAAGCGATCCTCGATCGGGTTCGCGTCGTCGAGAAGGGCGACGCCCCCGCCAACGCGAACCAGCCCGGCGGCGGCAGTCGCTCCGCGGCGGCGCCGACCGAGTAGGTCGTCTCGATGCTCGGGCTGATCCTGCTGTCGGTGGCCCTCCTCTGCGCGAGCGCTCTCGCCGCGGTCCTCGTGGGGCGCTCGGATCGAGCGGCGCTCTCGATCGGCACCGTTGGGGCCTCGCTCTCCTGTGCGCTCGGCGCGACGGTGGCCCTTGCCGCCTTGCTTCGTGGCGAGCAGAGCTCGCTGAAAGCGACGTGGCCCTTGCCGGTGGGAGAGCTTCACGTCGCGCTCGACCCCTTGTCCTCGTTCTTCCTCGTCTGCGTCTTCCTCGTGTCGGGCCTGTCGGCGTTCTACGGCGGAGGCTACCTGGGCGCTCACGCGGGGAAGCGGCGGCTCGCGCCCGCGCTCTTCTACTTCAACGTTCTGGTCGCCTCGATGGCGGTCGTCACCGTCGCGCGAGACGGCATTCTCTTCCTCATCGCCTGGGAGGCCATGTCCTTCAGTTCCTTCTTCCTCGTCACGTTCGAGAGCGAGCGCGAGGACGCTCGCCGCGCTGGGATGACCTACCTCATGGCATCCCAGCTCGGCGTCATCTTCCTCTTCGTCCTGTTCGCTCTCCTCGGCCGGGGCTCTGGGACTTACGACTTCGACACTCTTGGGGCCGCGAGCGGGCCGGCGGCGGGCCTCGCGAACGTCTGCTTCCTGCTGGCGCTCGTGGGGTTCGGAACCAAAGCGGGTTTCTGGCCCGTGCACATCTGGCTCCCCGATGCGCATCCGGCAGCGCCGAGCCACGTCTCCGCTCTCATGTCGGGCGTGATGATCAAGATGGGGATCTACGGACTCCTCCGGACCCTTGCCTTCCTGGGGCCGCCGCCCGTGTGGTGGGGTGCCCTCTTGATCGCCGTCGGAGCCGTTTCGGGGCTGGCCGGCGTGCTGCATGCCCTCGCCCAACACGACTTGAAGCGCCTGCTCGCGTACCACAGCGTCGAGAACATCGGCATCATCACACTGGGCATTGGCCTCGGCCTCCTGGGGCAGAGTCAGGGCAATACCACCGTCGCGTTCCTCGGCTTCGCGGGAGGCCTGCTCCATGTTCTGAACCATGGGCTCTTCAAGGGCCTTCTCTTCCAGGGGGCCGGCAGCGTCCTTCACGGCGCCGGCACGCGGGACATCGAGAGCCTCGGAGGGCTCTACCGCCGCATGCCGATCACCGCCTCGACGTTTCTGGTCGGCTCCGTCGCCATCTGCGGTCTGCCGCCGCTCAATGGTTTCGTCAGTGAGTGGTTGATCTACATCGGCGCATTTCGGGGAGCGGCGACTCTTCCTACCGGTTGGGCGATCTGGGCCATCGTCGCCGTCCCGGCGCTCGCGCTCATCGGCGGTCTCGCCGCCGCTTGCTTCGTCAAGGCGTTTGGCGTCGTTTTCCTGGGTGAGCCCCGCACGGAGGCGGCCGCCAAGGCTCACGAAGCGCGCAAGGCCATGCGAGCGCCGATGCTTCTCGGTGCGCTCCTGTGCCTTGCGATCGGCCTCTGGCCCGCGGGCGCGGTGCGGATCGTGGCGCCGGCGGCGGCGTTTCTGGGGAACATGTCGGGCCCGATCCCGGACGCGGGGCCGCTCACCGCAATCACGCGGGTTGGGATCGTGCTCCTCGCTCTCGTCGGGCTGCTGGGGGCCGCCCGCCTGGTTCTCCTTCGCGGCCGGAAGGTCTCACGGGCCGCGACTTGGGGGTGCAGTTACGCGGCGCCGAGCCCTCGGATGCAGTACACCGCGGCCTCCTTCGCGCAGCCGATCCTCGCGCTGTTTGCGCCCGTCATCCATTCGCGTGTCGACCGGCAGGGTCCCGACGGGTTTTTCCCAGCGGAGGCCCGCTACGAAGAGCACCTTGGTGACATGGCCGGCGAGCGGCTCCTCTTGCCCGCGACGAGGCGCGTCGTCCGGGCCCTGTCACGGGTCCATGCGATCCAGCAGGGCCGCTTACAGCTCTACCTCGTCTACATCGCGGTGACCCTCGTCGTGCTCCTGGTCTGGCAGCTCTCGGGAACGGGGCGCTGACCAGATGCTCGACCTCATCGTCCATGCCGCGCTCCTTCTCGCCGTCCCACCGCTGCTTTTGGGCGTGATCAACAAGACCAAGGCCTGGTTCGCCGGAAGGCTCGGGCCGCCTCTTCTCCAGCCGTATCGCGACGTCTGGAAGTTGCTTCGAAAAGGGGCCGTCTACAGCCGCAGCACGACCTGGGTCTTTCGCGCCGGGCCGATCGTGTCACTGGCGGCCGTGCTGTGCGCCGGCCTCGTCCTGCCCCTGGCGGCCAACCGTTCGCCTCTTGGCTTCTCCGGGGACGTCATCGTTTTTGCCTATCTGCTCGGCCTCGGACGCTTCTTCACCATGGCGGCCGCCCTCGACACGGGGTCGAGCTTCGAAGGCATGGGCGCAAGTCGCGAGGCCGCGTTCTCGGCGCTGGCGGAGCCGGCGCTCTTTCTTTCCATGGCTATCCTCTGCGTCCCCGCGCGAAGCGTGACGTTCGAGGACGCCTTCGGCGCGCTGCCGTGGACGACATGGGGGTTCGAGCACCCGACCTACCTGGCCGCGGCGCTCTCGCTCTTTGCCGTCCTCCTCGCGGAGAACTCCCGCATCCCGGTCGACGATCCCAACACGCACCTCGAGCTCACGATGGTTCACGAGGTCATGGTGCTCGATCACGGGGGACCGGACTTCGGGTTCGTCCTGTACGGGAGCGCCGTCAAGCTGTTCGTGATCGGGGCGCTTCTCGTCCACATTCTTCTGCCGATTCCCGCCGGCGGCGGATGGCGCGCCATCGCTCTGCTCTGTGGCGGCGAGATCGGTGTGGCGATGTTCATCGGCGTCGTCGAGTCCATCATGGCCCGGCTGAGACTCCCGCGCGTACCGCAGTTCCTCGTTGGCGCCGCCGTGCTGGCGTCGATCGGCCTCGCCGCCCTCTTCTACCGGGGCGCGCCGTGACCGGTTACGCCGACTTCCTGCTCCTGGTCGTGGTGGCGCTGAGCCTCTCCATCGTCGCAACCAGCCGCCTGACGAGTTGCGTGCGGGCCTCCGCGCTCCAGGGTGTGGCGCTCTCGCTCCTGCCGCTCGCACTGTGGGGCCGGGCGCTGGACCGCCACATGCTACCCGTCGTGGTCATGAGCCTCGGAACGCTGGCCGTCAAGGGCGTCGTCATCCCGCTCTTGCTCTCTCGCGCGATTCGCGAGGCCAACGTGCGTCGCGAAGCGGAGCCTTTCATCAGCCTGCACTTCTCCCTTCTCATCGCGGCGGCGCTCGTGGGATTCTCGTTCTGGCTCGGGACGGTTCTCGTTCTGCCCCGGTCCGCGCCGACGCCCCTGCTCGTTCCGATCGCCTTCGCGACGCTGCTCGTCGGCTTCTTGGTCCTGGTCGTCCGGCGAAAGGCGGTCACTCAGGTCGTGGGCTATCTGATGCTCGAAAATGGCATCTTCATCTTTGGCCAGACCCTGGTGGAGGAGATTCCGTTCG
The DNA here is from genome assembly GCA_035498405.1 of Thermoanaerobaculia bacterium. Classification (GTDB taxonomy): domain Bacteria; phylum Acidobacteriota; class Thermoanaerobaculia; order UBA5066; family Gp7-AA6; genus DATBFU01. The sequence goes on along the minus strand of DATKAE010000015.1, from coordinate 7,318 downwards.
CGGTCGAGCTCGGCATCCTTCTGGACCTGCTCGTCGGCGTCTTCGTGATGGGAATCGCCATCAATCACATCAGCCGCGAGTTCGAGCACATCGACACCGAATGGCTCTCTGCGCTCAGGGACTAGCGAAAGCCGATGACGTGGGTCCTGGCCTTCCTCGTTCTCGTGCCCGCCGCCCTGGGGCTGCTGGCGCTGGCGGTCAAGGACCTTCGCGTTGGCCTCGGCATCCTCCTCGGTGGGGCCTCGATGCATTTCGTGGCGACCGCGTCTCTTTGGGGCGGAGCGGCGACGATGCAGTTCGGGACGCTTCTCCAGCTCGACGTCATCGGCTTGATCTTCCTGTCGATCACGAGCGTCCTCTTCCTGCTCGTTTCGGTCTACACGATCCCCTACATCCTTCAGGGCACCCACGACAGACAGTCGGCGCCGCACCGATTCGTGCCTTGCCTGCTCGGATTTCTCGCGGCAATGACCCTGGTATCGGTCACCCAAAACCTCGCCCTGATGTGGGCGGCCGTGGAGGGAACCACACTCGCCAGCGCCCCGCTCGTGTACTTCTACCGTCGGCGGGGAGCGCTCGAGGCGGCCTGGAAATACCTGCTCTTGTGCTCGGTGGGGATCGCTCTGGCGCTGCTCGGAACCTTTTGCCTCGGGATCGCGGCGACGGGTATCTCCGCCGGGGGCACCGAACTGACGCTCGACGCCCTGAGCAAGGCGGCGCCCTCGATGGCGCGGCCGTGGCTCAAGGCGGCTTTCGTCCTCGCCCTGGTGGGCTACGGGACCAAGATGGGCCTGGCGCCTCTCCATACGTGGCTTCCGGATACGCACAGTCAGGCGCCCTCTCCGGTGTCGGCGCTTCTCTCGGGAGCGCTTCTCAACTGCGCCTTTCTCGCGATCCTGCGCTTCTTCCAGGTCTGCCTCGCCTCCGGAGACTTCGAGTTTGCCCGAACGCTGCTCGTCGTCCTCGGCTTCGTCTCGATCGGCGTGGCGTGCGCGTTCATGGTGGGCCAGAGCGACTACAAGCGCCTCTTCGCGTACTCGAGCATCGAGAACATGGGAGTCATGGCCGCCGGCGTGGGGCTCGGGGGCGCCGCGACCTACGGCGCGATATTCCACTCCGTGAATCATTCGCTCTGCAAGGCCGGGCTCTTCCTCCTGGCGGGCAACGTCCTTCGCGCGTTCGGGACGACCTCGGCGCGTGAAGCGCACGGAGTGCTGAGAAGGCTTCCCGTCACGGGCGTCCTCATGATGGCGCTCTTCCTCGCCATCGGGGGCGTGCCGCCCTTCGGCCCATTCTGGAGCGAGTTCCTGATCTTCCGAGTCGCGCTGACGGGGCCCCACGCCTGGGTTGGCGTTCTTTTCCTCTTCCTCCTTGTGGTGGCGTTCCTCGGCATGGCGGGAGCTTTGCTTCCCATGCTCCAAAGAGCGCCCGGCGGCGACGTGGCCCGTGCCGCCGAGCCGAAGCTTTCGGTCCTGGCTCCGCTCGCCCTGGCGGTCGGAGCGCTCGGGGTCGGGATCTATTTGCCTCCGGCGCTCTCCGACGCGCTACGCCGGGCCGCCAGCATGCTGGGAGGCTGACCGATGGCGCGCAGCGATGCTCCACCGATCTGGACGAGAAACGGCATGGCGGTTGCGCGGGCGGATATCCCGGACGTTCCTCTCGCGCCCTTTCGGAGGTCCTGTATCGAAGCCTGCTCGAAAGGCGTTCGACTCGCGGCGCTGTTCGCGCTGCCCGCAGAGAGTCGAGATCCCGAGGCAAAGCAGGAAATCCTCGCGGTGCTCGCGGACGATGCCCGGGGCGCCGTGGGGTTGCTCGCGACCCGTGTTCCCGACAGTCGGCGCTATCCGGCGCTCTCGACGGAACTCCCCCAGGCACAAGCATTCGAGCGAGAGTTGTTCGAGGACCACGACATACGGCCCGAGGGGCATCCGTGGCTGAAGCCCCTTCGCAGACACGCGGATCTCGAGGCACGGCCCGGGAGTGCCATCCCGGGCGGCGCTCCTCATCCCTTCTTTCGCGTGGAGGGGTCGGGCATCCACGAGGTGGCGGTCGGTCCCGTGCACGCCGGCATCATCGGGCCCGGCCACTTCCGCTTCCAGTGTCACGGGGAAATCGTCGATCACCTGGAGATTCAACTCGGCTACCAGCACCGCGGCGCGGAGGCCCTCCTTCTGAGGTCGTCGCCGGCCCGGCGGCTGGCGGTCGCGGAGTCGATCACGGGAGACACGTCCGTGGGTCATGCGCTCGCTTACTGCATGGCCATCGAGGCGCTGGCCAACGTGGAGGCCCCGCTCTATGCGCAAGCCGTGCGGGGAATCGCCTTGGAGCTCGAGCGTCTTTCCAACCACGTCGGGGACCTGGGCGCGCTCTGCAATGATGTCGGGTTTCTGCCCGGCGCCTCGTGGTTCGGCCGGCTTCGAGGCGAATTCTTAAACCTGCTCGTGGAGCTGTCCGGCAGCCGCTTCGGGCGGGGCCTCATCAAGCCGGGTGGTGTTCGCTTCGGGCTCTCGGCCGAGCAGCGGACGGATTTCCTCGCTCGCCTGGCGAGGGCCGAGCGCGATCTCGAGGACACCGCGCAAGTGACCTTTCATTCGAACACGGTTGGCTCGCGATTCGAGCACACCGGTGTCGTGACGCGCGAGGCCGCCGAAGCGCTCGCTCTCGTCGGACCGGTCGCTCGCGCCAGCGGCTGCGACCGAGACGTGCGGCGCGACCACCCGTTCGGCATGTTCCGCTTTGCTCACATCCCGGTGGCCTTCGTCGAGTCGGGCGACGTGATGGCGCGCGCCCTGGTGCGCTGGCTCGAGACGCAGCGTTCGAACACGTTCCTGCTCGAGCAGTTGAAGGAGCTTCCGCCGGAGTCGCTTTCCGTGGCCATTCCGGGGCAGGATCTCCGCGAGGAACCTGGCGGTCCCCCGAGCCATCGGAATCCACGCGGGGGACCTGGCGGTCCCGCGAGCCCCCTGGCGCCCGAGAGCCTCGCGGTTTCGATGGTCGAGGGCTGGCGAGGCGAGATCGTGCACGTGGCCGTCACGTCGGCGGACGGTGGGCTCGCCGGCTACAAGATCGTGGATCCCTCCTTTCACAACTGGTTTGGTCTGTCGATGGCCCTTCGCGGCAATCAGATCTCGGATTTCCCTCTCTGCAACAAGAGCTTCAACCTCTCCTACGCGGGCCACGACCTGTGAGGCGGCAACGATGCTCGACCTGCTGAAGGCTCGCCTGCGTCAGGGGCGCCGAACGACGAAGTTTCCGCGCGAGCAAGCGCAGCTGCCCGCCCGCTTCCGAGGCCGCCCCGTCCTGGACGAATCCAAGTGCCGGGAAGGCTGCCGCGTCTGTGCCGACTCGTGTCCAACCCAGGCCATCGCGACAGAACCGCTCCGCATCGACCTCGGAGCCTGTCTGTTCTGCACAATCTGCCAGGAGGCGTGCCCGGAGGGCGCGATCGTCTACACCCCGGACCACCGCCTCGCTGCACGCTCCCGCTCGGACCTGGTCGTGTCCGATGCGGAAGTCAAGCTCGCAACCTCACTCGACGCGGAGATGCGGAAACTCTTCGGCCGTTCCCTCAAGCTTCGCCACGTCTCGGCCGGGGACTGCAGCGGATGCGAGGCCGAGCTCGCCGCCCTGGGCAACGTCGTCTTCGACCTCGGCCGCTTCGGGATCCAGTTCGTGGCGTCGCCGCGCCATGCCGATGGAATCGTCGTCACGGGCCCGGTGACCACGAACATGGAGTTCGCCCTTCGAGAGACCTACGCGGCGGTGCCCGAGCCGAAGATCGTGATCGCCATTGGCGCTTGCGCGATCAGTGGTGGACCGTTCGCCGGCGCGGATGCTTCACACGGCGGCGTACCGAAGGACATCCCCGTCGACCTCTACGTTCCCGGCTGTCCTCCCCACCCCCTGACCGTTCTCGATGGGCTTCTTCGGCTCCTTGGCCGCCTCGGAGACGCAATGGACGGTCGGCCTCGCTAAGGCTCCACCGAGGGCAAGCGGTTTTCTGCCGACGACCCTGGTGGCGCCGGGCAATGTGCGCAGGTGGATCTTCGCTTCGAGGCGCGGGGCTAACCGGGCGGCCGGTCCGCCGGGGCGCCGCGCAGCAGCCTCGGGACCAACAAGAGCGCGGCCCCGTAGAAGACGAAGGCCGCGAAGAGCGTCTCCGGGCTCCCGCGGGGCACGTCTTCGAGGATGAGTTTGACCCCGCCGGCGGCGAGCGCGAGGTAGGCGAGGATGCGAAGCTCCCGGCGCGAGGTCCGCTGGGCGGTCCAGGCCAGACCGAACGCCGAGACTGAGAGCACGCCGGTCCGTAGGGCCGCGAGCGACGCCGGGGAGCCGGCGAGGAGCGGCCGCAGTTCCTGGATGGCGAATGCCCCCAAACCGGCCGCCGAGAAGAGCGCCGCCGCGAAAGTGGCGGGCGAACTGCCGGCCGGCGCCCGCAGGAGAAGCAGGAGCGCGCAGAGCGCGACGCCCGCCAGGCTCAGGAGCGCCGCAAGACCGGGCGGCCTCAACGGGCCAGTGGCGGCGACGAAGGCCTCCATCGACCGGCTGACCAGCCCCGAGGCGAGCGTCGCGGCGACCGCGAAGACGGCGCCTTGCAGCGAGAGCAACGGCGATTGGATACGGCGTGCCGCGGCGACGCCCGCGACTCCGGCGAGCGACCAGAGGATTGCGCGGGCCGCGCCGGCAAGGAGGAGGGCGCTGCCGGCGAGAAACAGGACGAGGCCGAGCCAGGACGCGTAGAGGCGTGGCGCCGTTTCCGCCGGCTCCCACCGGCGAAGGAAGGAGTATGCGTAGATCCCGGCGCCTGCCACGATCGCGATCCCCGCCAGCGCTCCGGCGCCGGCGCCACCTGCGGCCTGGAGCAGGCGGACGGCGCCTGTAAAGCCGACGAGCAGAGCCAGCGCCGTCTGGACGATCTCGAAACCACCGAGTGTGCGGGGCCGCCTTCCCGATCGAACGAGCGCGCTCGCGATCATCAGGACGGGCAGACCGAGGGCCAGGGCCACGGCGAGGGGCGTCCCCGACTCGTGGCCGGGGTCGGGAGGCGGCATCGCTGCGGAGGTGGCCCAGAGGGAGGCCGCGTCGGCGCCGAGAGCGGCCGGCCACGGGAGCAGACGCCAGACGGAGCGACCGTCGCTCAGCCAGAACGAGGCCGTCGCGACGAGGAGTAAGAGGAGTCCGCAAGCCGCAGGGGCGTGGCTTGCGGCCGCCACGGCCAGAGCCGCCGCGCTCGTGCCGAGTGTTGCCGCCCAGGCGAGCACGGGCAGGTCGTGCCGGCGCGCGGCGATGAAGCCGGCTGCGGTGAAGGCGGCGAGCAAGACGAGTGCTCGCGCGACCGAAAAGAACCCGAACCGCGTTACCGTCTCGGCGACGATTGCGTCCGCGACGAGCAAGCCGGTCGAGCCGAGGAACGCCGCGGAGAGACGGCGGCCGCGGTGCGCGGCCCGCTCGCCGAGCAGCACGAGGCCGAAAGCGTAGACGAGACCGAAGGTGACCCCGGCGCCGGTGCGCACCGCGCCGCGGTCCGTCACCGCCCGGACGAGGAAAGCGCCGGCGAGCGCGAGGATGGTCCAGGCGACTTGGGCCAACACGCTCCAGAAGATCGAGGCCGCCGGGGAGGCGTCGGCGCCGGAGGGCGGCGGAGCGAGATCGGCGCCCGCCTCGCGCTCCTCGGGAGCCATCTCGCCCTCGGCCAGGCGGCGAGCGAGCTGCCGGATCGACTCCTCGAGCCGCCCGACCCTCGCCTCGAGCTCGCCGATGCGGTCCTCCGCAGAGAGCCACCGCGCAGGGTTCTCCGGTGAGCCGGCCACTGTCAACAGCCTGAGCCCCGCTCCCGCCTTTGGGTTGATGCAAACGAACCAACTAGGGAGGCTTACCGGGACATTCGAGCTGCCGGTCGGGCCCGGCCGATGACCGGCGCATCACCTGGCGGCCGGTCAAGCTGAAGCCGGGCTCTCCAAGGGCGAAATGGCCGCGAGCCGCGGGAGGACATCCCATTGCTGATCCGGCCTTCGTTGACAAGCTGGCCGGAATGATGGGCAAGCGCATCGAGAAGGTGGACGCCGCGAGCATCCCCTAGCGCTGCCGGCGGGACGTCCTGCCATCGAACGCGTCGCGTCTCCGGTACCATTAGAGAATGACGCGTCCTTGGACCGGTCTTCCTCAGAACGTTCGATTCAGGTACAGATAGAACGAGCTGCTACCGCCCGAACGACCGTACCCGAGAAAGAAGGGACCGACGATGGTGTCGGTGATGACGAAGACGCTCCCGGCCGTCTTCAGGTTGCTGAAGGAAACCAACTGCTGGTTGGGCCACACATTCCCGGCCTCGAGCGAACCGCCCACGGAGATGTTCTTGAGGATGCCTGCGCCGGTGCCGATCAGCCGGTAATACACCCGGCCCGTGGCAAGCGCCAATTCCTGGCCTCTCAGGCTTCTGATCGGGAGGCCGGAGAGGCGGAAGAGCCCCCCGAGCCAGAACCGGTCGATGGGCGAAACGGTGGTACCGAGAGTGCTGCCGTACTCGAGCTGGAGATTCCCCGTCCAGCGGCCGATCGTAGCGGCGCCGCCTGCATCGGCCCTAAACAGGTCGTAGTCGTGCTCCCCGCCATACTGGATGCGATCTCCGAAGTAGCCGATACGGGCAAAATATCCCGCGTGCGGCAGGCTGACATTGTCCAGCCGGTCGATCGTCAGTTGCGCCGTCAGCGCACCCTGCCCAGGGCTGGTATCGGGGCGAACGCCGACCAAAGTTGTGACATCGCGCGAGCCACGCAGGTAGCCGACGCGCAGCTCCGCGAAATTCCCGAAGTCGTAGCCGAGGTCGATGCCGCCGAACAGGCTCCTGACCTGCGACGTCGTCGCGATCAGGGTACCCGCGTCGTTCCAGAACTGGAAGTTGTACTGGCGCCACCCGGCAAAGGGTGACAGGAAGAAGTGGCCCCCGTAACTCAACGGCTGGAAGAAACGCGTCTCGAAATCGAAAGGGCTGCCAAACGTGAGCACGGTTTTCCATTCACCGCCGAGCCGGTTCATTTCCGTCGCGTCCACGAACAGCGTCACGCCGAACTCGGTGGTGACGTGAAAATCAGTCGCCAGGTCGAGACCAGCCTGCAAGTACGTGGGACCCCACGATTTCAGCGCAGCGCTGATGAGCAGGGTGTTCTGACTTCCGTCTGGCACGATCGTGTATCCGACGCTCTCGAAGATGCCGAGCCCGTAGATCCGCGTCAGGTCCTCGGCGAGCGTCTTGTTGTCGAGAGGCTGCCCGGCCTTGGTGCGAATCATGTCCTTGATCCGCCGCGGGTCGACGCCCGAC
>DATKAE010000014.1:0-5061 GCA_035498405.1 Thermoanaerobaculia bacterium | reverse complement strand
CTGAAGGTGTTGCCCGAGACGGTGGCGCTCGACCGGAATCGGCTGGCGCGGTTCGAGCAGGAGGCGCGCGCCGCGTCGGCGCTGAACCATCCCAACATCGTCACGATCCACGACATCGGCCGGGAAGGCGAGACGGCCTACATCGCGATGGAGCTCGTCGAAGGCAGGACACTTCGTGAGCTCGTGGTCGCGGGGCCGCTCACGCTGCGGAAACTTCTGGGCATCGCCGCGCAGGTCGCGGACGGCCTGGCGAAGGCACACGCGGCCGGCATCGTGCATCGGGACCTGAAGCCCGAGAACGTGATGGTGTCGACGGATGGGTTCGTGAAGATCCTGGACTTCGGCCTGGCGAAGCTGGTCGAGCCGCAATCCGGAGAGATGTCGGCGATGCCGACGTTGGCGCATTCGGAGACGCGCCCCGGCACCGTGATGGGCACGGTGTCGTACATGTCGCCGGAGCAGGCTTCGGGCGAAGCTCTCGATTTTCGGTCCGATCAATTCTCGCTGGGCTCGATTGTCTACGAGATGACGACCGGCCAGAAGGCGTTCCAGAAGAAGACAGCGGCGGAGACGATGTCGGCGATCATCCGAGAGGAGCCGGAGCCAGTGGGGAAGCTCCGTCCCGAGCTGCCGCTGCCGGTGCGGTGGATGCTCGACCGGTGCCTGGCCAAGGAGCCCGAGGAGCGGTATGCCTCGACGCGGGACCTCGCTCGCGATCTCGCGAGCGTGCGCGATCACATCTCGGAGGTCACGAGCGGTTCCGAAGCGATGTTCGCCGCCACCGCGCGGCCCCGCCGCCGGCTGTCGAGCCTGGTTCTCGGCGTCGCGGTGGCCGCCGCGCTCGTCGCCGGCTGGTTCGCGCGGGGGCGGATCGTGGCTCCGCCTTCGGCGCCGCGGTTCACGCGGCTGACGTTCCGGCAGGGCTCGATCGCCAACGCCCGCATCGCGCCGGACGGCCAGACCGTCGTCTACGGCGCGAGGTGGGTCGGCGATCCGCCAGGCAACCAGCTCTACCGCACCCAGGTCGGGAGCCCCGAGTCGGGGAAGTTCGGTTTCGCCGGCGACATCCTCGCGATCTCGGCCTCGAACGAGCTCGCGATCCTGCAGACACCGCTGACACGGATGCTTGGAACTGTCGCCCGCGTCCCGATGTCCGGAGGGACTCCCCGCCAGGTCTTCGAAGGCGTGGGGTACGCTGATGCCGACTTTTCGCCGGACGGGAAAGACTTGGCCGTCGTGACCGAGGGCCGGCTGGAATTCCCCATCGGAAAGGTCCTCGTGGCAGGCGGTGCGGGGCAACCACGCGTCTCGCGGGACGGCCGGCTCGTCGCGTTCTGGGAGTTTGTGAACGGGGCGAGCGCGGTCTCGGTCATCGGCCGGGACGGCAAGGGGAAGCGGATTCTCTCGGGGGGCTGGAACAGCGCCGAAGGCGCCCCCTGCTGGAGCGCCGACGGCCGCGAGGTCTGGTTCACGGGCAACGAGCATGCCGGCGAGCCCGCCGCTCTCTGGGCGGTCGATCTCTCCGGCAAGCGCCGGCTGGTGATGCGCGTGCCGGGGAATCTCGAGCTCGACGACGTTTCGAAGGACGGGAAAGCCCTGCTCGGGCACCACATCTGGGCGCAGTCGGTGCGGTTTGCCTCGGCCTCGGAACCGGTCGAGCGCGAGCTTTCCTGGCTCGACGCGTCGACCGTTGCCGACATCTCCACCGACGGCCGGACGCTTCTCCTGAACGAGGAAGGCGAGGGCGCAGGAGCGGGACCCGTGGTCTACCTGCGGGCGACCGACGGCTCGCCGGCCGTCAGGCTCGGCGACGGCTACGCCTTCGCTCTCTCCTCCGACGAGAAGTACGTGCTGGCCTGGAATGCGAACGTCGGCGGAAAGCCCGCCACGCTTTCCCTCCTGCCCACCGGCCCCGGGCAGCCGACGGAGCTCGCCCGAGGGGACCTCGCTTTGTACTTCTCGGGCGCCTTCCTGCGCGACGGCAAGAAGGTCGTCTTCACCGCCGTGGGGAAGGACGGTTCCTGGCACGTCTACGTCCAGGCGGTCCCGGGCGGCAAGCCGGAACTGTTCAGACCCGAACAGATGATCCTGACGCCGCAGACCGATCCGGTGTCGCCGGACGGGAAGTACCTCCTCGCACGCCACCACGGCGAGGCGGTTCTGATCACACTCGACGGATCGAGTCCCGATCGGGTGCTTCCGGGCCTGGACCCGCAGGACGACCGGATCCAGCAGTGGAGCAAGGATTCGCGGCATCTCTACATGTACCGGCGGGGCGAGCGGCCTCTGAAGGTGTGGCTCTACGACATCGGCACGGGCCAGCGTCAGCTGTGGAAGGAGCTCCCGGTCGACGCCTCGGTGGAGGGGATTCGCGTGCGGATGACGCCCGGTGGCGACGCCTGGACCATCGAGGACCGCTCGATTCTCGGGCAGCTCTACCTCGTCGAGGGGCTGCGCTGACTCGATGACACTCGCTGCAGGAACCAAGCTCGGCCCCTACGAGATCCAATCGCCGCTCGGCGCCGGGGGGATGGGGGAGGTCTACCGTCGCCTTCGCTTGTTCGGGGATCTGCGCCTGACGGCGCAACGGCGTGCGGCTCGCCCGGATGCGGGCTCAACCGCACGCCTGATCCCCTCGCGGCGCTCCGGCTCCCGCGGCGCGAGTCGTTTCGCTCGGTCACTTCGCGAAACTTGATCGCGCCGCGAACGACCATGACGCTTTCTGTCGGAACGAGGCTCGGTCCTTACGAGATCCAGTATCCCCTGGGTGCCGGGGGCATGGGAGAGGTGTACCGGGCGAGAGACACGCGGCTCGATCGCACCGTCGCGATCAAGGTCCTGTCCCAACACCTGTCCGCCTCTCCGGAAGTGCGTCAGCGGTTCGAGCGGGAGGCGAAAACGATTTCGCAGCTCTCGCACCCTCATATCTGCGCCTTGTACGACGTCGGCCGCGAGGGCGAGATCGAGTACCTCGTCATGGAGTATCTCGAGGGCGAGACCCTGGCGGATCGCCTCGCCAAGGGTCCGCTGCCCCTGGAACAGACGCTGCGATACGGAATGCAGATCGCGGGCGCGCTGGAGAAGGCGCACCGTCAGGGGATCGTTCACCGAGACCTGAAGCCGGGAAACGTCATGCTGACGAAGACGGGAGTGAAGCTGCTCGACTTCGGGCTGGCGAAGTCTCAGCCTTTGGCGGGCGGCATGCCGGCGTCGGCGATCGCGACCGAGGGTCCGGCGCTGACGTCCGAAGGATCGATCATCGGCACCCTCCAGTACATGGCCCCCGAACAGCTCCAGGGCAAGGAGACGGACGCCCGGACGGACATCTTTGCTCTCGGAGCCACGCTCTACGAGATGGCGACCGGCAAGAAAGCTTTCTCCGGCGCCAACCAGGCGAGTCTGATTGCCTCGATCCTGACCTCCGAGCCCGCGCCGATCACGGTGCCCCAACCGCTGAGTCCTCGGGCACTCGATCGGGTTGTCGCGACCTGCCTCGCGAAGGACCCCGAGGATCGATGGCAGAGCGCCGGCGACGTGGCCAAAGAGCTGAAGTGGATTTCAGAAGGGTCGGAGGTGGGGGCCGCTCCTGCAATCGGCCGCCCGAAATCCCGGGCGTGGCTCCCCTGGGCGATCGCCGGGCTCGCCGTCGTTCTGGGAGCGGTCGCCGCGCTGCTCGCCCGCCCTTCCCGGGCAACCCAGGAGTTGACGCGCTTCACGATCATGCCCCCCTCCGGTCAGATCTTCTTCGGATTGGTGGCGCTGTCTCCGGACGCGCGGCGCATTCTGTTTCTGGTCCAGGACGATGTGGGAAGAAACTCCATCGCCCTGCGGTCGCTCGACAGTCTCGAGATGCGGCGGCTCCCGGGCACCGAGGACGCGCGCGGAATGTTCTGGTCGCCCGACGGGCGCGAGGTCGCTTTCTTCTCGGAAGGGAAGTTGAAGCGCATCGGCGCGGAGGGCGGCCCGGTCCAGACGGTTTGCGAGAGCGGGGGCGCGTTTTCCGGCGCCTGGGGGCGGCAGGGCACGATCCTCTTCAACGAGGGGGTCGACGCTCCCATCGTCGCCGTTCCCGCCACGGGCGGCACGCCGGTCCCGGTGACGGCCCTGGACACAGCACGCGGCGAGAGCTGGCACGCGCATCCTGCCTTCCTCCCGGACGGGCGGCATTTCGTCTTCGTTGCGCCCAACGTCGACCCCGAGAAGACGTCGGTCATGCTCGGTTCCCTCGATTCGAAGGAGGTCCGGAGGCTCTTTCATGCGGACTCCTCCGCCATCTTCGCCGAACCGGGCTACCTTCTCTTCGGGCGCGACGGTGCTCTCTTCGCATGGCGATTCGATCCTGGCAGCTTGAAGCTCATCGGAGAGGCCGCTCCCGCCTTCGAGAACGTCCGTTGCCTGCGCGAGGACAACGGCCTTACGGCTTCGGCGGCCGGCAATCGAATCGTCTACGTGACGTGGTTGGGCCGGCGGAGGCTCGTGTGGGTGGATCGGAAAGGACGCGAGCAGGGCGGTCTCGGTCCTGTCGGCGGATACAGTGACGTCCGGATCTCGCCGGACGGCGAGAAAGTGGCGGTTGCCCGGCGCGATCCGTCGCACGGCCAGAACCAGGATGTCTGGGTGCTGGATTCCGCCCGCGGGACGACCACCCGCCTCACGTCCGAGTCCACCGATGAGTTGAATCCCGCATGGTTTCCTGACGGCCAACGGTTGGTCTACGTCTCTGATCGCGCCGGCAGCGCGTTCGACCTTTTCGAGCGGCCAGCCGCCGGTGGTGACGAGAAGGCCCTGGTTCGTACGAAGACGGACAAGGTCCTGCCGACGGTATCGCCCGATGGCCGGCATCTGCTCGTCTCCGTTTCGGAGGGGAGCAATTTCGTGCGCTTTCTTCTGCCTCTCTCCGGCCAGGGCGACCCGCTTCGGTTGAGCGGCGCCTCCCGCTTCTCCGAGCAGCATCCCGAGTTCTCTCCCGACGGCCGCTGGACGGCGTTCGACTCGAACGAATCCGGACCAAGAGAGGTCTACGTGCAGTCCTTTCCGGAGGGTCCCAAGCGCCAGGTCTCG
>DATKAE010000013.1:0-1468 GCA_035498405.1 Thermoanaerobaculia bacterium | reverse complement strand
CGTCTGTCCCCGACCCGCGCGCGATGTGATTCAAGCTGACCTTTCACGCCTTGGCACCACGGGCAACGATTGTCGGGTCGGCTTGCCTTCCCGGGCAAGCCGGGCTTCCCGCTCGTCTTCCTCGGAGCCGATCTCGTAGCGCAGGAAGGTCGAGATCGTCCCTGAGCGGGTCACCTCGTCCGCGGCTCGGCGCCGATCGGCTGGCCCGTCAGAGGATCCAGTAAGGAAATGGACGTCCGGCGCTTCGAGAAGTCGAACATCGGAAGCAGGGAACCCGAAGTGCCATCGAACGACTGATCCCCGATTCGGCCGAGGTTCCAGTTGTCTTCGATGAACCTGAGGATCGAAGTCGTGTCGGTGATTCCGTGGTCGACGAAGTTCTTTTTCGCGTATGGCGAGATGACCAGAAGAGGCAGGCGGGGACCGTAACCGCATCGGCCCAGGTAGGCGCCGGCGGCCGGGGTCCCGCAGTCGCCGGACGGCACGGATCCGGGGATGCTCGGGCCGGTCAGCGCGTCGGCGGGGGCATTCGAACGACTGACGATGGGCGGCATGACGTGGTCGTACCACCCATCCGAATCGTCCCAGGTCAGAAAGATCGCCATCTCCGGCCACTCCGGAAGCTTCTGAAGCCGGTTGATCGTCGCGACGAGAAACGCCTGCTCGGCGATGGGATCCGAGTATCCGGCATGGCCGTCCTGATACGCGGGCGCCTTGAGGAAGCTCACCGCGGGGAGGTAGCCGGACTCGGCCGCCGCCCAGAAGTCGGTCAGGTCGTACTGGTGGTTGGCTCGATCCGTCCGGCCGATCATCTCCGTCGCGGACGGAGGCAGGTGGCGCGGGTTCGAGGTGGATGCGTAGTACTGGAAGGGCTCGTGGTGGGCGATGTAGTCCTCCACAGGGTAACCGTCACTGCCCTTGTGGCTTGCGCCGCAGATCGCATTGCCTCCGAGGCCCATGGCCGTCGGACGAAAGCCGCCCTGAAACCAGCCCCACGTGACTCCCTTCGCGTTCAGAAGGTCGCCGACGTTCCGGCCGGACATGCCCACCGCCGGCTCGCTGCGGCACTCGTCGTAGAGGGGATCCGGATCGCCGATCACGGTCCCCGTACCCGCCGCCACGTCTTCGTTCGAGACACCGCGTTCCGAGAACTGGACTCCATGCGTCTGTCCGGATACGAGGTTGAGGGCGCCCGGCGTCGAGGGACCGAACGTCGCGCCGAAGAAGCTGTCGCTCATCGCGAAGGCCTGCGCATAGTTCCACACCGCCGTGACCGTGTTGCCGTCGAAATAGCCCATGACCGCCTTCGCCTCGCAGGGCGCGTCGCGGTTTCCCGTGAACTCGACGAACCGGTCCATGAGGCCTCGATGGGCCGCCTGCTGCTCGGCGGTGTAGTCGTGGTCCTGGTCGCAGGTGGCGGCCTCCGACCGGCTCAGCCGGAAGGGCGGAAACGAATTCGGGTTTCTCG
>DATKAE010000012.1:0-8074 GCA_035498405.1 Thermoanaerobaculia bacterium | reverse complement strand
CGCGGTCGGCCGCCGGCGTCCGGGCGGCGCCCGCGCGGGCGGCGAGCAGCAGGACCGCCGCGGCAATCGAGATCAGTCGGGAACGCGTCATGCCGGGGCCTCCTTCGGGACGGATGGCCGGCTTCCGGCCGGATCGCCGCCTCGGTCCGGCAGAGAGATCGCGTCGCGGACTTCGAGACGCGACACGGTGAGATCGTGGATCCGGACCGACTTCAGCTCGACGCTTTCCGCGAGCAGCCGCCGGATGACCAGCCGGCCGATCGCGAGGGCGCCGATCGCGCAGGCTCCGACCGCGAAGGCGCCGGCGGCGGCCGCGCCCACCGATGCGGCGATCGCGGCCAGGCTGCGGCCGTCTCGGGAACGGCGGCAACGATTGAAACTCATGTCTCCCTCCCGCCTCGTGACTCCGGCAGCTTTTCACATTCGCGCCGCCGGCGGGGAGGGGCGGCGGGATACGCTACGTGAAGAACGGAATCGATGATGAAGCTCGAGAACCGTGTCGCCATCATCACCGGCGCCACGTCGGGAATCGGCGAGGCCTCGGCGCGGCTCTTCGCACGGGAGGGCGCCCGCGTCGCGTTGACCGGACGCAACGAGGCGCGCGGCCGGGAGGTCGCGTCGGCGATCGCGGCGGAGGGCGGCTCCGCGGTCTTCGTCCGCGCCGACGTCCGGGTCCCGGCCGATTGCCGGCACGCCGTCGAGGAGACGCTGCACGCCTTCGGCGGCCGCCTCGACATCCTCTTCAACAACGCGGGCGTGTTCCACCCCCACAACGCGATCGACTGCACGGAGGAAGAGTGGGACGAGACCGTGGACGCGAGCCTCAAGGGGGCGTGGCTCATGTCCAAGTACGCGCTGCCGGCGATGATCGCGCAGGGGCGCGGCGTGATCATCCACCAGGCGTCGGGCTGGGGCATTCAGGGCGGCGACGAGGCGGTCGCCTACTGCGCGGCCAAGGGCGGTCTCGTCGTCATGACCAAGGCCATGGCGATCGATCACGGCAAACAGGGGATTCGTGTGAACTGCCTCTGCCCGGGAGACGTCGACACGCCGATGCTCGCCGCCGACGCGGAGGCCCGGCGGATGAGCTACGCGGACTACATGAAGGGCGCGGCCAACCGGCCGCTCGGCCGGGTCGGCACCCCGGACGAGATTGCGCGCGCGGCGCTCTTCCTCGCTTCCGACGACTCGTCCTTCATGACCGGAGCGGCCCTCGTGGTGGACGGCGGCGGCATCGCCGGCTGACGTGGCGATGAAGGGCCTCGCCGGCAAGCGGGTCGTGATCACGGGCGGCGCGAGCGGAATCGGGGCCGCGACCGTCGAGCGGTTCCTGCAGGAAGGGGCGCGCGTCGCCGTCATCGATCGGGACGCGAAGGGCGGCCGGGCGCTCTGTCGGAAGCATCCGGACCTCGCCGGCGTGATCGAGGCAGACGTCTCCGATCCTGCCTCCGTGGACCGCGCCTTCAACGATCTCGACGGCCTTCTCGGCGGACTCGACGTCGCGATCAACAACGCCGGCATCAGCATCCGCCACGACTTCATGGACATCACGCCCGAAGAATGGCGCCGGGTGTTGGGCGTGGATCTCGACGGCGTCTTCTACGTGGCGCAGCAGTCGGCGCGCCGGATGCTCGCCGGCGCCGGCGGCGTCATCGTGAACATGGGCTCGACGTCCGGCATGAACGGCTACCCGCGCTACGCCGACTACAACTCCGCCAAGGCCGGCGTCATCGAGCTGACTCGCACGATGGCGCTCGAGCTGGCGCCGAAGATCCGCGTCGTCGCGGTGTGCCCCGGCTACGTGTGGACGGCGATGCAGGAGGCCGAGTACACGCCGGAGATGAAGGCGGCGGTGGACGCGAAGATCCCGCTCCGGCGCCACGCGAGGCCCGAGGAGATCGCCGCGCTCTTCGCGTTCCTCGCGTCCGACGAGGCGCCCTACATCACGGGGCATCCCGTGATCATCGACGGCGGCGAGATCGCCGGGGGACTCGCGAGCCGCTGAGGACCCGTGTGAGAAAATGGATTCCGCCATGAGCGCCGAGGCAAGACGAATCATCCGAGCCATGTCGCCGGCCCGGAAGCTCGAGGCGGCCGAGCGCCTCTACCGGTCTGCGCGCCAGCTCAAAGCGGCCGCCCTTCGTGCCCGGCATCCGGACTGGACAGAGGAAGAGATCCGACGGGCCGTGCGCGAGGTCTTTCTCCATTCCCGAACCTAGCCTCTTTCTTCTTTTCACCCGCCGGCTGCGCGAGCTCGGCGTTCCGTACATGGTCACCGGAAGCGTGGCCGCCATCGTCTATGGCGAGCCTCGGCTCACGCACGACGTGGACCTGGTCGCCGTTCTGGATCCGGAACGGATCGCGCGGCTATCCGAGGCGTTTCCACCGGCCGAGTTCTACTGTCCCCCCATCGAGGAGATCGCGCTGGAAGCCGCGCGCGAGGGACGCGGGCACTTCAACCTGATTCACCACGCGACCGGCTTCAAGGCCGACGTGTACATCGCCGGGCGTGATCCTCTGCATGCGTGGGGTCTGTCGCGTTCCCGCACGCTCGAGCTCGACGGAGAGCCGATCGTCGTGGCGCCGCCCGAGTACGTCATCGTTCGCAAGCTCGAGTATTTCCGGGAAGGCGGCTCCGAGAAGCACCTCCGAGACATCCGCTCCATGCTCGAGCACTCGCCCGAGCAGATCGACCGCGGCGAGCTCGAAAAGTTGATCCAGTCCCGAGGTCTCGAGGAAGCCTGGCGAGCCGCCGGACGATTCCCGGGCAGAGCTTCCGGGCTTCCGTAGAATTCCGTCCATTCATGGCGCTGACAGCCGGGCGACGTCTCGGCTCCGATGAGATTTTCGACACGCTCATCGCTCCGGGCGGACTCCCGCTCGCGCGCTTCTAACGCCGACGGAGAGCCGGGCCGCGGAGCTGACGAGCGAGGGCCAAGGTCTCCGGCACGGTCGCCTGCATGGCGCCGGAGCAGGCGCGCGGCGGCCGTCTGGACTCGCGCTCGGACGTCTTTTCCCTCGGCGTCGTCCTCTACCAGATGCTCACCGGCGAGCGCCCGTTCCGGGGGCGCGACGTCGGTGGACCTGGTCTCTTCGATGCCGCGAGGTGCGGCGGCGGCTCGACGTCGACCGAGAGTTCGAACGCTACTTCGACGGCGAGACCAACGCTCTCCCGGCTTTCTACTCGGATCAGGTGCGTCAGGACCTCGGGACACCGTGGGAGTGGTTGCCCGCCGGAGGGCTGTCTCACGACCCGAACACCGATCGAGCGTCGGAGGAGGGAACGTCGCGGGAGCCCGTCGTGCAGTCGGGAAAGGACGCCATCGCCCCGACCTGACGACCGCTCGGGACTCTCACGGTACGCGCGGCGTTGCGGACGGCGCAGAAGAAGCCGGGCTTCCCGAAAGGAATTGGCTGGAAGGCAGGGAGGCAGGGACTTGAACCCGGAAGGAACAACCAATGCCAAACTGCCGATCTTCCCGCGACGCTTCCCCTCATCCCTGCGAAGACTGAAGCGTTTTCATCAGGCGGGTGAGCAGGGCGAAGGCCAAGCTGTCCCGGATGGGGTGTTGAGTTGGACGTTCTTCAAGCCATCCGCGAGCGTCGCGCGGTCCGTTCCTACACGGATGAGGTCCTGGATCGAGCGACGGTCGAGCGGCTGATCCACTCCGCGGTCCAGGCGCCGAGCGCGAGGGACCTGGAGCCGTGGGCGTTCGTGATCTTCGAAGGAAGAGAGCGCCTTCGGGGCTTCTCGGAGGAAGCGAAGCGGGTGGTCCTGCACAGTCCCGAGGAAGGCGAGTCCTCGAAGTTTCGGGCGATGCTCTCGGATCCGGACTTCAACATCTTCTACGGCGCGCCGGTGCTGGTCGTGATCTGTGCGACGTCCGCTCAATCCCAGGCGGCGGAGGACTGCTGTCTCGCGGCCCAGAATCTGATGCTGGCGGCGCATGCCGAAGGTGTCGCGAGCTGTCCGATCGGTTTCGCGCGGCCATGGCTCAATCTGCCTGCAACGAAGGTCGCCCTCGGCATTCCCCGGGACTGGATTCCGGTATTTCCGGTCATTCTCGGCCGTACCAGGGAACATCCGGCTTCGCCCGGTCGCCGGGCACCAAATCTTATGTGGCGGTGACGCATGCTCTCGAGAACGCTCCCGATCGCGAGTCAGGGTCTCCCGGCCTTTCTCACAGCCTTCGTCTTGGCTTCGACCCTCTCCGCGAGCCCTGCGGCCCCCGCAGGGGTCGACGAGGCCTGGCCGCGGCATTTCTCGAGCGGCGGCACCGCGTTGACCATGTACCAGCCGCAGCTGGACGGATGGGACGGCCGGTCTCTCGAGGCGCACGCGGCCGTCTCCGTTCGTCCCCCCGACGCGAGTGAATCGACGTTCGGCGTCATCTGGATCTCCGCGCGAACGAACGTCGACAAGGAGAACCGTCTGGTCGACTTCGATCAGATCGAGTTTTCGAGGGCGACTTTCCCATCGGCGCCGGCCAGCGAGAGCGCGTACCTCGACTTGTTCCGCCGGGCCGTGTCGAAGGGGTCGAAGCCGATCGCTCTCGACCGTCTCGAGGCGAGCCTGGCCATTCTCAAAGAACAGCGCCGTGGCGCGGCGCTCCCGCTCCGCAACGTTCCGCCACGCATTCTCTTTTCCCACAGGCCGGCGATTCTGGTCTCCATCGACGGCCCGCCGGCCTACCGAGCCGTGGAAGGGACCTCGCTCGAGCGCGTCCTGAACACGAGACCGCTTGTCCTCAAGGACCCCTCGGGCGCCCGCTATCTCCACCTCTTCGACGGCTGGATGACGGCCCCGTCGTTGGAGGGGCCCTGGGTCGCCGTCCCGGACCCTCCGTCCGAGCTCGGAAAAGCTCTCCAGCGGCTGGCGGAATCGGGACAACCGGTCGACCTGCTCGAGGGTGAAGTCCCGCAGGCGAGCTCCGGCGCCGCCCCCGGTGGCGCGAGCGCCAGTGCGCCGACAAAGCCCTCGCTCTCCAGGGAGCCCGTTCCATCCGTCTTCGTGGCAACCTCGCCGACGGAGCTGATCGTCACCGACGGGGAGCCGAACTGGGTTCCGGTCGAGGGCACGCGGCTGCTCTACATCCGGAACACGACCGGCAACGTGTTCAGAGACCTTTCAGACCAACAGACGTACGTCCTGATCTCCGGCCGTTGGTACCGCGGATCCTCGGAGAGCGGTCCGTGGGAGTACGTCTCGGGCAAGTCGCTGCCCGCCGATTTTGCGAGCATCCCGGACGACAGCCCGAAGGAGAACGTCAAGGCGTCGGTGCCCGGGACGGCGCAGGCCGCCGAGGCTCTCATCGCCGACGAGATCCCTCAGACGGCGAAGGTCGACCTCCGTGAGACGAAGATGACCGGCCCCGAGTACGACGGGGAGCCGGAGCTCGAGCCGATCTCGGGAACGCCGCTTCAGTACGTCGTCAACTCATCGCTACCCGTGATTCTCGCCGACGACGGGAAGTGGTACTCCGTCGAGAATGGCGTCTGGTTCGTCGCGGACTCCCCGCGCGGGCCCTGGGCGGTCGCGCGGAGCGTGCCGCCCTCGATCTATTCGATCCCGCCGGACTCACCCCTCCACTACGTGACGTACGTGCGCATCTATGACGCCTCGGCCGACTCCGTGGAGGTCGGATACACGCCGGGCTATACGGGCAGCTACATCGACGACGACGGCCTGATCGTTTACGGCACCGGCTACGTCTACACGCCGTGGATCGGCAACGTCTGGTACGGCCCGCCGGTCACCTGGGGGCTCGGTTTCGGTCTGGCCTGGACGCCGTGGTGGGGGTGGGGTTTCGACGTCGGCTTCGGGTGGGGCTGGGGTCCCGGCTGGGTGTGGGGATGCATTCCGCCCCCCTGGTGGGGACCGATTGGCTGGGGCTGGGGACCCGGCGGATGGCAGTGGCGCGACGGCGGATCCCGGGTCCCGCGCCTGGTGCCGTGGCGCGCGGGCGGCTGGAATGCGGCAAGGGGAGGCATCTATCGGCGATGGGGCGGAGCCGTGACGGTTTCGCCGCGGCCCGCTCCCGCAGGCCAGCCCGGGACGCGTCATCCGGTCGGCCTCTATGGCCGCGCCTACAATTCCCGCACCGGCGCCCTGGCGGCGGGACAGCGAGCGGCCGTCGGCAATGTCTATCGGGCTCCGTCCGGTTCCGCCGGAAACGACGTCTACGCGGGCGCCGACGGTCGCGTTTACCGCCGAGATCCGCGGGGGAACTGGCAGCAGGTCGGTCCTCGAGACGTCCGTCCTCCCGACCGCCAACGGGTTCAGCCGCTCGAGCGAGAGCACGGCGCGCGAGTGACGGGAGATCAGCGATCGCGCGCCGTCCGGCCGCCCAGCCCGCCGCCGCGCAGCGCTCCTCCGCGACCCGCGCCTCCTCGGGCCGCGCCGCGACCTCCGCCGCCGCACCCTCACGGCTGAGCGCCGGCCGCCGCCGGCGTCGGAAGAGAAGGCTGAAACTGCCAGTGGTGCGAGGGGGCTGATTCAAACGCATCACCGTCTGGCGGTGCTCCCCGAATAGCTTTGCGACGTCAGCTGACAGCGCACGGGCAGGCCGGTTCTGGTCTCGAGGATTGCCGACCTTCCTGCCGAGGCGAACGCGGAACGTGAGAGCTGGATTCAGATACCGTACGGTCGCTGAGGAGATCGAATGGAAGTTTGGATGTGCCAGGGAAGGGTTTGGGCGATGGAGACCATGCCGCAGAGCTCGACGCGTGCCGTAGTCAGGAAATCGGGCCACCTGAGACGATTGCTGGGCATCCTCGGAATCGTCGCCGGCCTCCCCGCTCTCGCCATCGCCGCGCCCGCCGACGCGCCCCGGCGGCCGAACATCGTCATCATCCTGGGCGATGACCTGGGGTTCGCCGACATGGGCTCGTTCGGTAGCGAGATCAAGACGCCGAACCTCGACTCCCTCGCCAAGGAGGGCGTGCGCTTCACGACGTTCTACACGCACGCGAGCTGCTCGCCCACGCGGTCGATGCTCCTGAGCGGCGTCGACACCCACCTGAACGGCCTCGGCAACATGAGCGAGTGGACGGCGCCGAACCAGGTGGGCCTGGACGGCTACGAGGGCAACCTCAACGACCGCGTCGCCACGCTGCCGCAGCTCCTCAAGGACGCCGGCTACCACACCTACATGGTCGGCAAGTGGCACCTGGGGAAGGAGCCGACCCAGATCCCGGCCGCGCGCGGCTTCGAGCGCGACTTCACCCTCCTCGACGGGATGGGGAGCTACTGGGACGACTGGAGCTTCTCGGCCGTCAACCCCAAATCGCTCTACACCGAGGACGGGCGGTACCTGACGCGCCTTCCCAAGAACTTCTATGCGACCAAGACCTACACCGACAAGCTGATCTCGTACATCGACGCCAACCACGGCGACGGCAAGCCGTTCTTCGCGTACGTCTCCCACCAGGCGCCGCACGAGCCGTACCACCTGCCCCGGGAGTGGCGCGGCCGCCACGTCGGCGAGTACGACAAGGGCTGGGACGCCCTGCGGCAGGAGCGGCTGAAGCGGCAAGTCGAGCTCGGCATCGTGCCGGCGGGCACCCAGCCCGCCGAGCGGATGTGGTTCGTGCCCGATTCCACCCTGCTCGCCCCGGCGGCGCGCGCGTTCTTCGGGAAGAAGATGGAGATCTACGCCGGCCTGGTCGAGAACCTGGACTACCACGTCGGACGGCTCATCGACCACCTCAAGAAGATCGGCGAGTACGACAACACGATCTTCATCGTCTTCGGCGACAACGGCGCCGAGGGCGGCGACCTGTTCGAGCTGATCGCGGGCTCGCCCGGCTCGCGCGACAATCTCTGGGCGATCTTCCACTGGTCGCGGACCAATCCCAACGCGTGGGGCGACCCGGGGTCCTGGCTCACCTACGGCCCCATGTGGGCACAGGTCTCCATGACTCCCTTCAGTCAGTACAAGGCGTGGCTCGCGGAGGGCGGCATCCGGAACGCGCTCGTCGTCAGCGGGCCCGTGGTCAAGCGGCCCAAGGGGAGCATCAACAACCAGGGGACCATGCACGTGGCCGACATCATGCCGACGCTGCTCGAGGTGGC
>DATKAE010000011.1:0-66074 GCA_035498405.1 Thermoanaerobaculia bacterium | reverse complement strand
CGCGTCCCTCGCTTCGCTCGGGCTCGCTCGCCGCTGACGCGCCACCCGTTAGGCGACGGAAGGCTCAGATGATCGATAGCGCCAGCGAGTTGCTCCACTTCTCTAACGGACCACTCCCACCGAGTCTTGAGCCGCGCGCGTACTTCACAGCCGGCCGCGCGGAATTTGCTCTTCGCGCGCCGGATGCACTCGAGTATCTCGCGTGGTGTGGTCAGCAGGGCCTATCCGTCCTGGGGTTCGACACGTGGCTTCCCACCCAACCGGGGCCGACCGTGGTCGAGGGTGGTGAATTCGAAGGCGACGGACCAACATGTCGACAAATGATCCAATCCGGAAAGATGCCGGGTGGCGATGGAGCGGTCTTCAACATCTGGGTTGAAGCATGAGTCGGCCGTCGCCTAACACGCGCGTGCAGCGGACTCGTTCGTCGCCTTCGGCTCCTCACTCGCCGCTGACGCGCCAGCCGTTAGGCAGCCCGAAGGAGGCGAGTCGGTGACGTCAGCTCTGGTCGGCCGGTGGCGTCTCGTCCGCACGGAGGGTCCAGCGAATTTCCAGAGCGTGACAATGGACTTCCGTCCAGACGGGAGTCTCGAGTACTCGATCGAGTTGCCTGATCGTCGTCAGATCATGAATCTGACCTACTCCGTGTCAGGAGACGTCATTACTAGCAATCAGCCCTCGGCGCCCGGTGAGGAGCGAACGCGATTCGGCCTCGGGGCAGATGGAAGACTCGAGCTCGATCACGACGGTACCCGATCTTGGTACGAGCGGGTGAAGTAGCGTGCTGCCTAACGCGCGCATGCAGCGGACTCGCTGGCGCTCGCCGCTGATGCGCAGACCGTTAGGCGTCGGAAGTTGAGCTATGCCCAAATTCCTTCCGGCCGCTCTAATTGCCGGGGCTTTGGCGATCGCGTGTGTCGATGAGTCCAATTTCTACACGCTAGACGGACCAACAGAGGTCCGGTACTTCATCGTGTTCGATGCGAACGCTCAGCCTGTCTGGAAACTGAGCGCTGAAGGCGCGGTGAAGATCGACAGGATACGGTACGGTCAGGTGCCGACCGGCTTCATTCAGGAGCAACCGGCTCTGGGGAAGCCTCCACGCGCTCTTCAGGCTGGCGAAAAGCTCGCCGTCGTCATAATCACCGAAGCGGCTGCGTATCGGCATGAGGGTCAAGCTACTGGTTCGGCGAGCTTCCGTGGTGGCTACGGCGAGACGTCACCACTTCGCGGGGATAAGCTTGAGAGAGCTCTTCGTGGGCAGCCCATCACGGACCCGGCGTGACGTACCATCAGCCGACGCCTAACATGCGCGTGCAGCGGACTCGCACCCCTCGCATTCGCTCGGGCCGCTCGCTACGCTCGCTCTGCTCGCCGCTGACGCGCAGCCCGTTAGGCAGCGGCAAGCGAGCTCGTGCCGCAGGAGTCGGCGAGGTGTCTCGAACGCCACGGCGCACCGGCTTGTGGGAGGTGACATGAAATCCGGCGCATTTCCAGGGATTCTAGTTTTCGCCGTCGCTGCCCTTATCCAGCCGAATCTGTCTCTCGCCACAGATGGCGAGCTGCAGTCTTCCGCACCGCTGGTGCCGTCACCCGCTGTGAGTCTAAAGGTGCCCGGGCCCGAGGCGCAGCACCTCATGCTCGGCACGTGGGCGATCCACGTGAAGTACGAACCGAGCGCCGAGATGCCCAACGGAGGCGTTGGGCAAGGTCGGGAGGTGTGGAGGGCAGGTCCAGGCGGAGGTTCCGTAATCGAAGAGTACGAAGAAGAGGGTGCGGCGGGAGAGTTTCACGGCCTGGGAGTCGCGTGGTGGGACGAAAAGGCGCAGGGCCAGCGCTTCATCTGGTGCGCCAGCCATGACCCGGGCGGCTGCCAGCTTTCCAAGAACGTTGCGAAATGGGAAGGCAACAGCCTCATCTATACCGAGGAGACTGAGGAGAAGGGGAAGAGACTTGTCCGCCAGGAGGTCTTCACCAACATCACTCCCACGTCTTTTACCCAGATCCTGAAGGCTGGTCCAACCGCATCCGAGCTTAAAACAACAGTAACGATTCAGGCCACCAGGCTGAAACGGTGATTCTCGGAGCGCTGCCTAACACGCGCGTGCAGCGGACTCGTTCGTCGCCTTCGGCTCCTCACTCGCCGCTGACGCGCAGCCCGTTAAGCGCCAGGATTTAGGGCACGTCGGTGTTTGAGAGACAGCAAGAGCTCGAGAGAGCGCAGGGTTACCGAGGCCCGGCAATTCGCTTCTTCGGCCCGCTTGATAACGCGACAGAGGCGGGTCTCGTCCTCCGCGACATGAGTGTCGCTATTCTGCTCGTTGCGTTGCTTGTCATCGTGGCAAATCGGCGCGCCGGATGGGTGGCAGCAGCGGCGGCTGCAGCCTTGGCAATCCCCGCTGCCCTTCTCTGGCTAACTCGCTTGCGGGTTGTCGCCGTGTTCCTGCTGATCGCGACCGCCGCAATGGCCACCTGGGTTCTGGTCGGCAGCCGAACCTACGGCCTTTGGCAACTTCTTATGTGGGTCGGAATACTTCTCATCGCGCAGCGGGCGTCGAGAGCGACCTTCAAACGCCACGAATTGTTGAAGACACGAACAACTGATACTGCGAATGGGAGTGGCGCCTAACATGCCGTTGCACCGGACTCGCCGCCTCGCTTCGCTTGGTCGCTCGCAGGTGATGCGCCGCCCGTTAGACGGCTGGGAGAGGCCGTGAAGCTCACCGCCGCTATCCGCAAGACCACTGGCGTCTTGGCGGTGGCTTCAGCCTCTTGGCTAGTTCTGACAGCTCTCTTCGAGCTTGACGCACGTCTCCTGGGTGGTCGCATGCTTGGTTGGCTTGATGGCCTACTCTTCAGACTCGTGATGCGCTCAGATCCGCACGATGCCTCGGCTCAAGAGACTTTTGGGTTCCTAGTTCTGTACACGACCATTCTGGCGCTGGTGGTCTTAGTGGTGGCTGCGCCAACCTTTGCCTTCCTGCGCAGGGCACGTCACCATGATCAGGCATCAAAGGCCGTCTAACACGCGCGTGCAGCGGACTCGCTTCCACTCGCCGCTGCGGAGGATGATGACCCAATGCAGTTCTTCCACGTTCTAGCACTTCGCAGCAACAAGACAAAGCTGGTGTACAACCGTACGGAAGCACAGGTGCTATCCGACTACGTGATTCCCTACCTTCAGACCGGGACTATCCAGACGAGTTGGGGCAAGAAGGTCCAGACGGTTCCGGTCGCGGATCTTGAGATCTACCGCACGCTGGAGCGATACGACAAGAAGCGTGGGATACCGTTTGAACGGTTCAAGCGCAAGAAAACGGAATCTTTTCCCGACTTTCGAGGCCAAAGCCAAGCGTGGTTTGTCTCAGACGAAGACCAGAGTCTTCGTGATCATGCCGATCCAGGGTGAGGAGGAGGGGACGCAGGAGGAGCAGCGGGTCTACGCGGAATACGAAGCCAGGTTCGAAGTCATCAACACGGTTCTCAATCAACTCGATTGCTTCGGCATCCGAATCGACAAGGAATACCCTCTCGATGAATTAGTACGGCGGATCAAGGACGAGATAGAGCGGGCGCAATTCCTGGTGGCGGATCTCACCGACGAGCGACCCTCTTGCTATTTTGAAGCGGGGTATGCCGAGGGAGCGGGTAAACCGGTAATCTACGTGGCGAGCGAGAATAGCGTACTGGATCCGAAGCTTCGTACACAGATTCACTTCGACATCCACAAGAATGTTCAATTCGTTCGGAACCGGAAGCAGCTCGGTTCCAAGGTCCGGGCTGTCTTTGAGAAGAACCGCGGTGTTCTATTGGGTAGCGAGCAGAGATCCGAGGAGAAGCTTGTGCCCTGATGCAGCGGAATTGCCACGTGTCGCCCTAACCTGTGGCCGCACCGGACTCGCCGCCGTCGGGTTTGCTCGGCGGAGAGGGTCGCTCTAACCTGGACACGTCCGTCGAGTAGTGGGAGAGGAAGCCGGCTATGAGGATGCCAGACCCAACCAGTCCGATAAGTCTGCTTGTCACGATGACCACATTACCCGGCATGCCGAGGCGCGAAACATTAATCAACCATTGACCCACGATTCCCAACGAGCAGGTCAGAGACATCAGCACAATGTTGGGAAGGCTTCCTCCCCCGAACGCAGCGGCTAGCTCCTTTTCGTCCGCTAGGGCGCGCAACCAAAGCGCCGCCTCAAAGCCCAAGTAGAGCAGAAGAATCGCGATGAGCCCGAAAAAGTAGAAGATCGCGCTTGTACGAAGGACGACGCGATAGTTGATTGGTTTTTCGAGGAATCTGACGACCTTGGCTGGTGCCCGGAGGACTGTTGCGCTCGCTGCTAGCACATTCCCTCTTGCTTCTACCCTCTCCGATTCCGCCTTCCATCTCTGATAGGCGTCCGCCGCCCGGCCCTTCAATCCGACCACCCAATCAGCAGGAGACATCGCCACTACCCAGGCCCGCTTGATCAGTAGCGCCGCCGGAATTAACCCGACCAGGGCCGCAATTCCTGCGAAAAGCCGAGAGGGCAGCGGCCAGAAAACGACCACGGCGAGCAAAAGCGCGAGACCAGCAACGTGCCAGAGCCGAAGACTCGTTGAAAGCTTGGTGCTTCGATTGGTCTGTCCAGCGGCTGCTTTGCGTCGCTGGGAACGTGCTCCCGCGAGATGAAACGGGAGCCAGATCCAGAAGAATGCCACGTAGAAGAGGAACCCAATGAATTGGGTTAGCTGAAGCTCGCAGATTAAGAGCAGCCAGACGATTGCGACACCAGCGCTACGCGGTAGGCCCGAGTAAACCCATTGAGGTGGTCGATATGGGTTGCCAGATGCGACGCCCCAGAAGACAGCGGCCACGAAATAGAGCACGGCGACGTAAACGGCTCCCGCGGTGTTCCGCCAAGCCCATTTCCTGAAAATCCACCAGCCCAGAAGCAGTCGAGGGGCCCCACCCGTAATCTGGAAGGAACGAGCGCTGCTAGATGTCGGAGGCACCGGCTCGGTCGTCGGCGTGTTCGGCGCAGGTGGCGGAGGAGTGGGTTGAGTCGGTGTGCCGCTCAAGGAATGTCTGAAGCCTAGCACCTCCGCTAATCGTCGCGAAGGGACCTTGTTCGGGGAGCCGCGCCCGCTATCGACGGCGAACAGACACTGACAAAGACACGGCCAACGGAGGCATCACCCCTTCAGCCGCCTTGAGTTAGCTGCGAAGCCTTCGGGTTCGAGTCCCGTCGGCCCCGCCATATCCACGTGAACCCTCGACAAGGGTCGATGTGGTTCCGAGCCTTTCTCCGCCGTGCTTTGCGCCATTCCTGACATCGCGTCGCCTGTCGGCTGGATGAACGTCAGCGGACGTGGCTTCACGGACAGAACACGGACAATGACACGGCCAAGCATGTGGTTCTGAGACCCCGGGCTCCAGCGGACGGAGGGCAGCCTGGAATCGAACCTCTCGGCAGGGAGCATGTCACGCGGGCTGCGGGCCATTGGACGCGGACTATCACTTCTTCACTGGACGCGCCGCGGACCGGGACTGAGAATGCAGCGCGTCAAGTATCGGCTGATTCCGGCGTCTGGTAGACCCAAAGGAGGACCGATCGGGACGGCGAGTACTTCGCCCATATAGCTACAATTCGGGGTCCGACGGCGATGGACACGAAACTTCGTCAGCGCGTCCGCTACCTGCGCACGGAAGATGGTGTGCAGCTCGCCTGGGCCGAAATCGGCGCGGGCCCGGTCCTGGTCAAGGCGGCGAACTGGCTGAGCCATCTCGAGTACGAACTGGAGAGCCCGGTCTGGGGGCACTGGATCCGCTTCTTTGGCGACCACTTCCGATTCCTGCGCTGGGACGAACGCGGCTGCGGGCTGACGGACCGAGACGTCGACGAGCTATCGTTCGACCGCTGGTTTGGAGATCTCGAGGACGTGGTGGCCGCCTCGGGAGTCGAGGAGCCGTTGGCGCTGCTGGGGATCTCGTCCGGCGCAGCGATCTGCGTCGCCTACGCCGCGCGCCATCCGGAGCGGGTCTCGCGCATGGTTCTCTACGGTGGCTACGCCCGCGGCTGGGCGCAGCGCGGCGATTCGGTGGGCGAGCGCCAGTACCGCGCGATGCTGGAGCTGATGAGGGTCGGCTGGGGAAAAGAGAATCCGGTGTTCCGCCAGGTCTTCACGTCGCGCTTCATTCCCGGAGCCAGCGAAGCGCAAATCGGCTGGTACAACGAGCTGTGCCGCCGGACCAGCAGCGGCGAAATGGCGGCGAGGCTCCTCGAGGCTCGCTCGAAGGTCGACGTTTCCAGCTTGCTCGGCGCGATCACGGCGCCGACGCTCGTCATTCACTCCCGCGATGACGAGGTCTGTCCCATCTCGGAAGCACGCCAACTGGCCGCCGGAATCCCAGGAGCACAGTTCGTCGAGTTGGACTCCCGCAACCACATCCTTCTCGAGGACGAGCCGGCGTGGGAGCGCTTTCGGGAAGTCGTCCTCGATTTCGCGGGCCTCCCGGCCCCGCGCGAAGAGGACTCCGCCTTCGCCCGCCTCACGGCTCGCGAGCGCGAAGTCCTGGTGCTGATCACCGAGGGGCTCGCCAACGCCGACATCGGCGAGCGCCTCACGATCAGCGAGAAGACCGTCCGCAACCACATCTCGAACCTCTTCGACAAGCTCGGCGTGTGGACCCGGGCGCAGGCGATCGTCTTCGCGCGAGACCGGGGGTTCCGGCCCTAGCGGGCGACGCAAAAGCTGCGGGCGCGCTGGCGGCCGGCAGGCCTCGCAGCCAGCCGCCAGGACGACAGCCGCAAGGCT
Source organism: Thermoanaerobaculia bacterium (assembly GCA_035498405.1). Taxonomy (GTDB): domain Bacteria; phylum Acidobacteriota; class Thermoanaerobaculia; order UBA5066; family Gp7-AA6; genus DATBFU01. The sequence continues at coordinate 59,279 of DATKAE010000011.1, read as the reverse complement.
GACGCGCCCGTCAGCTTCATGCGCCCTTCAGTTCGACAGCGCCCGGGCCACGGCCTCGAGCTTCGCCGGCCCTCTGCGGGTCAGCTCGCTCACGATCCGGACGAAATTCGGATGCTCCAGTCCGGAGACGAGAAACGTCCAGCGGTAGGCGCGATGGGTATTGCGCTTGATCTCCGCTTTTTCTTGCTCCGAAAGCGTACGTCCGATGGCAGTCTCGAGGCTCTCGAGATCCAGGTCGGCCTGCTGCGACAGCAGTCCGTCGACCGCGCCGCCGAGCTCGAGCAGCTCGTCGACGGCCGCCTCGCGATCCTCCTCGCCGATCTCCCGGGTGATCTCGTCGATCAGGAGCGAATCGATCTTCGCGTGCTGCGCCTCGTCCATCCAGTGATACTTGACCAGGTCACGAAACAGTCCGTCGAGCTCGCCCCGATCGCGCACGTGCTCGACGTAATGCAACTGCGTGAACCACTCGATCATGCTGGTCAGCAGGTAGCTGCAGAGCCGCGACTTGCTGAGCACCACGCGGGCGACCTCCTCACGGCCGGGGATCAGGCCACACTTGACTCCGAAGCCTTTCTCGAACAGCGCCGTCGAGCGTCGAAACAGTTCCTGGTGCTTCGACTCGTCCTCGGCAAAGCGCAGCAGCGTACGCAACCGGGTCTCGTCGCCATAAATGTCCTTCTGGGCGGCTTCCAGGGCCTGCGGAATGATGTACTCCTCCACGTAGGCGAAGATGTGGCAATACGCGTTGCCCATGATCTGATTCAGCTTGAGCTTGTCGCGGTCGTTGAGGCAGCGAATCTCGTCCACTCCCGAGAGTCGATTGGGAAGAAACCGCTTGGAGTAGTCGAAGTCTCTGCCTTCGAGAACCTGGCGCTCCGTCCAGGCGACCTTGAGCGAGTTCTGCAGGACGTTGGCATACGAGTAGTCGTGTGAAAGCATGTGATCTCTCCTTTCGACCCTACGATGGCGCCGGCAACGCCGCCCAACAATGGGAACTACGTCCCGAATCGGCCGGATTCGGAGTGATCACCTGGGACAATTGCCCCGGATTGGCGCGGAAAGCCGCCGGGGGCGATCGTGCGTACATGTATCGAGTCATCTCGAGCGATAGCGAGGGACGCCGCGCTTGAGAGGGAACGAGGCGGGCCTACTTCCCGCCGGCGACGAGTCTCTGGCACCTCACGTCCTTGCGCAGCGGGTCGAAGGTCGGTCGATCTTGAGCTGGCCGGGTGGGAGGCCCGATGGACCGGACCATCTTTTCGCCAGCCCTGCCCCCCCAGGTCGCGACGAGCGCAACCCGGGGAGCCTCCACTCCTTCGGGGGGGACAGCAAGCACTCGGCGATGGCTCGTCGGGAGCCGGCACGGACAAGGACGCGGCCAACGAGATCCTCGCCTCTTCAGCCGCCTTGGTTTAGGGGCGGAGCCTTCGGCTTCGCGTTCCGTCGGCCCCGCCAAACCACGTCAACCCTCGAGAAAGGCTGACCTGCCTCCGAGCTTTTCTCCGCCGAGCTTTGCACCTGAGGACCCTTTCCTCGACCTATCGGGAACCCTTCGACTTGGTAATCGCGTGCGATAACTCGGTTCCGCATCTGCTTTCCGATGGAGGAAATCCGCGTGGTTTTTGGGGAGATGTACCGTTGCCCTACTCCGAGCGGCGGAGTTCTGATGTCGGTTCGCGACTCCTATCCTGCGGAGTGCGTCGGGACGAAGGTCGTACCCTACGGGCCGAGAACCGATGGCAGGCGACGTTTCCTGGTCTTTCAGGTGTGGGAAGTTCACGACTCGATTTACGATCTGTCCATGTATTTTCTCGGGGACGCTGGCGGGTCCGATTGCGCCGTCCATGTGATGAGATCCCAGTATTACGCGATACCCGTTTCGCTCCTCGTCGACCTCATGAATGAGGCGGGGTTTCGAGCCGTTCGGCGGATCGACGACAGATTCTTCCAGCCGCTGGTCGTAGGCTCGAAAGTTGGGTGAGGCCGAACACGCGCGTGCAACGAACTCGCTCATCACCTTCGGCTCTTCGCTCGCCGCCGACGCGCCGCCCGTTAGGCGGACTCGGGCTGGGGGTTGGTTTCGGTGCCTGCTTTGCCCGGCGTAGATTCGCACGTCATGTACTCAAGAGCCACCGGGAGCGAGTCTCTCGAAGACTGGCACGAGCCGTCGCCACCGGCGTCAGGGCGAAACCATGGTAAACGCTGATTCTCGCGTGACGATCCACATGGCGGCGAGCCTCGATGGCTTCATCGCTCGAAAGGATGGGAGCGTCGACTGGCTCGACACCTCAGACGAATTCGTAGGCGGGGACACCATGGACCCAGGATCCGTCGAAGCGTTCCTCAAGACGATCGATTGCTACGTCATGGGATCGCGAACATATGAGACCGCGTTGAGTTTTGAGGCCAAAGGGCTGCGGTGGTCGTACGGCGACAAACCCACCTTCGTCCTCACTCGTCGCGAGCTGCCGCGGACCCGGGATACGGTCGAGTTCTACTCAGGCGATCTCGCGCAGTTCGTGAATGGTCGCCTGCGGCCCGCGTTCCGTACCATCTGGTTTGTTGGAGGCGGTGCAGTCTCCGGGGAATGTCTTCGTCTCGGGCTAGCCGACGAACTTCGCTATTCGATCCTCCCGATCTTGATTGGTGATGGGATCCCATTCTTCGAGAAGCTCGACAGAGACGTCGCCCTGCACCTGGCGGAGGTCAAAGCCTACGAGAGCGGCGTGGTTGAGCTTCGCTACGAGGTGCGAGGAATGGCGGCGGCCTAGGCATTTTCCTGGCTGGGCCTGACGTGGCTCGTAGGCTGTGCGATCCCAAAGGCGGACTCGAGTTAGGGCAATGTGGCACTTCGAGCATCTGCGGCGGCAGAGGCCGCACTGGCGTTCGCCGCTGAAGCGCAGCCCGTTAGGCAGACATGTCGTGACGCGACTGACTCATTGATCGGAGGAATACCGATGAAGGGTCTCAATCAGGTCTTGCTCTTCCTGCATTTTCTCGTTCGCCAACCTTGTGATGAGCGGCATCATCTCAAGAGCTACTGCTCAGGGAGAAGGCAGTGCTTGGTCGGTTCCCCCCGATGATGAGCCGGCGGCGGGAGTCGTGACGGCGAGATTGATAAGGTTGCCAGCGACGTGAAACCAATCATCGATCACATTCAGATAACGGTGCGCGATATGGCTATTGCAGCGCCGTTTTATGACCGGTTGCTTCCGATTCTCGGATTCAGCAAAGAGAGCCGCAGCAGCTCCGTTATCGAAAAGCACGACTTCTTTGTAATCGAATACAGCCACGAGCGGCTCTCCTTTGCTCTCTCCTCGCCTAGAACCGCCCTTCGCCAAGAAGCCGTTCATCGGCGCAGGCCCGGCGCCCTTCGCCACCTCGCTTTCCGGGCCGACTCGCGAGCAGAGGTCGACCGCCTTCATCACGAAATCGAGGCAATCGGCGCCATCATCGTCGCTCCGCCAAGGGAATATCCCGGATACACACCACCCGGCTACTATGCGTTCTTCTTCAAAGACCCCGAAGGAATCAAGTACGAAATCGTAACCCATGCCAAAGCCAACGCGCCCGAAACCGCCGCCTAACATGGCGTTGCGGCGGACTGTCACTCGCGTGCTTGCGCGCCGCAAGCGGTGCACTCGATTCATCGGCCACATCGGCATAGGCGTTCCAGATCTCGCCGCAGCGAGGCGTTGCGACGACGATCTCATGCGCATTCTCGGGCTCCGAGAATGGTTCGAGTCGAGCCCCGAAGGGTCATTCAACTACGGACCGGACGGAGCTTTACACTAGGGATGGTGGGTGACACGAACTCTCCAGCGCCCGTGTCGCAGCGACGCCTCAGGCGCCTGACCGCCGCGATCCTCGCGGCAGGTTTCGCTGGCGCCATCATCATCTACATCAGCGCCAGTCCCCCGCCTCCCAATCCTCTTGGCTACGATCCGCTCGAAACGAAGAAATATGTTCATGACCTGGAGCTCTATGGTGGAAAGGCGAATGTCCTTGCGGAGGAGTTTCGAGAATGGTTCGTGGGGTTGTGGCGTGGGCGGAACCTGGCCTTTACGGTGGCGGTCATGACGGTGCTTATTGTGCTGGTGGTTCGGTTCTTCGCGACGCCGCTGCCCCCCGCGCCCCTGGGCGACGCGCCAGGCGAAGCCGACTCAGCCGGCCCCGACTCGTGACGGCCCTCGTTACCTACCGTGGAGCGGTCTACCCGTCGCAGTGTGACCACATGGGGCACATGAATGTCATGTGGTACGTAGCTAAATTCGATGAGGCGACGTGGCAGCTCTTCGCCGCCATGGGGCTTACGCCAGCACGTCTGCGCAGCGAGAGCATCGGGATGGCGGGTGTCGAGCAGCACATCGAATACAAGCATGAGCTGTACCCCGGTGATGTGGTCACGGTCTCGTCGACTATCCTCGAAGTGAAGGACAAGGCCATTCGCTTCGCTCACGAGATGAAGAACGACGAAACAGGAGCGGTGGCCGCGAGGACGGTTCTCGTTGCGGTCCACCTCGATACCGTGACACGAAGGGCTCGCGCCTTGCCGAGCGACGTCCGAGACCGGGCCCACTCCTTGATCGATGGGCAGCGGTCCTGACGGCAGGCGGCGTCCTAACCCGCCGTCGCAGCGGACTCCCTCCGCTCCGCGTCGCTCGCGGCGGAGCCAGAGCCTGATAGGCGGCCCGAGAGGCACCGATCAAGATTGTCCCGAAAAGGCCGGAGAGAGACGCCGTGTCGAAACTGCGCGTCCGTCGCTTCTCGATCTCAATCGACGGCTACGGCGCTGGTCCGAGCGTCGCCGGCGCCGGTAGTCTGCTCAGATATCGCGCAGATCCATCCCTTCGAGGAACTTTCGGCCATCGCCATCGATGAAGTACCGCCACTGGCCATCTTCCCAATGGTTTGCGGTCGAACGGGAGCTGTCGAGGAACTCCACGCCGTTGAAAACGTCGTCACGGCGGTCTGGGGAACCCACCTCGAGCCCGTCGGCCGCACGGGGCGCAGGGCGTGGCTCGATCCGTGCGGGTTGGTCGAACCGACCCTGAGCGTCATCGTGCTGGTTCCTGAAGAGATCCTATCGCCCGCCAGGGACTCGCGCACCGTGACCAGGCTTTCACGCCGAACTCCCTGGCGTCAGAGTGGCTCGACTGGCGCCCGGGCCGACGAGCGTCATCGCCATCCCTCTCACGGTGAGGGCCCGTCAGTTCTCGAGTAACGCGGCCGTTCCCAATCCGCCGTCCGCGCAGACGCTGACGACGGCCCGGCTCCCGGTCGGCATTTCGGCCAGCTCCTGCGCCGCCTGGCTCAGAATCCGTGCCCCGGTGGCGGCGAAGGGGTGGCCCAGAGCGATGCTCCCGCCGTTCGGGTTGACCCGCTCGCGAGGGAACCGGCCGAAGGTATGGGGAACGCCGGCCTTCTCCCTCACATAGTCGCGATCTTCGAGGCCCGCCAGGTTGCACAAGACCTGCGCGGCGAAAGCCTCGTGGATCTCCCACAAGGCGACATCCTCGTAGGTCAGGGAGTGCCGCGACAGCAGACGCGGAATCGCCACGACCGGGGCCATCAGGAGCCCTTCGTGGAAGATGTCCACGGCCGCCGTCTCGAAATCGACGAGGCGCACGCGAGGCACGGAGGCGGGCAGACGGGCCAACCCCTCCTCGGTTGCGACCCAGACCGCGGCGGCGCCGTCGGTCAGTGGCGAGCTGTTCCCGGCCGTGATCGTCCCGTGAACGCGATCGAAAGCCGGCTTCAGGGCCGCGAGCTTCTCGAGCGAGGCGCCGGGCCGCGGGAATCCGTCCAGGCTCATGCCATCGACGGGAACGAGATCGTGCACCCGCCTGTTCTGCTGCGCGGCGACCGCCTTGCGGTGGCTTTCGAGCGCTAACTCGTCCTGCTCGCGGCGGCCGATCTTCCAGGCCTTCGCCATCTCCTCGCAGTGCTCGCCCATGCTCTTGCCGGTCGCACGGTTCTTCACCTCGGGCACGTCGAGGCTCACATCCCGAAGCGGGAGGGTTCGCAGGACCTCCAACCGCCGCGCCACGGTTCGCGCCCGGATCACCCTACGGAGCCAGACCGAGAAATCCGGGTTGAGCCCAACCTGCACGCGACTCATACTTTCGGATCCGCCGGCAATGGCCAGGGCCAGGCTCCGGCCTCGCAACATGCCGGCAGCCTCGAAGGCGGCCATCATGCTGGTGCAGCACTGCAGGATCGTCGTGAATGTCGGCACGTGTGGATCGAGGCCCGCCTCGAGCCAAATCTCACGGGCGAGGTTGCTATAGGAGAGGTTGAGGGCGACCGACCCCCAGACGGCGAGGTCCACAGGACCGGAAGCTCGGCGCTCCATCTCCTGCACGACCGGGACGGCTAGGCTCAGCGCATCGCGGCCGGCGAGCGGCCCATCGACCGGAGCAAACGGGGTTCGGAGCCCCGCCGCGAGCCAGACGGGGGGTCTGTCGGCGTTCACGGAGCGATCCCGCTGGCCGCCGCCGCGTTTCTACGTGATCCGTCGCTCGGGCAGCAGGACTCAGCGATCGGGCCCCTCGCCATGACTCGAAGAATATCCCTGTGTCGGGCAGGGGATCGGCGACGTGGGAACATGCGGATGCGTCGATTTCGATATTGCATCTGAAACTTTGGTGCCCCGATAATCTTCTGCCGTGCCGATCCTTCTTCCGGGGGCGACCGCTCGAGAGGCCGCCGCCGAGGAGGCTCCGCTCCCGGGGGCCGCCGGGTTCGCGATCGACATCTTCTTGATCGCCGCTCTGGCCGCGCTGGTGGGCGGTGTCGTGCTCCTGGCCCAGCGTTGGAGCGCGCCCATGCGCGCCGCGACGCCGATCGATCTCGATCCGCTGGCCCTTCCCGGCTACACGTTGCTCTCGCTGTCGCGCGGTTTTGCCGCGTACCTTCTCTCCCTGCTCTTCACGCTGGTCTACGGGACTGTCGCCGCCCACTCGCGCCGGGCGGAAAAGGTGATGATCCCCTTGCTCGACATCGGTCAGGGGATTCCGGTGCTGGGCTTTCTGCCGGGGTTGGTCCTGGGAATGGTCGCTTTGTTTCCTCGCTCCAACATCGGGTTGGAGCTCGCCTGCATCCTGATGATGTTCACGGGCCAGGTCTGGAACATGGTGTTCTCCTTCTACGGATCGCTTCGCGCGATTCCGGATGAGCTGCGGGAGGTTTCGCGGATCCATCGCTTCGGGTGGTTTCGGACGTTCGGCACCGTGGAGGTCTCCTCTGCGATGATCGGCCTGGTGTGGAATTCGATGATGTCGATGGCCGGCGGCTGGTTCTTCCTGACGGTGAACGAGGCGTTCACTCTCGGGACTCACGATTTCCGGCTTCCCGGGATCGGCTCCTACATGGCGGTCGCGATCGAGAAGGGCGACGGGAGGGCGATGCTCTGGGCCATCGTGGCGATGTCGGTCATGATCGTCGCCGTGGATCAGCTCCTCTGGAAGCCGCTCGTGGCCTGGTCGGAGCGGTTCCGGCTGGAGGACCTGGCCTCGGCCGAGAAGCCGCAGTCCTGGGTTCTCGATCTCGTGCGTCGGTCTGCGTTGCTGCGGCGCCTGCGGCGGCCGCGGCATGCCAAGAGGGGAGTCGAGGGCGGCGCTCTCTCGCGGGCCGCCCGCGAACCGGAGGATCCGGGCGCCGAACGCCGGGCGGCTTCGCTTCGAAAGACGGCGCTCGTGGCGGTCGCAGGGGCGACGGCGGTGGGGGCCGCCTGGGGCTGCTTTCGGCTCGTGCATCTGCTCCTTTCCTTGCCGCCACGAGACTGGGTGATGCTGGCGGCCGCGCTGGGCGCGACGTTTCTCCGGACCGCCGGGGCTCTCGCCTTAGCGACCGTCTGGGCCGTTCCGGCGGGGATCCTGATCGGTCGGTCGCCCAGCTGGTCGCGGCGCCTCCAGCCGGTGGTGCAACTGATCGCCTCCTTCCCCGCCCCGATGATCTTTCCTCTCGTCACTGGGGTCCTGCTCGCTCTGCGCGTGCCTTTTACTGTCGTCGCCTCCGTTCTCATGCTGCTCGGAGCCCAGTGGTACGTGCTCTTCAACGTGCTCGCGGGAGCGAGCGCGGTTCCCCACGACCTGGAGGAGGCCGCCGATACCTATAGTGTCCGGGGCATGCAGCGGTGGCAGAAGCTCTTCCTTCCCGCGGTGTTTCCCTACCTCGTGACCGGGCTGATCACGGCAGCGGGAGGCGCTTGGAACGCCTCGATCGTCGCCGAGACGCTCAACTTCCGAGGAGAGACCCTGGCCACCTTCGGTCTGGGATCGACGATCACCCGCGCGACGCAAGCGGCGAACTTCCCGCTGCTCGCCGCCGGCGTGTTGACCATGTCGTTTGCCCTCATCTTGATCAACCGGGTCGTGTGGCGGCCCCTGTACCGGCTCGCCGAGTCGCGTTACGCGCTGAACCGATGAGCGGATCGAACTGGCCCCGCCCGGCGCCCGAGCCGCCGATCGCGCAAACCGAGGGGGTGACCAAGACCTACCGTGACGACGAGGGCCGAGACCGCGTCGTCCTCCAGAGCATCGACTTCGCCGTTCGCAAAGGCGAAACGGTGGCCGTGCTGGGACCCTCCGGATGCGGCAAGTCGACGCTCCTGCGGATCTTGATCGGCCTCATTCCGCCCACCTCGGGGTCGGTGAAGGCGCACGGAAGGCCGCTTGAAGGAATACACGCGGGCGCCGCCGTGGTCTTTCAGAACTTCGCGCTGTTTCCCTGGCTCACCGTCGAAGAGAACGTGCGTGTGGGGCTAAACGGCGCGCCTCTGGACGAGGAGGACGCCCGTCTCCAGGTGGGTCACGCGATTGAGCAGGTCGGGCTTTCCGGCGTCGAGCGGGCCTTTCCCAAGGAGCTGTCGGGAGGCATGAAGCAGAGAGTCGGCATCGCCCGCGCGCTCGTCGGCGGGCCGGAGCTTCTCTGCATGGACGAGCCCTTCTCGGCCCTCGACGTGCTCACGGCCGAGCTCTTGCGGGCAGAGGTCTACCGGCTCTGGGCGGATCGGGGGAGCACACTCTCCTCGATCCTGATGATCACGCACCTGATCGACGAGGCCGTGTACCTGGGAGACCGGATCGTGATCATGGGCGCGAACCCGGGTTCGATCCGCCAAGAGATCGTCAACACGCTCCCGCATCCCCGAGAGTACCGCCATCCCGAGTTTCTCCGCATGGTCGAGGAGATTCACGACATCGTGACGGGCATTCACCTGCCGGAAGAGAAGCTCGTGACCTCCCCCGGAGGCCGCCCGACGGTCGGTCCGATTCGGCCGGTTCCCAACGCACGCCCGAGCGAAGTGCTGGGTCTGCTCGAGATCCTGAGCGACCATGGCGGGGAGCAGGATCTCTTCGAGCTCGACGCGGTCACGGACTACGACTTCGGCCACACGATCTCGGTGGTCAAAGCGGCGGAGATGCTGAACCTGGCGGAGACGCCGGGGGACATCGTCCGCATGACACCGCTCGGCCGCGAGATGGTCGCGGCGCCGCCGGCGGAGAAGCGGATGCTCTTCCGAAAGCGCCTCTTGACGCTCGGAATATTCGCCGCGCTCGTGCGCTATCTGGCCGAGGAGCCGGACGTGGTTCGTCCCGGCGAGGATGTTCGTTCGTTCTTGGCGGAACGCCTGCCCGGCCACGCCATCCCGGATCTGTTCCGCTCGATCGTGAGCTGGGGAAGGTACGGGCAACTCTTCCACTTCGACGCGACCGCGGACGAGCTCTCTCTCCACACGGGGCAGGATCCAGAGGACTAGAACCGTCGGTCCGAGCTGCGGCGCCGTGCGGAAGCACCTTGGTACTGCCGGCGAGGGCGGCGGCAAGCGCCGGCTGCGCAGCCTCCTGGTCGTCCTGGAAACGGCTGTGTCGTTCGTGTTGCTGATCGCCGCCGGGCTGCTGACCCGCAGCCTCCTGCGCTTGCAGGAGGTGCCCTTGGGCTTCCACCCTGCCAACGTGCTCACCTCGGGGATTTCGCTTCCTCGGGCCCAGTATTCGAAGCCCGAGCAGTGGATCGGGTTCTACGGCCGGCTGGTGGAGAGCCTCAAGTCGCAGCCTGGGGTCGAGGCCGTCGCGGCCGTCCTGCCGTTGCCGCTGACCGGAGGCGGATTGAATTTCGCCTTCACGATCGAGGGCAGGGCCACCGAAAAGGCGGGAAACGATCGGACGGCGAACTACACGGCCTCGACGCCCGAGTACTTTCGTGTGCTCCGGGTGCCGCTGCTCAAGGGTCGGCTATTTTCCGCCATGGACGCGGCGACCGCTCCGAGGGTGTGCCTCGTCTCCTCCGCGTTCGCGAAGCGCTATTTCCCGGAGGAGGATCCGATCGGCAAGAGGCTCGTGTTCGGCTTCAAGGAAAACGTTCCGCACCAGATCGTGGGAGTGGTAGGCGACGTCATGAGGGACGGGATCGGAGCTCCCTGCCAACCGGGGATGTACGTACCCTTCGAGCAGGACCCCTGGTGGGCGGCGTACATCGCCATTCGCACGAAGGGGGGGCCGGAGGAGCTCGCCGCGGCGCTGCGCCGGGAGGTCCGGGCGCTCGACCCCTCGTTGCCCCTGGCGGACATTCAGCCCATGACACAGTTCGTTTACGACTCGGTTGCGCAGCCGCGGTTTCGAACGACGCTGGTCGCCCTGTTCGGGGCGACCGCTTTGCTCCTGGCGATCATCGGAAGCTACGGCGTGATCTCCGACGAGGTGGGCCGGCGGTCGCGCGAGATCGGTCTGCGGCTGGCGCTCGGAGCCGGCCGCGGCGATGTCCTCGGACTCGTCTTGCGCCACGGTCTGGCGCTGACGGGTCTCGGGCTGGCGGCGGGGCTCGCGGGAGCCGCCATCGCCACATGGTACCTGTCGAGCCTCCTGTTTGAGATGAGTCCTCTCGATCCGGCGACCTACGCCGAGGTTGCCGTGTTGCTCCTGGCGGCGAGCCTGATGGCCTGCGGGATTCCGGCCTGGCGCGCGCTGCGCGTGAGCCCCATCCGCATCCTGCGCAACGGCTATGCCGGTTGCCCGAGCAGGGCACGCCTGTCCGAAACTGGTTGCCGGCTTTCAGGCGCGCGGAAAAGTGGCGATCCAGAACACAGCGACCGCAAGCATCACGAAGGCGACCACGAGGACTCCAATCCGCGGTCCCCGGATTTTGAAGCGCTGACCGATGGCGGTCAGCAGAAGGACCGTGGCGAGGACGACGGTCTCGGGCATCTTGCCCTCCGAAGGAATCCTGGCCGGGAGGATATCCGAGGCTAGTCCCGCGGGGCGGGGGAGGGCTTCGGAGACCTCGGCGTCCCGCGTGTTGCTTCACGGCTGGGGTGCCGACGGGACGGACGAGCGCCGCTTCTCCTCCCCTAGTGTGAAGAGGGCCGTGCCGGCCGGCGCCGGCAGCCTCCGAAACGACGTCGCGAGAGCCGACAGGGAGACCCGAGCGCCGCTGCCCTCCGTCCGGTCGATGAGCAAGTGCGTGACGCCCATTCGCCGGAGAACCGTGAGGAGCCGTCTCGGGTCGTCCAGGGCGTCCGTCACCCGGGAGAAGCGATTCGGGCCGAAGTGGTCGCCGAGAAAGCGCCCGTCGGCGAAGTAGGCGGCATTCTCGCGGAAGAGAACGTAGACGGCGTAGTGACTTCCAAATGCCTCGTTCAGGATCTGGAGGGCCGGGTACACGGGAAACGAGCGGGTCAGGTAAGCATCGCGTTGCTGCGCCGTGACGGGGAGCCTTCCCTGGCGCCGCAGCGCGCGGGCCGTCCAGGCCGTCCCTGGCATCACGAGCAATAGGGCGAGGGCAGCCGTGGCGAGCTCGCCGTGAGCGCGCTGCCGGCCCGCACCTTCCCGTCGTCGCAAGAGCGCGTCCGCTCCGGCCGCCGCGCCGGCAGTCCACGCCGGAAGTATCGGGAGCAGGAATCGTCCATCCGGACAAAGGAGATACCAACACGCCCCGTAGCCGAGCCCGAGAATGAGAAGGAACCGAGCCCGAGGATCGCGCAGGGCGTGCCAACAAAGGAAGGGCAGGAGTAACAGCAGCAGGGGTGAGACGATCGCCCGTCCTCCGAGTCCTGCGGCGGGATCAACGAGCGTCCAGATTTCTCGGAGCAGGGCGCGAGGATCCATCAGGCTGCGAGCCCGCGAACCGAGCAGCGAGCCGCCCGAGGCGCCCTGAGGGTTGTTCGCCGCAATGGGATCGAGCCACTCGCTCCAGGCGCTGTCGCCGAACCACCGGGACAGGTAAGGGAAGACGGGGTTGCCCGTCTGGCTCACGATTCGCCAATAGAAGGGCGCGAGGACGAGGAGCGCGATGCCTCCATATTGGGCCGCTCGCCGCAGGCCTCCGTGCGGCCGATCGGCGAAGACGGTGGCCACCGCGAGGGCCGCGACGAAGAAGAGGCCGAGATACTTCGTGCTGGCCGCGAGCCCCGCGAAGGCGGCGCTCGCGCCGAGCCAGCGGGCGTCTCCGCCTTCGCGCCAGGTTTGCCAGGCGTACAGGGCCATCGTGCAGAAGAGCGCCAGACCGACGTCGACCATCGCGACGCCCCCGACAGCGAGCACCACGGGGTTCCCGAGCCACGCGGCGGCCGCCCAAACTCCGGCCCGCGGCGTCGCGAAGCGTCTGCCCCAGGCGATCAGGGCCGCCGAGGTCAGCGCCAGGGCGAGGAAATGGGCAAGCTGCGCGGTGATGTCATCGGAGAGCGCGAGACTTCCCGCGTACAGCATCTCGTAGAGCTGCGGGGACACGGGGAATCGAAGGTCCGGCAGAAAGTGGATGGCGTGGTCACGCGCAAAGGCCTTCGCGATGGGCAGGTGGTAGAGCGTTGCATCGAAGGCGGTGGGGGGGTAGAGCGCGAGGCCCAAGGCGGCGAGTATCGGCATCACGAGCAGGATGGCTCCTAGCCGGGTCGTACGGTCGAAGGAGGAGAGCAGCCGCCCCTCGAAGGCGCGCCTGCCGGCGATTCTTAGGACGAGAGGAGCTGCAATCACCAAGGCGACCGCGGGGCGGGTGAGCGCGTCCGCGAGGCCGAGCAGATTCAGCAAGCTCGCGAGGAGACCGAGGCCGAGCGCGATCGAGATCACGGTCTGCTCGAAGCCGTCTCGAAAGGGCAGCCGGCGAGCGACCAAACGCCCGTAGAAGTAGGCGGCACCGGCCAAGAGGGCGACCGCGGTCAGATGCCGAACGAGGAAGAGGACGCCGTGCATCAAGTGAGCGGATCCTTCGACCGGCGTCGCCCGGTGGTGGCATGGGCCTCGGGCTGATCCCCATCAGGGCGGCGCGCGTCTGGCATCGCGACCGGCGAGGCCGGTCGTGCGATTCTCGCACGGGATCGCCGGCGAGCCCGAGGGTGGTGTCGAGAGTGGGTTCGAAGCGTCAGGACTCGCCCGGTCCCGCCTGTCCGGACAGGCGTCGCATCGGGGTCCCGAGGGCGGGGTCTTGCTAGGCGACTGGTCGGCGCAAGCGTCCCGGGCGGCGCTGCGGCATCCAGTGCTCACAAACTTGCTGCCGTTCGCGCCCGTCGCAGCGAGCGCAGTGCAGCACGTTGTCCGCGAACGCCCGCCAGCCGTGAATCAGGATTCTCGTCGCCGCGTCTTCCAGGTCATAACCGCGGACGAGAAGACTCTTCTGGCAGTGCGCGCACTCGAGCACGAATGGCCGCTTTCCGCGTGGGTGCGTCATGCGTTGCGGGGCATCACCTCCAACTCTAATGCTATCGGGCGGGCGTCTGCCGGCAATGGCTCGTTGGTGGTGCCGCACCGGGAGCCGTCGTATGGTTTGGGCGGTCCCGATTCGAGCTTAAGTGATTGTCGACAGGCTAGTTGGATACGATGATGCGGCCGCCCATCCGGTCGTGCTGGCTGCTCGTGCCGCAGGCCGAGTCCGTGCACATGAAGGAGTAACTGCCGACCATTCCGCTCGTGATCGTGATCGTCTGAGTGGCGAGGTGCTGTCCCGGCGCCATCGCACCGCCGTTTAGCCCGATCCCGGAGACGCCGCTGAACGTGTGGGAGGACAGAGGCGGGTCGAGCAGCGGGTTTCCGTTGAAGACGTCGAACCGATAGGTTCGGCCCACGCGGAGGGTGATCGTGTTGATGCCGGGCCAGTTCGGGTCGGAAGATGTCTCGGTGCCGGACAAGAAATCCCACTGCCACGACAGAGCCTGCAATTGGACGTCGACCGTAGCCAGCGCGGTCGGAGTCGGCGTCGGCGTGGGCGTGGGATTGCGAGTCGGGGTCAGACTCGGTGTGAACGTGAAGATGGGTGGCACGGTCCGCGTGGCCGTGGGGGAGGTTCCGGACGGCGTGACCGTCGGCGAGCCTCCGAAGCCCGACGTGTCGGCACCCAGGCAGGACGGGCTTCCGGTGACGGGATTGTGGTACTCCTTCGTGACTCCCGTCGAGGTTTCCGTCACGCGCAGCGTGTAGTCGAGGTCGGTCAGGCCTCCCCAGAAGACCCAGTAGTTCTGCCCGATTGCCGTGGCATCCAGGATCTTGACGAACACTTCGGGAACGAGCGGACCCGAGGTCGGAACCAGTATCGGGATGGTGAAATAGCCGAAGACGTCGTTTTGCGGGATGGCCCGCCCGGTTCCGGTGTTGCCGGTCCTCGGATCCCGCGCCTCGAGCGTCACCTCGAAGCTGTGCCTGGCGTTCAAACGCAGCGTGTCCTCCTCCGACACGACGACCGTTGCGGTTGCCACGCTCTGTCCTCCGCCGTTGGCTGCGGTCAGGCTCACGGAATAGGTTCCGGCGGCGGCGTACACGTGCGTCGGGGCGGGCGAAGTCGACGTCTGTCCGTCTCCGAAGTCCCATCTCCAGGAAGTCGGCGATCCGGTCGATGTATCGGTCATCTGCATCGGGACGCCCGCGGCGGGGTTCGTCGGGGCAATCGTGAAGGCCGCCGTCGGGGCCGACGCCGGTTCGAAACCGAATCCGAGCAGCGCCAATCCGACTGCTGCAATGCCTCGGAGGAGATCGTACAAGCGGCGCGCTCTCTTGGAAGTGCCCGGCGGCTCAATACGACCGGGGTGGCTTGCCCTGAACCGATTCGGAAACGCGGATTTGCTCCGCCTTGCGGCGTGACTCGCCCGCCTGCTTCTCGTAGGCCGCTCTTTGCTCGGGCTGTCCCTGAAGAGCGCAGACCTCCGCCAGAGTGGAGAGGAGGCGGGCCTGCTCGCTCCACGCCGACCCGCGTTGCGGGACGAGCTGCAGCGCCTGCTGTATCGAAGCCATGCCTCGCATGGCGCACTCGCGGGCGGCGGAGCTCGAATCGAGGAGGACCGGCTCCTGGGAGATCTGCTGCAGCTTCCGCTCGGCGCAGGCGCGGCTGCGGGCGGCGAGCGCCTGCAGGGCGTCCGCCCTGCGGCCGGGCGGGAGACTCGCGTCGCCGGCCTGCCGCTCGAGCCACGGCAGCGCCGCCGCGTCGTCGGCGTCGCGGGCCAGCGCGAGCAGCGCCTGGTACGCTTCGCCGCGGTCGGGGTCGCGGGCCAGGACACCCTCGTAGGCGGTCATGGCCCGGCGGGCCAGCTCTGACCGCTCAGACTCTTCCCGGCTCAGGCGAAACCGCATGTTGAGCGTGCGAGCGAGCAGAAAGAGGGTTTCGACCGAGCCCGGGTCGAGCTTCAAGGAGCGTTCGAAGTGCTGCTCCGCAGCGGCGAAGTCGCGAGCTTGATAGAGCCGCAAGCCCTCCTGCGCCTCGCTCTGGGCGTCGGGAGAGGTTGCGTTGACCGTTTCTGGCGCGGCGGCCGCAATCGGCTCCAACGCGAGCGAACCCGCAATCGACCACAGCGACACCGCGGCGAGCCCGCGCAGAACCCTCGGAACCCTCACCTCAAGCCATGAAACCGAGGTTGGACGTCGAGAAATGCCCGATGTTGGGGAACACGTAGGGAAGGTCCCCGGGCGCGAGGCCGAACCACGTCGCCAGAGTCGCCGCATACTGATCCACGGCGGCCGACGGGATCCACCGGCCGCGGTCGTCCGTGTCGTCCGGTCCGTTCAGCGTCAGCGTCGGGAAGACGTTTCCACTCGGACCCGGCACTCCGTAGAAGTTGCCGCCCAGGACCGAGCCTCCCATGACGAACTGATGGTTGCCCCAGCCATGGTCGGTGCCGACGTCGCCGCCCGACCCGGAGGGCTCGAGCGTGCGCCCGAAATCGGAAAGCGTGAAGGTCGTGACCTGGGTTTCCAGTTGCAACTCGACGGTGGCGTCGTAGAAGGCCTTCATCGCCTCGGAGAGATCCTGAAAGAGGTCTCCCTGGTTGTTGATCTGGTCCTGGTGGGTGTCGTAGCCGCCTTGCTGGCAGAAGAAGATCTGGCGCTGGACGCCGAGACCCTGGTGGATCTTGATGACCTTCGCGACCTGGAGCAGCTGGTTGGCGAGCCCGCTGTTGGGAAAGACGGTCGCGATGGTCGGATCGGTCGAGAGAGCGCTGCCGATGTCGACAGCCTGCTCGGTTGAGTCGCTCGCCGCGGCGACCAGAAGGGCCGTGCGATCGATCGTGCGCAGGAAATCCATCGACAACTTTCGCGGCGGCGAGTATGTCGCGTTGAAGCCGGTCTGCCCGGAGGCAAAGCCGTTCAAGACCAGGATGTTGTTGAGCGCCGTGGGAGCCGGCTGGATGCCCAAGGGACGCGTCTGGATGCCCTGGGCGAAGGCGGCCGTGCCCGCGATCGACGTGACCAGGGGAAAGCCCGAGCCGACGTTGAAGGAGATCGTCTTGTCGGCCGTGCGGCCGCCCCAGCCGGTCTGGCTGACATGATCCGAAACCGACGTCTGCCATTGGGCGACCTGATCGGAATGCGAGAAGAGCTGATAGGGCTTCTTGTTCGCGCTGCTCTGGTAGGCGGTCTTGTTCGGCAGCGGCACGACGAGCGGCCCGACGTTGCAGACGACCGCGAGACGCTGCTGTCCCCAGAGGGTGTGCAGGACCTTGGTCGGGTCGGGCTGGTTTGCGGCGGTCGTCCCGAGGTTCGCGTGCAGGCCGAACTGGCCGAGGCCCGGCACCGTGATCGGGTGAAGCGCGCCCTGGGAGAGCTGCAGCCCCGAGCCGGCGGGTCGCGCGGTGTTGTAGGCCGTCAGCAGGCTGCCGGCCATCGGCACGATCATGTTGTTGGAGTCGTTGCCGCCGCTCAAGAAGATGCAGACGAGGGCCTTGTAGTTCGGATCGCTCGCGTTGACGGCGGACTCGAGCGCCTTGGCCGTCAAGAGGCCGAACTTCTTCAGGCTCGCGGAGGCGGCCGCCGCGCCGAGGGCGGCGCACGAGGTGCGGACGAGGAAGTCCCTGCGGGTTTGCTCTTTCTTGGTCATCTTTGCACCTGATATTGCGACGAAGTCGCGACGAGATAGACGGCCTGCTGGACGCGCTGCAGGGCGGGTGTCCCGGTGCACGGGTTGGCGCACGGGATCGCGGTGATCGCCTGATAGAGGCTGTCCCACATGTTGTTCGGTCCGGAGTTGGCGTACGTGGACATCGACCCGTGCAGCATCACGCGGTTGAGCTCGTCGATGAGGGGTCCGGGAGGACCCGCGGCGAAGGTCAGGATGCGAGTGAAGTCGAGCGTCGTGCCGTAGGGGGAGTTGCCGGTCGTGGGATTGCTGCTCTTGGTGAGCTTCGAGAAAACCATCGTGTTGATGAAGTTGTCGCGCTTGAGCGCCGTCGTGGCCGAGGCGATTCCGAACTCGGGTCCGAGCAGGCCGCCGGTGCCGGCCACCTCGAAGTCGGCCGGGAAGTAGCTGAACACCGTCGGCGGCCGGTAGGCGTCCTGACCCATCGAGGAGGAGCTCCCGTTCAAATTGCCGTCGCTTTGCGGCAACCCGTCCCCCTTGACGTCGAAGGCCCGGAGCAGGTTGGTGATGAGGAGCACCGGCTCCTTGAAGTGACCGTACGCCGGATCGGTCTTCAGGTCGCCCCGGGCCTCGGGATCGAGCAGGATGGCGGTGATGACCGACTTCATGTCGCCGCGGACTCCCGAGCCGTTGTCGTTGAAGATGGCGGCGACGCGCCCGACGTAGGCGGGGCTCGGATTGCTCGTCACCAGCTGGTGAATGAGCTGCTTGGCCAAATACGGCCCGACGTTGGAGTGATTGAAAATGATGTCGAGCGCCTGGTTCAGGTCCTGGTCGCCGGTCTGACCGGCGTTGATGATCTGGCCGTTCAAGATCGTCTTCTGGCCGGTGTCGTGGCGGCTGGCGCTCAAGACCATCGGCGTGACGTAGTCGTCGATGGAGTTGTTCGGGTCGGGCGGGTACGGCAGGTCGGGCGAGAATCTCCAGCCGGTGAAGACCTTGGCCAGATTCGTCACGACGCTCTGATCGTAGGTCGGGTAGGGAATGCCGCTGACGTCGTACTCGGGCGTGCCGTCGGCGTTCAGGAGATCCGTCCCGATCGTGAAGAGCTGCATGATCTCGCGCGCGTAGTTCTCGTTCGGGTTCGTCTTCGTGTTCGTGTTCATGTTGAGGTACTGGCCCATCGCCGGGTTCAGCGTGATCTCGTACATGAGCTGTCGGAAGTTCCCGAAGGCATTGCGGTCGAGGATCTGAAGATAGGGATTCAGGCGGCTCGGCATGGAGATGTCGAAGCCCGAGACGACCAGGAGCTTGTGGAGAGCAAAGGCGACCCGCTGGCGGAGCTGGTCGGGCGCGTAGAGGGCGTTGGTGAAGAGACGCCGCTGCAGCGGATACATCGTGTAGTTGTCGCGGAAGCAGGTGGAGTTGCAGCTGGTGGGCGTGTTGTTGGGCCAGAGGGGCAGGAAAACGTTTCCGGAGCTCGGTGTCGCGAACTGCTCGTTTAGGAAGCCGATGAACCCGACGGCTTGGACGTGGGCGATGAGCGCGTCGGTGGGTCCCCAGGTCGACTGCTCGAGGAACCGCACGGCGTCGGCGGTCGGGTTGGCCGCGGCCGCAGGGTTGACGTTGATGGTGATGTCGTCGAAGTCGGTGATTACGGAGTCGCTGACGGTCAGCCGAAGCACGTAGACTCCGGCGAGGCTGAAGCTGGCGTTGGTGGCCGCCTGCGTCGCGTCTCCGAAGGTGACGGTGCCCGGGCCGCTGACCTTGGACCAGGAGTAGGTCAGGGCCGCGGGCGGGTTCGGCAGGCCGTCGTCGGTGCCGCTGCCGTTCAGGCTCGCGCTGTTGGGCAGGCTGATGGTCTGATCGGGACCGGCGTTGGCGGTGGGAGGCTGATTGTTGGTGGGGAGGTCGAAGTATCCGTTGACGTCCACGATCACGTTGGTGGTGATTCCGGCAGGCAGACCGGCATAAATCACGATGTCACCGCCGAAACCGGTGGCGACGACGGCGTTGTTGGCGCGCGTCTGTCCGGCTTTGAAGTTGATCGTGGAGGTGTTCGGCAAAGTGGCCCCGCCGGGATAGAGGGTCACGAAACCGGTGGCCCCGGGGGCGGTCACCGTCACGTTCAAGGAGATCGCCCCGGCCGTGGGCGAGGTCTTGCAGCGTCCCGCGAAGACGAACGTCCGGGCGGCGGTGGGGCCGCCCGAGATGGGCGGTCCGCCATAGGGCCCATTGGCGGTTCGGGTGTCGATCAGCCGGCAGGGCGTCACCGTGTAATAGCTCGCCGCGTTGGCGCTCGCGATGGCCGCGGGCGCAGCCGCCGACGCGACGGGAATCGCGCGTGCGGGAGGCGAACCGGGGCCCCCCAGAGGGATGCCGCCGGTCAAGAGAGCCAGCAACACGACCAGGGAGAGTCTCGCGGCGCGGGGCCGCCGGGTCGCGGAAAGAGCGCGCGCGATGGGGAAGCCGCTTCTGCGATTTTTCATAAGGCCCTTCCGAGGAAGCCTCCTGTTTCAGACGACGCCAGGATCAAAAGGGTTGTCGGACAACACCCGTCTTTCCGAAGAAAGTGCGTTCCTGTGAGACGGCCTGCCAGGAGAAACGAGCGCAACCGCTCGAAGGCGAATCTGCCTGACGGTCTCGAGCGGGACGAAAAGAGCTCCGCAGTGTGACTCCGGCGCCCTTTTCTCCCCGCCCTGAAAGGACGAGAACTTCATTTTTTGGTGGGCTTGAGCGTAGGGTCCCGGTCCAGATTTGTCAAACAAATTTGCAGTCCTGTCCGCCGCCTCCTTCAACCGTCGTGACATCAACCACTTGGTTCCGGCGATCGCGCGGATTGACCTGTGCCAAAGCTGACCCAATGGCCAGGGGACTCCGGCGGTAATGCCCCGTCGAAGGGGCCCCTTAATTGGGCAACCGCGCGAGGAAGGCCTTCAGATGCTCCTGCCAGAAAACGGGGTACGAGTGGGTCGCGTGGCCGCGCGTCTGCTCGCTCGCCGGAATCAGGACGTAGCGCCCCTGTCGCACGCGGCTCATGAGGGCCGGGAGGACGCCGAGCTCCGGCGGGTTGATTTCGTCGTCGGCGAAATTGATCGCGACGAGCGGCTTCTCGATTCGCTCGAGCCCCGGCGCCGGGTCGTACTCGCGCGAGGCCTCGAAGGCGTAGAGCAGGTTGTTGGCGTCGACGCCGGCCAGCCGCATTCCCATCTGCTCGGCCAGGTACCGGTCGGCATCCTCCGGGGTCGGGGCGGCCTTTTGCCACTGCAAAGGACTGCCGACCATGAGGACCATCAGCTGCACCGCCGTCGTGAGGCTCCCTGGCTGTCGCTCGTAGTCGCCCTGCTTCCAGTCCGGATCGTTGCGAATGTCCTCGGAGATCATCTTGCGCCACGCACGATTGCGGCCGGCGATCGGAACCGGCAGGCAGGCCAGGGGGACGAGGCCGTCCATGAAGTCCGGATATTTTTCGCCCCACACCCACGTGTGCATCCCGCCCATCGACGTGCCGAGGACCAGATGCAGGTGGGCGACCCCCAGGCCCTCCGTGAGCAGCCGGTACTGCGCCACGACCATGTCGTCATAGGTGTAGCGGGGGAAGCGTGCCCGAAGACCATCGGACGGCCGCGACGAATCGCCGTGGCCGATCCCGTCGGGCAGGATCAGGTAGTGGCTTTCGGCGTCGAGCAGCTGCCCCGGCCCGAAGAGAACGCCTGCGAAGTTGTCGGTCAGAAACTGCCTTCCCGAGCCCGTCGTTCCGTGCAGGATCAAGACCGCGTTTCTCACGACTCCATTGGCATCGCGCCGCGGCGCGCCGAGGGTGCGGTAGTGGATCCTGACCTGCGGGAGCGTTTCGCCGCTCGCGAATCGGAAATCCCGCAGCACGAAGTCTCCCTCCGTCACCGGAGGCAGCGCGGCGACGGCTCTTGCCGCAAGAAACGTCAACGCAACAAGCAGCCTCTTCGTCTTTACCCTCACCCCTCGCACCTCACACCTCAGACCTTCCCCTCACGCCTCATCCCACCGGTGCGCCAGGCGCCGCGCGACGGCGAAGAGGGCGACGGCCGCCACGAGCAGAACCAGAACCTGGGGCCAGAGCCTCCAGAGAGGCTCTTCTCGCCAGAAGACCTTCAGAAACCCGTCGATCGCCCAGGCGTTCAACGTGATGAGCCCGAGCTTCTGGATCGTTTCGGAGAGCAGGTACCGCGGAACCATGCTTCCGCCGAGCGCCGACATGACGAGAATCAACAAGTTCGAGAGGGCCACGAGCTGGATGCGCGTCTTCGAGGCGGCCGCCAGGACGAGGCCGAAGCTCGAGCAGGCGATCGCGGTGACCGCCGTCATGAGGAAGAAGCCCGGCAGGTGCCGGAAGAGCTCGACGCCGAAGAAGATCTGGCCCCAGGTGAACATGACGAACAGCTGCGCCACCGCGACGCTGGAGAGGTACAAGAGCTTGCCGAGCAGGAGCTGGGTCATCGTCACGCGAGTCCCGAGAATTCGATCGAGCGTTCCGCTCTCGGCCTCCTCGATGAGCGCCCCTCCGGCGCCTGCCGCCGAGAAGAGCAGGAACATCACCCCGAGGCCTGCCGCGAGCAAGGCCGAGGCCGGGTTCTTCTTGGATTCGCCGAGGACGTCCCTGACCTCGACGGCGACGAGGCCTCCCGCGGAGCGGGCGCCTCCCGCCCCGGCCCCCGCGCCCGCCCGCTCACGCAACCCCTGCAAGCTGTCTCGAAGCCTCGTGCGCTGCTCTTCCGTCAGGGAGGCCCCCCAGAGATCCATCTGCGAAATGCCGGCGGTCGCCAGCGCGTCCGGGAGCGCCGTCAGGGCGACCTTCTGAAGCAGGCCGGCCAGGACCTGCGGCGCAACCGGATCCGCGCTGTCGGACAGCAGCAGGAGACGCGGAGCGCCGCCGGAGGCACCGAACTGGATGGGATGCTCGCCGAAGCCGGCCGGAATCACGAGTGCGAGCGAAACCTCTCCTTCCCGGACTGCGTTCTCGGCGGTCGGTCGGTCGTAAGGACTCATTCCCTCTCGACCCTTGACGATCCGGCTCGTCTGGATCTTGAGACCCGCCTCGGCTCCGAGCGCCGAAACGAAGCGCCGGGAGGTCTCGCTGCCATCCTCGTCGACGACGGCCACGGGAATCCGGCGCGTCGAGCCCCGCGGTCCTCCAAAGAGCAGGGCGAAGACCGAGAAGAAGACGATCGGAACGATGAAGGCAAGGGTGAAGCCAGCGCGGTCGCGCCGGAGTCTCGCCAGGTGCGTTCGCGCGACCGCGAGGATCATTCGCGCAACTCGCGTCCGGTCAGGTGAAGGAAGACGGCCTCGAGCGTTGCCGTCTTGAGCGTCAGGTCGCTGACCGGCGCGCCTGCCTGGCGGAAGAGCTCCAGCACCTCGGGGATCTCGCGGGCAGGCTCTCCGACCGGGATGACCGCGCCCTTTTCGAGCATCGAGGCTCCGAGTTCGGTCAGGCGACGGCGCAGGGACTCGGGCAGCGGGCCGTCCGAGTCGACGGTCAGGGTGCGTCCCTTGACGAGGGTCTCGCGCACGAGCTCGTCCTTGGTTCCGAGCGCGATGATTCTCCCGTTGTCGATGATCGCGATTCGGTCGCAGAGGCGCTCGGCTTCCTCCATGTAATGGGTCGTGTAGAGGAGGGAGACGCCCTCGCCGCGGAGCTCCTCGATCATCCGGTAGATGCGTTCTCGAGACTGCGGGTCGACACCGACGGTAGGCTCATCCAAGAGCAGGAGCCGTGGCCGGTGGATCGTGCCGGCGGCGATGTTCAAGCGACGCTTCATCCCACCCGACAGGCGCTCCGTGCGCTCGTCCGCGCGCTCGGACAGCGCGGCCCACTCGAGGCTGCGTTCGGCTGCCGCCGGAAGATCCCTCTCGGAGAGCCCCTGATAGCGGCCGAAGCTGTAGAGGTTCTCCCGGGGCGAGAGGAGCGGATAGAGGGCGATCTCCTGGGGGACCCATCCGCGCAGCCCCGAGGAGGTCGGGTCGCTCGGGGAAAGCCCGAAGACGCGAAGGCTTCCCGCATCCGGCCGAACCCGTCCCACGACACTGCGCACGAGTGTGGTCTTGCCGGCGCCGTTCGGGCCGAGCAGGCCGAGGATCTCGGCGGGCACCAGGGAGAGCGTGACGCCGTCCAAGGCCCGGCGCCCGCCGAAGGACTTGGTGAGCCCCTGGGCTTCGAGCGGAAGTTGGCTCTCCATGGGCGGCTGGGAATCGTCTCCCGGGAGGCGCGCAAAGTCCAGCGCGATGGCTCGAGGCCGCGGGCGGGGGCCTCGAGACTTCCTGTATGCTCCGCGCCGGCCTCGTGAGATCCCCGTCGGCATGAAAGGCGCCCTGCCCATCCTGCTGCTCCTGCTCGGCGGCGGCGGGATCCTCCTCTCCTTCCTGCGGGCCCGCTCCCGCGCCGTGTTCGCGCAGGACGGCTTCTCGACTCTCGGGCGCCCGGCGACAGCGGGAGAACTGCTGCGCCGGGTGGCCGCGATGCTGCTCTTAGCCGGCGTGCTCCTCCTGACGGTGGCGATTCCCTTCGCTCTCGGAATGGCCGGGACGGAGCCGGAGGCGCGGGATCTCTCCTACGTCTCGCTTTTCGGAGTCCACGCGACCCTCGCGCTGTTTCTGGTCTGCTACTACCTGCTCTCCGGCCACCGGTCGGTGGCCGGTTTTCTCTGCCTCCGCAGCGGGCGGCCTCTGGCCGACCTGACGGCGGGAATCTTCATCGGCGCCGCCGGGTGGCTCTTGACGATCCTGCTCGCGGCCCTGTTCGTGGGCCTCTGGTACTTGCTGGCGGGAGCGCCGCCCGGCGGCGAGGCGGCCCCGGCCTCCCATGTCGCCCCGATGATCGTGTGGCTCGTGGCGCGGCCGGCCGCCGTCAAGATCGCCATCATTTGCTCCGCGATGTTCATCGAGGAGTTCTTCTTCCGCTCGTTTCTGCAGACTCGGGTGGGCCCGCTCGCGGCGACCCTCATGTTCACGGCGGCCCACGGCGCCTACGGGCAGCCGATCGTGCTGATCGGGATCCTGGTCATTTCGACGGTGCTCTCGGCTGCTTTCATGCTCTACCGAAACGTGTTGCCCTGCATCGTGGCGCACGGCGTCTTCGACGCGATCCAGATGTTCGTCGTGATTCCGCTCGTGCTCAGGGCGCTGCCGGTCTGAGCCTGAGGGCGGTCATTCCGAGGCCCCCGGCGAGGAGTCCTGATGGAGCAGGAGGGCGGCGCCCTTACCGCGACAGGAGCGCGGAGAGTTTCTTCCAGTCGGGCGCCGCGGGGAAGCCTCCCGCGATCAGCAGGTCGCGGCCGTCTCGGCGCGTGACCTCGGGTTTGGGCGCCGGATTGGCGCGGCGCGACTTCTGCAGCGCCCTTTCGAGGCGCTCGGCGGCCTCCGCGCTCTCGAGTCGCACGCGCCAGACATAGGCTACGCCGCCCTGAGACGAGGAGAAGAAGGCCACGCGGTCGCCTCGCCACGCCGACGCGGCAGGGTCCGCCTCGGCCGCTTCGAGGCCCCGCCGCAGCAGGTAACGCAGGCCCCATTCGCCGAGCGTGTCGCAATAAAGAGGACGGAAGCCTGCCGGGGCGAGCGCGTCCGTCCTCGGCGGGAGCAGATCCGAGGCCGGAACGAAGGGCCGCGCTTCCGGATGCAGGATCTCCGAGGTCGATAGCGGCGGATTTCTCCAGATTCGGTCGATCTCGGCCCACCCGCCCGCCTTGACGGCGCGGCGCACGTAGGCGGTTCCGTCGATGTAGGGAAAGAAGAGCTGCTCGGTGAAATAGGCCGGCACGTCCTTCGGCGCGCTCGCCGCCTCGAGTTTGCCGGCCGACAGGAGCGGAGCGATCTCCTCCTCCAGGGAGGCGTCGGTCGACGGCAGGTCGGCGAGCGCCGCGCGGATCATCACGAGGGTCGCCTCCCCCTCGAGCATGCACTGCAGCGCGAGGGCCTGGTCGCCGTTGTCCTTGAGCGCCTTGAGCCGGCGGTCGAGGTCGAGATTCTGATCCTGGAGGGCGTGCGTGAGCTCGTGCGTGAAGATCAGCTTCTCTTCGGCACCCTGGAGGTCGATTCCCTCGAGCGAGGCCGCGGCGCCCCGGACGACGTAGAAACGACGCGACTCCGGATCGTAGAAGGCGATCACCTGCGAAGCGTAGAAGTCGATCAGGTGCTCCATCAGCTTGGGCTTGTCGTCGATCAGGCCGAGAGCGATGAGGGTCTGCCGCGTCTGCTCCGGGCTCGACGGGAACGAGTCGGCGAGCTTGGCGCGGAGGATCTGCTTTAGCTCCCGTTCATCCAGCTCTTCGGCGGCCACCGGTCGCTTGAACCGGTGTCCGCGCACGGTTTCGACCACCTTGGCAAAGTCGGCGACCTTGGCTGGAAGCAGGTCGGTCGAGGCGAGGGCCAGGCCGGGGGAGAGGGAGAAAATCAGCGCCGGGAGCGCCCGCCCGTATCTCACGCCGGGCAGGGTAGCATGCGGCGCCGTCCGCGCGGACCGGAGGTTCCTTTTCCCTTGGGATTTCGCATAAGATCCGCCGGATTTTGCAGCTATCCAGAATGAGCGCCTCCAAACCGCCGGCCGACGCCGGGCCCGTGCGCATGTCGCTGTCGAGCCGGTTTGAAAACATCGAAATGGCGCAGCACCTCTGCGGTAAGCTGCTCGAGGGCCGGGAGGTCTCGGAGGAGACCAAGCATTGGATTCTCATGGCGTTGCGGGAGGCGCTCGCCAACGCCATCAAGCACGGCAATGAGCAGGACCTCGATAAGAGGGTGCACGTGGAAATGCGCGTCGACCAAAACACTCTCGAGGTCCGGATCCGCGACGAGGGCAGCGGCTTCGACCCGGAGAGGGTCAGCGACCCGTTGGCGCCCGAGAACCGGTTGAAGACCTCGGGGCGCGGGATCTTCTACATGAAGACCTTCATGGACGACGTGCGCTTCGGGCGGCACGAGGGCGGCGGCATGGAGATCGTCCTGACGAAGCACTTGAACGCGAGCAGGGAGTAAGGAGGGAGGACACGATGAAGACGAGTGTTCGTGAGGTCCGGGGGGTGTCGATCCTGGATCTCAAGGGGAAGATCACGATCGGCTCGGGGGATGTTCAGCTGCGCGAGACGATCAACAAGCTCGTGGAAGACGGGAAGAAGAACATCCTGATCAACATGAAGGAAGTGACGACGATCGACTCTTCCGGAATCGGCGAGCTCGTCGGCTGTTACACCTCCGTTACCAACAAGGGTGGGAAGCTGAAGCTCCTGCACTTGCCGCCCAAGATCAGCGATGTGCTGACGGTCACGCAGCTGATCACCGTCTTCGACGTGTACGAAGCGGAGCCCGAGGCGGTCACGAGCTACGGGGGCTAGCCTCCCGGCGGAGCCGGCGCAACGTGGAGCGCGGACGCCGACCGGCCCCGCCGCGAGACGGTCGCCGCCGTGGGCGGTCCTCTCCCTCATGACCGACCCGGCGGAGAAGCCCTTCGACGCGTTCGCCGAAGCGAACCGCCCCGCGCTCGAGGCGGAGCTTCGACGCTGCCTTCCCGAAATCTCCCCCGATAGCCTCGCCCGGGCCGTCTCGGAGGCCGTGCTCTCACCGGGCAAGCGCCTGCGCGCGCTCGCCGCCCTGGCGGCCGGCCAGTTCGCGGGCTCTCCGGAGGCGGCCTCGATGGCCGTCGCGGTCGCCGTCGAATACGTGCACGCCGCGTCACTCGTCCTGGACGATCTGCCTTCGATGGACAATGCTCGCCGCCGGCGCGGGCGGCCGGCGCTCCACGTGTCGCACGGAACGGCCACGGCGGAGCTCGTTTCGGTTTGCCTGGTGGCCCGGGCCTTCGAGCTCGTGGCCGGCGCCCCGTCGACGTCCGCGGCGACGCGAGCGCGGCTCACCCGTGAGCTCGCGCAGGCGGTGGAGGCCTGCTGCGCCGGGCAGGCGGCAGACCTCGAGGCGCAGGCGGACCGGCTTCGACTGGAGGACCTGGAGGCCATCCACGCCCGCAAGACCGGCGCCCTCTTCATCGCGGCCGTTCGCGGAGGAGCGCACGCCGGGGGAGCGCGCGAGCCGCAATTGGAGTCACTGACCCGCTTCGCGCGCAATCTGGGGCTCGCCTTCCAGATCACCGATGACCTGCTCGATCGGGAGGGCGACCAAGCGTTGATGGGCAAGGACCGGGGACAGGATGCCCACCGCGCCAATTTCGCGCGGCTGCTGGGCTCGTCGTCGTCGCGCCGGCTGGTGGACGAGCTTCTCGCCGCGGCCGTGGATGCCCTGCGCCCCCTCGGCCGCCGCGCGCGCCTGCTGTCAGACCTCGCGCGCGTCGTCGCCGAGCGCCGCGCGTGAGCGGCACGCCGTCGCTTTCGCTGGAGGAGGCCCGTCGGCGTCTCAAGGATCTTGGCTACCTCGACGGCCGCGTCGAGCGGTTCCTTTTTCGCCGAGCCTTCGAGGGCCGGGGAGGACTCCTCCTGCCGGGAGTCCTGCTCTCGGCGTTCGGCGCCGCGTTGGCCTCGGTCGCCGTGGTCGAGTCCGTGGAGGCGGGCCTCGGCTCCTCGGTGTCGGCCCTGGGCGTCCTGCTCGCGCACCTGTTTTTCGCCAACCTGGTCCCGGCCTCTCTGGCAGCGGTGATGCTCGCCTTCCTCGCCGACCGTTCGCGCACGCCCGGCGCAATGGCCACGGCGGCCGCCCTCGCGGCCGCGCTGATCGTGTTCACACTCTGGGTAGCCGGCGTCTACGGACTCGCCCGGGAGCTGCCTCTGAGGGCGTTGCTTTGGGGAGTCCCGATCGGCGCGGCGGCGTTGCTCGCCTCGACCAGCGTGCGTGCCGGTTTTCTGGCGCAGGCCTATGCCCATTCCCGGGTTCTGCCCGCGCGGCGACGAGGGAGGTTGGTGCTGCTCGTTGCGGCCGTCGCCGGCACCCTGGTCGCGGCCGTGCTTCTGGTCTCGCGGCCGGAGCCCGCTCTCGTCACACCGCCGCGACCTTCGCCCCGATCGGGCGCCGTCGTGGTCATCGCGGTCGACGGCCTGAGGCGCGGCGAGATCTCCGCCGACTCGTTGGGAGGGGAGGGGATCGCGTCCGCCGAGGCGGTGGCCGGGTGGTGGCCGGCGAGGCCGGCCTCACCTCCCGAGGTCTGGATGGATCTGGCGACCGGGGAGCCGCCCTCCCGGCACGGCGTTGCCGCCCTGGAAAGGGTTCGTCCGCTCGGCTCGCCGCTCGCCGTCAGGGCGCCGTTCGGCACGCGCTGGTACCTCGCGCGATTGGGGCCTGCCCTCCATCTGGCGTCGAGCGCGCCTGTCTCGGCCGCCGATCGGCGCCGCCTGGCCTTCTGGGAGGTCGGCGCTTCGGCGGGTCTCCCGACGCTCGCGATCGGCTGGTGGGCCTCGGGGCCTTGGCCTGGAGCAACGGTCGTCGGCAACGAGGAGCTGCTCGCCGGCGCTCGGGACGGGCTCGGTGTCGACCGGCTGGCCCGGGAGCTGTTTCGGGCCAAGGAGGGCGGCGGCGAACGGATTCGCACGGTCTATCTTCCCGGCTTGGACATCCTGCGCCGGGATCCGGAAAGGCGCCGGCAGGCGCTCGAGGAAACGGCGCACTTTCTGCGGGAGGAGACCGAGCGGGCGGCGTCTCGGGGCGACACTCTCGTCGTTCTCGAGGCCGACAGCCACGCCGCGCCGGGCGCCTTGCAGCGGATTATCGTCTTCGACGGCGCGGCGCCGAAGACGGTCGAAATTCGTCCGGAGGACGTGGCGCCTTCGATCCTGGCGCGGGCGGGTGTCCCGGTCGCCCGCGACCTGCCGGGCCGGCCGGCGGCGCCGCTGTTTGCCCCGGGTCGCGTCGAGACCGAGACGGTCCCAACCTACGGCCCCCGAATCGCGCCCGGGCAAACGGCGCGCCGCGGAAGCGACCGGGAGTACCTCGAGAAGCTCAAGTCCCTCGGATATTTGAACTAGTCTTGGCGGCATGAAAGCAGTCTTCTTCGACAGGCACGGCGGCAACGAAGTCCTTCAGTTCGGCGACCGGCCGGATCCCGAGCCGGGGCCCGGCCAGGTGCGCGTGGCGATCCGGGCCGCGGCGCTCAATCATCTGGATCTCTTCGTCCGCAACGGCATTCCGGACGTGCCCCTCCCGCAGATTCCGGGGGCGGACGGATCCGGCGTCGTCGACGTGCTCGGGCCGGGTGTCGAGGGCCTGGCCAAAGGGGATCGCGTGCTCCTGCAGCCCGGGCTCTACTGCAACGCGTGCGAATTCTGCCGCGGGGGCGAGCAGAGCCTCTGCGTGAAGTTCCAGATCGTGGGCGAGCACGTCGCGGGAACCTTCGCGGAGAAGGTCGTCGTGCCTGCGCGCAATGTCTTCCCCATTCCGGCGCGCCTTTCCTTCGAGCAGGCCGCGGCGTTCCCCCTCGTCTACCAGACGGCCTGGCGGATGATCGTGGGGCGCGCGGCGGTCCGCCCGGGGGAGACGGTCCTGGTTCACGGCGCGGGAGGGGGCGTGGGCGGCGCGGCCGTCGAGGTCGCGCTGCTTGCGGGAGCGAGGGTCTTCGCGACGACCTCCGGCGAGGAAAAATCCCGGCGCCTTCGCGAGGCGGGAGCGGAGGTCGTGCTCGATCATGCGAAGGAGGACGTGGCAAAGTCCGTCCGGACGATCACCGGCAAGCGCGGTGTGGACGTCGTTGTGGACTCGGTCGGCGAGAAGACCTGGGCGACCTCGCTCAAGGCGGTGGCTCTCGGAGGCCGCATCGTGACGTGCGGCGCCACCTCGGGGCCGAACCCCAAGGAGGAGATTCGCCTCATCTTCTGGAAGCAGATCTCCATCCTGGGTTCGACGATGTCCAACGACCGCGAATTCCGCGCCATGCTGTCCGCCGTCGAGGCGGGCAAGCTCACGCCGCGGATCGATCAGGTGTTCCCGCTTTCGGAGGCCGGGCAGGCTTACGCGCGCCTCGAGGAGGGCAAGCAGCACGGCAAGATCGTGCTCCAGGTCGCCGACCCCGGGGGCCGGTGGCCCGACGGTGACTGAAGGGCCTCAGCGCCGCAGGAGCCAGAGGAGCAGCGAGAGGACGAGCGACACGATCAGGCAGGTGACGACCGGGAAGACGAACGTGAAGCCCGGCCGGCGGACGACGATGTCGCCCGGCAGCCTCCCCAGGTAGCGCGAGAGAAGCGGCCAGAGGATTCCGACCGCGAGAAGCAGAATCCCGAGAGCGATCAGGATCGATCTCATCCGGTTGAATTCTCCCCCCGGCGGTGGCATCATTCCAGCGTCCTCCCTCCCGGGTCCTTCGCCCTCCGCCGTCCTCCGGCCACGACCATGACCGAGCTCCATTCTGTCCGCACGTTTCGCATCCAGGACATTCCCTTCGAGGACCGGCCCCGCGAGCGGCTGGCGAGACTCGGGCCCTCGGCGCTTTCGAACGAGGAGCTTCTCTCGCTCCTGCTCGGCACCGGGTCGCCGGGCGAGAGCGTGCTCGACCGCGCCCGCCGGCTGCTCGCGGCGCACGGCGGCTTAGCCGGGTTGGCCGGCCTCTCCGGAGCCGAGCTGCGCCGGGAGCGCGGGATCAAGCAGGCTCGCGGGGCGGCGATCGAGGCGGCGCTCGAGATCGGGAGGCGCCTCGCCACCGAGACGCTCGCCGGCCGGGACCTCTTGAACGAGCCGAGGCTGGTCAAGGAATCGCTGCGGCAATCGCAGGGGGATGGCACGCAGGAGCGGACCGGCGCGTTCTTCTTGAATGCCCGCAACCGTCTGGTCCGGCACGACCCGGAGATCTACCGCGGCACGCTCGACCGCGCCGTGGTCGAGCCGCGGGAGCTGCTGAAGCGGGCGCTGCTGGCCAACGCGGCGGGGCTGATCGTCTACCACAACCATCCTTCGGGAGACCCGACTCCGTCGCGGGAGGACCGCGAGTTCACGCGGCGCCTCGCGTCCGCGGCCGAGGCCGTGGGGTTGCGGCTGCTCGATCACATCGTCGTGGCGCGGGACGGCTGCATTTCGTTCCGCGAGTCGGGCCTGCTGTGAGCGCGGCTCCCCCGAGCAAATGCGCTATCTTTCGCGTTTCACATGCGTCCCTTCTACGTCACGACACCGATCTATTACGTCAACGACCTGCCGCACATCGGCCACATCTACTCGACGGTCGTCTGCGACGTCGCGTCCCGCTTTCACCGCCTGCTCGGCGAGCCGACGCGGCTCCTGACGGGCACCGACGAGCACGGACAGAACATCGAGAAGGCCGCGGCCGCGCAGGGCGTGACGCCGATCGCGCTCGCCGATCGGGTCGTGGCGCGCTATCACGAGCTCTACCGCCGGTTCGAAATCGCGCACGACGACTTCATCCGGACGACCGAGGGTCGCCACCGCCGCGGGGTCGAAGCACTGATCGAGCGGATCGAATCTGCCGGGGACTTCTACGTCGACAAGCACGAGGGTTGGTATTGCGCCAGCTGCGAGGCCTTCTACACGGAAAAGGAGCTCGATGCCGAAAGACGATGTCCCCAGCACGGTACGCCTTGCGCCTGGGAGTCCGAGGAGAACGTCTTCTTTCGCCTTTCCCGATACGCCGCGCGGCTTCTCGAGCACTACGGGAGGCATCCCGAATTCGTGCGGCCCGAGAGCCGGCTGGCGGAGGTCGCGTCCTTCGTGCGCGGCGGGCTGACCGACCTCTCGGTCTCCCGTTCGAAGGTCAAGTGGGGCATTCCGTTCCCGGGCCGACCCGGGCACGTCGTCTACGTGTGGCTCGATGCGCTGGCCAACTACATCACCGCGCTCGGCTTCGGATCGGAAGACGACCGCTTCTACCGGGAGTTCTGGGAGGCGCCGGACGGTCGGCGCGTCCACCTGATCGGCAAGGACATTCTGCGGTTCCACGCCGTGTACTGGCCGGCCTTCCTCCTTTCGGCGGGACTTCCGCTGCCGACGACCGTTTGGGCTCACGGCTGGTGGCTGCGCGATGCCCGGAAGATGTCGAAGTCCGTCGGCAACGTCGTGCGCCCCGACGCCCTGGTCGAGGCGTTCGGGCCCGAGGCCCTGCGCTATTTCCTGATGCGCGAGATGGCTTTCGGCCAGGACGCGAGCTTCTCCGACGAGGCGTTTCTCGCGCGCTACAACGCGGATCTCGCCAACGACCTCGGCAACACGGTCTCGCGGGTCGCGGCGCTGTGCCGTCAGTCCTTCGGCGCCGTGCCGCCCGAGCGCTGCACCGACAACGAGGTGAAGGTGTCCTTCGAGCGGACGCTGCCCGAGTGGCGCGCGGCGATGGAGGACTTCGCCTTCAACCGGGCGCTCGAGGCCGTCTGGCGCCTCCTGACGGAGATCAACGGCTACGTCGTGGCGCACGAGCCCTGGAAGGTGCGCAAAGAGGAGGGCGCCTCGCCGCGCCTCTCCCGGATCCTCTACGCCGCCGCCGAGGGCGTGCGCCTGACGGCGGCCATGCTCTCGCCGTTTCTGCCGGCGACCGCGCGTCGCATCTTCGAAGCGTTCGGCCTTCCGGCGCGCCTCCCCGTGGCGGCCGACCTCTCCTGGGGCGGTCTGGTGCCGGGTTCTCCCATGCCGGAGCCTCCTTCCTTGTTTCCTCGCGCCGATGCCGGCGTTTACTTTGGTCGAGAGGAGCAGACCATGAGCGAAAAACCCATCGCACCCGCTCCCGCGGGAACCCCGGAGTCCGACGGCCGCATCGGTATCGAAGAGTTCCAGAGAGTGCAACTTCGCACGGCCCGCGTCATCGCGGCCGAGCGGGTGCCGAAGTCGAACAAGTTGATGAAATTGAGAGTGGACATCGGAGCCGAAGAGCGTCAGATCGTGGCCGGCATCGCGGCCCAGTACGAGCCGGAGGCACTGGTGGGCCGAAACGTCGTGGTCGTGGTGAATCTCAAGCCAGCCAAGCTGATGGGGGTCGAGTCCAACGGGATGGTGCTCGCCGCCACCGTCGGTGAAGCGGGGGAGCCGTCGCTCCTCGAAGTGGCTGCCAACGTGCCGCCCGGCAGCAGAGTCAAGTAAACTTGACACCCCTCTCCGACTCGCATTGCCACCTGCAGATGGGGGTGGACGCGGCCGCGTTGCTCGCCCGCGCGCGGGCGGCGGGTGTCGGGCGCTTTCTCGTGCCCGGGACGACGCTCGAGGATTCGGCGCGCGCGGTGGTACTCGCCGCGGAGCAAGACGACGTCTGGGCCGCCGTGGGAGTGCATCCCCACGAGGCCAGGCGTTTCGACTGGAAGCGCGACGGCGCGGCCCTCGAAGATCTCGCCCGGCAGCCGCGCGTGGCGGCGATCGGCGAGGTCGGCCTCGACTTCCACTACGAGCACTCGCCGCGCCCGGTGCAGATCGAGGTGCTCGAGTGGATGCTGGACCTCGCGGCGAGGCTCGCCCTGCCGGCGCTCCTGCACAACCGGGAGAGCAGCGGGGAAATGCGGGCGCTGCTGGAGCGGTTGCCGCCGCGCGAGCGCCCGGGCGTCTTCCATTCCTTCACGGAAAACGGCGCCTACGGCAAGGCGGCCATCGGCATGGGCTACCTCGTATCCTTTTCGGGGATGATCACCTTTCGCGCGGCGGAGAACATCCGCGCCGCGGCGGCGGACCTGCCGCTCGAGGCGATGCTGCTCGAGACCGACACGCCGTACCTCGCGCCCGTTCCCCACCGCGGGAAGCCCTGCGAGCCGGCCTTCGTCGTCGAGACGGCAAGGAAGCTCGCCGAGGTCAAGGGCGTCGATCTCGAGACCGTGGCACGAGCGACGATCGACAACTTCGACCGTCTTTTCGCGGGCCGGCCGTGAGCTCTTCCCGCGTCACCCAGGGGGAGTTTGACTCTTACGTCGAGGAAGCCCTGGCCTCCGTGCCCGAGAAGTTTCGCCGGTACCTCCAGAACGTCGTCGTCGTGGTAGAGGAAGAGGCCTCTCCGGAGGACTACGACGAGACGGACACGCCCGAGGAGGAAGAACTCTTCGGGATCTTCCGCGGCGTCCCCTTCTTCGAGAGGGAGGCGGCGCTGTCGCCGCTGCCGGCGCAGATCGCGATCTTCCGGGGTCCGATCCTGCGCTGCTGCCAGACCCGCGGCGAGGCCGTGCGCGAGATCCGCGACACCGTCGTTCACGAAGTCGGGCACATGCTGGGCTTGAATGACGAGGAGATGCCCTACTGAGGCGGGGCGTGCCATGATCGCGGATGTGAGAAGGGGGATGGTGTGGACCCTCGCGCTTGCCTGCAGCCTCGGCGCCTCCGCGGCGGCCGAGGAGGCCAAGCGCACGAGCCCGACGATCGCGCGCGAGGCGGCCGACGAGAACGCCCGCACGCCGGCCGGGCGTCGCTACCAGACGGCGCTCGAGGCGCACCTCGACCGGTGGCTCAAGAAAGCCCTCGAGCGCTGTGCGAAGGGCGTCCCGAAGGACCAGCTCGTCTCCTTCGAGGCATTCGTCCGCGTGAGCGCCGCGGGAGAATCGGAGGAATTGATCTTCGTGCCCGAGACCGACGTCTCGCGGTGCGTGGAGCCCGATTTCCAGGAGGCGAAGTACCCGCAGCCCCCGCAGGCCCCCTGGTGGGTGCGCATCGCGATTCGGATGCGGTGACCGGGCCCCGCTCCGAGCAACAAAAAAGCGCGGCGTCTCCGCCGCGCTGCTCGGCCTCGGGCCGATGGATTCGAGTCCGGCGCTACCGCTTGGGCCCTCGGGGCCCCCGGTGGTCGCGGTTGGGATGCGCCCGGTGTTCGGCCGGGCCGCGGCCTCCCCGCGGGAACTCTCCGCGCCCCTCGTCCTCGCCGGGCGCGCCCACCGGCGCCATCGCCAGCTCGGCCTCGAGCTCCTCCTTGGAGAGCGCCTGCTTGCGGGAGAGCTTGATCTTGCCGGTCGGATCGACGGCGATGATCTTGACGGTGACCTCGTCTCCCTCCTTGACCACGTCGGTCGTCTCGCGAACCCGGTAGGGGGCGAGCTCCGAGATGTGCACCAGCCCGTCCTGGCCGGGCAGGATCTCGACGAAGGCTCCGTAGGCCTCGACGCGCCGGACCTTGCCCTTGTAGACCTTGCCGATCTCCGGCTCCTGCGTGAGGCTCTCGATGATCTCGATCGCGCGCAGGGCCGCCGCCTCGTCGGAGGAAGCGATCGAAACCCGGCCCGAATCCTCGACGTCGATCTTGCAACCCGTCGACTCGATGATCGAGCGAATCGTCTTGCCTCCCGTGCCGATGACGTCGCGAATGCGGTCGCGCGGGATCTGCATCGTGAAGATCCGCGGCGCGTAGGGCGAGATGTTCGGACGGGGCCTGTCGATCGCGGCGGCCATCTTCCCGAGGATCTCGAGCCGGCCGTGCCGGGCCTGCTCGAGCGCGCGCTCGAGGATCTCGCGGCGCAGGCCCTTGATCTTGATGTCCATCTGCAGCGCCGTGATCCCCTCGGTCGAGCCGGCCACCTTGAAGTCCATGTCGCCGTAGTGGTCTTCCTGCCCGGCGATGTCGGACAGGATGGCGAAGCGATCCCCGTCGGAAACCAGGCCCATCGCGACCCCGGCGATCGGCGCCTTGATCGGGACGCCCGCGTCCATCAGGGCGAGCGTTCCGCCGCAGACGGTCGCCATCGAGGAGGACCCGTTGGACTCCAGAATGTCGGAGACGACGCGAACGGTGTACGGAAAGGTCTCCTCGGTCGGCAGGACCGGGGAGAGCGCCCGGCGAGCCAGGTTGCCATGGCCGATGTCGCGGCGAGAGGGGCCGCGGAGGAACTTCGTCTCGCCGACCGAGAAGGGCGGGAAGTTGTAGTGGAGCAGGAACGTGTGCTCCGATTCGCCCTCGTATTCCTCGATGATCTGTGCGTCGTCGGACGTGCCGAGGGTTGCGGTCACCAGGGCCTGCGTCTCGCCGCGGGTGAACAGCGCCGAGCCGTGCGTGCGCGGCAGCAAGCCCACCTCGGAGGTAATGGGGCGGATCTCGTCGAAGCGGCGCCCGTCGAGGCGCTGCCCGCGATCCAGTATCGTTTCGCGCGTCAGGATCTTGACCAGATCGTCGGCGGCCCGAGCCGTCTGCTCCCGCCGCTCCGCCTCGGTCTCGGGGATGAGCGACACGGCGGCCTTCTTGACGGCCTTGATCTCGGCGTAGGAGGAGATCTTGCCCTTCATCGTGAGCGCCGCCATCATCGCAGCCTCCCACTCGTTGCGCACGGCAGCGCCGACGGAGGGCGGGTACGTCTCCGGGGCTTGCCAGTGAGGCTTCTGATAGCCGCCCGTCGAGGCGAGCTCCTTCTGCTTCTCGACGATGCGCCGGACCGCTTCGTGCCCGAAGAAGATCGCGTCGATCAGCTCCCGCTCGGGAACTTCCCGCGCGCCCCCCTCGACCATCACCACGGCGTCGGCGGTGCCCGCGACGATCAGGTCGATGTCGGAGCGGTCACGGTCGGCGTTGGCCGGATTCAGGACGAACTGGCCGTTGATGCGCCCGACGCGCACGGCGCCGACGGGAGAGTAGAAGGGAATCAGCGAGCAGGTCAGGGCCGTCGAGGCGGCGTTCAAGGCCAGGACGTCGGGGTCATTCTGGCCGTCGGCCGACAGGACGAAGGCGATCAGCTGCGTCTCGTGGAAGAAGCCCTTGGGGAAGAGGGGACGCATCGGCCGGTCGATGAGCCGTGAGGTCAGGATCTCTTTCTCGGTGGGGCGTCCCTCCCGCTTGAACCAGCCGCCGGGGATGCGGCCGGCGGCGTACGTGTTCTCCCGATAGTCGACGGTCAAGGGAAAGAAGTCGGCCGCCTCCTTGGGTTCCTTGGCGAAGACGGCCGTCGCGAGCACGACGGTGTCGCCGTACCGGACGACGGCCGCGCCGTCGGCCTGCTTGGCGAGTTTGCCGATCTCGATTTCGAGGGAACGCTCGCCCAGGGGGATTGTGGTCTTGTGGATCATGGTTAATTCCTTTTCCAGTGGCGCCGCGGCGGGCGGAAAGTGGGGACGGCGGGAGGCCGTTGCTCCCCGGGAATCCTCGCCCGAGACCCGCCGAAGGGCCGACGGATCTACTTGCGGAGACCGAGGCGATCGATCAGCTTCTGGTACCGCTCGGGGCTCTCGTTCTTCAGGTAATCGAGCAGCCGCCGTCGCCGGCTGACGAGCTTGAGCAAGCCGCGGCGCGAGTGGTGGTCCTTCGCGTTGGACTTGAAGTGCTCCGTCAGGTAGCCGATTCGATTGGTCAACAGGGCGACTTGGACCTCGGGGGAGCCGGTGTCCTTGTCGTGGGTGCGGAACTGCCGGACGATGTTCGGCTTTTCCGTTCCAAATTCCGTGACGTTCAAGAAACCTCCACTACTTTCGCTTCTCTCACACTTTTTCTATAAACCGCCAGCCTAGCACAACTTGGCGCCGGGAGTCGATCCCGCGCAGACGGCCTATCCGTCTATCCCTCCAGCACGATCTTGGGCCGCACGAGGCTGACACCCCCGTGACCGATCGGCGTCACTTGGCCGAGGGCCACCATCTCATCCCCCGGTCCGACGAGCGTGATCCATTCGCCCTCGCGTGCCGAGACGCTCCGCAGGGGGATCGACTGTCCCTTGCGCAGCTTCCAGGCCTCGAGCGACGCCACGCGAACGCGCTCGAACGGGAAGGGCACCCGCGAGAGCGGGACCGCCTGAGGCGCCTGCAGGCGCCGCTCGGCGGCCATCTGTTCGAAGGCTTCGAGCGGCACCGCGTCGGCGACGGAAAAATCTCCGACCCGGGTCCGCCGCAGAACTTCGAGGTGCGCCCCGCAGCCGAGTCTCTCTCCGAGCTCGCTCGCGATCGAGCGAATGTAGGTGCCGGAGGTACAGGAGATCGAGAAGGGGAGCCGTCCGTCGCTCGGCGGCGCGAAAGAGAGCTCGGAGACCCGCACCTTCTTGGGAGCGACGGCGACGGTTTCCCCTTTTCGCGCG
Source organism: Thermoanaerobaculia bacterium (assembly GCA_035498405.1). Classification (GTDB taxonomy): domain Bacteria; phylum Acidobacteriota; class Thermoanaerobaculia; order UBA5066; family Gp7-AA6; genus DATBFU01. Next base: position 21,162 of record DATKAE010000011.1, on the reverse strand, counting down.
AGCTCGTAGAGCTTGCGGCCCCCGACCTTCTTGGCCGAGTAGGGCGGCGGCGCCTGCAGAAACTCGCCCCGGAAGGCGGCGGCGGCCGCTTCGACGTCCTCGCTTCGTACGCCGGTTGCGTCCTTTTCCGGGCCGGTGGCGCTGCCCTCGCGATCGTAGGTCGTCGTCGCTCGTCCGAGCCGGATGATCCCTTCGTAGGACTTGTCCATGCGCGTGAAGAACCCTTGCAGCCGCGCCGCACCGCCCGCGCAGAGCAGCAGCAACCCCGTCGCCATCGGGTCGAGGGTGCCGCTGTGGCCGATGCGCGGCAGGTTGAGAACGCGGCGGACCCTCTCGACGACGTCGTGGGACGTCAACCCCGCCGGCTTGTCGATCAAGAGCAGAAACCCCTTGCGCAGCGCGTCGGGAAGGCGCGCCGGGGCTGCCGTCGTCACGATTCGTCTTCCCCCGGAGGGGGCGGCGTGGCGCGGACCTGCGCGAGCAGCTCTTCGATCCGCGCGCCGCGCTCGAGGGTCGCATCGAAGAGGAAGTGCAGCTCCGGCGCATAGCGAAGACCGCAGCGCTGCGTGACCTCGCGGCGCAGGTACCCGGCCGCCCGGTCGAGGGCGGCCCCGGCGCGCTGACGTTCGGCTTCTTGCCCGAGACAGGAGTAGTAGACGCGGGCGGACCGGAGATCCGGCGGCATCTCGACGTCGGTGATCGTCACGCGGCGCAGCTCCGGATCGTGGGCTTCCGTCAGCACGAGGCGCGAGAGCTCCTCGCGGACCAGGAGAGCCACCCGCTGGCTTCGGCGGGAGTCCTTCATCCTCGCCCTTCGATCTCAGACATGGATGAACTCATTCTCGTACCCGAGAATCTCTCCGTCCAGATTCGATTCCACGAAGCTCAGGATCTTCTGGAGCAGCGCGTCGAGCGGCGGCTGGTCGGGTCCGACCGCAGCGACGGCGAGCGACGCGCGCTGAAGCATGTCCTGTTGGTCCACCTCGGCCACCGAAACCTCGAACTCGTTGCGGATTCGGCTCTTCAGGCTCCGCAGGACCATGCGTTTCTCCTTCAGGCCTCGCGAGCCGGGCAGGTGCAAGTCGAAGACGGCGTAGGCGATGACCATGTTGTCGGTTCGAGGCCGGGGCGAGGATCGTTTGCTTCGTCTGACCTAACCCCTGGCCCCCAACCCCTGGGCCCTGCTGCAATCAGGCGTTCATCACCCCGGCGACCCTCTCCACCTGATAGGCCTCGATGACGTCTCCCACCTTGATGTCCTGATATTTGTCCAGGCCGATGCCGCACTCGAAGCCCTGCCGAACCTCGGAGACGTCGTCCTTGAACCGGCGCAGCGATCCGATCTTGCCTTCGTAGATGACGCGGTTGTCCCGCAGCAGGCGCAGGTTCGAGCCCCGTGCGATCGAGCCCTCGGTGACGTAGCAGCCGGCGACCACTCCGACTTTCGGCACCTTGAAGGTGTTGCGCACTTCGGCCCGACCCTTGGCGACTTCCTTCAGCGTCGGCTCGAGGAGGCCTTCCATCGCGGCCTTGATCTCGTCGGTGACGTTGTAGATGACGGTGTGCAGGCGGATCTCGACGCCGTGCTTTTCCGCCTCCGCCTCGGCCTTCTTTTCCGGCCTCACGTTGAAGCCGACGATGATTGCACCGGAGGCGGAGGCCAGCAGAACGTCGTTGATGTTGATGGCGCCGACACCGGCGTGCAAGAGCGACACCTTGACCTTCTCGTTGGACAGGTTCTCCAAGGACTGCGAGAGCACCTCGACCGATCCCGTCACGTCGGCCTTCAGGATGATCGGAAGCTCCTTGATCCGCCCTTCCTGGATCTTGCTGAAGAGCTGATCGAGAGAGAGCTTGGTCGAGGCGGCCGCGACCTTGTCGCGGTCCCGTTGCTGCCGGAAGGAGACGACCGATCGGGCCTTCGCCTCGTCGCTCGACACCTGGAACGGGTCGCCCGCCTGGGGCAGGTCCTCGAAGCCCGTGACCTCGACGGGAGTGGCGGGCCCGGCCTCCGCGAGCTTGGTACCCCGGTCGTCGTGCATCGAGCGGACTCGCCCGAAGGCGGAACCGGCGAAGAACACGTCCCCGACGCGCAGCGTGCCGGACTGAACGAGCACCGTCGCGACGTTGCCGCGCCCCGCCTCGCGGCGGGCCTCGAGAACGACACCCCTGGCTTCGCCCCCGACGGGGGCGGAAAGCTCCAGCAGGTCGGCGGAGAGCAGGATCAACTCGAGCAGGTGCTCGATCCCCTGTTTCTTGAGCGCCGAGATCTCCGCGGAGGGCACGTCGCCTCCCCAGGACTCGAGCAGCACGCCCCGGTCCGCCAGCTCCTTCTTGACGCGGTCGGGATTGGCGTTCCCCTTGTCGATCTTGTTGATCGCGACGACGATCGGCACCTTGGCGGCGCGGGCGTGGTCGATGGCCTCGATGGTCTGCGGCATGACGCCGTCATCGGCCGCGACGACGAGGACGACGACGTCGGTGGCCTTGGCCCCGCGGGCGCGCATGGACGTGAACGCCTCGTGACCCGGCGTGTCGAGGAAGACGATCGGCCGGCCCTGGACGTCGACGCGGTAAGCGCCGATGTGCTGCGTGATGCCGCCGGCCTCGCCTTGCGCGACCTTGGTCTGGCGGATGGCGTCCAGAAGCGATGTCTTGCCGTGGTCGACATGGCCCATGACCGTGACGACCGGCGCTCGCGCCTTTCGGTCCGCCGCTTCCGGAGTCTCCTCGCCGGCCGGCAGACGGGAGAGCTCCATCTCCTCTTCGAAGGAGACGACGGCGGCCTCGACACCGACCTCCTTGGCGATCTGGATCGCGGTCGCCGCGTCGAGCGGCTGGTTGATGGTCGCCATGATCCCGCGCTGCAGCAGCAGCCGGACGATGTCCTTGGCCAGCACACCCAGCTTTTCGGAGAGCTCCTTGACGGTGACACCCTCGGAAAGGAAGACAGGCCCGGTGGGCAGCGGCTTCTTGAACTCGAGCAACTTGCCCGAGTCGTGAGTGCGGGTCTCCTTGGAGGCGCGGCGCATGGCCGACTTGGAGAGGGGCCGAGGCTCGGCGGGGGCCTCCTCGGTCTCCGCGGTCTTTTCGATCAGAGGCAGCGTAATGTCGGAGTACGTGTCCTCTTCGAACGCGCCCACGAACTCCCGCAGATCGACTTCGTCGGCGACGGTGATCTTGGGCTTGGCGCCGCCCTTCTTGGCGGGTTTCTTCGCCTCCTCCTTCTCTTCTTTCTTGCGCTTGGTGGAGGGGCGGTCGGATACCGCCGGCGGGGCCGCGCGCCCAACGGGAGGGCCTCCCGGGCGTCCCATCGGGGCACCCGGCCGCAACGGGCCGCCGGGACGCGGACCCGTGGGCCGGGAGGGCGCTCCCGGCGCGGGACGATAGACGGAAGGTCCGGTTTGCCGGAGGGCGGGGCCGCTCGGTCCCATCGGCCGGGCGGGTCCGGCGGGACGCGCCGTCTCGCGACGAGGAGCCCCGGCGGCGGGGCCGGCGGTCGCGCGCGGCCCCGAGGGAATCGGTGTGGGCCGCGGCGGAAGAACGATCTTCCGGGGCGGCGGCGGTGGCGGCTTGACGGCCTCCGGCTCCGGCTCGGGCGGAAGGACCGCCGTCCGCGCCGGTTCGGCGGCGGCCGCCGTTTTCGGCCGGGCCTCGGCAGCGTGGGGAACCTCCTCCGTCTCTCCAGCGCCGGGCTTTGCGCCGGGCGCCGCCGCGGTCTTTTCCACGATCTTGATTCGCGAGAGCGCGCTCTTCTGCGGCCGGAAGGTCTTGGCCTCCGGATCGCGCACGATCAGCTGCTTGGGTGCGTGCGTCTTTCCCTGCAGGATCGCCAGGACCGTCGACTCGTCCAGGGCGGCCTGGGGCGACTGAACATCGACGCCGATCGACTGGAGCAGAAAGAGGACCTCTTTGCTGCCGATTCCCATTTGGGCTGCGAGCTCTTCGACGCGAATCTTTCCCATACCGTTGGGCTACTCCGTGACCGTCGTCTCTTCGGGCGTTTCCGACTTCTGTTCGTCTTCGGCGGCTTCCGTGTCGCCGGGCTCTTCGGCCGCTGCCTGATCGGCAGCGCGCGCCGCTTCCAGGATCTTTTCGGCCGATTTGTCGCCGATACCGGGGATCTCGGCCAGCTCCTCGGCGGTCTTTTCGAGCAGCGCCCCGAGGGTCGCGATGCCTGCTTCGGCGAGCTTCTCGGCCGTCTTTTCGCCCACGCCGGGGATTTCAGCGACCGGAGTCTGGCGCCGGCGCGAGGCCTGAAGCATGCGAGAGAGAGCCTCGGCGACTTCGCCCTTGACCTCCGATTCGCCCTTGATCTCGATCTTCATGCCGATCAGCGCGGAGGCGAGCCGCACGTTTTGGCCCTTCTTCCCGATCGCGAGCGAGAGCTGGTCGTCTTCGACGACGCAATCGAGGCTCATCGTCCCGTCCTCGTGATGGATCGGCGAGACGCGCGTGATCTTGGCGGGGGCGAGCGCGTTCTGCGCGAACGTGATCAGGTCGTCCGAGTAGAGGATGACGTCGATCTTCTCGCCATGGAGCTCCCGCATGATCGACTGCACGCGGCTGCCGCGCATGCCGACACAGGCGCCCACCGGGTCCACGTCTCGCTCCCGCGAGCGGACGGCGATCTTGGCGCGCTCGCCCGGCTGCCGGACCGCTCCCTTGATGACGACGGTGCCGTCGTAGATTTCCGGGACCTCCATCTCGAACAGCCGGATCAGCAGGCGGGGATCCGTCCGCGACAGGATGAGCTGGGGTCCCTTCGGATTGCGGTGCACGTCGTGGAGAACCGCGCGAATCCGCTCTCCCTGGCCATAGCGCTCCATGCGCGACTGCTGATCGCGCGGGATCACCGCCTCGGTGCGTCCGAGATCGACGACCATGTCGCCCCGCTCGAAGCGCTTGACCGTGCCGCTCATCAGTTCTCCCACCTTCGGGAAGAACTCGTTGTAGATGTTGTCCCGCTCCGCCTCCCGGACCTTCTGGTAGAGCACTTGCTTGGCGGTCTGGGCCGCAATCCGGCCGAGCCCGACGGGCTCGCGGTGCTGCCGGATCTCGTCTCCCAGAGCCACGTCGGAGACCTCGACGGGCGGCTCTCCCTCGGGACCCGGCCGCAGGACGCGAACCTCGCCGCGCGTTCCGTGCTTCTCCACGAGCTCCCGGGCCTCCTCGAGCAGGATCTGCGGCGGCGGTTCTTCCGATTCCGTGTCGAGCTCGGCGACGACCGTGCGGCGGGAGGTGACGGTCATCTCCCCCGTCTTGCGGTCGATGGAGGTCACGACGGCCTTGTCCCGGTAGTATTTCCGCGCGGCAGAGGACATGGCTTCCTCGAGCGCGCCGAACATCTTCTCCGGATCGATGTCCTTTTCGCGCGAAACCTGTCGAATGACCGACGGATCGATGATCATCTTGGAAAAGCTCTCCTACCCCCGTTCGGCCATTCAAAGTCGAGACGGGCGAGCCGAATTTCGCCAAAACGGACATTATAGATTTTGCGATTCTCCTCATCAACGACGGTGAGGACGTCTCCGTCGACCGAACGGAGGACTCCCCGGAAGTTTCGGGCCGGCGACGGCGGCGCCTTCGAAGGCCCGGCGGCTTCGGGCACGACGGGTGCCTCGGTTTGAACGCGAACCCGCCGCCCGAGGAAGCGGGTGGCGTCCTCGAGGGAGTAGAGCTTGCGGTCGAGTCCCGGCGAGGAGACTTCGAGGGTATAACGGTGGGCGATTTCGTTGGAAACGTCGAGCAGGGGAGAGACTTCTCGGGAGACCGCCTCGCATTCTTCGATGGAGACCGGGGACCCGTCTTGACGCTCCAGCACGAGCCGGAGCACGGAGAACTTCCCTGCCCCGGCCGACTCGACGGCCAACAGCCGGCACCCTCTTTCCGCGGCGATCGCCCGGATCTCGTTCAGCGTTTCCTCGCTCAATCGGAGCATCGAACAAAAAAGCGGGCCAGGGCCCGCTTCCTTTTCCTCCAGAAGCCGAAAGCAAGGCTCTTCTATCAGAATCCGCGAGGTTTAGGCAACGAAGTCCTGGCGCCGACAGGCGCAAAGCGCTCGCTCCATGGAGCTTCTGCGTTTCGGGCGGCGAAAAAAGAGGCCCGAGTCGAAATCGGACGGTGCAGGCGAGCGTTACGGAGTGAGGGACGGGGTCCCCAAGGCGGAGAACTACTTGTTTGATCGCGGGCGAGACCAAGAGGACGAGGGCGAGCCGCCGACCCGATCGATTCTGGGGCTCGGACGGATCGAGCCCACTCCCTTTCGAATCGCGGCCCCCGCATCAGGCACCAATGGCGAGCGCCCAAGCCGCTCGCTGCTGGGCCTCGAGGGTATCGCCGTTTCTCCCCTGCGGCGCGGGGAACCTGTTCCGGGCACGGACGCGGCTCCCCCCTCGGCATCGTTGCTCGGCTTGCAGGCAACTCGAGCGGCACCATTTGCCTGGAAGGCGATAGCGCCGGGGACGGAAGGCGAGCCTCCGAACGCTTCGATTCTCGGCCTTGGGGGAATAGAGCCTTCCTCGCTGCCCCCGATCCGGCGACCGGCCCGACCGGCCCGACCGGCCCGTCCGGGTATCCCGGCCGAGCCGACGAGCCCCTCCTTCTTCGGGCTCGGCGGGCTGCCGCCCACCGGGTCGCCAGGCACTTCACCGGGCGAGGTTAGCAGCCGGTCCTTCTTCGGCCTGGAGGCCATGCCCTACGCCTCGACCGCCACGGCCAGGCAACTGGAGATCGTCGAGTCTCCTGAGATCGAGGTTCCGGAATTCGAGCGAGACGTCGAGCACCGCTCCGAGCCGGCATTCCCGGTCGAGCGGGCCGTGCTCGCCTCGCTCCTCGCTCACGCCCTCCTTCTGCTGCTGCTCCTCTCTGCCCCTTCCATCGTTCACGACCCGCGCAAGGGATTGCTGGCGGCTTTCGTTCCCCCGGAAAAGACCGAGGAGGAGAAGGTCCCGATCATCTTCAAGGAGGCACCCGGCCCCGCGCGCGAGAATCCGAAGAAGTCCGCCCCCTCCGACGCGGATCGACGCGCCGGAGGCGGCGATCGCAACAGACCGCGTGCCGAGTCGCCGTTCGTTCCGGAGCGCCCCGGAAAGGAAGGGCTGGCTCCCGGGACCCCCCGTGGCGGGGCGCCGCGCGTTCCACCGAGGCCGGCGGTCAAGGCACAGGCGGAGAAGGGACCGGAGAAGCCGGGTCCCAAAGCCGGCGAGGCGGTGATGAAGCCGGAGGACGGGTCGTTCGTGGTCCCCAAGGGCGAGCCTTCTGCAACGGGGCAAGCGGCCGGGGCGAAACCTACCGAGCGCCTCGCGGGCCTCCAGGACGCCATCAAGGCAGCGGCCGAGGGCGTGGGTGCTCGCGGGGAGAACGGGGCAGGCACTCCGAATCTGGATGGCGGCTTCGTCGACGAGGGCCCGCTGTCCTTCGATACGAGCTGGTACGACTGGGGTCCCTACGCGGCCGAGATGATCCGCCGCATCAAGCTGCACTGGGAGGTTCCGTCCCTGGCACGGCTGGGATGGAAGGGAAAGCTCACGGTCCGCTTCTACATCCTGGCCAACGGAAGTGTCGAAGGAGCGACGTTCCTTTCGCACTCGGGGGTGCCCCCCTTCGACAACGCGGCGATGCAAGCGATCCTGACCTCGGATCCCTTCCGGCCGCTCCCCAAGGACCTCCTGGCCCAGGTTCCGGGCAAGGACCGGGAAGGCATCACCGTAACCTTCTTCTACAACATTCGTCCTGGAGATGCGGGTGGCGGGAGCGAGAATTGAACGACCCGGGGCAGATCCGTCGAGCCCTCGAGCAGGCGCAGACGATCGCGGTCGTCGGCTGCTCCCCGAATCCCGACCGTCCGTCCCATGCGATTGCCCAGTACCTGCAGGAAGCGGGGTACCGGGTCGTGCCCGTCAACCCCGGGCATCGCGAGATCCTGGGGGCGAGGTGCCATCCGAGCCTGGCGGAGGTGCCGCCCGAAGTCTCGATCGACATCGTCAACGTCTTCCGCCGTTCCGAGGAGGTCTCGCCGGTGGCGACGCAGGCCATCGCCAGGGGTGTCTCGTTTTTCTTCATGCAGCAGGGGGTCGTGGATCCCGAGTCGGCGCGGCGCCTGGAGGAGGCCGGCATCTCGGTCGCCATGGATCGCTGCATCCTGGTGGAGCACCGCCGCCTCAATCTGCCGCCCCGGAGGAATTCGCCGGGCGCGCCCGGCGTTCCCTAGTCCTGTCCGGGCATGCCCGGCCATAGAGGAGCAAGAAGATCCATGCAGAAGTCCACCAAGCGCGCGCTTTCCTTCTCGGTCTTGATCGCGGCGGCGGTTGCCTTCGGGATGGTGGTGGCGGGTTCAGTCGATCTGACGCCCAAGTCGGAGGCGCAGCGCGAGTCGTCGGCGCCGGCCCGGTCGAGCGGCCTGTCCGCTCCGTCCTTCGCCGACATCGCCGAAGAGGCGATGCCTTCCGTCGTTTCCATCACCTCCACCGACATCGTCAAGGGCTCGTCGGGCCGCTACCGAATGAACCCCTTCGGCGGCGAGGGCGGCGGCGATCCCTTCGAGTTTTTCTTCGGGCAGCCGGGCGCTCCGCGGCGCGGCCAGCCGCGGGATGAGGAAGAGCACAAGGAGATGCAGGGCGGCACCGGCTTCGTGATCTCCGACGACGGCGAGCTCGTCACGAACAATCACGTGATCGACGGCGCCGACAAGATCGAGGTCCGGATCGGCAAGGACCGCTACACCGCCAAGGTCATGGGACGGGATGCGGCCACGGATCTGGCCCTAATCAAGATCGACAGCAAGAAGAAGCTGACGCCACTGCCGCTCGGCGACTCCGACCGTCTGAAGGTGGGCGAGTGGGTGATGGCGATCGGCGATCCCCTGAACTTCGACAAGACGGTCACCGTCGGTGTGGTTTCGGCCAAGGACCGCTCCGGCCTGACCGCGGACTCGGCCTCCCGCTCCTTCGAGAACTTCATCCAGACCGACGCCGCGATCAACTTCGGGAACTCCGGAGGGCCGCTGATCAACGTCCGGGGCGAGGTCATCGGCATCAACACGGCCATGTACCGGCCCGCGCAGAACATCGGCTTCGCGGTGCCGGTCAACACCCTGAAGAGCATCCTGCCGCAGCTGCGGGAGCGCGGGAAGGTCGTTCGGGGGTACCTCGGCATCAACATCGGGAACGTGGACGGCGACAAGGCCGCGGCCTTCAATTTGAAGTCGCAGGATGGAGCCTTCGTTCAGTCCGTGCTACCCGGAGAGCCGGCGGACAAGTCGGGGATCAAGCCGGGCGACACGATCGTGAAAGTCGACAACACGCAGGTCAAGGACATCCGCGACCTGATCGGCTACGTCTCCGCGCGTCCGCCGGGCAGCAAGGTGAAGCTCGAGCTGATCCGCGACGGCAAGGAAATGAATGTCACCGCGACGTTAGCCGAGCGCGGCGCCGAAGGATCGAGCGATGACGAGAAGGGTCGCGCGAGCTCCGAAGACTCGCGGGGCAAGATTGGCGTGTCGGTCCAGGAGGTGACGCCCCAGGTCCGCCAGATGGCCGGGCTCGACGCCTCGACCCAGGGGCTGTTCGTGGTGCACGTCAAGGAAGTTTCGCCCGCGGCCGACGCGGGTCTGGCCGACGGGGACATCATCACCCAGGTCAACGGCCAGGCCGTGACCTCGACCGAGGAGTTCGGCCGCCTGGTCAAGATCGCCAAGAAGGGGGATTACCTGCGGCTGTACGTCTTCCGTCCGCAGGCCAAGATCTCCTTCTTCGCGCTGGTCAAGATCGAATAGCCGGTCGGCCGGGAGCGGCTTTCCTGCGCCCGCCTCGCGGCGGGCGCGTTCGTTTTCGGGGCGCGAAATGGCATCTCGGGAGTCAAAATTGGAATTGACCTCTCCGATGCGGAATTCTGAACGTCAAACGGGGGAGTGCGGCGCAGATATGGCCCAACGCATTCTGGTGGTCGACGACGATCCGGGCATCCGCGACGCCCTTCGGATGATCCTCGAGTACGAGGGCTACGCGGTGTCGGCCGCGGCCGACGGGGAGCAGGCCTTGGCGGAGCTCGAAGTGAATCCACCCGGCGCAGTCCTGCTGGACATCAAGATGCCGGGCATGGACGGTCTCGAGGTTCTCGATCGCATCATGGCCCGGCAGGGCGCGCCCCCGGTCCTGATGATCTCCGGACACGGTGACATCGCCACGGCGGTCGAGTGCACCCGGCGCGGCGCGGTCGACTTCCTCGAGAAGCCGCCGCGGCGCGAGCGCATCCTCGTTTCGCTCGCCAATGCTCTTTCCCGGGAATCGCTCGCGGCCGAGAACGAGCGGCTCCGCCGGCGGCTCGCCGACGACTCCGTGCTGGTGGGCACGAGCGCCCCCATGCGGGGGCTGCGCGAGCAAATCGCGCGAGCCGCACCGACCGGCGCAACGGTCCTCATTCAGGGGGAGAGCGGCACGGGCAAGGAGCTCGTGGCCCGCGAGATTCATCGCAGCTCCCGCGTTTCCGCCGGTCCCTTCATCCAGGTCAACTGTGCGGCGATTCCCGAGGAGCTGATCGAGTCGGAGCTCTTCGGGCACGAGAAGGGCTCCTTCACCGGGGCCGTCCGGCGGCAGGTGGGCAAGTTCGTCGAGGCCGACGGCGGCACGATCTTCTTGGACGAGATCGGCGACATGTCGGCGCGGGCGCAGGCCAAGGTGCTGCGCGTGCTCGAGGCCGGAGAGGTCGAGCCGGTGGGCGCCGCGCGGGTGCGGCAGGTCAACGTGCGGGTGCTGGCGGCGACCAACCGTGACTTGACCGCCTGGATCCGGGACGGGCGTTTCCGCGAGGACCTCTACTTTCGGTTGAACGTCGTGCCCGTACGGACCCCGCCGCTGCGTGAGCGGACCGAAGACATTCCCGAGCTGGTCGAGCACTTCACTCGTCTCTTCTCGGAACGGGACCACCGTCGGCCGCGCCGTTTCGGCTCGAGCGCGCTCGGCGTCCTGCAGGCGCGCTCCTGGCCCGGAAACGTGCGGGAGCTGCGCAATCTGCTCGAGCGGGTCCTGATCATGACCGACGCCGATCCGATCGAGGCCGCCGACCTTCCGCCGGAGGCCCGGGTGTCGCCGGCGGAGATCTCGGAGAAGAGCGCGACGCTCGAGACCCTCTCGGAGTTCAAGGAGTTCGCGGAGCGGCAATTCCTGGTCGCCAAGCTGCGCGAGAACGCATGGAACATCAGCCGCACCGCCGAAGTGATCCAGACGCCCCGCTCGAACCTCTACAAGAAGATCGAGCACCACCGGATCTCGAAGGAGGCGGACGGCTAGCAGGGGTTAGGGTTGAGGGGCGAGGGGCGAGGGGCGAGGCTAATACCACAGTTCTGGCCTTTGTATCTCTTTCCTAACCCCTAACCCCTAACCCCTTGTATCTTTCCGCCGTGATCAGCCTGCAGGATTTCATCGACACCGGAGCCTTGCTGAAGGGACACTTTCGTCTTTCGAGCGGGCTGCACTCCGACACCTACCTCCAGTGCGCGCGACTCCTGATGTGGCCCGAGCGGGCCGAGGCGGCGGGCCGAGCGCTGGCGGAGCAACTGGGCGAGTTCCGCCCGAGCGTCGTCGTTTCCCCCGCCCTCGGCGGCCTGATCATCGGGCACGAAACTGCTCGCGCGCTTTCGACGCGGTTTCTCTTCGTGGAGCGGCAGGAGGGCCGGTTCGGGCTGCGCCGCGGATTTCGTCTCGAGTCGGGCGAGCCCGCGGTGATCGTCGAGGACGTCTTCACGACGGGCAAGTCAACCCGGGAAGCGATCGAAGCCGTCGAGTCGGCCGGCGGGTCCGTGGTGGCTGCCGGGTCGATCGTGGATCGAGGAATTCCGGCTGGCGCTCTCTCGGTGCCCTCGCGGTCGTTGCTCACGCTCTCGGTTCCGGCCTGGCCAGCGGAGGGCTGCCCTCTCTGCCGGCAGGGTGTGCCGCTCGACACACCGGGGAGCCGGCACTCCGCCGAGGGCGGCCCTCGAAAACAATCGGGCCGGCCGTGAAGCCCCTGTAAGATCTCCGCAATGGACCTGAAACGTGTCTGTGTCTACTGCAGCAGCAGCGCCGCCGTCCGCAACGAGCCGGTGGAGAGGGAAGTACGGTCCTTCGGGCGGGAGCTCGCGTCTCGCGGCGTCACGCTCGTCTACGGCGGCTCCTCGCGCGGTCTGATGGGCGCGCTCGCCGACGAGGTTCTCGGGGCGGGCGGGAAGGTGATCGGTGTGATCCCGAAGGCCCTCGAGGGCCGGGAGTCGGCGCATCAGGGACTGACGGAGCTCGAGCGGGTCTCGACCATGCACGAGCGCGAGCAACGGTTGTTCGACTTGGCCGACGCCTTCGTCGCCTTCCCGGGCGGCTTCGGAACGATGGAGGAGATCATCGAGATGCTGACCTGGAAGCAGCTCGGCATCCACGGCAAACCGATCGTGATCGCCAACATCGGCGGGTATTTCGATCCCCTGCTGGCGCAGTTCGAGTCCGCGATCCGCAGCCAATACGCGAGACCCGAGGACCGCATTCTCTACGCCGTGGCGGAGAACACGCGGGCCATCCTGACGGTGCTCGAGGGCGCGCCCGTGCTTTCTCGCAAGCCCGGCGACTGGGCGTAGGGTTCCGGCGGCGCCACCTCACCGTCAGCCGCGAGGATCTCGGGGGAGCGGCTTCGACTGGCCGCGCGCGTCGGCGTCAGGCAGGGCGACCGCGGCCGTCTTCTCCGTCTCCCGCAGCTTCATCTCCTCGAGAAGCATCCGGTTGATCGAAACCAGGTCGGCCAAGAGCGCGATCAGGAATGTCAGCACACCGACCAGGATCAGCACGGCCGCGAGGATCAGCGACTGGACGTGTCCCCCGGCCCGCTCGGTGACGAAGAAGAAGTAGTAGAGGTAGCGGGCGCCGAGCGCGAGGCCCGCGAGAAGAAACAGCGCGGCCGCCGCCGAGAAGAACTTGAGCGGCTTGTAGAGCGCCGTGATGCGAAGGATGTTCGCGCCCTGGACCAGGACGTATCGCGGAACCGAGGCGAACAGGCGCGAGCGCCGGTGCGTCTCGTGGGCGCGCACGGGGACGGAAGCCACCCGCAATCCCTTCGAGCCGGCCTGGATGAGCGTCTCCAGCGTGTAGGTCATTCGCGAGAACACGTTCAACCGACGCGCGGCCTCGCGCGAAAAGGCCCGGAATCCGGATGCCGCATCGGCGACTCGGATTCCGGCCGCCTGCTGGACGACCCAGCTCCCGAGCCGCTGCAGCAGGCGCTTGGCTGGCGAGAAGTGGGCCAGGGTGCCCGGCCCGCGATCCCCAATCACGAGGTCGGCCTTGCCGGCAAGAATCGGCGCGACCAGCGCGGGGATGTCGGCCGGGTCATATTGCCCGTCGGCGTCGAGGTTGACGATCACGTCGGCGCCCAGATCGAGCGCGGCGTCGAGTCCCGCGCGGAAGGCTGCGGCGAGGCCGGCGTGGCCGGGCAACCGCACCAGTCGGTCGGCGCCCGTCAGGGCCGCCTCGGCGGTGCCGTCCGTCGAGCCGTCATCGACGACGAGAATCGCCACCTCGCGAAAAGGCGCCAAACGCCGCGGCAGGGAGGCCAGCGTTTGCGGCAGCGACTGCTCCTCGTTCCAGGCCGGGATCTGAATAACGAGCTTCATGGGCAGGGGCGAGGGGCGAGGGGCGAGGGAAGGAAGCCATCGAGAAAACCTAACACCGAACCGCCCGGGACCGATTCGCCGGCCGCCCGGCTTTGTGCTAAATTTCCGGCCTTTCCGGCGCTCCGTGGGCCGGCGTGTTCTTTTTCAATCAGGGACGAAGGTCGGGATGAGGAAAGGCGGGTCGCGAGGCGGCCCGGATTTCCCGAAAAGCCCCGCGGGCTCCCGGCCCGTAGCCCCCCGAGGAACTTCTCGGGACACTCGGAAGGCTCGTAGCTCAGGGGGAGAGCACTACCTTGACACGGTAGGGGTCAGCGGTTCAAATCCGCTCGAGCCTACCAACTTCGTTTCAAAGGCGAAGGCGCTTAGCTCAGCTGGAAGAGCGCTACCTTCACACGGTAGAGGTCAACGGTTCGATCCCGTTAGCGCCTACCAACACGAATCGGACGCGGGGTGACCCGCGTTTTTCGTTTCTGAAGAGAGGAAAATGGAAGCCCTGGCGCAGGTGGTGACGGTTCGACTCCCCGACGGCTCGACGAAGGTCGTGCCGAGGGGAACGACTCTGGCCCAGATCGCGGCCTCGATCGGCCCCCGCCTGGCCAAGGACGCGCTGGCCGCGAAGCTCGATGGCAGGGTCGTGGACCTTTCCCGGCCCGTCGAGGCGGACGCCGCCGTCGAAATCCTGACGCCCAAGAGCTCCGAGGCCCTCGATGTCTACCGGCACTCGACGGCGCACTTGACCGCCAACGCCGTCAAGCGCCTCTTTCCCGATGTCCAGATCGGCATCGGGCCCGCCATCGAGAATGGCTACTACTACGACTTCAACCCGAAGCGCGCATTCACGCCCGAGGATCTGGAGGCGATCGAGGCGGAGATGCGCCGAATCGTTGCGGAGGACAACCCGATCGAGCGCCTCGAGATGTCCAAGGAGGAGGCGGTCCGGATCTTCGAGGGGCAGAACGACGCGTTGAAAGTCGAAATCATCCGGGGCATTCCGGACGATCGGGTGTCCTGCTACCGGCAGAAGGACTTCATCGACCTCTGCCGGGGTCCGCACGTGCCCTCGACCGGGCGGCTCGGCGTCTTCAAGCTGACGCACACCGCCGGCGCCTATTGGAAGGGCGACGAGAAGAACCCGATGCTGCAGCGCATCTACGGGGCCTCGTTCCTGACCCAGAAGGAGCTCGACGAGCATCTGACGCGCCTCGAGGAGGCGAAGGCCCGCGACCACCGAAAGTTGGGCAAGGAGCTCGAGCTCTTCGTCTTCCACCCCTGGGCGCCGGCGTCTCCCTTCTTCCTGCCGAAGGGGGCGGCGCTCTACAACGGCCTGATCGAGCTCCTGCGCTCCGAATACCGGAAGCGAGGCTACGACGAGGTCGTGACGCCGCAGATCTTCGATGTCGCGCTCTTCAAGACTTCGGGTCACCTCGCCAACTACCGCGAGCACATGTTCTTCACGGAAGCCGAAGAGCGCGAATTCGGTGTCAAACCGATGAACTGCCCCGGCCACTTCTTGATGTATCAGTCTCGCCTTTGGTCCTATCGCGACCTGCCGGTGCGCTTCGCCGATTTCGGCCGCCTCCACCGTTACGAGCTGTCGGGGGTGACGGCAGGCTTGACGCGCGTGCGCACCTTCGTGACGGACGACGGGCACATCTTCACGCCGCTCGAGAAGGTCGAGTCCGAGATTCTCGCCTTCCTCGAGTTTCTGGACTTCGTGTACGGCGCGTTCGGCTTCGAGCAGGTCGAGATCTCGCTGGGCCTGCGCCCCGAGAAGCGCATGGGGTCAGACGAGCTGTGGGACCGTGGCGAGGCGGCGCTCGACGCCGCGCTGAAGAGGGCCGGCCGGCCCCACGTGGTGACCCCGGGCGATGGCGCCTTCTACGGCCCGAAGATCGACTTTCGGGTCAAGGACGCGATCGGACGGGCTTGGCAGCTCGGGACCATTCAGTGCGACTTCTCTCAGCCGGAGAACTTCGACCTGACCTACGTCGGAGAGGATGGCGAGAGGCACCGGCCCGTCGTCCTGCACCGCGCCATCCTGGGCTCCCTGGAGCGGTTCCTCGGCATCCTGATCGAGCACACGGCGGGGAGCTTCCCGTTCTGGATCGCGCCCGTGCAGGCCGTGGTGCTGCCGGTCTCCGATCGTTTCGCGGAGGCCGCCCACGCGGCGGCGCGCCGGTTGTTCGCGGCGGGTCTGCGCGTCGAGACCGACGCGCGCAACGAGAAGCTCGGTGCCCGAATCCGAAAGGCGGAACTGGAGAAGATTCCCGCGATGCTCGTGATCGGCGAGAAGGAAGCCTCGGCGGGGACCGTGGCCGTCCGCCTGAGGCACGGAGGCGACGCAGGGACGATGCGGGTGGAGGACTTCGCAGCGGCCGCCGCGGGGGCGGTCGCGTCGAGGAGGAAGGAGTTTGTCGCGGAGGTGAAAGATCGATAAGAAGAGCATTCGGGTCAACGAGCAGATCCGCTGGAAAGAGGTCCGGTTGATCGGGGAAGGGGGCGAGCCCCTCGGGATCGTCGCGATGGCCGACGCGCTCCAGAAGGCGCGCGACGTCGCTCTCGACTTGGTCGAGATCGCGCCGACCGCCAACCCGCCGGTCTGCCGGATCATGAACTTCGGAAAGTTCATTTATCAGCAGAAGAAGAAACAGCAGGACTCCAAGAAGAAGCAGAAGACGACTCAGGTCAAGGAAGTGAAGTTTCGCCCGAACATCGACGATCACGACTATGAGTTCAAGGTGAAGAACATCGTCAAGTTCCTGGCCCATGGGGACAAGGTCAAGGCGACCGTTCAGTTCCGAGGCCGCGAGATGGCGCGGCGGGAGAACGGGCAGAAGGTCCTCGACCGGCTGCTCCAGGACCTGACCGGCAAGGCCGTCGCGGAGTCGCGCTCCGAAATGTTGGGCAACCGGCTCTACCAGATCCTGGCTCCCGTGCGCGTGCACGAGAAGGGCGCCAAGGTGGCCGCGTCGCGGAGCGCCGACCGGTGAACGCCCCCTTCCCCCTGACGAAAGGAAACCGATCATGCCGAAACTGAAGACCCATCGAGGCGCCGCCAAACGCTTCCGGCGTACGGCGTCGGGCAAGTTCAAGCGGGCCAAGGCCTACAAGAGCCACATCCTGACCAAGAAGGGGCCAGGCCGGAAGCGTGGACTCGCCCAGGCGACCGTCGTGTCCTCCGCGGACATTCGGCGCGTCCGGGAGATGCTGCCCTACGCCTGACGGCGCTGCCGGCGCGAGGGCCGGGCGAGGCGATCCGCGCCTCGAACGCCCGCCGGCGCGCGCCCGACCATTCATTCCTGACGAGGAGAGTTTGCGATGCCACGCGTCAAACGAGGACCCAAGAGGAAGAACCGCCGGGCGAAGGTGCTCGGCCTGGCCAAGGGCTACTACGGGACGAAGTCGAAGTCCTATCGCATGGCGAAGCTCCAGGTGGAGAAGTCGCTTGCGTATGCCTACCGTGACCGCCGTGCGAAGAAGCGCGAGTTCCGCGGGCTGTGGATCGTTCGGATCAACGCCGCGGCCCGGGAGAACGAAATCTCCTATAGCCGCCTCATGGACGGCCTGAAGAAGGCGGGCAACGACATCAATCGAAAGATGCTCGCCGATCTGGCCATGACCGATCCGGGAGCCTTCACGCAGCTGGTGGGGATCGCCAAGCAGGCGCTCGGCGCCGTGTAATGGCTCGGCAATCGCGAATCGGTAGTCGAGAATCGCGGGCGGTCCCCGACTCGGTCCGGCCGCGATTCGCGATCCGAGATTGACGACCAGCGGCTCGGGCGATCCCGTCGCGCAGGTCCTCGCCGCCTTCCGCGAGGAAGAAGGGCGTGGGGTCTCTTCGCGCGCCGAGTTCGAGAGGCTGAAGGGGCGCTACCTCGGGCGTGAGAGGGGAATGGTGCCCGCCCTCTTTGCGGGCGTCAAGGCGCTGCCCCCGGAGGAGCGGGCCGCCTACGGCGCACGGGCCAATGCGGCCAAGCGGGAGATCGAAGAAGCCATCGAACGGATGGGAGAGACGCTCTCCCGCCGGGAGGCCGAAGTCCGCGAGGCCGCCGAGGCGGTGGACGTGAGCCTGCCCGCCCGCCGGCCGCGCGCGGGGGGATTGCACCCCATCACGATCGTGCGGCGGCGCATCGAGCAGATCTTCCTGAGGATGGGCTACTCGATTGCCGACGGCCCGGAGCTCGAGAACGATCGCCACAACTTCGAAGCGTTGAACTTCCCGCCCGAGCACCCGGCGCGGGATTCCCAGGACACGCTCCTCGTGGACCGGAAGGCGCCCTCGCCGCTCTTGCTGCGGACCCACACTTCTCCGGTCCAGGTGCGCGAGATGGAGAAGCGCGGCGCTCCGCTGCGAATCCTGGTGCCGGGGCGCGTCTACCGCCGGGACGAGGTGGACGCGACGCACTCGCCCGTCTTCCACCAGGCCGAAGCGCTGGTGGTGGACCGGGGAATTGCCATGGCGGACCTGAAGGGGACCGTCGAGCGGTTTCTCGAGGAGCTCTTCGGGCGCGGAACGCGCACGCGGTTCATCCCGACGTTCTTCCCCTTCGTCGAGCCGGGCGTGGACGTGGCGATGAGCTGCATTTTTTGCAAGGGCGCCGGCTGCCGCAAGTGCAAGGAATCGGGATGGATCGAGATCATGGGCGCGGGAATGGTGCACCCGCGGGTGTTGAAAGGTGTCGGCATCGATTCCGAGCGATACACCGGTTTTGCCTTCGGCCTCGGGCTCGACCGCGTGGCGCTGCTCCTCTACGAGTTTCCGGACCTGCGCCTTCTCTTCGAGGGAGACGAGCGCTTCCTCTCGCAGTTTTCGCGCGAGGGCGTTGGCCCGTGAAGTTCTCGCTCGAGTGGTTGAACGACCATGTCGACGTCGAGGCGGGCGGCGGAGCGGCCGGGGTGCGCGCACTTCTCGAGCAGGCCGGACTGCCGGCCGAGTCGGCGTCCCAGTCGGGTTCGGACACCATCCTCGAGGTCGAGATCACCCCCAATCGGCCCGACGCCATGGGCCACCGAGGCCTGGCCCGCGAGGTCGCCGCCATGGCGGGAATCGCGTGCCGGCCGGTCCCCGAGGGCGAGCCTCTTTCCTCCGGCGAGAGCGTCGAACGGCTGGCCTCGGTCATCAACCAGGTTCCGCGGCTCTGCCGCCGCTTCGGCGTGCGGATGATTCGCGGAGTCCGCAATGGGCCCGCGCCCGAGCGCGTACGGTCGCGGCTGATGCGTCTGGGCATGAAGGCGATCTCTTCCGCCGTCGATGCGACCAACTACGGTCTGTGGGACACGGGTCAGCCGCTCCACGCGTTCGACTTCGACAAGCTCGCGGGCGGCATGCTCATCGTCCGTAAAGCGGAAAAGGGGGAACGCCTGGTCACCCTGGATGGCATCGAGCGGCAACTCACCGCGAGCGACCTGGTCGTCGCGGACGCCGAGCGCGCCGTTTCCCTGGCGGGAGTCATGGGGGGGCTCGAGACGTCGGTCACCGAGAGTACCCGCAATGTTCTGCTCGAGGCGGCCTGGTGGGATCCGATCACCGTTCGCCGCACCTCGCGTCGGCTCGGCCTGCACACCGACGCGTCGCACCGGTTCGAGCGGGGCGCCGACCTCGAAGCGATTCCGGGGGCGCTCGACCTGGCGGCGCGTCTGGTGCTCGAGGGTTCCGGTGGCACGCTCGCGCCCGGCTTGCTCGACGCGCGGGGGAACCCGTTCCGGGTGCGGCGGGCCGCGTTGCGTCTGGCGCGGCTGCACCTGCTGTCCGGCGACGACACGCTGACCCTCGATTTCGCCGAGGAGGCGCTTCGACGGCTCGGCTTCGGGGTGGAGCGGCGGGGAAGACGGCTGAACGTCTCGATCCCTCTCTTTCGCCAGGACGTGCGCGGGGAAGACGACCTGGTCGAGGAGGTCCTCCGCGTCCACGGTTACCATCGCTTGCCTTCGCGCCTGCCGCCCTCGACGGGCGCTGGAAGGTACCTCGAGCCGCTGCGCGAGGTGGAGGAGCGGGTCGCCGACGCCGCTGCCAATGCCGGTCTCTTCGAAACGGTGAGCTTCCCCTTCGCCGATCCGGCCGAGGAACGACCTTTCGACCCGTGGCTCGCACTCTCGGGAGCCGCGGCCGAGCGGATCCGGCTGCGACTTTCGAACCCGCTCGACGAAGGGCGGCGGCACCTGCGCGCGACACTGCTGCCCGGCCTTCTCGACGCGCTCTCGCACAACGCGCGCCAGGGGCGCGCCGACGCCGGTCTCTTCGAGATCGGGCGAGCCTTCGATCGGGAAGGGCGCCCGGAGGAGCCGGAATCGTTCGAGTCGCGACGCCTCGCTTTCGCGCTCTGCGGAGAGATGCGGACGCACTGGAGTGAGCCGCCGGCGACTCGCAACGCCGACTTCTTCGACGCCAGGGGAATCTTGGAACGGCTGCTGTATCCCTGGATGGCGCCGGAGGCTCTCCTCTGGAGCCCTTTCGACGCGGAGGCTTTCGCGCCCGGAGCGGCGGCGCTCGCGCGGTCCTCGTCGGGGGCCGTCCTCGCGGTCGTGGGGGCCGTAGCCCGCGCCGAACGCGAGAGGCGTCGCCTGCCCGAGAGGGTCTTCGCCGGGGAAGTTGTCTTGGCGGCGATCCCGCCCGGGCCCCGCGCCACCTATCGGCCGTACTCGGTCTTTCCGCCCATCGTCGCGGATCTCTCTTTTGCCCAGCGGCGCGAACTGCCCTGGGGGGACGTCGACCGCTTCGTCCTTGAGCAACAGCTTCGAAACCTGGAGTCGCTGCGGCTGCTCGACCGGTACGAGGGGAGGGGAGTTTCGGAAGGGACCATCAAGACGACGCTGCGGCTGATCTTCCGCAGCCCCGACCGGACGCTCGAACAGGACGAGGTCAACACCGAGGTCGAGCGTCTGGGAAGAGCCCTTCAGGAGCGGTTTGGGGTGGTCCTTTGACGCGCCGGCGGTCCCTAGTCAATACTGCGCCGTCGCCGCGGGTACGGGTGTCGGCGCCGAGGAAGGATTCGCGGGAGCGAGATGGATAACTCGAAAATCTTCGACACGCTCGAACGCAAGATCGAGAAGTTGCTTGCCCGCCTGCGCACACTCGAGCAGGAGAACGAAAAGCTGAAGGCAGACCTATCGTCGGCGCGCCGCTCGGAGAAGGAGGCGTCCGACTCCCGCGGGGCCGTCGAGCGCCTCGAGAAGGAACAGGAAGCGGTCCGACAGCGGCTGCAGAAGTTGATCGACTCGCTCGAGGCGGCGGACAAGCCCTGACCCACGTCAGCCGATCGGGACGACGCCTACGGCGCCAGGCCCGAGTCGGTCGATCCGGAACCGGAGAGCCGCAGGATCGTCATCGAGAGCGGCCCGATCGCAAACACGTCGCCGTCTTTGAGTTCGCGGGGCGAGTCGATCCGGGTCCCATGCAGGAAAGTCCCATGGCGGCTCTCGAGGTCCTCGAGAATCGCCGTCTCCTGCCGCACGATGATCCGGGCGTGCCGGCGTGAGACCGAGCCATGGTCGAGCACCACGGCGGCTTCCGGGTCGCGGCCCAGGACGTTTTC
>DATKAE010000010.1:0-1959 GCA_035498405.1 Thermoanaerobaculia bacterium | reverse complement strand
CGGCCTTCGAAAACGGGATCGATCGCGAGATCGAGGTCGAATGCTCCGTCTCCCCGGGCACCCCGGACCGCGGCCCCGACATGGCCTGCGCCGGCGGATACCCCGGTGACCCTCCCGAGGTCGAAGTGATCTGCGCCCGCGACGCTTTCGGACCGCTGCTCCCCGAGGCGCAGGACGCCTTCCTCGATGCGCACCTGAGCCGCATCGAAGAGCTGGCCCTGGAGCAGTACGAGGAAGACGCGAGCGATGCGGAGGACGAGCGCGCAGAGCAGGCCGCCGAGGCTCGACGCGAGCGCGAGTGGGACGAGGACAAGGTAAGCGGGATCTGATGGGCGACGTCCCCCGCGCCCGTCAGCGGGGGCCGCCCGGTTGCGGGCGTATGTCCGACCGGGCGGCCCGCCAGCACGGAGAGGAAAGACCATGACCTTTGCTGAATACCTCGAGATCGAAGCGGTGAATTGGAGCACGCTGAAAGAGGCGCGCCGCTCGCCGCTTCATTATCGGCACCGTGTCGAGAACCCAAAGGAGGACACCACCCGCCTCGCGCTCGGCCGCGCCACCCACACCGCCGTGTTCGAGCCGGACCGCTTCCTGCTCGACTACGCCCTGTTCACCGGGGCGCGCCGCGCCGGCAAGGAATGGGACGAATGCTGCAAGGCGAACCGCGGCAAGACGATCCTGAAGGCGGAGGAGTACGCGACCTGCCTCGCGATGCGCGACGCTGTGCGCTCGCACCCGGTCGCCGGTCCCGCACTCGCCCCGCCCGGCGAGGCGGAGAAGGTACTGACCTGGGAGGATCCAAAGACGGGCCTTCCCTGCAAGGCGCGGCTCGACTGGTGGCGCGTGGGCCTACTCTCCGACCTCAAGACAACCGTGGACGTGAGCCCACGCCGGTTCGGAATGGTCGCGGAACGCATGGGCTACCACGGTCAGATGGCGTTCTACCGAGCCGGTCTCATCGCGAACGGGCTCGACGCACCGCCGCCCCGAATCATCGCGGTGGAGGCCGCGCCGCCGCATGACGTGGCGGTGTTCCGCTTGGACGATGACACCCTGTACGCGGGGGAGGCGTTGGTCGCGGAGCTGCTCGCGCTCGTCGCCGCGGGTCGCTTCTCGGGGAAGTGGCCTGGTCAGTGCCAGGAAGAGATCGCGCTGGAGCTCCCGGCGTGGGCGTTCCCGCAGGACGAAGACGCGAGCGGACTCGGACTCACATTCGCCGAACAGGAGGGATGACATGAACTGGAAGCTGATGTTCAAGGGCGACTATCTCGCGGCCATCGAGTTCGGAACCAAGGTCTTCAACGCCGAGATCAAGGAGGTCCGACTCTGCAAGCTGGAGGGCGAGGATGGCCGCCAGAAGGACAAGGGCGTCGTCTTCTTCAAGGGCCAGGATAAGGGCTGGGTCCTCTGCAAGACGAACGCGATGTGCCTCGCTGCGATGTTCGGTCAGGACACAACCGAGTGGGTCGGGAAGCGCGTGACCCTCTTCGCGAAGATGGTTCAGGTCGGCAAGCAGATGCAGCCAGGGATTCGCGTGAAGGGCTCTCCTAGCCTCACCGAGCCGATGGACGTCGAGATCAAGCTGCCACGCAAGAAGCCCTTCAAGATGCGCATGGAGGTAACCGGGCGCGCGAACGGAAAGCAGACCACGCCTCCGCCTGAGACGGCCCCTGATGACGGGGACTCAGGTCCACCCGACGACAGCGAACCGACGACGGACGAACAGCCCGGAGAGATCCAGTTCTGACCATGGACCTCAAGACCGCGAAGGCGATCGTGGCAGGGCGGGACCTCAGGCCGGAGGCGGAGCGCTTCCTCGCCTCGAAGGAGCGCGCCAAGGCCGAGGCGCGCCGGCGCTCCCGGGCCCGGACGCCACGCGCCGCCCCAGGGAAGACAAGGGCGCAACGACGGGAGGAGCGGCTCGTCGCTCTGCCGTTTCTGCGGGCCGGTGCGCTCGAG
>DATKAE010000009.1:0-1219 GCA_035498405.1 Thermoanaerobaculia bacterium | reverse complement strand
ACGCCCTTGAGGATCGCCTCGCGGGCCTTCTGATCGAACAGGATTTCCTTGGCAGCCATTTCGGTGACTCCGTTCTCGATTCGGGGTGGTCCGACGTGGCTAGCCCTCGATCACGCCGAGGATGTCGTCCTCGCGCATGATCAGGTGCTCCTCGCCGTCGATCTTGATCTCGGTGCCCGCGTACTTGCTGAAGAGGATCTTGTCGCCGGCCTTCACGTCCAGCGGGCGGACCTTGCCGTCCTCGAGGACCTTGCCGTTGCCCGCGGCGATCACCTTGCCCTCGATCGGCTTCTCCTTCGCCGTGTCGGGGATGATGATGCCGCCCTTGGTCTTCTCCTCCTCGGCCATTCGCTTCACGATGAGACGGTCCTGAAGCGGGCGGATCTTGGTCATGATGAGTTCCTCCTAGAGAGCGCCCCGCATGCGGGCGGGGATCGGGTCGTTGGGTTTCCCGCTTGGCAGTCGAGCCAGCCGAGTGCCAGCGGGCCGCGGAATCGTAATCACCGAAGCGCGCGAGTCAAGCGAGCGTCGGAGCGCGTCAGCGGGCCGCCGTCATAGGCCTTTTTCGCCCCGATTGGCAGTTGACCTCAGGGATTGCCAGGCATGCGCCTGGCGGTCGCGGACCACGGCTGCCAGGACCAAAAACCTTTAGAAGTTCCGGTACTTGAATAATTCGTCGCGCCACGCGTACCTTCAAGGCAGGTGGGCGAAGCCCCCGGTGGGGCCCCACGGGAGGCGCAGTGGCGGCTGCGAACCAGATCCTCGTCGGGAAGAGCGCCCTGGAGTGGTTCCGGGAGATGGTGGTGGACGTCCTCGGCCACCGCCGGATGAAGGTCCAGGAGGTGACGGAGTTCTACCTCGTGAACCTCCTCACCCGGTTCGTCGACCGCGAGCAGCTGTTCGTCGAAGACGGCGAGGGGAACGTCGCCGCCGAGCCCCTGGCCTTCATCCTCCTCCGTGCGCTCCGCTCGGAGCGGCGCGCGCGCGCCGCCGGCCTGCGGCGCCTGGGGGACACGGCCCTCTTCGTTTCCGGCTTCTTCGGCGACTCCCTGGCCGGCCGCCCGGTGGACGTCGACTACTACATCGCCATGGGCGAGCGCGCGTACGGCGCCCTCGCCCAAAGCGAGCGCGGTGGCGGCGCCTCGGCGTTCGAGGAGCTCTCGGGCCGCTTCCCGCAGTTCGTGGACCTCCTCGCCGAGATCGCCGAGATGGGCCAGCT
>DATKAE010000008.1:0-1385 GCA_035498405.1 Thermoanaerobaculia bacterium | reverse complement strand
GAGGGCCTTCTTCAGGATGGGCATCAGGGCGTCGTGGTCCGCGCCCTGCGGGATGAGGTTGAAGTTCGCCTCCTCGTGGGTGATCTTGTAGAAGATCGCCATGAGGTTGTCGGAGTGGAACGGCCGGCGCCCGGCCACGAGTTCGAACAGCATGCAGCCGACGCTGAAGAGGTCGCTCCGGCTGTCGACCTTCTCGCCCTTCACCTGCTCGGGGGACATGTAGTCGGCCGTCCCCACGATGTTGCCGGTGCCGGTCATGGAGTGGCCGGTCTCCCGCACCACGCCGAAGTCCGTGATCTTCGCCGATCCGTCGGCCTTGATGATGAAGATGTTCGCGGGCTTGATGTCGCGGTGGACGAGACCCGCCTTGTGGGCGTGGGCGAGCCCGGCCAGGACCTGGACGATGATCGTGACCTTGCGCTCGAGGCTGAGGGGGGGCGGCTCACGCACCGTCTTCTGGAGGTCCTGGCCGTCGAGGAACTCCATCGCGAAGAAGAGCGAGCCGTCGACGTGGGTGCCCATGTCGAAGACCGCCGCGACGTTGGGGTGCAGCGGCATCTTCGCCACGGCCCGAGCCTCGCGCTCGAAGCGCTGCTTCAGCTCGGCGTCGTCCGCGATCTGCGCCGCCATGACCTTGAGGGCCACGTCGCGGTCGAGGACGGTGTCGTGGGCCTTGTAGACTTGGCCCATCGCACCCTTTCCGATGGACTCTTTGATCTCGTACTTGCCGATCCGGCCGGTCAGGTCCTTTGTCGCCGGCTTGTTCGGATCGGTCGGGTCAGCCATCCACGCACCTCAGGCCGTACAACTCGCCTCCAGGCAGTGGATTAGACGGCAAGGCCAAAGGGAGTGTCAAATGACCGGGGCGCCGCCGGAGCGGCGCCCCCGTGCCCTTCGAGTCGAGCCGTACGGCCCCTTCCGGCTACTTCGTCTTGCCCGTCACCGTGAGGTGCGCACGGCGGTTCCGCTGCCAGCAGTCCTCGTTCGACTGCGCGCAGACCGGGACCTCCTTGCCGTAGGAGACGGTCTTCAGGCGGTCGGCGGGCACTCCGAGCGAGACGAGGTAGTCGTAGGCGGCCTTCGCGCGCCTCTCGCCGAGGGCGAGGTTGTACTCGACAGTGCCCCGCTCGTCGCAGTGGCCCTCGACGGTCACCCGCAGGAAGTCGAACCGCTTGAGGGCTTCGGCGTTCTTGGACAATATGGCGCGGTCCGGCTCGCGGATCTCGGCCTTGTCGAACTCGAAATGGACCTCGGCGAGGAGACCCGACTTCTCGATGTCCTCGGCGCTCATGGCCCGTAGCCGCGCGTACTCGTCCACGACCGGCGCCGCTTCGGCCTTCGGCGGGGGCGGGGGAGCGGGCGGAGGAGCCGCGGGGACGACGGGA
>DATKAE010000007.1:0-2213 GCA_035498405.1 Thermoanaerobaculia bacterium | reverse complement strand
ATGCGAATACCAAGACGGCGTCGCCGGGTTGGCGGTGGTCGCGAAAGAAAGCGAGAACGGTCTTGTGGTCCTCCACCCAGTACGGCGGCGGTCTCTGGACGAAGGCCAAAGCGGGAACGACGAGGAGGGCCGCCATGCAGACTCCGCCCGCGGCGGGATGAAGGCGCGACGCCTGGCGCCGGAGCCACTCCGCACCCTCCGCCACGGAGAGAATGAGGATGGGAAGCAGGTACAGGGCCACGCGAGTCTTCAACGGAAACTGCTGGGCGACGGCGGCCAGGACCCCGACCGCGAACGGGCCGAGCAGCACGAGAGCCCCGAAGCGATTGCGGCGCCAGAGCACGATCAAGCCCAGAATCACCAGGCCTCCAGAGAGCGCGGGCCACCGGTAGCGCAAAACCATCGGATCGGAGAAGAGCTCCAGAATCCGATCCCAGAGCCAGAGCGCGTCACCCGGCTTCTGGAACGGCCATGGGAAGAACCCGTCGCGTACCCGCCAGAACTGATCCATGTACGCCCGGGTCTCCGGCGTCACGTGGCGGTAGGCGACGACCGTCGCGGCGGCCGAGACGACCGCCCACATGGGGACGGTCACGAGGAGCGCGCGGCGCGTCTCGAGATCGCGGTCGCGAAGCCAGGCCAGCAGCAGCGCCGCGCCAATCCCGGCGAGGACGAAGACCGCCGGTTGCGAGAACCACACGAGGATCGCTCCCGCGATGCCGGCACGAACGGAGTGCGCCCGGGGGGAACCGGGTTCGCGAAGCGTGAGGGCGATCCGGGCGAGCGCGATCATCGCCGCCATGTCGATTCCGTACGACTTGACCTCCGCGGCGTAACGAATGAACGGCGCGCCGATCGCAAACGTCGCCACGGCGAACGGCACCGCATAGCCGTCGAGAAGACGTTCCGCCAGCCGCAGAAAGAGCACGAGTGCCGCGAGGGCGACGGGCAGGAGAAGAAACCGGAACGCCAGGTCGCTCTCCCCGAGCACCCGGCTCACCACCTTCTCGACGACCATGAACCCAACCGGCGCCACCTGGAAGTCGCCGAGCGGTTCCATGAGCAGTCGCATTGGCGAGCGGTGGACGAGGTTCCGCACGATCGACAGCTCGTCGAACCAGAGAGACGTGTCGGAAACGTACTGGAAGATGCGGAGCGCGGCGCCCACGGCGACGAGCGTCCAGAGGAACGGACGCCGGCAAAGAAAGGGGACGCGCTTCAAGCCCCAGAGTATGTATCGGAAGGGGTCAGTCCGATTCTTTGACTTTTTCGGGCTCCGGCGCTTCTCGGCGAGAGCTCGAGACGAAAGAGGGTTGAGATTGAGGTGATCCGCCACCGAAGACTGACGGATCCGACCCCTTCGCTTCTCCCCGAAGAGCCGAGGACGGACTCGGGTACACTTCGCGGCTGTTGACAGACACCTCATCGATTCTCGGCCGCGCGATTTCCCACTACAGCGTTCTGGAGCAACTGGGTGGTGGCGGGATGGGGGTGGTCTACAAGGCCACCGACACGCGGCTCGGCCGGAGTGTCGCACTGAAATTCCTTCCCGACGACATTTCCCAGGATCCTCAGGCCATCGAGCGATTCCGCCGCGAAGCGCGCGCGGCATCCGCGCTCAATCATCCCAACATCTGCACCGTTCACGACATCGGAGAGTTCGAAGGCCGGCCGTTCATCGCCATGGAGCTGCTCGAGGGCCAGACTCTCAAGCACCGCCTCACCGGGAAACCCATGGAGATTTCGGAGCTCCTCGAGATCGGCATTCAGATCGCCGACGGGCTCGATGCGGCTCACTCGCGGGGGATCGTGCACCGCGACATCAAGCCCGCCAACATCTTTCTGGTGTCGCGGGGGCCGGCGAAGCTCCTGGACTTCGGCCTGGCGAAGCTCGCGCCCGCGGCCCGGCAGTCCACCGACTCCGTCGGCGCCACGTTCATCCCCAGGCAGACCCACGCACCCGAGGCCGAGGAAGGGCATTTGACGAGCCCCGGCAGCTCGATGGGCACGGTTCTTTACATGTCGCCCGAGCAGGCGCGCGGCGAGGAGCTGGACGCCCGCTCGGACCTGTTTTCGCTCGGTGTCGTGCTCTACGAGATGGCGACCGGGTTCACTCCCTTCTCCGCTTCGACCTCCGCGCTCATCTTCGACGGCATCCTGCATTCCACGCCGGCGCCCGCGAGGCAGCGGAACCCTCGGCTGCCGGCGGGGAT
>DATKAE010000006.1:0-3491 GCA_035498405.1 Thermoanaerobaculia bacterium | reverse complement strand
TTTTCGGCTCGTGTCGGAAAGGAGCCGGCCCGGTGCGGCGCGACGTACACCGGCATCGGCCTTTCCAAGGCGTCGATGTTTCTGCAGGATTTTCGCGTTTACGTCAGCTCCATACGGTTGCTCAAAGCCGATGGCAGCGAGGTCCCCGTGGCGCTCACGCCCGACGGGGTCTGGCAGAACGACCAGGTGGCGCTGCTCGACTTCGAAGACGCGACCGGCAACTGCAACGGAAACGCCCCGACCAACGACCGCGTCAAGGGGACGGTCCCGGAGGGGCAATACACGGGCGTCGTCTTCGAGATCGGGGTTCCCTTCGCTCTGAACCACCAGGACCCGACGCTCGCCGGCCCCCCGCTGAACTTCTCGGCGCTGACATGGCCCTGGGCCGGGGGTTACAAGTTCACGACCATCGACTTCGACACGAAGGCGCCGGGGGAACGCCGGATGGTCCCCGTCGAGGGGTCGAAGGAGAAGGCCTCGGCCAGCGGCTTTTCCGTCCACCTCGGAAGCACGGGATGCGTCTCCAGTGGACCGCGCGTCCCGCCCCAGGCGCCGTGCGCCAATCCCAACCGTCCCGTCTACCGCTTCGAGTCGTTCGACGCCGGCAAGGACGTGATCGTCATGGATCTCGCGGCGCTTCTCGCCGGCACCGACGTCACGGTGAACATGCCCGGGAGCCCCTCGGGTTGCATGTCCTTCCCCATGGACGACGACTGCATCGCCATCATGGACCGCTTCGGCCTGCCCTTCCGCGGCAAGCCTTCCGCGGGACAGACGTTCGTCCGCGTCGAGCACGGCTCGTGACGGCCACCCGGACCCGACGGCTCGCCGCTGTAACCGCGCTGGCCGGTGCGGTCATCGGGGGGCTCCACGCGCGCGGCCTGGGCGCGACGGGGCCCGACGAGCACGACTCGGGCGAGAAGAAGGTCGCCCTGTCGCCGGAGGCGCTGGCTCAATATGTTCCGAGCGCCTACGCGTTCGACATCCCCGCCTGGATGCCCAGGCCGCTCGAGCCGCGCGACAATCCGACCACGGCCGCGAAGGTCGAGCTCGGCCGCCGCCTCTTCTACGACAAGCGGCTGTCGCTGAATCGGACGCTTTCGTGCGCCTCTTGCCACAGGCAGGAGCTCGCCTTCACCGACGGCCGGGCCGTGTCGCCCGGGGCCCTCGGAGACAGGACTCCCCGAAACGCGATGTCACTGGCGAACGTCGCGTATGCCCCGGTGCTCACGTGGGCGAATCCCATCCTGCACTCCCTCGAACGACAGGCGCTGGTGCCCCTCGTTGGCACGGAGCCGATCGAGCTGGGAATGGCCGGGCTCGACGACGAGCTGGCCGCCCGCCTGTGCGCCGACCCGGTCTACCCGCCGCTCTTTGCGAAGGCGTTCCCGGAATATCCGACGGCCCTCTCGCTCAAGACCGTCGTACGCGCCCTCGCGGCTTTCGAGCGCACGCTGATCTCGGCTCGATCGCCGTACGACCGGTACCGCTACGAGGGCGACGTCGCCGCGATCTCCGAATCGGCGATTCGAGGCGAGGCCCTGTTCTTCGGGGAGCGCCTCGAGTGCCACCACTGCCACGGCAACTTCAACCTCAACGACTCGATGATGCACGCGCGCAACCGGATCGGGGAGATCGCCTTCCACAACACGGGCCTCTACAACCTCGATGGCAAGGGCGCCTATCCGTCCGACAACACGGGGCTCGAAGAGCACACGGGACGGCCGGAGGACATGGGCCGCTTCAAGGCGCCGAGCCTGCGCAACGTCGCGGTCACCGCGCCCTACATGCACGACGGATCGATCCCGACGCTCGAGGCGGTTCTCGACCACTACGCGGCCGGAGGACGCACGATCGCGGCCGGCCCGCACGCGGGCGTGGGTCGCGACAACCCGCTGAAGAGCTCGTTCGTCTCGGGTTTCACGCTCTCGCCGGAGGATCGGGCGGACCTGCTCGCCTTCCTGCGCTCGCTGACCGACGAGGATTTCCTCGAGAATCCCGGTTTCTCCGATCCGTGGAAAGAAGACGCGGGGACTCCCGCAGGAGGCGTACGTTGACGAACCGACGAATCGGAATCACGGCCGCGCTGCTCGCCTGCTTCGTGGCGCCGGCGCTCGCCCACTCGACCCTCAAGAAAACGGTGCCGGCGAGCGGGTCGGTGCTCGCCGCATCACCCGAGGAGGTCCTGATCGAATTCAACGAGCCGGCGCGCCTGACGTCGGTCGTGGTCGAGTCCGCCGGACAGGAAGAGCGCCGGCTCGAGTTCTCTCCATCCGACAGCGCGACCTCCTTCACGATCCGCGCGCCGAAGCTGGTGAACGGCCGCAACGAACTCCGGTGGAAGGCGCTCTCGAAGGACGGCCATCCGATCGGCGGCTCGATCATCCTGGTCGTCAAACCCGGCGCTCCCCGGCCTTGACGCTCGAGCTCGTCGCGGCCCTGGCAAAGCTGCTGATCTACGCGGCGGCCCTCGCCGGAGCCGGAACGGCACTGGCATGGGCCTCGCTGCGGGATGCGCTCGGGAACCTCCCCAACGAGGCGCCGCGCCGCATCGGGTGGAGCGCCGCCGTCGCCGCCGCGTCGGCGCTCGCCGCGCTCGCAATTCTGGTCGCCCGGCTCGGGAGCGGGTTCGACCCCTCCCTGCTCGGCGCGGCACTCGGCGGTTTCGCGGGACTCGCCTTCGCGGCCCAGATCGCGGGCGCGGCCCTGCTCGGGGCCGCGGCGGGCGGCACCGCGCGCCGCCCGCTCCGGCTGACGGGAGCCGCGCTGCTGCTGGCGTCCTTTGGCATCACGGGCCATGCGGCCGCCTCCGGCGCGGCGACCGGGCTTCTCGCCGCGGTCCACGTCGCCGCGGCCGCGTGGTGGCTCGGCAGCCTTCTGCTCATCCGTTCGGCCTGCGCCACCCAGGACTCCCGAGCGCTGGCCGCGCTGGTGCGGATATTCGCGCGAGCCGCGCTGTTCGTCGTCGGGGCCATGGTCGTCGCCGGCGTCGTCGTCGCCGCCGCCCTCGTGAGCCCCTGGCGGCACGACTGGTTGACCCCGTATGCGAAGAACCTGCTCCTGAAGGTCTCCGGCGCGGGCGCCGCTCTGGCTCTCGCGGCCTACAACCGCTTCCGCCTGGTGCCGCTCCTGGAGGACCCCGGCGGCACGGCCACCGGCCGGCTGCGCCGCTCGGTCACGGCCGAGATCGCGTTGCTCGGCGCCGTCCTCCTGGCGACGGCCTGGCTCACGACCTTCCACTCTCCGCACGAGGCCCACTGAGAACGGAACGGTCCGCCGCGCGCACGGATCCGCACCGCGCCCGAAGCGCCACCGGCGGAGGGACTCCGATTCCTTTGCTCTCAGTCTCGGGAGGAACCGCCCCCGCGCCTGGAATCCTCCGCCTGGAAGCGATCGAAGACGTCGGTATGCGCTTCGAAGAACTCCCTCTCGCCGGCGGAGCAGAAGTAGTAGGTCTTCCCCTTGTAGGTCGCGGTGATCGAGCGATCTGC
>DATKAE010000005.1:0-16736 GCA_035498405.1 Thermoanaerobaculia bacterium | reverse complement strand
TCGAGCTGGCCGCTCGTGTAGAGATCGCGTCGAATGAAGTCGTACCAAACGCTCTGGCCGAGGCCGGACAGTCTGTGCAATGGATTGGCGCTCATGGTTGAACTCCCTGGTTGATGTCGAAGACGCCCTGACGGGCGTCCTCCTCGATTTTCCTGATTTTCCCGAGACGGCGCGCGTGCCGCTCGAGACCCGAGAATTTCGCCGCGAGAAAGGCCTTCAGGACCTCGGCCGCCAGCATCGGCCCGATGACCCGCGCCCCGAGGCAAACGACGTTCATGTCGTCGTCCTCGACCCCCTGACGCGCCGAGAAGGTGTCGTGACAGAGGGCCGCACGAACACCCGGGACCTTGTTGGCCGCCACCGACGCCCCGACTCCGCTGCCGCAGACGACGACACCCCGCTCGCAGGTGCCCGAGAGGACGGCTTCGGCGACCTTCCGCGCATAGTCCGGGTAGTCGGCGGGCGCGGTCGAGAACGTTCCGAAGTCATCGGCGATGTGTCCGAGGCTCTGGAGAAGCTCCAGGATCTCCTGTTTCAGCGCGAATCCCGCGTGGTCGCACCCGACGGCGATTCTCACTTCAGCAGGTCCTTGGCGTAGCGCACGACGTGCTCGACCGTGAAACCGAGCTCCTTGAAGACCGTCTCGCCCGGCGCCGAGGCGCCAAATCGGTCGAGGCCGATCGAGCCGCCCCGATCGCCCACGTATCGGCTCCACCCCAGAGTGACGCCCGCCTCGATCGAGAGCCGCGCGCGCACCTCCGGCGGGAAGACCGAGTCCCGGTACTCGCGGGGCTGCCGGTCGAAGAACTCCCAGCAGGGCATCGAGACAACGCGCGTGGCAACCGACTCGGCCTCGAGAACCTGGCGGGCCGCGACTGCGAGCGAGAGCTCGGAGCCGGTAGCGATCAGGATCACGCGCGGTTTGCCTCCCGCCGCCTCCGCGAGGACGTAGGCGCCGCGGGAAAGATCCCCGCGCGCCCCCGAACGGTCGAGCACGGGCAGCTTCTGCCGGGTCAGCACGAGTCCGACGGGCCCGTCTCGATGCTCCATCGCGGCGCGCCACGCCGCGGCGGTCTCGTTGGCATCGCCTGGACGGATGACGGCCAGGTGCGGCATGGCTCGCAGCGACATCAGGTGCTCGACGGCCTGATGCGTCGGACCGTCCTCGCCGAGGCCGATCGAGTCGTGCGTCCAGACGAACAGGACCGGCAGCTCGTTCAACGCCGCGAGCCGCACGGCGGGCCGCATGTAGTCGGAGAAGCAGAAGAAGGTGGCCACCAGCGGCCGCACCCCCCCGTGGTACGCCAGGCCATTGGCGATGGACGCCATGGCATGCTCCCGCACGCCATAGTGGACGTTTCGGCCCGTCCCGGATTGCCCGTCCAAGTCGCCCGCCTCCTCGATCCGCGTCTTCGTCGACTCGGACAGGTCCGCGTCTCCCGACAGCAGCCAGGGCACGCGGGCGGCGATCGCGTTGATCGCCTTGTGGGAGGCATCGCGGGTCGCCACCGACTCCCCCGCCTTCCAGGAGGGAAGCCCCGCGTCCCAGCCCGGGGGCAAGTCGCCTTTGCGCTCCAGACGCCACTCTGCGGCCAGGTCCGGGAATGCCTTGGCGTAGTCGGCGAACCGGCGCTCCCACTGCGCCTGAGAGTGGACTCCGCGCTCGACGGCGCTGCGAAAGTGCGCCAGCGCCTCGGGGGGCTCGAAGAAGGGCTCGGTCCACTCCCAGCCGAGCGCCTTCTTGGTCAACGCCACCTCCTCGACACCCAGGGGACTGCCGTGGGCCTTGCTGGTGCCCGCCTTGTGCGGTGAGCCGTAGCCGATGGTGGTCCGAATGCGAATCAAGACCGGGCGATCGGTCTGTGACGTCGCCTGAGAAAGGGCCGCGTCGATCGCCTCCAGATTGGTATCGCCGTCCTCCACATGCAACACACGCCATCCGTACGCTTCGTAGCGCTTGCCGACGTCCTCGGTGAACGTCCAGGAGGTCGGGCCATCGAGAGTGACGTGATTGTCGTCGTACAGGTAGACGAGCTTGCCCAGGCGCAGATGCCCCGCCAGAGAGGCCGCCTCCGAGGAGATGCCCTCCATCAGGTCTCCGTCCGACACCAGAGCGAACGTCCGATGATCGACGATCTCGTGTCCGGGCCGGTTGAAACGTGCCGCCAGCAAGCGCTCGGCGATCGCCATCCCGATGGCGTTGGCCGTGCCCTGTCCCAGGGGTCCGGTCGTCGCCTCGACACCCGGCGTCAAGAGCCTCTCGGGGTGGCCCGGCGTGCGGCTCCCCCACTGCCGGAACGCCTTCAGGTCTTCGAGGGTGAGGTCGTAGCCGGTCAGGTGCAAGAGCGTGTAGAGCAGGGCGCAGCCGTGCCCGGCCGAGAGCACGAAGCGGTCCCGATCGGACCAGTGAGGCTCGCGCGGATTGTGCTTGAGAAAGCGCTGCCAGAGAACGTAAGCCATGGGCGCTGCGCCCAGCGGCAGACCCGGGTGCCCGGAGTTGGCCTTCTGAACCGTATCGATCGCGAGCGTCCGAATCGTGTCTACGCAGAGCTGGTCGACGGTCTTCGCCACGGTGCTCAAGGCCCCTCCGTTCCCTCAGGCGAGATTCTTCCGGCCGGTCTCGAGATGACCCTCGTTCCGAATCTTATTACGCGCGGAGGAGAGGTCCAGGGTTCGCTCAACCCGCGAAGCGAGGCCGGCGCAGCGCTCCCGAGCTACCGCCCGCGCTCGATTCTGTAAGAGAATCGCCAAGTTCACCGCCGACATGAGCTTCCACGACACGACGACCCGGACGACGCGCCGCCATCTGGAGTGGACGGCGGCCGAGCTCCAGAGCCGCGAGCGCCGGCTGGCCCTGGAGTGGCTCGAGGCGGACGGCCTGGGAGGATTCGCCTGCGGAACGGTGGCGTGCGCTCGGACGCGTCGCTATCACGGGTGGTATATCCCGGCGATCCCGCCTCCGCGCCGCCGTTGGATGCTCGTGGCCGGATGCGAGGAGTTCGTGCTCCAAGGCGGCCGGGAAACAGGCATCTCCAGTCAAATCTACGAGAAGACTCTGTACCCGGAAGGCGACACGAACCTCGCCCACTTCGCGCTCGAGCCCTTCCCGGCCTGGACCTATCAAGGCGAGGGATTCGAGGTCGAGCGCTCGCTTTGCCTGGTCCGCGACCGCTCGGTGACAATCGTCCGCTACGTCAATCGCGGTTCGACGGAGATCGGCTTGCGCGTCCGGCCGCTCCTGCGGTTTCGAGGCGCCGGAGAGCTTCAGCGCGAGACAGCCGATCTCGATACGTCGATCGAGATCCGGGGCGAAGTCAGCTGGGTGCGACCTCAGCCCTACCTGCCTCGCCTCTACCTTCGCGGCGTCGGTGCCACCACGGCGGCCGAGCCCGTCTGGTATCGGGACTTCTTCTACCCGCTCGAGGCGGAGCGCGGATACGACGCGGTGGAAGACCTCTGGAGCCCGGTCGTATGGAACTGGACGCTGCCCCCGAAGGGCGAAGCGTACCTGCTGTTCTCGCTCGAAGAAGTGGCGGCCGACCCCGGGCATCTGATGGACGCCGAGCGCCGGCGCCGTGACGCCTTCGCTCGCACCGGAGACCCGATTCTCGACGAGATGGCGCGGCGGGCCGAGGTCTTCCTGGTCGAAGGCGACTACCGCGACGGCACGATCCTCGCCGGCTACCCCTGGTTTGCCGACTGGGGCCGCGACAGCATGATCTCGGCGCCCGGTCTCGCCCTGGCCACCGGACGCTTCGGCGCCGTGGCGCGCGTCTTGAACACCTACGCGGCGTTGCGCCGGGACGGCCTGATCCCGAACAGCTTCGCCGGCGAAAATGGCGAGCCCGAGTACGGGTCGGTCGATGCGCCTCTCTGGTTCATCCTCGCCGTCGAGTGGTTCGCGCGCGCCCGCCGCGACGCGAGTCGCCCGGCGCCGCTGCTGGCGGCGGTCCGTTCGATCCTCGCCGGGTACCGGCAGGGCACGCGGCTGGGCATTTCCGTCTCCGGCGACGGGCTCGTCTCGGCCACGGCCCCCGGCCGCGCCCTGACCTGGATGGACGCGGTCGTGGACAAGAAGCCCGTCACGCCGCGCGCCGGAAAACCGGTGGAGGTCAACGCGCTCTGGCACGCCGCTCTGAAGAGCGCGGCCCGCCTGGAACGGCTGGCGGAAGAGCCGGCGCGTGCGCGAGAGCTCGAGTCGGAAGCGTGGCACGTCGCCCGCCGTTTCAACGAGGTCTACTGGAACGCGGAGAAGGAGAATCTCTACGACGTCGTCGGGCCGGAGGGTCCGGACTCCTCCGTGCGACCGAATCAGATCTTCGCGGTCTCGCTGACGGAGGATTTGCTGCCGCCGCACCGCGCCCGGGCCGTCTACTGGACCGTGCGGCGCCGCCTGCTGACACCGTTCGGGTTGAGAACGCTCGATCCCAAGGACCCGAACTATCGCGGCAGCTGCCGGGGCACCCAGCGCGACTGCGACCTCGCCTACCACCAAGGAACCGTCTGGCCGTGGCTGCTCGGCCCCTTCGCCGACGCGCACTTCCGCGTCTTCGGCAGCACCGAAGACTCCCGCCGCGCGATGCGCCTGTGGCTCGCTCCCCTGCGCGCGCACATCCGCGAGGCGGGCTTGGGCTCCATCTCGGAGATCTTCGACGGCGATCCGCCGCATACCCCCCGCGGCTGCTTCGCGCAGGCCTGGAGCGTGGCTGAGGTCGGACGGATCGTTTACACGCACTTGCAGGCCAGGGAAGGCGAGTACGCGAATTCCTCGTCCGGATGAGCCGAATTCGCGCGAAACCTGACCGCGCCGGCCGGGGGTAGAATGAGATCTGTGGCTGTCGCCCAGGAGCGGGCAGCCGCAGGCTCTATCTCATGCGCGTCCTGATGTTCGGGTGGGAGTTTCCTCCACAAATCAGCGGCGGTCTCGGCGTCGCCTGCGAGGGGCTGGTGCGGGGGTTGCTTCAAACCGGAACGGAAATCGCCCTGGTATTGCCGCGCCACCCATTCCGCAAGCCGACCGGAAGGCTTCGGATCGTCGAGTCGTTGGTCGAACCCTCCGCGTCGCCGACGGCCCGCCCCGCTCCCCCTCCCGTCAAGATTCGCCGGATCGAGACCAGGCTCAAGCCCTATCCGGACTCGGGGGTCGAGACGGTCACCTTCGAGACCGAGGTCGTCCCGCCGCCGTCAACCGAGGCGCCGCCCCCCAACTACGGGCCGAACCTCGCGACGGACGTGCTGCGGTACGCCGAGCGAGCCGCGGCGATCGCCCGCCGCGAGCGCTTCGACGTCATTCACGCCCACGACTGGATGACGTTCTTGGCCGGCCTGGAAGCGCGACGCGTCTCGGGGAAACCCTTGGTGGTTCACGTCCACGCCACCGAGTTCGATCGCGCGGGAATCGAGGGCAATCCCTTCGTCCGCGATGTCGAGCGCCAGGGGCTCGCCGGCGCCGACCGCGTCATTGCCGTGTCCCGCTACACCGCGAGCCTGCTCGCCAAGAACTACGCCGTGCCCCGCCGTCGGATCCGGGTCGTGCACAATGCGATCGATCCCGGGCAGGGCTCGTGGGCCGACCGCGTCGCCGGTGAAGAGCCTCTCGTTCTCTTCGCCGGGCGAGTCACCCGCCAAAAGGGCCCCGACTATTTCGTCGAGGCGGCGGCTCGGGTCGCGCGGGAGATCCCCAACGTGCGCTTCGCCGTGGCGGGATCGGGAGACCGCCTGCCCGCGATGCGCGAGCGCGTGCGCGCCCTCGGGCTTCGGCGCAACATCCTCTTCACGGGATTCCTTGCGGCCCCCGACCTCGACCGCCTCTACGCCCGCGCCGACGTCTACGTGATGCCGTCGATTTCCGAGCCGTTCGGCCTGACGGCTCTCGAGGCTCTCCAGCATGGCACGCCGGTCATCGTGTCCCGCAGCGCCGGCGTGTCGGAGGTCGTGCGCAACGTGCTCCGCGTCGACTTCGGCAACGTCGAGGACCTGGCGAGCAAGATCCTCTCGGTGCTTCTCTTTGCGCCGCTGCGCCGCTCCCTCTCCTCGCGCGGACGCCGCGAGGTGTTGCGGCTGTCCTGGCGCGAGTCGGCGCAGCGATGCCTCGCGGTCTACCGGGAACTGTTGCACGAGAAAGGGATCGTCCTCCCCGCATCCGCACCCCGGCGCGCCCAGGACCCGCGGCACGCGCTCCCCTCGCGGCCATAGAATCGGTCCGCTCCCGTGAATCCGATCTGTCTTTGCCTGACCGCGCACGAGCCTCATCGGCTGCGCCCGTACAACTATTTCGACGTCGGG
Source organism: Thermoanaerobaculia bacterium (assembly GCA_035498405.1). GTDB lineage: Bacteria > Acidobacteriota > Thermoanaerobaculia > UBA5066 > Gp7-AA6 > DATBFU01. The sequence goes on along the minus strand of DATKAE010000005.1, from coordinate 10,451 downwards.
CGGCGCCACGACTACTGGGACGCCGAGAGCATGAGGCGGCGACTCGCGACGGCCGAGCGGCTCGTCTACGAACCGGCGACCGCGAAGCTCGCGGGCTTGCTCGATCAACACCCTGCATTTGCGTTTTCTCTCGCGATCTCGGGCCCGCTCCTCGATCAGCTCGCCGCGTTTGCGCCGAAGCTCTTGGCTGCCTTCCGGAGCCTCGTCGAGACCGGACGCGCGGAGCTCCTCTGCGCGACGTCCCACCACTGTCTCTCTTGGGCCGTCTCTGCCTCGCAGGTCGAGAAGCAGCTTCGACTTCAGCGCGAGCGCCTCCGGCGCGCCCTCGGACGGGAGCCCACGATCTTCGGGGGCGAGGGACCACGGGAGACGCAGGCCTTCGCCGCGATCGCCGAAGCGGTCGGGCTGACCGGAATGCTGCTCGAAAGCGGGCCGACATTGCCGGACGACCTTTCGCGGCGGCATGTCTATTCCGCGTCATCGCGCAGCCATTTCCCGACGATGGTGACCACGCCGGGCTTGCCGGAGGACATCGCCCGAGATGGGGACATCCTGTGTCTCGCCGTCGATCTCTCGACGGAGGGACTGCGGCGGCGCCGCAACCGCGTGACCCTCTCGCATCTCGAAGAGTGGCTCCGCACCGCTCTCTCCCGCGGCATCGAATTCTTGACGCCTTCCGAAGCATTTTCGCGATTGCCGCCCACCCGGGCCCTCCCGGCGAAGGCGGCGCGAAGCCCGATTGCCAACGAGCTCCAGCAGGACGCCCTCGATCGGCTTGCGGCCCTGGAAAGCCGAATCATGGCGGCCGGCGCCCTCCCGATGGTGGAGGACTTCCGCCGTCTGACCGGTTCGGATCACTTCGGCGAGATGACGTTGAGGGCAACCGAGAGCACGGCTCAGGAGTCCGAACCCGAGACCTTTGATTCGCCCTACGAGGCTTACATGAGCTTCCGGCATGTCTTGTCGGATCTCGACCGGAGGTTGTCTCTCTCCGGCCTGCAACCGGCACTCTCCGCCGGGTCGGCTCCCGCTTGACGGGTAAGCCGGTCGTCCTGCTGATCTGCGACGGCTGGGGCCATGCCCCGCCGTCGCCGGGCAACGCGATCTCGTGCGCCCGCAAGCCCGTTTTCGAGCGATGGATTCGCGAGGAGCCCTGGACGCTGCTCGAGGCCTCCGGAGAGGCCGTGGGTCTCCCGGCCGGCATGATGGGCAATTCCGAGGTCGGCCACCTGAACCTGGGAGCCGGACGGATGGTGCCGCAGGATCTGCTGCGGATCGATCTGACGATTCGGGACGGTTCCTTCTTCGACAACCCGGCTCTGAACGCGGCTGCCGAGAAGGCCCGGCCGCCGGAGACGACGCTCCATCTTCTGGGCCTCGTTTCGGACGGAGGCGTTCACTCGCACGAGCGGCACCTCGTCGCCCTCCTGGAGCTCGCCCGGCGCCGGGGTGTGCCTCGGGTGGCCGTCCACGTCTTCACCGACGGGCGTGACACGCCGCCCCGCTCCGCCCTGACCTACCTCGCGCGCCTCGAAGAGGCGTTGAAGCGATACGGAGGCCGGATCGCGACCGTTTCCGGCCGGTACTACGCGATGGATCGGGACGCTCGTTGGGACCGAGTCGCCCGGGCCTACGAAGCCATGGTGGCGCAACGGGGGCAGAAGGCGACAAGCGCGCGGGAAGCCGTCACCGCGGCCTACGAGCGGGGCGAGAACGACGAGTTCATCCAGCCCACGGTGATCGAATCCGGATCGGAATCTCCCGGCATCCGATCGGAGGACGCGGCGATCTTCTTCAACTTCCGCGCGGACCGGGCCCGACAGCTCACCCGCGCCCTGACGGAAGCGACGTTTGCGGAGTTCTCCCGAGAAGCCGCGCCTCGGCCCTTCTTCGTCTGCTTTTCGGAGTACAAGAAGGAGTTCGGCCTCCCGGTGGCCTTTCCCCCGTTCAAGCTCGAGCGGATCCTCGCCGACGTCTGGGCCGAGAACGGGATCCGAAATTTGCGGCTCGCGGAAACCGAGAAGTACGCGCACGTGACCTACTTCTTCAACGGCGGCATCGAACGCGCTTTTCCAGGCGAGGAGCGCATCCTCGTTCCTTCGTGGAAAGGCGCGACCTACGACCTGCACCCCGAGATGAGCGCGCTCGAGATCACCGACAAGTTGGTCGAGGCGCTTGGCAGCGCGAGTTGGCAGGCTCTGGTGGTCAACTTCGCCAATGCCGACATGGTTGGCCACACCGGCAAGCTCCCCGAAACCATTCGGGCGATCGAGATTCTGGACGCCTGCTTCTCGAGGATCGAACCTGTGGCGCGGGAGGCAGGGGCGACACTGATCATGACAGCCGACCACGGCAACGCCGAGAAGATGATCGACCCGGAGACGGGAGAGCCGCACACCGCGCACACGACCAACCCGGTTCCTTTCATCCTGATCAACGCCGGCCAGCGCCTCCTGCCGAAGCCGGGAGCGCTCGGCGATGTGGCGCCGACGATCCTGAAGCTTCAGGGCCTGCCGGTGCCGAGTGAGATGACCGGCCACGATCTGTTGGGCGTAGGGGTTAGGGGTTAGGGGTTAGGGGTTAGGGGTTAGGGGTTAGGGGTTAGGGAAGATACGAACGGACTGACATTTTCTCTCGCCCCTCGCCCCTCGCCCCTCACACCCCAGCCTGCTAGTATCCGCGCCATGACACTGGCGCGAGAAATCTACCTGCGACGCCTCGAGAGAATGCGCTCTCGCCTCGCCTCAATACCGGCCGACGCGTTGCTCGCGACACCCTCCTCGAATCTCTACTACCTGACCGGCATCGATTTCCAAAGAAGCGAGCGGCTGGCAGCGCTGCTCCTCTTCCGGGACGCCGACGCGGTGGTCATCTGCCCGGCTTTCGAGGAGGCCCGCATGCGCGGGATGTCCGCCGTCTCCAACGTGGTGACCTGGGCCGAGACGGAAGACGCCTTCGAGAGGGCCGCCCGGCTGCTACCCGGAGCCTCCGGCGTCCTCGCCGTCGAGCCCTCCACGGCCTACGACGACGTGGAGCGTCTCGTCCAAAGACGCCCCGGCTGGAAGCCCGTTTCCGCCGGGACCGCCTTCGGTGCGATGCGGATGGTCAAGACGCCGGAAGAGATCACGGCGATGCGGCGCGCGGTCGCCGTCGCCGTCGAGCGCTTCCAGAAGACCTTTGCCTCGCTGGCGGCGGGCGCCATCGAGTCGGAGGTCTCCGCCTTCTTCGGCGGACAGAACATGGTGCAGTTCGGCCCCTCCTCGGCCCTCCCGCACGGCGCCTCGTCCTCGCGTGTGCTCGCCCCGAACGAAGCGGTCCTGATCGACGCCTGGGACCGGCCCGAAGGCTACTACTACGACATCACCCGCTCGACGTTCTTCGGCAAGCCCACCGAGGAATACCGGAAGGTCTGGTCGATCGTGCTCGAGGCGCAGACGGCGGCCATCGACAAGGCCGCGCCGGGAGTGTCGTGCGACGAAGTGGACGCCGCGGCACGGCGGGTGATCGAGAAGGCGGGATACGGCGAGTACTTCACGCACCGGCTCGGCCACGGCCTGGGCATCGACGTCCATGAGCCGCCCTACATGGTGGGCCACGACCGCACCGAGCTCGCTCCCGGAATGACCTTCACCTCGGAACCCGGCATCTATCTGCCGGGCCGTTTCGGAGTCCGCATCGAAGACGACATTCTGGTGACGGAGAAAGGCGCGGAGTCGCTGTCGCCGCGCGTCAATCGTCTGGAACCGATCGCCGGCTAAGTGGCGGTTCCACCGCGGACACGGAGGCGCGGAAAGACGGAGACACGTTGAGCAGACGCGGCCGTGCGGACTCTCCCGGCTCGACGCGTTCGGGCTCGGCCCTGCAGCGGCGCCGGCTCCTGACCGCCCTGCTCGCTTTGGCGATCTCCTCGGCGCTCGAGGCACAACTTTCGCCTCCCGAGCTCGAAGAGGCCGCCGAAGTCGCCCGACGGACCGCCACCGCCACCCTGAGGGGCCAGAATCGGATCCTGTTCGATACCCTCGACGTCGACGGAATCCTCCAACTCCGCATCGGAGCCAACGTGTGGGCCCAGCTGACGGCGCGGCAGCGCGAGGTGCTGCGGGCGTCCGTCCGCCAGACCTTCGCCTCGGCCCTGACGCCGCCCCGGTCGACCCCGGGCGAAGTCGCCTGGTCCTCCGCCCGCGAACGAGCGGACGGTGTTTCGGTCTTTCTCGGTCTTCGATTTGGCGACAAGCGGCTGAAGACGCGCTGGGAGCTGCGGCGCGCGGCCCCCGGGGGATGGCGAATCGAAGACGTGACGCTCGCCGATCCCGGCGCTTCGCTCGCGAACAGGGCGGTTTTCTCGCTCGGGCCAAATCCCGTGCGCCCACGCGACCGGCACCGGCAGGCGCGGCAAGAGGCGCTCCCGCGGCTCGCCATCCTCGGAGCGATCGCGCTCCTCGTTTCTCTGACGTACCGCCGGCTGGCGCCTCCCAAGCGCGTCCTGCTGCTTCTGACCGCTTCCGCCCCGGCGGTCCTCTTTCTCGTCGACGGGATCCTCGCGGTGCGGCGGGCGCTGGCCGAGCCCTATGCGATCTCGGAGGAACTCCTGTCGACTCCCTGGGATCGCCTGCTGCGGCTGGCACGCGAGGCGGACCGGGAGGGTCGGATCGCCGAAGCCGACGCCCTCTGGGAGCGCGCGATCGCGGCCGGCGTCGCGGCCGCGCCGATCTCCTACGAGCGAGGCCTCGCGGACATGGAACGCGGGGACCTTCCGGCAGCGCGTCGCCATTTCCAGAGCGCCCTCGATGCCTCGGAACCCGCGCCGGGAGCGGCGCGGGAGCTCGCGCTCATCCAGCTCTCCGAAGGAAAGAACCGCGAGGCCGAGGAGCTGGTCGCGAGATACCTCGCGGCAACCGGGCCCGACCCGGACGCGCTGTCCCTCGACGCGGTCATCGAGTCGAATCTCGGCTTCCCCCAAAGAGCGCTCGCGGCGATCCAGGAGGCGCGAGAGCTGGTTGGCGGCGGGATTCGCGGCGCGGAACTGGAGGCGAGGGTCCGCGCGCGGACCTCCGACGCCGCCGGGACGGTGGCCGCGCTGCGGCCGCTCGAATCGACGGGCCGACTCGACCGCGAAGGCTTACGCTCCGACCCGGCCTACTCGGCAATCGCCAACGATCCGGTCTGGATCGCTTTCTTGAACGAAAGGCCGCCCCCGGGGCCCACACCCGGGCCCACCCCCGCGCGATGAGGGAAGCCGCAACCCCTAGGGACTCGAGTCGCGGACTGCCTTGCGCTGCTTGTCGGGCTCCTCGACCGCCCGCTCGGAAGCGGCGGTGACGACTTCCCGGCCCTTGCCGCCATAGAAGTCGACCAAGGCGGAGACCAGCGCCCGCGCCACCCGGTCCCGGTAGGAGGGCGTCGCGAGGAGCTGACGGTCCTCGGGGTTGTTCAGGTTGCAGACCTCGACGAGAACCCGTGTCGGGATCCGGTTGTACCGGAGGATCGCCGGGACCCATTCGCGGCCGCTTCGAATGACGTTGCGGCGGATCGGCTGGAAGTCGTGCAAGGGCAGCCCGCCCGCGCGGAAGGAAGCGACGATCTTTTCGGCGAAGTCGCGCGACATCCCCTCGGCCTGCATTCGCTCCCGATAGGAGAAAGACACCCGCGGCGCCTCTCGGACCTCGCGGCGGGAGTCGTAGGGCGCGCCCGACTTGCCGTAAGTGCCCTGCAGGAACTTCTCGCCCGGAATGTAGACCATCAGTCCCCGCACGGCCGGGTGGAGCGAATCGGCGTGCAGCGAGACGAAGACCGTCCGGTCGCCGGAGCCTCCGCCCTTCTCCACGCGCCGCAAGACGGCGTTGGCGAGGTACCACCGGAAGTTCACGCCCGCCACGGCGTCCTCGAGATCGTACGGAGGCGTCGTCATCACCCGCGCGCTGCGCCAGTCGACCGCCGAGTCGATGCGCCGGTCCGAGCAGGGCCTCTCGCCCTTGACGGTGCGGATCACGCTCGCGCGCGTATGTCGTGCAAGCAGAGTCTCGACTCGGCACGCGAGCTCGTACATCTCGCGTGCCTCCTCGATGCCTCCCACGATCGCCCCGGTATCGCGTCCGCCGTGACCGGCGTCCAGAACGAAGGTGACTCCGGAGAGGTCCGTGGCCCGCACCCGGTTGACGAACTGGGCCGTCTCGAGCCGCGCACGCTCTTCCTCGATCCGTTCCGGGTCATCGGGCGGGCGAAACTCGGGTGCGAGATCCTCGACCGGGATCTTCACCACGTATCCCACCGGAATGGCGCGGACGTCGGCGATCCCGCTGCGCGCCGCGATCTCGGCGGCCTTCTCGTTGACATCCGCCGCGTGCACTCTTCCGGTGAAGCGCACGACGACCGCCGAGTAGAGCGCTTCGCCGCGCTGCAGGCGATAGACCCCGTATTTTCCCTTCTCATCCGAGCCGAACTCCAAGGCGACCTCCGCCGGCGCGGAGGCGGCGACGGCGGCGCTGCGAAACGCCGGCAGGAGCATCTCCGCCGGGATCCGAACCACTTGTCCCTTTTCGGTCTCGAGCGAACCGATATGGCCGGCCTCGCGGATTTCCTTGTACCGGCGGCCGTCTCCGGTGAACCACTCCGCGATTCGCCAAAGGCTCTCCGGCCTTCCGGCCGGCGCCGTCACGTGATGGAACCAGCCCGTCACGTCAGCCGTGTCGGCCGGAAAGACCGCCTCCATGGCGATCTTGCGAAAGTTCCCGGAAAGCCGGCTGTACGGAACGCGAACGAACGCCTCGCGCCGTAGCAGGCGCGCGCCGCCATTGGCCGTCAGGATCGCCTTCTTGGCGCTCGGATCGTCGGTCAGCCGCTTGACGAATGCCTCGAGGCCCTCGTTGGGCAGGGGACGCGCCAGCAAGAAGATCTCATTGCCTTCCCCGATCGAGACGCGAAGCTCCGAAGACACCGTGATGACTCTCTCGTTGGCCGGCGAGGGCGCCGCGCCAGTCAGGAGCCCGACGGACAGCAGTAGCCGCCAGATCAGCCGGCCGGGCGGCGAAGCCCGCCCTTCGCCCACCGCCCCATCCATTTGCCGCCTCCCGGACACGCGGCCGCCCTCAAGAAGGCAAGGAGCGGATTCCGCGAGGAATCTCGTCCGGAAAGCCGATCTCCCGCTCGAAGGCGCGGGCGGCGGCGAAGAGCCGCTCTTCGTCGAAGCGCCCGGCCATGATCTGCAGGCCGAGCGGCAACCCCTCGGGCGTGAGGCCCGAAGGGACGGAGATGGCCGGCAGGCCAGCCAGCGAGGCCGGCACCGTGAACACGTCCGAGAGATACATCTGCAGCGGATCGTCCACCTTCTCGCCCAGCCGAAAGGCCGGCGCTGGAATCGACGGGCACACGATCAGGTCCGCACTCTCGAACGCTCGCTCGAAGTCGGCCGACAGCAACGCTCGGGCGCGCATGGCCCTGCCGTAGTAGGCCTCGTAGTAGCCGGAGGAGAGGGCGAAGGTGCCGAGCAAGATTCGCCTCTTGACCTCGGGTCCGAAGCCTTGCGTCCGCGTCTCGGCATAGAGAGAGGCGAGGTCCGCCTCCGAGCGGCGCGGCCCGTACCGCACGCCGTCGTACCGGGCGAGATTCGAGGAAGCCTCGGCGCTGGCGACCACGTAATAGATGGCGATCGCCGCGGCGGCCCGCGGCACGGAGACGGTCCCGACCTGGGCGCCCGCTCGAAGGAAGGCCTCCCGGCAGGCCTCCAGGTTCTCGGCGACGCGAGGATCCAGGCCCTCGGCCTCGCCCTCCTCGAGAAACCCGACTCGCATGCCTTCGATCCCGCTCTCCAGGGCTCCCTCCGGATCTCCCACGGGCCGGTCGGCGGCCGTCGAATCGAGGGGATCCACCCCGGCCATCACTCTGTAGAGGCGGGCGGCGTCCGACACGTCCCGGGTCAGCGGCCCGATCTGGTCGAGCGAGGAGCCGAAGGCCACGAGACCGTAGCGCGAGATCCGGCCGTAGCTCGGCTTGAAACCGACGATGCCGCAGCACGCCCCCGGCTGCCGGATGGAGCCCCCGGTATCGGAACCAAGCGCCCCGGGAACGAGACGGGCCGCGACCGCCGCGGCGCTTCCGCCCGAGGAGCCGCCCGGGATGCGCTGGACGTCCCAGGGGTTGCGCGTCGGGTGGAAGGCGCTGTTCTCGGTGGAGGAACCCATCGCAAACTCATCGAGGTTCGTCTTCCCGACGAAAACCGCACCGGCCCTCCGGAGTCGCGCGATCGCCGTGGCGTCCCCCGGCGGGCGGAAACCCTCGAGGATCCGGGAGGCGCAGGAGACCCTTCTGCCCTCGACCCACAGGTTGTCTTTGATCGCGAGGGGCACTCCCGCCAGCGGCATCCGGTCCCCGGCCGCCACGCGCTCGTCGACTCTCGCGGCCTCCCGCAGAGCCTCCTCCCCGGACACCTCCAGGAACGAGTGCAGCACCGGGTTGCCGCCCTCGATCCGGTCGAGCGCTTCCCGGGCTACCTCGACGGCCGACCGCCGGCCCCCGGCCACCTCCTCTGCAATCGACCGAACCGAGTCTGTCATTGGCCCGATCCGATGACCCGGGGAACGACGCCGAATCCCTCGAACCGACGCGGGGCGTTCTGCTCGAGCGCCTGGAACCCCTGGCCCGCCTGGGCCTCGTCGGGCCGCACCGGTGTGGCCGAAGGCTCGGGCGGCCGGCCAAACTCCTGCTCCGGAATCTGTGCGATCTGGTCGATGTAAGAGACAATGCGGGCGAGCTGATCGGTCCAAATCGAAAGCTCGGACTCGGGAACCTTCAGGCGGGCGAGCTCCGCGACCTTGCGGACGACCTCGGGGGTGACGGTTCGGCGGTCGGCACTCATTCGAATGATTGTAAAGAACTTTCGCTAGGATTCCGAACATTCAGCCACCGAAACCGCCGCTTCGCCGAAAGGAATTGGCCTTCGCGGCCTCACTGCGCCGGCATCGAGCCGTCGCGGCGCTCGCCCGACTCGCTCGAGCCCGAGGCGTGAGAGCCTGGGTGGTTGGCGGAGCTCTGCGGGACGGTCTGCTCGGCCGGCGGGCGGTCGACGTGGACGTTGCCGTCACGGAAGGCGCCGAAGAGCTTGCCCGGGAGCTCGCGCGACGCGGTTTCGGTACGGCGGTTCCGATCTCGGAATCCTCCCCTCGCGTTTTCCGAGTGGCCGGGCCCCTGGAGCTCGACCTCGCCGAGCTCGAAGGCTCCTCGATCGAAGAGGATCTCGGCAGACGCGACTTCACGGTCAACGCCATCGCCATCGACCTCGAGTCCTGGAGCTGGATCGACCCATTCGGCGGGGCAGCCGATCTCGCGAACGGCCGTCTTCGCCTCCTGCGAGAGTCGAACTTCGACGATGATCCGTTGCGGGCTTTTCGAGCGGCGCGGCTCTACGCCGCGCTCGGCTTGCGTCCCGACCGCCGGACGCGACGCGCCTGCCTCGCCGTGGCTCCGAGGCTTTCCGATGTCGCGCCCGAACGCATCCAGACGGAGCTTTCCCGGATGCTCGAGGCGAGGAAGGTGGCTCCGGCGTTTCGGTGGGCCGCCGGCGCCCGCCTCCTCGGACCCGCCCTGGGCCTCGAAGCGACGCCCGGGCGCTTCCAGGCCGCCGCCCGCATTCTTTCCCGCCTGGACGAGCTTCGGAGGGCTCTCCGCCCCCCTGGCAGTCGACGGCGGCGGCTTCGTCTGGCGGGGATCGCGGTGGGATTGAAGCTCTCCCCCCGGGACACCATGCGCTGGCTGCACGGCCGGCGCTACGGACGAGTCGAGACGAGCGCGGTCTCGAGTCTCGTCGAGCTCGTCCAGAAAGCCGAGGCCGCCCGCGGCCCGGGCGAGCGCTGGAGCTGGATCTACGATGCCGGCCCCCTCGCCGAGGATGCCTCGAGCCTTCTCGCCGCGGTGCGGCCGAAGCGCCGGGCGCTCGCTGAGCATTTGCGCCGCCTCTCGAGACGCCGCCCGGCCGGGCCTGTCGTAACGGGTGCAGACGTGGTCGATTGGCTGGGGCTGCCGCCAGGCCCGCGGGTCGGTCAGCTCCTTCGAGAAATCCGAATCCAAATCCTTTGCGGTGCGATCCGATCGAGGCCACAGGCTCGCCACTGGCTGATCGAACACACATGCAGCGACGCGGGAAGCCGGAATTCCGAATTTCATAAGGAGAATTGAAGTCTCGCCCTAAGGGCAAGGCGCTTCTGATGAGGCTTGCCTTTGAATATTCGTCCCAACTGTCCCAGCGCCGAACGGGTTATAATTCGTGAAGTTTGACTCTCGCCGAGCTCCTAAAATTCATGGCCAAGAAGGAGGCCTCTGACCTCCACTTGAAGCCCATGCGCCCGCCCCTCCTGAGGGTGAAGGGCAAGCTCATCCCCATCAACACCGAGGCCCTGCAGCCCAAGGACCTGGAGGAGATGCTGCTCGGCATCCTCTCGCCGGCACAGAAGGAGAAGCTC
>DATKAE010000004.1:0-2282 GCA_035498405.1 Thermoanaerobaculia bacterium | reverse complement strand
AGGCTAAGCGCTCGCCGTCGGGCGAGAGGCGCGGCTGGGCCTTTTCGGGATTGCCGAAGAGCACGTCGCGGGGGATGACGGGCGCAAGCTCGGCCGCGAGACCCTCCGGGAAAGCGAGGATTGCGGCGACGGCGGCGGCGCGAGCGAACCGGCGGAGAAGGGGTTCTGGCATGCGGATCGAGCCTCCCGTACGGCAACAATATCGCCGTCGGCTTTCGCGATCGCGTCGCGCCTGACGCGGCTGGGAGACGGCATCCGCGGCGAAGTAGCTCGGGATCCCTCGTCGAGTCTCTCCCTCGTCCCCCGACGGATTTGAGAACCCCGAGGACGGCGAGGGGTTGGAGAACAGCCGCAGGCGTGGGGAGAAGAACCCTACCGGAGTCGGCCGTGGCTTCCCGCCCGAGGCGTCCTGCACATAGAGGCGTGAGCCGTGCCCAGGCTCGACCGCGGTCAACAGGAGCCGCCTTCCGTCAGGAAACCAAGCCGAACCCCGACTGGACGACCAGGGGATCTGTCAAGTTCCACTCGCCCCCGTACTCTGGCGAAGACGGCTGGTATATACTGGTCTATACGATGAAAACGGCGAAACTTTTCCGGAATGGGAGGAGCCAGGCGGTCCGCTTGCCGAAGGAGTTCCGCTTTGCAGGCGACGAGGTGGTTGTTCGCCGCTCGGGCAAGCGGGTGATCCTCGAGCCAAAGGAGCGGCGCCGGTGGCCGGAGGGCTACTGGAAGAGCTGGCATAAGGTTCCGGCGGATTTCCGCGCGCCCGCTCCCCTTCCCGGCGGAGGCCGCTCGATCGACTTGGACGCTTAGTGCGGTACCTCCTCGACACGAATACGTGCGTCTACGCGCTCAAACGAGAGCCGCGGGTCATGGGACGGCTGCAGGAACACAGCCCGGACGACTTCGGGATCAGCGCGGTGACGCTGGCGGAGCTATGGTTCGGAGCCGCCAAGAGCAGCCGGCCAAAGCGGACACGCGAAAGCGTTGATGCGTTCCTTCTTCCTTTCGAGATCTTGCCATTCGGCGCGGAGGCGGCGGACGAATATGCCGACGCGCGCCTGTCTCTGGAGAAGACGGGCGAGCCAATCGGCGAGCGGGACCTTCTCATCGCGGCCACGGCGATCTCGATGAATCTGACCGTTATCACGCACAACGTCCGGGAGTTCTCCCGGGTTCCTCGTCTTCGTGTGGAGGATTGGCGCTAGGTTCTGGGGTTACCGCGCGGTGTGATCCGCCGGCGGCCGTAGGCGCTGCTCTTGCCGCCCCCGTTGCCGGAGATGGGAGCGATTCTGGAGGACGCGCGCCCCGGATAGGATGACGTCGCGATGGGCGAGTTCGTCGCGGCGATCGATCAGGGGACCACGGGCACTCGCTGCATCCTGTTCGACCTCGAGGGGCGCCCGGCCGCCGCGGCCTACCGCGAGCACCGGCAGATCTTTCCGCAGCCCGGCTGGGTGGAGCACGATCCGGTCGAGATTCGGGAGCGCGTCGAGGAAGTGGTTGCGGAGGCCTTGCGCGCGGCGGCGCCCGGGCGCGTGCTTGCCGTCGGGATCACCAACCAGCGCGAGACCGTCGTGGCCTGGGACGCGCGAGACGGAAGCCCCGCCGCCAACGCGATCGTCTGGCAGGACACGCGAACGGCGCCGGACTGCCGCGCGGCGATCGAACGGGGATGGGAAGGGGAAGTGCGCGCCCGGGCGGGGCTGCCGATCTCGACCTACTTCTCGGCGACCAAGATCCGATGGCTGCTCCAAAACGTCCGCGCAGTCCGCGAGCTTGCCGCCTCGGGGCATCTGCTCCTCGGCACGATCGACTCCTGGGTCATCTGGAACCTGACCGGCGGGCCGCGCGGAGGCGCGCATGTCACGGACCCGACCAATGCCTCGCGCACCCTGCTGTGCAACCTCGCGGATCTAGAGTGGGACCCGTTTCTCCTGGACCGGTTCGGCGTGCCCCCGGAGGCGCTGCCGGCGATCCGGCCCTCCATCGCGCGGGAGCCCTACGGCCACACCCTCCCGGACGGCCCCTTTCGCGCGAGCGTTCCGGTCTGCGGCGATCTCGGAGATCAGCAGGCGGCTCTCGCGGGGCAGGGATGTTTCGCGGCGGGCGAGGCGAAGAACACCTACGGGACGGGATCGTTCCTGCTCGAGCACGTCGGCGACAGGCCGTTGACGAGCTCCTTTGGGCTCCTCTCGACGGCGGCCTGCGCCGGTTCCGGAGAGCGGGCCTATGCGCTCGAGGGCTCCGTCGCGGTCGCCGGCGCGGCCGTGCAGTGGCTG
>DATKAE010000003.1:0-145942 GCA_035498405.1 Thermoanaerobaculia bacterium | reverse complement strand
ATCCTCTCCTCGAGGGTCATCGACCTTCCTCCTTGAGCTCCTTTGGCGAGGAACACTCTCGGAAGAATAGGTCTCTGGCCCTCGTTTCATCTGCGCCTTCCAGACTCCACGAGGTGTCAACACCTTTGTGGGATAGCTCAGACTAGTCCCCCCCGGCCCCGTCGCCGAGCGACCTCAGTCGTCCGGAGAGCCGGGGAGAAGGGCTTCAACCGGTAGGGTCTCGGGCCCCTTCTCCGTGCAGATCGCGAAACGGGCGCGCCTGCCCCTCTCTCCGGCCCACCCGCGTTCCTCCTCGGCCTCCGCGTACATCGCCAGGCCGGCGTATCGCCCCCGAACATCGAGGACGTAGAACTTGACGTTGAAATTCGGGTCACCGTTTTTCTTGCGCAGCCGCTTCTCGACCGTGTTGGCTCGGATTCGACGGAGAGCCTCCAGGCCCGCATCCTTCGGGTGCACGCCACGGCGCAGGCTCTCGACGATTTGGAACGCAGAAAGGTTGTAGAGGTTCGCTTCGCCGCGGCCCGTCGAGCCGGCGGCGCCCACGTCGCCGTCCACGTACAAGCCCGCGCCGAGGATCGCCGAGTCTCCGACGCGGCCCGGGATCTTCCAGGCGAGGCCGGAGGTCGTTGTCACCCCGCAGATTTCTCCTTTCGAGTTGACTCCATCGCAGTTGATCGTCCCGTACAGCGGAGGCGCCGAGTTCGCACCCTCCCGCTCCATCGGGAGCCGAAGCTCGTCTTGCGCGATCTCCCGCGCGGCCGCGTTCGGAAAGTGCTTCGGGTCGGTCCGCTGCTTCCACTCGAGCCAGAGCCGGCGCGATTTTTCGGTGTTCAGATCATCTTCGATCCGAAACCCCATCATCCGGGCGAAGTCCTGCGCCCCCTTGCCCACGAGGAGATGGTTGTCCGTCTTGTTCATCACCTCGCGCGCCACGCGCGAGGGCGTCCGCACCCCCTCGAGCGCCGCCACCCCGCCGGCGCGCCGGAGCGGCCCATGCATGCAGCTGGCGTCGAGCTGCACGGTTCCTTCGGAATTCGGCCGCCCGCCGTAACCCACGCTGTCGTCCTCGGGATCCAGCTCGTTAACGTTGACGCCCTCGATCAGGGCGTCCAGGACGTCTGACCCCTGCGTCATCAGGGTCCAGGCCTTTTCCACGCACGTGACCGTCCCGCCGTTCTTGAACCAGTTGCCGTTGGCCGACGAGATCACGACCGGGGGAACACGGGGGCGGGCGATCACGGCGGGCCCAGACCCGAAGACGGTGCTCGGGGCTCCCGCGGCGAGACCCGCCGCTGTCCCCACGCGCACGAACTCCCGCCGGCTGATCCGTCCCGGCATGAGGTGCCTCCCTCTCGAAGCTTCGCCCCCGAGCTTGTTCTAGATGCCGTCCTCGCTCAAGATGGTCGAAGCGATTTGCCGAATCCCTTCCGCCACGCCGCGGGATCCCGCGACGACGTTGCCTCGCTCGAAGTAGCGCCGCCCGCCGCCGAAGTCCGTCAGGACTCCCCCGGCCTCCTCGATCAGGACCGCGCCGGCCGCGATGTCCCAAGGCGACAGACGAAACTCGAAGAAGCCGTCGAAGACTCCCGCGGCGACGTTGGCCAGATCGAGCGCGGCCGAGCCGGCCCGCCGGATGGCGCGGGCCTCCAGAAAGAGCGCCCGGAAAAGCGCCAGGTAGACGTCGATCTTGTCACGACACCGAAACGGGAATCCGGTCGCGAGGAACGAGCCCTCCACCCCTTGCCGTTCGGTCACCGTCAGCCGGGTCTCGTTTCGGAAGGCCCCCGCCCCCCGCTCGCCGGCATAGAGCTCTCCCCGAAGCGGGTCCCAGACCACCCCCGCCACCGGCTCGCCCCTTTCGCTCGCCGCGATCGAGACGCACCAGAAGGGAAACCCCGCGATGAAGTTGGAGGTCCCGTCCAGCGGATCGATGATCCAGGTTCGCCGGCCTTCGGGCGCCCGGCCCCCGCCGCCTCCTTCTTCCGCGAGAAAGGCGTCGTCGGGAAAGCGCTCGCGGATCACGGCGATGATCGACTGCTCGCTCTCGTAGTCCGCCAGCGTCACGAAATCGTTCTGCCTCTTCTGCGAGATGGCGCCTTGCGGCAGCGCCCGCCAGCGCGCCAGAAGCAATTCGCCACCCGCCCGCGCGGCGGCGATCGCCGTTTCGAGCAGCCGCGAGCTCATCAGCGCTCCCTCGCCTGCGCCGCGGCCTCGGCAAATCCCGCCGCGACGGCCTTCTCGGCCGGCGTCCCCAAAAGGTTGAATCCGGGCTCCCCCGGCCGCGCGTCGCGCCCGTCGGAGAAAGCCTTCCACCAGTAGACCCCCTTCCACCACGGCTCGGGCTCGAGCGCGCGAAAGACCGCCGCGACCGCCCGCGCCGCGTCTTCGGGGGAGCGTCGCCGGCCCGAAACTTCGTCGTGAGGCGCCATCCACGCACCGGCCACGGGCGGGTAGCCCACCTCGGTCAAGACCACGGGCTTTCCGTAACGGCGCGACAACCGCGCCAGAGGCTCCGCCGCCCGGCGAGCGCCTCGGGTCAACTCCGCATCCGTCGCCGCCGGGTCGCTCGAGAGCGGATCGTAGAAATCCGCGCCGATCAAGTCGAGCGCGTCCCAGAAGGCCACTCGCTCGGTTCCCGAGGCCCAGTTGGCGGCGTAGAGAAGGGGCGCCCCCGTCGCGAGGCGCACGGCGGCGATCGTCTGCCGCCACTCTCCCGCGCGCACCTCGGTTGCGGAAAGCTCCGTTCCGACACAGAAGAGCGCCGCGCGGACGGCTTCCGCCACGATGGCGTGATGAACGATGAACCGGCGGTACGCGGCGAACCACTTCTCCCAGTCCGCGCCACTGCCCATGGCGATGTCGCCGACGAAGGCGCCGCCCGCCAACCAGATCTGCGGCTTGACCAACGCGCTCAAGCCGAGGCTCCGCGCGTCCGCGACGGCGCGGACGGTTCCCTCGTCGGTCTCTCCACGCGGGCTGCGGTGCACGAATTCGATCTCCGGCCGCGCGGCGCCGGGTGAGTAGGCGAAGGGCATCACGGAAACCGAGTTGGCGGACATTCGGGAAAGCCTTTCGAGCGTAGCGTGCGACCGCGCCGAGACGTAGCCCCCTTCGAGAGAGTTAGACATCGCGTAAGAGATCCCGCGCAGGAACGCGGTCGGCGCCGCTCGCCTGGACGGCGCGGCAACCCTTTCACGCCCGGAGGCCGCGCGCCACCGAACCAACGCGGCGGAAAGCGGGTCCGAAGGCCCGAGCAGCGTCCTTCGCACGGCATCCTGACCCTCGAGCCGGCTTCCCGCGTCCAACCACGAGGCGGAGGCGCCCACGGCCAGTATCGGCGAGACCCGGCGGTCCTCCCGCAGGATCTCGTCGACGGAAGGCTCGACGCCCGCAGCCTCGAGAAAGGCCGAGAAGCTCCGGACCTCGCGTCCCCACCAGGAGCCCGACGCCTGCGCTCCGAGCGCGAGGAGCAGCGTGGCCCGGTCGGCCAGACGCGGCTGCGCCGCCGCCAAAGTCGCCGCGGCGAAAACCGGACTGACGAGGTCCGGCTCCCGCGGCGCGCCGGCGTCCAGGTCCACCCGAATGCCGTGTCCGTCGCGGACGACGTCGGCCGGGCGGCACGAGCCCGTGTACCGCCCCTTGCTCGCCGCATCCGGAAAGAGACGGACCGTCAGGGATGCCGATGGCCCCGGAGAGAGAAATCTTGCGAGCACCGACTGCCAGGCGGCAGCCGCACTTCTCTCCGAATCGCGAAAGAGCCATCGCGCGCCATCCCGTTGCTCGGACCGGAGCGAGCGGAGGAACTCCTCGCGCGAACGGATCTCGTCGCGGTCGAAGCCCCGGTCGATCGCGAGCGTTTTCCCCACGCGACGGAATCGCCCGCTCTTGGACAACTCCCCCGAAATCACCCGGTAGTCGCCGGGCTCCCCGGGCTCGAAGATGGCCCGCGCGGCCAGATGGACGACCGCCGGCTCGCCGTTTCCCAAGACGAGGGTCTCCCGGGACCCGTCCGGGTCCGAGAGCGCGATCGCCTCGTCGGCCGCGCGGTAGGCCCGGCCGTCGAACGAGAACCCCTTGGCGTCCAGGCGCACGGGAAAGCGCGCGAGACGGCGGCCGAAGGCCTCCGATACGGGCAGCACCCAAAGACGCACGACCTCGGTTCCGGCCGCCGCGGGCGCATCCTCCGAGCCTACCTGGAGGTCGATTCCGCGCCGCGCCGCCCAGGAGACGAAGCGTTCGATCTCCGGAACGAGGGCAGAGTCCTTCGGAACGCGCAGGGCGACCCGGCGGACGTCCGTGCTCGAAACGGGCGCCGTGAGCAGGACGAGGATCAGCGCGGCGCGGGACCCGTCAGCCAGACGCACGGGCGCAGATTACGCCCTCCAGGCAATCCGCCCACCAACGATCGTGGCGGCGGGCCGTCCCGTCAGGTTCCAACCCCCGAAGGGCGTGTTGCGGGAGAGCGATCGAAAAGAGGCGGGATCGACCGTCCATCGCGCGTTCGGATCGAACAACGTCACATCCCCCGGCGCACCGGGCGCGAGGGTTCCTCCCGGCAGCCCGAAGGCGCGGGCGGGGCCGGCGGAGAAGAGCTGCGCAAAGCGCTGGAGAGACAGCCGTCCGGCGACCACCAGCCGGTCGTGGACCACCGCGGCTGCGGTCTCGAGCCCGACGACCCCGAAGGGCGCGGTCTCGAAATCGAGCGACTTCTCGTCTTCGTGGTGGGGGGCATGATCCGTGGCGATCGCGTCGATCGAGCCGTCCGCCAGCCCTGAGACCAGCGCCTCCAAGTCGGCGGCTTCTCGCAACGGGGGATTCATCTTGCAGTTGGTCGCGAACCCGGAGCGTTCCACCTCTTCGTCGGTGAGAACGAGGTGGTGGGGCGTGACCTCGCACGTCAAGGCGAGGCCCCGCCCCCGGGCCTCCCGCACGAGATCGAGCGAGCGCGCCGCGGAGAGGTGGGCGATGTGGAGCCTTCCGCCGACCGTTTCGGCCACGAGCAGATCCCGAGCGACGGCCGCCGCCTCGGCAATCGAAGGCTGTGCCGGCAGACCGAGTCGGGTCGAGACCGCGCCCTCGTGCATCGGTGCGCCGCCCGAAAGGGTCGGGTCCTCCGAATGCTGGACCACCGGCAACCCGAAGAGGCCTGCGTGCTCGAAGGCCCGCCGCAGGAGAGCCCCATTGGCCAGCCACCGGCCATCGTCGGAGACGGCCACCGTCCCCGCCACCTGCATCTCACCGAACTCGGCCAGCTCCTCGCCTCGCTGCCCCTTGGTGATCGCGCCGATCGGGTAGAGTCGCGTGCCGCCGACCCCGCGCCCCTTCGACACGATGTACTCGATGATGGCGCGGTTGTCCGCGACCGGGTCGGTGTTGGGCATCACGCAGACCGCGGTGTAGCCGCCGGCGGCAGCCGCGCGCAGCCCCGTGACGATCGTCTCCGCGTACTCCCGGCCCGGCTCTCGCAGGTGCGCATGGAGGTCGATGAAACCGGGCAAGACGTAGAGTCCCTTCGCGTCCAGGACCTCGGCTCCGTCGGCGGACAGGTTCGGCTCGACCCGAGTGACCCTTCCCTCCTCGATACGCACATCGAAGGAGCCGTCCTTGCCCGCGACAGGGTCCACGAGGCGTCCGCCCCGGATCAGCAGCGCCCCGCTCATGGCTCCTTCTCCCCCTCCCAGGCGCGGCCCGTCGCCAGCAGGTAGAGCACCGCCATGCGGATCGCCACGCCGTTGGCGACCTGCGCGAGAATCACCGACCGCGGGGAGTCGGCCACGTCCGAGGCGATCTCGACCCCTCGGTTCATCGGCCCGGGATGCATCACGATGGCCCCGGGCTTCGCGCGCGCGAGCCGCGCAAGCGTCAGGCCGTAGCGCTTGAAATATTCGCGCGAGGACGGGAAGAGCGAGGAGCCCTGGCGCTCGAGCTGCATTCGCAGCATCATGACGACGTCCGCCCCCTCGAGGGCGGCGTCGAAGTCGGTCGTGACCTCGACTCCCATTTCCGAGATCCGGGGCGGCATCAGCGTCGGCGGCGCGCACAGCACCACGCGCGCGCCCATCTTGCCGAGCAGCCAAATGTTGGACCGCACCACGCGGGAATGCTCGATGTCGCCGGTGATCGCCACCCGGAGACCCTCGAGCCGCCCCAGGCGCTGCCGAATCGTCAGGGCATCCAGCAGCGCCTGGGTCGGGTGCTCGTGGGCGCCGTCTCCCGCATTGATGACCCCGGCCTTGAGATTCCGGGCCAGGTAGTGCGGCACGCCCGGCGTACCGTGCCGAATCACGATCAAGTCGGGCGACATCGCCTCGAGATTCCGCGCCGTGTCGAGCAGGGTCTCACCCTTCTCGACGGAGCTGCCCTTCGCGGCAAAGTTCAAGGAGTCGGCAGACAGCCACTTCTCGGCCGTCTCGAAGGAAAAGCGCGTGCGGGTCGAGGCCTCGAAGAACAGGTTGACCACCATCCGGCCGCGCAGCGCGGGTACCTTCTTGATCTGACGCTGCCCGATCTCGCGCATGGACTCGGCGGTGTCGAGGATGAGAACGATTTCTTCCGGCGAAAGGGACTCGATGCCGAGGAGGTCCTTGGAGCGAAGGCTCGTCGGAGTCAACCCTTCTCCTCGAGCGGCCGTTCCAGGATCCAGACTTCGTCCACGCCGTCGATCTCACGGAACAAGACCTTGATGACCTCGCGCTGAGCGGTCGGCACGCTCTTGCCGACGTAGTTCGCCTCGATGGGGAACTCGCGGTGGCCGCGGTCGATCAGCACCGCCAGGCGGATGGCCCGCGGCCGGCCGAGGTCGATGACCCCGTCTAGGGCGGCGCGGATCGTCCGTCCCGTATAGAGGACGTCGTCGCACAGGACCACCGCGCGGCCGTTCAGGTCGAAGTCGATTTCGGTCTTCTTGAGCAGGGGCTGGGGGGCGACCGTCGAGAGGTCGTCGCGGTAGAGCGTGATGTCGAGGACACCCACCGGAAAGGCCTGCGACACCAGGGCCGAAAGCCGCTCGGCCAGCCGATTGGCCAGGGGGACCCCGCGAGTCCGGATCCCGATGAAGGCAAGATCGGGCAGGTCCCGCTGGCGCTCGGCCATCTCGTGTGCCATCCGATCGATCATGCGGCCAATGCGCTCGGCGTCGAGAATGCGAGTCTTCTTGACGAGCCCTTCGCTCAAGGTCGCGCGAGTCTATGGGGCGGCTGCTCGCCCGTCAAGAACCGGCAAAATCGGGGTAAAATACTTCGACCGTTTCATGGTCATCTACAACGCGGCCACCCGGGAGCTCACGGCCAAGATCGTCTACTACGGTCCGGGTCTCGGGGGAAAGACCACCAACCTGCAGGTGTTGCACGACCGACTGGAGCCCTCAACGGTCGGAAAGTTGTTGAACCTCTCGACACACACCGATCGGACCATCTACTTCGATCTGCTCCCGGTCGAGCTCGGAGACATCAAGGGCTACAAGATCCGCTTCCAGCTGGCGACCGTTCCCGGGCAGACCGCCTTCAACGAAACGCGCCGGGTCGTGCTCAAGGGCGCCGACGGAATCGTGTTCGTCGCCGACTCGCAGTGGACCATGCTCCCGAAGAACCTCGAGAGCTGGCAGAACCTGAAGGACAACCTGAAAGCCAACGGTGTGGCCTTCGAGGGAATGCCGATCGTGATCCAGTACAACAAGCGCGACTTAAACGACATCCTTTCGATCGAGGCGATGCAGGAGGCGCTCGGACTCTCGTCTTTTCCCTTCGTCGAGGCCGTGGCGAGCGCCGGTCGCGGGGTGACCGAGTCCTTCAAGCTCATCTCGAAGCTGACCTTCGTGGATCTGCTGCGTCGCCTGCAGGGACGGCGTCCCGAAGAGGCGAGCCTGCCCACCGGCAAGGAGAGCAAGGACGACCTGCAGTCCTGGAGGCAGTCGCTCTTCACCAAGGTCCCGACTCCCGAGCCGAAACGGCCCCGCCCCCTGGTGGTCGTCCCCTCGCCCTCGGAGGAGGCGCCCTTCGAAACCGAGGAGCCGGCCGCCGCCGAATCGACGTCGGCGGCCGAAGGGCCCTTCGCGGCAGCCCGGGAGGCCAAGGCACCGCCGTCGCCGCCCCCCGCCGCCGAGCCACCGGAGCCCCTCGAGGTGGTGGACGAGGTCGGCCCGGAACCGGTGGAAGCTCTGGCCGAGCCGGTCACCGTGGAGGAGACTGCGACTCTGGCCGAGCCCCCCGGCGCCGAAGGGCCGGTCGCGTTTGCTTCGGAGAGCCCCCGGCAGCGAGTCGAGGCCGGCGTCTCCGGCGAGGCCGTGCGGCAGCTCGAGGCGCGCCTCGAGGCGGGCCTGCTCGAAGCGAACGAACGGCTGCAGAAGACTCGCATCGATTTCGGACGCGTTGACGCCGCCTGCAACGCCCTGGCGTCCCGGCTCGACGTGCTCGAGCGACAGACGAGCGACTCCGGCCGGGCCCTCACGGATCTTCGCCAGGGAATCGAAGCGAGACTTCAAGCCATCGAAGATCGCGGAAGAAGCGACAGCCGGGAGATTGCCCGGATCGGCGAGCTGTCCGAGCGCCTCGACTCGGCCGCCGGACGGCTCGACGGCCACGAGCAGCGGCTGGGAGCCAGCCTCGAGCGGCTCGAGACCCAAGAGAAGAGGCTCGACGCCGAGGAGAAGGCCCACGAGGCGATGCGCAAGCAGATCGAAGGCGCCGACAAGCGCCAGCGGTCGCTCGAGGACGACGTCGGGATGGCCTTGGCGGCCGTCACCGAGCGCGCCGAGAAGCTGCAGCAGCAGATCAGCGCCATCGGGGGGACTCTCGAGGCCTTGCGGACAACCTTCGAGGAGAAGACCCACCAGGGACGCCGCGAGGCCGAGGACATCCGCACACAGCTCGCGCCGGTGCTCGAGGCCCACAGCCAGCGCCACGCCAACGACGAGCGAATGCTTGCCGAAATCGACCGGCTGCGGGAGAGCCTGGCGGACTCTCTGGCCGACCTCTCGGAGCACTTGCGCCGCGCGGTTCGCGGCGCCTAGCGAACCGTCCCGCACTCGCCCGCGCCGAATCCGGCGCGAGGCCTCCTCGAGGCCCTAGCGCTCTTCTCTTTCGGATTCCCCGACCAGCCGCGACAAGAACTTTTCGTCGTCCCGCCAGCGGTCGCGAACCTTGACGGTCAGATTCAAGAAGAAGCGCCGGCCGGTTTCCGCTTCGAGCTCCTCCCGGGCGGCCATGCCGATCTGCTTGATCATGGCGCCGCCGCGCCCGACCACGATGCCCTTCTGGCCCTCACGCTCCACCACGACGGAGGCGGTCACGACGGTGAGCCCCTTTTCGGCGTCCTCCCGAACCTCCTCGAGGACGACCGCAGAGGCGAAGGGAAGCTCCTCCCGCGTGCGCTCCAGGAGCTTCTCGCGGATCACTTCGCCGATCCACTCGGACTCGGGCGTAGCGGTCAGGAAGTCCTCGGGGTAGGCCGGCTCCCCTTCGGGCAAGTTCGCCGCCAGCCGCTCGGCGAGAAGAGCGACGCCGTCGCCGGTCAATGCGGAGATCGGCACGATCTCGTGAAAGTCGAAACGCGAGGCGAAGTCCTGGAGCATCGGGAGCAACTTCGCCTTGGCGATCCGGTCGATCTTGTTGAGAGCCAGGACGACCGGAGACTTCACCCGCTCGAGCAGCCGGAGGATGTAGGCCTCCCCGGGCCCCCGCTTCTCCGTGGCGTCCACGATCCACAGCACGAGATCGGCCCTCGCGAGCGCATCGGTGGCGTCGCGAACCATGGCGGCGTTCAAGCGGTACTGCGGGCGGTGAATCCCCGGGGTGTCCAGCAACGCGATTTCGTGGCCCGGCCCGCGGGCGATGCCGAGGATGCGCCGGCGAGTCGTCTGCGGCTTGTCCGACACGATCGCGATCTTTTCCCCCACCAGCCGGTTGACGAGCGTCGATTTGCCCACATTGGGGCGACCGATCACCGCGACGGAGCCGACGCGCACGGGTGGACCTCCCGCGATCAGCGACCGGCTTTCAATTCCTGGGGCTGCGGGCTGTCGGGGGACCCGATCTCGGCCGGCTCGATGCGCACTCGGTGCACTCGGCGCCGGTCGGCATCCTCGACGGTGAAGACGAGGTCGTACTCGCGAAACGTCTCGCCGTTCTTCGGGATGTGGCCGAGGCGCGCGGCCAGATAGCCGCCGACCGTCGTGAACTCCTCTTCCTGGGGCCCGCGCCCAAAGAGCTCGGCAATCGTCGTCACGTTTTGCTTGCCCGAGACCGAATAGGCGTTCTCCCCCGCCTTCGTCACGGACTCACGCTCGTCCTCGTGCTCATCGGAGATCTCGCCCACGATCTCCTCCAGGAGGTCCTCGACGGTGACGAGACCCGAAACACCTCCATATTCGTCCACGACGATCGCCATCCAGAGGTGCCGTCGCTGGAATTCGCGAAGGAGCTCCGAGACTTTCTTCGTCTCGGGGACGAAGTAGGCCTCCCGCGCGATCGACGGGATGGGCGGGCTCGTGCTCGTTCGGATCGCGGCGAGGGTGTCCTTGACGTGCACGATGCCCACGACCCGGTCGATCGTCCCGCGCGCGACGGGGATTCGCGAGTACTTCGTCGACACGAAGAGGTCGGCGAGCGCTTCGAAGGAAGCAGCCGCGTCGATCCAGGCGATGTCGGTGCGCGGAGTCATCACCTCGCGCACCCGCGTGTCTCCGAAGTCCACGATCGAGAGGAGGAGCTTCTCCTCCTCCTTCTCCAGAATGCCTTCCTCCCGTCCCACGTCGATGTAGGCCTGGACCTCTTCCTCCGTGGCCGGCGGCGCCGGCGCGGCCCCTCCGCTCTCCCGGGCCTCGAAGATTTTTCGCACGGGAATGGCGAGCGGCAGGAGCAGCCACGACGCGGCGGTCACGATCGGCAAGAGGCGAGTGACGATCTTCTCCGGATCCGAGGCGGCGGCATGCCGCAGCAGCAGGACCTCGGTCAGCAGCCAGCCCGCCAGAAACAGTCCGCCGCCCCAGGCCCACGGCGACGCCACGCCGACGGCCGCCAGCCCCGAGACCACCGTGAGCAGGCCCATCAACAGGAGGATCTGGACGAGGACCTTGGTCGTCGTGCGGACGATGGCGGTCTCGCCCGGCCCCGCCAGCAGGCGCGCGCGCTCTGGGTGCTCCTCGAGCAGGCCCCGCACCTTGATCGGCGACAGGCGTTCGAGCGCCATCGCGAAGGTCTCGAAGAGGAGAAACGCGAGGTAGCAGACGCCGGACGCCGCGAGAAGCATCAAGGGCGTTCCTCGAGACCCAGACGCCTCCGAATCCGCGACTCGAGAGCGTCCATCTGACCCTGATCGGTTTCGTGGTCGTAGCCCAAGAGGTGCAGGTACCCATGCAACAGCAGCCGGTCGAGCTCCGCGCCTCTCGGCTGCCGTCGCCGGCGCGCCTGGCGCGCCGCATACGGCACCGAGATCACGATGTCTCCGAGCAGCGCGCCGCCGCCGGCGGGGAAGGAGAGCACGTCCGTCGGCCGGTCCTGGCGCCGATAGCGGCGGTTCAGGGTCCTCATCCGGCGGTCGCCGCAGAAGTAAACCGAAACCTCCCGCGGCCGTGACGCCGTCGCCCGGGCGGCCCGGGCGATCAAGCGACGGACGCGCGCGGCGGGAGGCGCCCCTTCGACGGCGGCCCGCACCCCGACTTCCAGCCGACCGCTGCGGCTCATCCCGCGCTCCCGCCCGAGACGGGCCGCGGCCCCGAGATCTTTCCCGAGGCCGGCTCCGCCGAGAACTCCCCGGAGCGCCGGCGCGCCCGCTCGCGATTGAACTCGAAGCCGGGGTAATCGATGCGGTGGTGGTACACCGTCGAGACGGTTCGCTCCAAGGTGTCCACGATGATCGCCAGATCGCGCATCGTGAGATCGCACTCGTCGAACTGTCCATCCCGCAGGCAATCGTCCACGATCGTCTGGATCATCGATCGGATCTTGGCCGGCGTGGGCTCGATCAACGTGCGCGAAGCCGCTTCCACCGCGTCGCAGATCATCAGGATCGCATTGACGCGACTGGAGGGACGCGGTCCCCCGTGGCGGTAATCGGTGTCGCGCACCGGTCCCTGTGCCGGATCCGACCGCGTCAGGGCCTTCTGGTAGAAGTAATGGATCTTCTTGGTTCCATGATGCTCCCGGATCGCCGCGAGGATCGGCTCGGGCAGGCTCGCCTTGCGGCCCATCTCGTACCCCTCCTTCACGTGGGAGGCGATGATCAGCGCGCTCATCGAAGGCTCCAGCCGGTCGTGGCGATTGGCTCCCTTGGGCTGGTTCTCGATGAAATACTCGGCCATCCGGATCTTGCCGATGTCGTGGTAGTAGCCGGCCACGCGCGCCAGCATGGCATCCGCCCCGATCGCCTCCGCCGCCGCCTCGGCGAGCGTGCCGAGCATGAGGGAGTGCTGGTACGTTCCCGGCGCCTCGAGCGCCAGGGTGCGCAGGATCGGCAGGTTCTGATTCGAGAGCTCGAGCAGGCGAATGTCGGTCGTCACGTGAAAGAAGTGCTCGAAGATCGGAAGCACCAGCGCGACGAACATGGCGACGAAGCAGCCGCCCGCGAGCCCGCCCATCATGTCCGCGAAGAAGTCCCAGCCGCGCGGCTCGGCGTTCAGGAAGGAGATCGCCGACAGAGACACGAGGTTGGCGGCCGCAACGATGCCACCCATTCGGATCAAAACGCTCCGGGAGCGCACCCGACCGACGCCGAAGATGCCGGCAAGCGAACCGACGATGGCGAACAGGGTGAACGAAAAGCTCTGCCCCATGAGCAGCCCCCCACCCACGGCGTGAACCGCCGCGAAGAGGAGGGCCGGCCCCATTCCCGCCACCAGGCTGGCCACGATCGGACCCGCCGCGAAGGGAATCGCGTAGTCGCTGTGCGATGCCCACGCCGCGCCCTCGGGGCTCGTGGACAGGGTCTGCGCGAGCGCAAAAGCGCCGCGGGTCACGAGCGCGAAGAGAATCCCCGTCGAGAGCACGGAGGCGTAGACCACGCCCGGTTGACGCTCGCGGCGGCGGCGCCGCTGGCGCCGTGCATCGAGCCAGAACACCGCGGCCGCGCAGATCTGCAGCAGCGCCGTTCCCGCGACCTTCACCCAGGAGGAAGGGTCCGCAACCGATGCCCGGGCCGCGTCGATCCATTGCGCGGTACGAGCCGTGATCTCGTCGCCCTTGCGGACGATGACCTTGCCGCGGGGGATCTTCGTCAGGACCGTCTCCACGGAGCGGGCGGATTCGGCGCGACGCTCGGCCGTCGCGGCCCCGTTGAAGGTCAGATTGGGCCGGGCAGTGGCCGCCAGGAACGCCGCCACTTCCGAGCGCTCCCGTGCCGTCAGCGGCGTGTCCACCAGCTTGCCGGCCAGCGCGACCTTCGCCGGGGCGCCGTACTCGAGCACCTCCGAGAGCTCTCGCCGCCGCGCCTCGCGGCCCGTGACCGGGTCGTGCAGGACAATCCCGGACGCCCGCTTGCCGGAGAGCGCCTCCCGATCGTCCACGACGCCCCCGTGGTAAAGATCCTGCCCGGCCGCAACCAGCCGGTCCTCGAGCTCTCGGGAGAACCCCAGCCGGGACAGCGCCGAGAGCGCCTCATCGCCGATCGGCAGGTCGAACGCCTCCCGCACCGCCGTGGTCACGGCGCCGCGCCGCCGGGCCGCCGTCCGCGCCTTCTCGAAGCACCGACGCAGATCCCGCTCCAGCCGGGCCGCCGCATCCGCGTCCCAGTCGTATATGGGCAAGACTTCCTCGGCGGCCTCCGCGCGCCGCCGGTCCGTCGCCGCCGTGTCCGAAACGATCAGATCCCGCGGGGCGACGACGTCGCGCGTGGCGATCGAGCCCGCCTTCTGCGGCGCGGTTTGGAAGGAAAGGGAGGGAGAGAAGGCCACGGTCGTTGCCACGACGTAGGCCGCGGCCCAGAGCAGTGGCCTCAGCCGCTCGAGGCGCCGTGGCGGCGCGCTCGCCGCCGAAGGGAAGCGGTGGCGAGAAGCGGTGGTCGGGCGCCGAATGGGCGCGTCGGCGGGCATGCCAGACCTCACCGTCCGGTCGTCGAACGAGGTGCCGCCGCCTCGCGCTCGCGGTCGAGGCCCTCGTAGGCGGAGATGATCGATTGCACGAGGGGATGGCGAACGACGTCTCGCTCGTCGAAGAGGACGAAGTGAATGCCCTCGACTCGCGACAAAAGCTGCTGCGCCTCGCGCAGCCCGGAGGTCTTTCCTTGTGGCAGGTCGACCTGCGTGATGTCTCCGGTGACGACCGCCTTCGAACCGAAGCCGATCCGCGTCAGGAACATGCGCATCTGCTCGGAGGTCGTATTCTGAGCTTCGTCCAGGATGATGAACGCGTCGTTCAACGTCCGGCCCCGCATGAAGGCGATCGGAGCGACCTCGATGATGCCTCGCTCGAGCATCTTGGCCGTCTTCTCGTAACCGAGGATGTCGTACAGGGCATCGTACAGCGGACGCAGGTAGGGATTGACCTTTTCCACCAGATCGCCCGGCAGGAAGCCCAGCCGCTCGCCGGCCTCCACGGCGGGCCGCGCCAGCACGATGCGCTTGCACTTCTTTTCGAGCAGCGCCGCCGCGGCCATGGCCACGGCCAGATAGGTCTTTCCGGTTCCGGCCGGTCCGATCGCGAAGACCAGGTCATGCCGGTCGATCATCTGGACGTAGAGCCGCTGCTTGGAGTTGCGCGCCGACACACTCCCCTTGAGCGTCGGGCCGAACGGCGAGTCCAGGAAGAACTCCGTCAGCGAGGCCTTGGGATCCTCTCGGATGATCCGGATTGCCGTCGAGACGTCGCCGCTGCGCAACGGGTACCCGGCCGAAAGCAGCTCCGAGAGGCCCGCGAGCAGCCGGCGGGCCGAAGACTCGCCCTCGCCCTCTCCGACGACGGAAATCTCGTTGCCGCGCGCCGCCAGACGCACGCCGAAGGCCTCCTCGATGGCGCGCAGGTTTTCGTCGGCGATTCCGAACAGCTCGGTCAATCCCGCTTCGGGGAGGATGAGGGCCGGGGTGGGCTCTGAAATAGTGATCGCTCCTAACCGACGATTCGGGTTTTGCGGGCAACGCCCGGGCGGGTTCGCTCCGTTTGCGGAACTCCCCCCCTCCGGTCGGCCGCGTCGGCCAATGACGGTACCACGTCGGCCCGGCAAGCGAAACGCGGGCCACGGGAAAGACCCGGGCCCGCGCGACGAAACCCTTTAGTTTGAATCAGTTGGCTTGCCAGGACTCGTGCTGGATTTCCGAGGTCAGCGGCCCTTGGTCAGCGACTTGGCGACGTCCTCAAGGCCGTTCTCGACCGCGTCGCGAAGAGTCGAGCCCTTCGATTTTTGGCGGATCTCCGCCAGGATCGCCCCCTTGGAATCCTTGGCGATGACCTCCAGACAGACGCCCGGATTGGCAGCCCAACCTCCCCAGTAGCGGGCGCCTCCGGAGGGCTCCCAGGCGTTGCAGACGTTGCCCTCGATCGTCACCTCGCCGCCGCTCTTGGCGATCTTGAGACCGTCCTTCTCGAGCCACTGCTCCATGTAATCCTTGCCCTCGCGTGCGGCGTCGCGGCTCTCCCTTCCGTGCCCGGTGTAATCGAATTCCTTGACGCTCACCGTCTTGAAGTTTCCGATGCCTTTCCCGTCCGGAAAATAGACCCAGTCGGCATCCTTGCCCTTCACCAGCTTGTCGTAGTCGGGCAGGAACTTCTGCGGCTCGTCTCTCTCCTTGGCGTCATCCGAATCGCTGAACTTCTTCTCCGCCCTCGCCGGCTGCACGCCGACCAGCAGGAACGCCGCCACGGCCACGAGGAACAGGCGAATCGTGTTGCGCACCATAGATTCCGTTCTCCTTTTTCGCCAATTCTAACAAATGTGTGATGGCGATCGCTCCCCGGCAAGGCCGGGGAATCGGCGCGAACGAAGCACCGTTCAGAGCTCCAGTTTCTGGACGACGGCATCCCCCGCCTGCGGCGTCGTCAGCGAGCCCCCCACGTCCGCGGTGCAGAGATCCTGCTCGATGCAGGCCCGGACCGCGCGCTCGATGGCGCCGGCCTCCGGGGCCCGTCCCAGATGCTCGAGCAGGAGCGCCGCCGTGAGGATCGCTCCGAACGGGTTGGCCTTCCCCGTCCCGGCGTACTTCGGCGCCGAGCCATGCACGGGCTCGAACATCGAGATGCGCCCCGGATGGATGTTCGCGGAGGCCGCCATCCCGAGCCCGCCCTGAAGCGCCGCCCCGAGGTCCGTGGCGATGTCACCGAACATGTTGCTCGTGACGATCACATCGAACTGGCTCGGATCGCGGACCATCTGCATGCAGAGGGCGTCGATGTAGAGATGCCTCGCTTCGACATCCGGATACTCGGCCGACACGTCGGCGAACGCCCGCTGCCAGAGGTCGCCCACGAAGCGCATGGCGTTGGACTTGTCGGACATGACGAGCCGTTTTCGCGAACGCGAGCGTGCCTGCTCGAAGGCGGCCCGCAGGATCCGCTCGACGCCCCGACGGGTGGCGAGGTCTTCCTGAATCGCGACCTCCTCCGGCGTGCCTTTCCGGAAATTGCCCCCGAGCCCCACGTAGGCGCCCTCCGTGTTCTCGCGAAAGACGACGAAGTCCACGTCCTTGGCCGCAAACGCGCGCAGCGGGCAGAGCCGGTCGGCCAGACAGCGGACGGGGCGCAGGTTGATGTACAGGTCGAGCTGGAATCGCGCGCCGAGCAGGATCTCGGCGGCGTGTTTCATGTCGGGCACCCGGGGATCGCCGAAGGCTCCCATGAACACGGCGTCGAAGCCGTGGGAGAGCTCCTCGAAGGCGCCCGCCGGAACGGTCTCCCCCGTGGAAAGGTAGTGATCGGCGCTCCAGGGAAACGAGACGAGCTCCAAAGGCAGCGCACGTCGGGTCGAGACCTCCTGAAGAACCTTGACGGCCTCGCGCGTCACATCCACGCCGATTCCGTCTCCCGGCACGATCGCGATTCGCATCGGCGCGGGAATGTAGCACGGCGCCGGCCGGCCTCAGGCGGGCCCGGCCCGCTTCGCGAGCACCACCGCCCACGGACGCCCCCAGCCGTCGCGGACGTGCTCGACCACACGCTCGCCCGGAAGCGGAGCCGCGCCGGCCGGCGCCACGCGAACGAGCCTCTCCCGCGAGCCGGGTCCGGATCCGAGCGCGCGGGATCTCTCGAATGCCGGAACGACCGCGAAGCGCCGGATGGCCTCGACCGTGGGACGCGAAACGCCGAGATCCGGTTCCAGCTGCACGCTCCCATAGCGATCCCAGCGCAGCGCCGCCCGGCCGACCGTCGTCGACTCTCCGCCGAAGCTGTCGAAGGTGGCGCGGGCGCGATCCCACCTCTCGAGATCTCCGGCGCCGAAGGCGCCCGCCAGTGCAATCGCTCCGAGGCAAGCGAGTCCCGCCATGGGCCGCCTCGGCGCCGCGACGAACCCGATGAGCCAGAGGATCCCCGCCGCCGCGCCCACGGCCGAGAGGGTCGTCAGGTACGCGAAACGGGAGCCGTTCGGTGAAAGCTGCGAGCCCCAGGCGACGAAGGCGGCCGCGGCGGCGCCCGCATGCGCGAGCAGGAGGGCCGAAAGGTCCTCCAGAGGGTTGGCCGCGGCCCGCCAGAAAGCCAGCGCGAGTGGCACGGCGGCGACCAGCGGCAGCCGGCGCCGGCCGGCGAGATCGTTGCGTCCTTCCGGATCCTCCAGGATCCACGGCGCCGCGAGGGCGTCGGAGGCCGAGGCAAGAAGCGGCAGGACACTCTTGGCGCGCGCCGCTTCCCGGAGAACGTTGTGTTCGGTCCGGACGAAGTACGGCGCGGCTCGCCCCTCGCGAAGGAGAAAAATCGGAAGGGTCAGGAGCCCGAAGGACAGCGCGAAAAAGCCGGCGGTCCGGAATCGATTCCTCCTGCCGCCCGGCCAGAGAAGAAAAACGAGCAGGGCCGCCCCGACGATCCAGGCCGCGAGATAGACGTGGGTGGCCGCGCCCGCCGCCGCTCCCGCGGCGAGCGCGGCGCCGAGACTCCCTCGACGGCGCGCCCGCAGGGCGGCCAGGGCCGCCAGATCCGCGATCGGAGCGAGCAGGATCATGTTCCAGCCCCAGCGGGACACAATCAGCGACCATCGCAGCCCCGCAAGCAACATCCCGGCCGTGGCCGCTCCCCCGCGCGGCAAGAGCGCGCGCGCAAGCAGCATCGCCGTGACAATCGACAGCGATCCACCGAGGGCCGACAGGAAGCGCACGCCGAACACCGAGGTGCCGAAGGCCGCCAGGACCAGTCGCTCGACCTCCAGGTACAGGACGCCGACGGTTCCGACGACTCTCCCGGCCTGGTCGACAACCGGACGAATTGCGTCGCGAAAGTCGCCGGGGCCGCCCGAGAGCGCCAGAGACGGAGCCACGAGTAGCAGGTCGTCATGCCAGAGCGGGAACGGGAGCCGCTCGAGGCAGGCGAATCGGAAACCCACGCCGACGAAGAGAGCTCCGACGGCCAATGTCCCGAGAACGGCTCTGGGCAGAGGCAGCGGCTCGAGGCGCCGAGTCCAGAGGCCCGCGCGCTGGCAAACCAAGAAGAGTCCGGCCGCAAACGCCGCCGCGCCGGCCGAAAGCAGAGCGACGGCCAGGCCGAGACCCAACCGTGGAATGGCCCAGGCCGGATCGGGATCGAAGAAGAGACCCGGCCGGATCGCCCGAGCCAGGCTCATGACGAACCAGAACGATGTCGTGGCGCCGATCAGGAGGGCCGCGAGGTTCCCGGCTCGGCCGGGACCCTTCACGACGCCGTTTCCGTCCCCGTCTCCGGGAGCGACGGCGATTCGCATCCGCGCGGCAATCTAACACGGCGCCTCGCCCCTTACGCCGAAGGCCGCTCGGCGATAAAATCGCAGCCAGTGAATTTCGGAGAAGCCGTTCGGGAGATTCTGCTCGACGCCTGCGCGGCGCCGCAGCGCCCAACCCCCGGCTCGCTCGCCGGCCGGCTCGCCGGCGAAGCGGAACGGCACCTCGATCGGGTTCGCTTCAGCCCGCACCAGTACATGCGCCACCCGATCCTGCTCTGGGAGGACTGGGAGGTCATGCTGATCGCCTGGCAGTCCGGGCAGATCACGCCCATCCACGACCACCGCGGTGTGATGGGAGGAATGGCGGTGCTCTCCG
Source organism: Thermoanaerobaculia bacterium (assembly GCA_035498405.1). Lineage (GTDB taxonomy): Bacteria > Acidobacteriota > Thermoanaerobaculia > UBA5066 > Gp7-AA6 > DATBFU01. The sequence goes on along the minus strand of DATKAE010000003.1, from coordinate 126,807 downwards.
GATCGCTCACGGAGGAGAGGTTCACGACACCGGACGATCTTCCGAAGCTCTCCGACGACCGCGTGCGACCCGAGGGAGACCTCTCGGAGATCGGCCCGACGGTGCTCCACCGTCTGGCCCCGACGACGGCCCGCGCCGTCTCGCTCCACATCTATCGACCGCCCTTGCGCACGATGGGGATCTGGGATGCGGAGGGGATGCGCGAGATCCGCCCGTCCGCCTTCGACGTGGAGGAGGAAGTCCTGGCCCGCGCCGTCGCGGCCGGACTGCCGGTGCGCGCGGTCTAGCCGATCCCCCTGCGCCCGTAAACGACCGCTCGCTCGCGTCCCCATCCGTCTCGCACCCGCTCGACCGCTCTCTCTCCGCCGAGGGGCGGTCGGTCCGGGGCGACCACTCGGAAGGCGCGCTCGTTGGACGCCGGATCACCGAACCGCCGCTCGCGGTCGCGGGCGTCGGGGTCCAGGCGCTCGCGGCGCACGACGTCGATTGTGATGCTCGAGTAGGAGCGCGGGTCGAAGCCCAAGTCGGGCGCGACCGCGACCGAGCCGAAGCGCTCCCAGCGGGCTGCGGCTCTGCCGAGCAACGTGTCCTCGCCATAGAAGGCATCGAAGGTCTCGCGGCGATCGGCCCAGTTCTGCAGCGCGTCTCGGGCGCCCGTCAGCGACCCGACCGCCAGAAGCCCGATGGACGCAAGCGCCCAAGAACGCCGGCCAGCGCGGCTGGTGAAACCCAGCAGCCAGAGTACGCCGGCCGACACGGCGACGGCCGTCACGCTCGTCAAGTAGCCGTATCGATAACCATTGGGGTGCGTCGCCTGGCCGGCCGACACGGCCGCAGCGAACGCAGCGGCGGCATGCGCCAGAAGCCAGGCGGAGAGCTCGTCGCGCGGGAAGAGCCAGGCCCTCGCGAAAACCGCGGTCAAGGGAACCGCCAGAATCCAGGGCAGACGCGCCCGACCCGGGATGTCCTGGCGGGCCGATGGGTCGGCGGCAAGCCAGGGGACGGCAAGCGCGTCGGCCGCGACGGCCAAGATCGGCCAGGCGTTGCCCGCCCGGCGCGCTTCGATCACGACATTGTGGTCGCCCACGCGGAGAAAGTACGGAAGCGAACCCTCGCGGGCCGAAAGAACCAGGGGAAAAGCCAAGAGGGCAAATCCCGAGGCAAACGCCGCTCCCAACCGGAGGCGGGCCGGCCCGGCGGGCTTGCCTTCGGTAGGCCAGAGGGCAAAGAGGACCAGGGCGCAAGCCCCGATCCAGGCGGCCAGATACACGTGCGCCCCAAATCCCGCGACGAGCCCGCCGAGGACGGCGGGCGCCAGGCTCCCCCGCCGGCGCGCGCGAAGCAGAAGGATCGTCGAGACATCCAGAATGGGAGCGAGCACGACGGCCTGCCAGCCCCAGCGGGAAAGGATCACGCTCCAGCGCAGCCCCGCAAGCACCAACGCCGTCGTCATTGCTCCGCCCCGAGGAATCAAGCTGCGGGCCAAGAGGGGCGCCGTCGCGAGCGACAGCACGCCTCCCGCAAGCGAGGGGAATCGCACGCCGAAGACGGTTACGCCCCAGAGCCTCAGGGACAGCCGCCAGAGCTCGAGATAGACGACGCCCACCGTCCCGAACGGATGGGGCACTCCGTAGGGGGCCGCTCGAACGGGATCGGCGAAATCGCGCCAGCGACCGGAAAGAGCCTGGGTCGGTCCGAGAAGAGAAAGGTCGTCGATCCAGAGCGGCCACGGCAGCCTCTCGATCCAGAGGAGGCGCACCGCCGCGCCGAAGAGCGCGGCCGCCACACCCAGGACGGCGAGCGTGCGGCGCGAGAACGGCAGGGGCTCGATCGAGTGCTCGAACGCGCGGCTGCCACTCCAGCAGAAGATCGCTCCCGCGACGAGTGCCGCCGCTCCCGCGGCGCAGGCGACCGCGGCCAAAGACAGGACGAGTCGCGCCAGAGACCACGAGGGCTCGGGGTCGAGCAGGAGCGCCGGCCGGATCGCTCGCGCCAGCCAGACGCCGGCGACAAAGGAGGCGCCCGTTCCGAGGAGAATGGCCGCGCGGGCTCTCGCGCTCAGGCGAGCCCGCATCGGCCTCACTTCTGGAAGAAAAGAAAAAGATTGACCGCCGACGGGCCGAGCGAGAAGAAGTCGCCCGAGCGCAGCGGCGCGGCCACGTCCTCCTCCGAGATCCCTGCCAACTCATCCGGCACCGGAATGGCTTCGCCGTTCAAGTAGGTGCCGCAGGTCGAGTGCATGTCGACGAGGCGGTACTCCGTTCCGGCCGGCGGGCGGTGCCGCACGACCTTGGCATGGAGGCGCGAGACTTCCGTGTTCAGGAACGCGTCGGGAGAGGAGACGCGGAAGCCGGAGACGGGCATTCCGACGCCAATGAACTCCGGCACCTCGCGACCGAGCAGCAGCTCCTCGAAATCGAGTTTGACGAGCCCGGCGTTGTACGGGCCGAGCCCGAGCAGGTAGTGGCCCGAGCTCAAGCGCAGCAGGGTCTTTTCCAGGCGGGAGGACATCCCCGTCATGCCGTTGTCCACGAACGTCATGACGTCCCGCTGGCGCGATTCGAGGGCCTCGCGACAGATCGCGGAGAAGAGATCGTCGTTCACCGCGGGCACTCCCTGTTCATGACCGAAAACGCGGTTGCGGGCTCCTTTTCTTCCTCGGGGCGTCTTCTGAGCTGGTCAAATTGTCGCACAACAGGACGCCGATGGGGCCTCGCGAACGTCGCCGCGGCGGCCGCGTCCGCCCGCACCTCGGCGTTTTCGGTCAGTTCACGGGCTCGTCGGTCGGGGCAGGCGCCTCCTCCGCCACGGGCTCCAACTCGACGGCCCAGCGCTCGTAGACCTCCTCCGGCAGCTCGGTCACGAAGCGCGAGGGCTCCAGAATCACGTCGACGCCGTACCGGTCCCGCGCCAGCATCGGATAGACGAGGGCCACCTCGTTCTTCGCCCGCGTGACCGCCACGTAGAAGAGACGCCGCTCCTCCTCGAGACCCTCCTCCGTCGCCGCCGAACGGTAGCTGGGGAACCGTCCCTCCGACAGGCCCATCACGATCACCCGGCTCCACTCCAGCCCCTTCGCCTGGTGCACGGAGGACAACACGACGCGGTCGTCCTCGTTCTCTCCGGCGACGACGTCCTCGCCCGAGAGCTCGTTGAACAGCGTGACTTCCTCCAGGAAGGAACGCAGCGAGTCGTAGGCCTGCGCGAACTGGGCGAACTGCTCCAGGTCGTCCAGACGCGCCTCGCCATTGGGGAACTTGGCGCGCGCGAAGTCGCGGTAGACATCCTCCACGACCGCGCGGATGGCGTCGGCCGGAGAAGAGCGCAACGCCGGAGAGTCGAGGCGGGACAGAAGGGTCCGGAAGGCCTCGACCGCCCCGGAGGTGCCCCGCGGCAGCTCGATCCCGCGCGACCCTCGCTCGCGAAAGGCCTCCAGGGGATCGGCCCGCGTCCCAATCGACTCCCACACCGCGGCCGCGGACCGCTCGCCCACCCGCGGGAAGACCTTGAGCGCCCGCTTCCAGGAGAGCTCATCCTTCGGGTTGACCACCAAACGCAGGAACGCGAGCACGTCCTTGACGTGACGCTGTTCGAAGAACCTCATGCCGGACCGGATCTCGTACGGGATCCCCCGGCGGGTCAGCTCGATCTGGAGTTCCAGAGCCTGGTAATGCGCGCGGTAGAGCACCGCGAGATCCGAGAGCTTCTCCCCCTCGTCGTGCCATTCGAGCACCCGCTGAGCGACGAAGCGCGCCTGGTCCGGGATGTCGGGCAGCGGCACGACGGCGGGGACGGCACCGCTCCCCCGCGAGGCGCGCAGCTCCTTCTCGAACTGACGCTCGTTGTGGGCGATCGAAGCGTTGGCGAGCGCCAGGATCTCGGGTGTCGAGCGGTAATTGCGCGTCAGGCGGAAGGTTCGGGCGTCCGGATAACGCTGCGGGAAGCCGAGAATGTTCTCGAAGGAGGCGCCGCGAAAGGAGTAGATCGCCTGGGCGTCGTCGCCCACCACCGTCACGTTGCGCTTGACGCGCCCCATGCCGTCCACGATCTCTCCCTGCAGGCGATTGGTGTCCTGGTACTCGTCGACCAGGATCTCGTCGTAGGACGCGGCCAGCGCCGCCGCGGTCTCCGGGCTCTCCTCGAGCAGCCGCTTCCAGGAGAGCAGCAGATCGTCGTAATCGCAGGCGTTGGCGGCCCGCTTGCGTTCCCGGTACCGTTGAAAGACGCGAACGATTTCTTCCTCCCACGCCAGAAAGTGCGGTGCGCGGTCCGCGAGCACTTCCGCGAACGGACGGCTGGTATTGATCGTGAACGAATAGAGATCCAGCAGAACGTCCCCCCGCGGAAAGCGCTTCTCCGTCACCGGGATCTTCCGGTCCGAGATCGAGGCGTCGAGCATCTCGCGACAGTCCTCGGGGTCCAGGATGGTGAAGTTCGCCCCGATGCCCACTCGCGAGCCGAACCGGCGCAGCAACCGACTGCCGACGGAATGAAAGGTCCCGCCCATCAGCCGGCGAGTGTCGACGGTGAGCAGGGCCTCGACCCGGCGCAGCATCTCGCGAGCCGCCTTGTTCGTGAAGGTCAACAGGAGGATTCGCGACGGATCGACACCCGACTCGATCCGCCGCGCGACCCGGTAGACGAGCGTGCGGGTCTTTCCCGACCCCGCCCCGGCGATGACCAGGATCGGCCCGCCCGAAGCGAGCACGACCTCACGCTGCTCCTCGTTTAACTCCCGGTCGTAATCGACCCGATAGGTGCGCAGGCCCACGGGCTTGCGAAGGACGTACTTGCGCTCCACACGGGCAGTCTACGGCCTCTCCGCCGGCCCGCGGATTGCTTCCGGCCGAGCGCGGGCGCGGGAAGCGCGATTGCGGGAGGCTGCGCCCGGCCGTAATCTTTCCGCGGGGAAAAGCGTTCTAATGGGTGTCCACAAGGAGTCAATCGAGGTGAACATCATGAGCATCCGCAACATCCGGCGTTCCGTTCTCGTTCTGGCGGGGGCGGGGGCCGTCGCCTTGGGAGGTCTCTTCGCGGGAAGGCTCGCCGCGGGCGCCGTGCCGGCCGCCGGCGCCGGGTCGCCTTTCGGTCGGCCCGCTTTCGCGAGGATCGCCCGCGCGCTCGACCTGACCGACGACCAGAAGACGCAGATCCGCGCGATCCTGAAGACGCGCGCGACCGAGATCCAGGACCAGATGAAGGCCGGGCTCGACGCCCGCCGAGCGCTGCACGACGCGATCCTGGCCGATCCCATCGATGAGACGGCGATCCGCACCCGCGCGGCGGACCTCTCGCGCGTCGAGGCCAACGGTGCCGTCCTGTACGCGCACCTCCGGGCGGAGGTCTTCCCGATCCTGACGGCCGAGCAGAAGCAGAAAGTCGGAGAGCTCCGGCAGCGCATGCAAGCCCGAGGGGACCGATCGGCGAAGGCCTTCCAGAACTTCTTGAACGGCGAGGAGCCCTGAAGGATGCGCGCGCCGGTCCCGGGGGGCGGCGTCCCCGGCGGCTCCTCCGCCGCGGCGACCGCGGCAGAGGAAGCCTCACTCGTCGAGCGGGCTCGCCAGGGTGACGAGGACGCCTTCGCCTCCCTCGTTCGGGCCGCGGCCCCCACCGCGATCGCGGCCGCGCGCCGAATTACCGGAGATCCGGCGCTCGCGGAAGACGCCGCCCAGGAGGCGTTCCTCCGAGCCTACCGCGCGCTGTCGCGCTACGAGCAGCGTTCGTCCTTCACCGCCTGGGTGCGAACGATCGCCGTGAACGCGGCGATCGACATCGTGCGCCGGAAACGCCCCGAGACTCCGGTCTTGGACCGGCCGGCGCGCGGCGGCGGCGAAAAGCGGCAGGAGGACCTCGATTTGCTCCGTCGGGCCCTGGCGGCCCTGTCGCCCCTGGACCGCGAAATCTTGCTCGTCCGGGAGCTCGAGGGAGTGGGCGACGAGGCCATCGCTCGGCGCCTTGGTATCACGGTCACCGGCGTGCGGGTTCGGGTACACCGCGCGCGTCGAAAACTTCGGGCGCGCTTCAAGGAGTCGAGATCATGACCTGGATGGAGAATCGCAACCAACGCCATGCTCGGTGCGACGGGCTCAGTGGAGAGGAGCTCGAGCGTCACCTGTTCCTCTGCGCGGACTGCCGCGGGCGGGTTCGACTCGCGACCGCGTGGGACGCGTTGAAGGAGGACGGCCCCGCCGACGCCGGCGCCGCGCCGCCCGACGAGCGTTTCGTGGCGCGCGTGCGGGAAGCAGTTCGAACCGATGGGCTCCGCCGGCACCGGATGCGACTCCTCCTTGCCGCGGCGGCGGTCCTGCTCTTCTTCTTCGCGGCTGGCGTCAGCTCCCGAGGCCGCCCCGCCGCGACCTCCGGAAACGAGGAGATCGAGGCCAGCCTCGCCACACCCGCAGCCCTCGAAGGACTCCTGCCCGACTGAGCGCCGCCCGGCGCGGTCAGTCCGAGGGCGAAGGCCCGAGGAATCTGGAAGCGGCAACGCCCTCGGTAGAGCGGTGGCCGGCGCCAGCCCGGGACTATTCACGGACACCCGGCCGAAACACGAGCAAGTGACTGGGCCGAAACGGTTCTGCAGCGCTTGTTCGTCATCGCGTCCAAGTGCAGCGTGTCCGCGATCGGAGCGGCGGCCGGAGTCGTTCCTGAATAATGCGGGCTAGACTCCGCACGTGGCGCTCAAGCTCACGACGGCCGGGGAGTCGCACGGGCCCCGCCTGACGGCGATCCTGGAGGGGATTCCGGCGGGCCTTCGCGTCGAACCGGAGTTCGTCAACGACGAGCTCGCGCGGCGACAGCACGGCTACGGCCGGGGCGGCCGAATGCGAATCGAAAAAGACGAAGCCGTCTTCGAGGGGGGTGTCCGGGGAGGATTAACCCTCGGCTCGCCGATCGCGATCGGCATCGGTAACCGCGACTACGCGAACTGGGAAAGTGTCATGGCGCCCTTCGGCGTGGACGCCGAGGCGGCGGCCGACAAGCGCGTCACCAAGCCCCGCCCGGGACACGCGGACCTGGCCGGCGGAATGAAGTACGGCGCCCGGGATCTTCGCGACGCTCTCGAGCGCGCCTCGGCGCGCGAGTCCGCGGCGCGCGTCGCCGCCGGGGCTGTGTGCAAGCTGCTGCTGCGCCAGTGTGGCATCGACGTGAAGAGCGGCGTGCTTTCGGTGGGATCGGCCGCGGATACGGCCTCGCCTCGCGCTTTTTCATCGCTCGAGCGCGTTGCCGAGGACTCTCCGCTGCGCGCGTTGGACCCGCAGATCGAGAAGCAGATGGTCGACGAGGTCGACAGCGCCCGCCAGCAAGGCGAGACGCTCGGCGGAACGATTCTCGTGGGAGCGCGGGGTGTACCCGCCGGCCTGGGCTCCTTTGCTTCCTGGGATCGCAAGCTCGACGGTCGGATCGGCCAGGCCCTCCTCTCGGTGCCTGCCGTGAAGGCGGTGGAGTTCGGCAGCGCCGTCGAGGCCGCGCGCGGACCGGGCTCCCACGCCCACGACGAGATCGAGAAAGGGCCGGACGGGCGCCTGCGCCGGCGGACCAACCGCGCCGGAGGGCTCGAGGCGGGCGTCACCAACGGCGAGGACTTGATCGTCGTGGTCACCATGAAGCCGATCTCCACGCTCGCGCGCGGGCTCGACTCGATCGATTTGGAGACGGGAGAGCCCGCCCGCTCCGCCTATGAGCGCAGCGACGTCGCCGCCGTCCCCGCCTGCGGCGTCATCGCCGAAGCCATGCTCGCTCTCGTGCTGGCAGACGCCGTCCTCGAGGTGACGGGAGGCGACCGCCTCGAGGACGTTCGGAGTCGCCTGGCCGCTCACCGCGAGCGCGTCGGGCGTTACCCGGGCTGAGCGGTCCCTCTCGCCGACCCGAGGCGCGACCGGGCTCCCCTAACGCAGGCCGGGCAGGCGCTCGGGCGGACCGGGGGCGGAGGTCGCGATCATCTGACCGAGCGACCGGTAGGGCGCGTCGAGTCTCTGATCGAGGATGGCGAAGCGCGGATCGGTCGGACGCCACGCACCTCCCTGGGGCTTCCAGAGCTCGTAGTGGAGCCTCGGGGAAAGGGCCCAGCCGCTCTTTCCCACGGCGCCGAGCTTCTGGCCCCGCCGGACGAGGTCCCCGCGGCGCACCTCGATTCGCGAGAGGTGTCCGTAGACGGTGGCCGCTTCCGGGCCGTGCACCAGGACCACCAGACTCCCGAACTGCCAGAGCCTCGGCGCGATCTCGCGCCGAGCCCGGCCCGTGAACACGACGCGGCCCTCGGCCGGGGCCGTCACCGTCGCGCCCTCCGGCGCCGCCAGATCGAGGCCGCAGAAGAACTCCTCCTGGCCGGTCCAGGGCGAGACACGCGGGCCGAAGAACGCCGCGGGCTCGTAGACCGCCCCCGAGATCGGCACGATCGATGGCGTCCTCTGGGACAGACCCGGATCCTCCTGCTCCTTCGCCGCGAGAAGCTCCAATCCCTTTTCGAGGCCGCGTAGATACAGGGGCAGGCCGAGGGCCAGCCGCTCGAGGTCGGAGCCGGTAAGAGTGTCCCGAGCGGGATCGAGAACCCGGGGCCAGCCCGAAGGAGCCACGCCGTAGAGAAATGCGACCTTGGCAAGCTTGTCTCCCCAAGCGAGCTCTCGTCCCGCGAGCCGGGCGGCCAGCTGGCGTGTCCGCGCCTCCTCCGCGCGGGCGGCCGCGAGCTCCCCCGAGATTGTCGGAGAGCCCGCCTCCCGCGACGCGCGCGCGAGAACGGCCGGAACCGTCCACCAGAGAGAGATCGCGAGCAAGGCGGCGACCGCGACGGCGAACACCAACAGCCGCTCTCCCCGGGCTCCGAGCGAGATTGCGGCAACGGTTTGTCGGCCCGAAGCGGGGTGGTATTGGAACTCCATGGATCGCCGTCAGCGGTCGAGAAACACCGCCTGCAGGCCGAGTTGACGTGCGTCTCCCCCGGGAATTCCGAGACGCCTCGGCACAAACGATCGGGACAGCGCGAATCGGACGGAGGCCGGGCCCGACGAGGCGCCCTCGAGATCGAGCACGGCGGCTGCGCCCGGCGGCAAACGGCGCTGATAGAGCAGCCAATCCCCCGAGCGCGCCGTGATCTCGACCGGCAAGCCAGTCGGGGAAAAATTCGCCAAGCCCACGCGGCGGCGCTCCCCGGGAGCGAGCCAGAGGGCGAAGTTCCGACGCGTCCATTGAAACGGGCCGCCCGGACCCCGCTCCGGCGGGTAGAACCCGACGAGAGTTCCGTAACGAAAGGTCTCCTGCGCGCGCGCGGTCGAAAGCATCGACACAAATGCCGCCCCGGCGTAGATCAACAATCCGGTGCGAAGCCAGAGGCGTGCCCGCCGTGAAGGCTCGGCCTCGGAGGGAAGGGCGGCGATCGAAGCGATGAGAAAGAACGACAGGCCGGCGTCCGCCGCGAGCCAGTGCGATCCGACGGCCAAGACTCCCAGGAAAGCGAGAGCGGCCAGAGCCGACGCGCTCGCGACACCGTTGTCCCCTTCGGCGCCTCGGGTGAGCCGCCGGACACCGTCTCGGGTGAGCATCACGGCGAAGAAGAGCGTGAACGCCAAACCGACGATTCCCGTCTCGGCGAGGGCCTGAACGTAGGCGCTGCCCGGGTTGTCGCGGATGGCCACGGCCAGTCCCTGTTCTCGCAGGAGATCCGGAAGCCGCCACGCGTAGACACCCATCCCGCCTCCCTGGACCGGATGCCGTAGGAACAGGCGCCACGCGGCGCTCCACAGCATGGGACGCGCCGAGGCGCGGTAGGCGACGGGAACCGAAGTGTCGAAGCTCCCGAGGAGCCGGCTTCCGAGTGTTCCGGGCGCCGAGGAGGAAAGCAGGACCACCGCCAGTGCCGCCGCCGCGGCCGCGGCCAAACCGAGAGCGCGCATCGACCCGGCTCTCCGGGGCCTGCGCAGAAACAGCAGGAGCAGGCTGATGCCGGCGAGAAGAAGTCCGCTGCGCGAGCCCGACAGGAGTAGTCCGGCGGCGAAGAGGACGGCCCCGAGTGTCGCGGAGAGCCGTTGCCCCGCGCCCCGGCCCCCGACGCCCAAGGCGACGACCAGGGCCATCGCGCACAGCAGACCGAGCGAATTCGGATCCACCGCGCCTCCCGAAAGCCTTCCCGTCATCTTCCAGAAGGGATGACGCTCGCCGGGGAGAATCGAGAGGCGCTGCAGGATCGCCACGGCCGCGGACAGGGCGGTTCCGTAGAGCGCCCAGGAGAGCGCCTGCCGCCGCACCGCCTCTCCCGATCGGCGCAGGAGCAGGAAGAATCCGCCGCCCGCGGCGAGAGCGCCGAAGGAAAGCAGACTCTCTCGGATCGCCGTCGACTCCGGCAGCCCCTCCCCGTTCACCGTCCGTCCCGAGAGCCCGTGGAAGATCGCCCAGAGCGTGCTGGCCTCGACGAGGGCAAACAGGGCGGAAAGGGTCCACAACCCGAGGAGCGCCCGAACGGCGCCATCCGGGCCGGAAGCGTCCGGGCGCGTGTCGAAGTCGTAGAGGAAACGAAATGTCCATCCCGCGGCAAAGCCCGCGAACAAGAGCGTCGGCCAGGCCGCGGGATCGGTCCCGCCCGCCAGCCGCGCGAGCCCGCCGGCGCACGGCAAGAGGAACGCAAAGAGCCGGGCGCCTCGCGCCCAGCGCTGAGCTGCCGCGAGCGCGAGCAGGAAGGAGAGGGCCAGGACCGGCAGGCGGTCCGGCGCCCCCAGCGGAAACGCGACCGACAGCGCCAGCGCGTACCCGGAGAGCGCCGTCGCGAAGAGAAGGACGCGAGCTCCCGTGCCGGGCCGACGCGGATCCTCGGAGGAGAGCCGCGCCTCTTCTCCTCCTACCACCGACGACCCGCCACCTCGCCGCTCACCCGCGGTGGTACTCCTGGAGGGCGGCGACTCCCCCGGCTCCTTCCTGGAGCGCCCGAATCCCCTCCACCGCCGCGGCCGAAGCCGACAGGGTCGTCAGGCACGGAATCGCCAACCGAAGGGCGGCCGCGCGGATGGCGACCTCGTCGAAGTGGGAATCGCGCCCGAGCGGGGTGTTGATGACGAGCTGGATGTCGCCTGCTTCCATTCGGTCGACCGCGTTGGGATGCCCTTCGTTGACCTTGTAGACCCTCTCGGCCGAGAGGCCGGCCCCTTCCAGCGCGGCCCGCGTGCCCTCCGTCGCGCAGAGCACGAACCCCAGGTCCCGGAGCTCTCGCGCGATCGGAATCGCTTCCGCTTTGTCGTAGGGATTGACGGTGAGGAAGGCGCGACCCCCGCGGGGCAGCCGCATCCCCACCGCCTCGCACGCCTTGGCGAAGGCGCCGCCGAAGCGCGGAGAGATCGCCATGACCTCGCCCGTCGACTTCATCTCCGGCCCGAGTAGGGTGTCCTCGCCGGGAAACTTCTTGAACGGAAAGACCGGCGCCTTGATGAAGAAATCCACCGGATCGCGCTCGGGCGGCAGCTTCAGCGCCTCGAGCGGCTCTCCGGCTGCCAGCAGGGCCGCGGCTCTCGCCATCGGCACGCCGATCGCCTTGGAGACGAAGGGAACGGTGCGCGACGCCCGCGGATTGACCTCGAGGACGTAGAGCGAGTCGCGCTGTGTCGCGAACTGGATGTTCACGAGCCCGCGAACTCGGAGCGCCCGCGCCAGGCGGCGCGTCGCTTCGCGAATCTGCTCGAGCATCGGCGGGGGCACTTGCCAGGGAGGCAGGACGGAAAAAGAGTCGCCCGAGTGGATCCCCGCCTCTTCGATGTGCTGCTGGATTCCGCCGATCCACGTCTCGGTTCCGTCGGAGAGGGCGTCGACGTCGTACTCGAACGCATCGTCGAGGAATCGGTCGATCAAGACCGGGTGGTCCGGCGAGCTCTCCCGAGCCCGCGCCACGTAACGGGTCAGGTGCTCGTCGTCGAAGACGACCGCCATGGCGCGCCCCCCGAGCACGTAGGACGGACGCACCATGAGCGGGTACCCGATTCGCCGCGCTGCGGCCAGTGCCTCCGCTTCGGAGCGCACCTCCGCGTGCGCCGGCGCCTGGAGCCGCAGCTCTCCCAACAGCTGGCCGAAACGCCCGCGGTCCTCCGCCAGGTCGATCGATTCGGGCGACGTGCCCCAGATCGGGTACCCCGCCGCCTCGAGCGGCCGCGCGAGCTTCAGCGGCGTCTGGCCCCCGAACTGCACGAGCACGCCGTCGGGTCTCTCGTTGTCCAGGACCGCGGAGACGTCCTCGAAGGTCAGCGGCTCGAAGTAGAGGCGGTCCGACGTGTCGTAGTCGGTCGAGACCGTCTCCGGATTGCAGTTGATCATGACGGTCTCGAAGCCTCGCGCCGAAAGCGCGTAGCAGGCATGCACGCAGCAATAGTCGAATTCGATTCCCTGGCCGATGCGATTGGGCCCTCCGCCGAGCACCACGACCTTGGGCTTGCCCGTCCGGAGCGATTCGTTTTCCTCCTCGTAGGTCGAGTAGAAGTACGGCGTGCTGGCCTCGAACTCCGCGGCGCAGGTGTCGATCGTCTTGTACACCGGGGCGAGATCGACCTCCCGGCGCCGCTGGCGAACCTCGGCCTCGCCCTGCCCCATCGCGCGCGCGATCGTCCTGTCCGCAAGGCCCGCGCGCTTGGCGCCCCGAAGCTCCTCTCGGGAGAGCTCCGCCGCGCGCCGGCCGGAGAAGCGGCGCTCCCTCTCCACCATCCTCCCGACGGCGTCGAGAAACCACGGATCGATCCGCGTGCGACGCGCGATCTCTTCGACACTCATCCCGGCCACAAACGCCCGCCTCAGGTGGAAGAGCCTTTCCCAGGTCGGCAGGGAGAGCTTCTCGAGGAGTTCCTCGCGGGAGAGCGGCGGCCCGCCGTCGTCCAAGCCGTCGCGTCCGATCTCGAGCGAGCGGATTGCCTTGCCGAGGGCCTCGGAGAACGTCCGGCCGATCGCCATGGCCTCACCCACCGACTTCATCTGGATCGTCAGGTGCGGGTCCGCATGCGGAAACTTCTCGAAGGTCCAGCGCGGGATCTTGACTACCACGTAGTCGAGCGAAGGCTCGAAGCAGGCCGGCGTCTTCTTCGTGATGTCGTTGGGGATTTCGTCGAGCGTGTACCCGACCGCCAGAAGCGCCGCGATCTTCGCGATGGGAAACCCCGTCGCCTTCGAGGCCAGGGCCGAGGAACGCGAGACCCGCGGGTTCATTTCGATGACGACGCGGCGTCCCGTCTCGGGCTCCACGGCGAACTGGATGTTCGATCCGCCGGTGTCCACGCCGACCTTTCGGATGATCGCCTTCGCCTCGTCGCGCATCTGCTGGTATTGGCGGTCCGAGAGCGTCATCTGGGGCGCCACCGTGATCGAGTCGCCCGTGTGGATCCCCATGGCGTCGAAGTTCTCGATCGAGCAAACGATGATCACGTTGTCGGCGTGGTCCCGCATCACCTCCAGCTCGAACTCCTTCCATCCCTCGACCGACTCCTCGATCAGCACCTCCCGGACCGGCGACTCCGACAGGCCGTGGGCAACCGCGCGCCGAAACTCCTCGGGCGTGCGCGGGGAGGACCCGCCCGAGCCGCCCAGGGTGAAGGAGGGCCGAACGACCGCGGGCAGCCCGATCCTTCTGACCACCGCCTCGGCCTCCTCGAGGGACCGGGCCGTGCCGGAGCGGGGCACCTCGGCGCCGATCTCGAGCATCGCCTCCTTGAAGAGCTCCCGGTCCTCGGCCAGGCGCACGGCGTGCTCGCTCGCGCCGATCAGCTTCACGCTCCACTTGTCGAGCACTCCGCGGTCGTAGAGTGCGAGGGCGAGGTTGAGAGCCGTCTGCCCTCCGACCGTGGGCAGGATCGCATCCGGCCGCTCCCGCTCGACGATCCGCTCGAGGAAATCCGGCGTCAGGGGCTCGACGTACGTGGCGTCGGCGAGCTCCGGGTCCGTCATGATGGTCGCGGGGTTCGAGTTGACCAACACCACTCGATAGCCCTCGCGCTTCAGGGCCCGGACGGCCTGAGTCCCCGAATAGTCGAATTCGCAGGCCTGGCCGATGACGATGGGACCCGAGCCGATGACGAGGATGCTGCCGATGTCGGTCCGCCGAGGCATCGCGCGAGATTAGGGTGTTTGGCTCCGCCAGGGCAAGCGTTTCTTCGCCGCCCGGCGGGACCCTCGACCTTTCCGCGAGGCTCGGGGCGAGATTCCCGGCTAGCCTCGGCCGACGACGCGCGTCGTGCGGTCCGGCTCGTCCGACGCGGGCAAGCGCGCCGGAGCACCGGCGGCGTCGCAGCGGCTCGTCAGGATCGTGCCGGCCTGCCCGAAGGCGAGCAGCCGGTCCCCGCTCCAGGCCACACCGAGCAGATCGTTCGTCGTGCCGGAAGCCGCCGCGGTCCAACTCTGCCCGTCCGCGCTCTCCAGGCGCGTTCCCGACTCGCCGACCGCCACCAGGCGCGATCCCGTCCAGGCCACGCCCTCGAGGAAGACCGGCACGCCCGACGCCTGCTCGGTCCACGCGAGGCCATCGGGGCTCGTGAAAACGGAACCCTCGTCGCCCACGGCCACGAACGCGCTCCCGGTCCAGGTCACGGCGGAAATTCCGCCTCCCGGGCGGCTATAGCCCAGGGTCCACACGATGCCGTCCGGGCTCGAGTAGATTAGGCGCGCCTCTTCCCCGCCGACCACAACGTATCGGGAGCCGCTCCAGGCGATCTTTCGGAGATCGTTCGGGGCGACGGCTGCGATCCGGGTCCACGCGGCCCCGTCGAGGCTCGTCAGAACCTCCCCGTCGGTGCCCACGGCCAGCAAGCGCCCGCCGTCCCAGATGACGTCGTAGAGGACGGTTTGGCTCTCCCCGGTGCGCACCGTCCAGGTCATCCCATCCGGGCTCGTCAGGATCCGGCCGCGCTCGCCGACCGCCACGAACTGCGAGCCATTCCACACGACGCCGAGCAGCCAGGTTCCCACCCCCGACGGGACTCGACTCCAGGTGTCCCCATCGCTGCTGACGGCGATCGTCCCGTACACGCCCACGGCGACGTAGGTGTGCCCGTCGGAGGCCACGGCGGCGAAGGCGGTCCGGATTCCCGGGTAGGAATTGACCCAGGAGTCGCCGTCGACGCTGGTGAGAATCGCGCCCTTCGAACCGACGGCCACCAGCCGCGATCCGTTGGAGGCCAGCCGTGAGAGGTCGCTGCGAACCGAAGAGGAGACGGCGACCCAAGCCACACCGTCGGCGCTTCGGTAGATCGAGCCGGTGTCGCCGACACCGACCCACTCCGTCCCCGTCCAGAAGAGCGAGGACATCAGGTTGCGGATGTCGGGCGAGTCGCCGGACCAGCGAATCCCGTCCGGGCTCGAGAGAATCAACGCATACCCGGGAAAGATGGTGCCCCACGTCACGAAGACGGATCCGTTCCAGGCGACGGACGCGAAGGAACCGATCCAGCCCGGCGACGGCTGCCAGGCGGAGCCGTCGGCGCTCGAGAGGAGGGTGCCGTTGGAGCCCACGGCCACCAGCCGGCCGGCTCCCGAGGCCGCGTCGAAGAGATTCTCGCGGCTTCCCGAGGACGCCGCCGACCAGGTCCGGCCGTCCGCCGACACCAGGATCGTGCCCGCGTCGCCGACGGCGACGAGCTTCGAACCGGTCCAGATCACTCGGCGAAGCCTCGCGGTGACACCGGTTTGCTGCTCGGTCCAGGTGACGCCGTCTCCGCTCGTCAGCGCCGCGCCGCCTTCTCCGACCGCCACGAACTGCGAGCCGGTCCACGCGACGTCGCGCAGGTCCTGCCGCGTCCGCGCCGCCGCCGGAGTCCATGCCGTGCCGTCGGCGCTGGTCAAGACCGAGCCCGCCGTCCCGACGGCGACGAAGAGCCCGTTGGCCCAGACGACGCCTCCGAGGCGGTTCCCCTGGGGCCGAGGATTCGACCACTGCCACTCCTCACAGGTCTGTCCGCAAAGCGATGCCGCGCCGAGAGACAAAGCCACCGCAAAGAGAGTTCCTGTCGGTTTCCTGAGCATGTGGCCCTCCTGGGGGGAGAAGAACGGCCGGATTATACGCCCGGGAAAAGGGACCGGCGAGCCGGGACTGTCTGCCCGCGGCCCGGCCACTGTCCCAAAGACGGTTCACTCGTAGCGCAGTGCCTCCGCGATGTCGACGCGCGCGGCGCGCCGGGCGGGGACCCAGGAGGCCAGGAGAATCGCCGCCGCCGAAAACAGGACGATCGCCCCGAGATCGAGCGGGCGCACGCGAAACGGGATGCTCGAGACGAAGTAGATCTCCGCGACTCCGGGCGGAAAACGCAGCAGTCGAAACGTCGTGACGACCCAGCAGACGAGGCTTCCGAAGACGACGCCGGCGACAATCCCGGCCGAGCCCAACAGAACGCCGAACCAAAGAAAGGCGCGTGAGAAGAAACGCGGCTCGGCCCCGAGGGACGAGAGGATGCCGATGTCGCGCCTCTTCTCCTGGACGGTCATCACCAGCGTCGCCACGACGTTGAACGTCGAGACGGCGACGATCAACCCGATGACGAGAAAGAGCGTGGTTTGCTGGACCCGCAGGGCGGAAAAGAGGCCTCGATTCATCGAGAGGGTGTCGGCGACGGAGAACTTCGCTCCCGCCGCGTCGCGGATTAGTCCCTCGGCCTTCTCCCGGTCCCGCGTCGTGTCGAGCTTGACCTCGATGACGTTGGCGCCGCCGGACATCCGGGACAGGGCCCGCAGCGCCTCGCGGTCGCAGAAGACCCACTCCGCGTCATACTCGGCGAAGTTCGAACGAAAGATCCGGGCGACGCGGAATCGGCCGGTGCGAGGCACGAAGCGGACCTGACCGCCCGAGGCATCGGGCACCGAGAGCGTCACGACGTCCCCTTCGCGCACGTCGAGCCTTCGCGCGAGCTCGACCCCGAGCGCGGCGCCGGGCAGCCCCCCCGACGGGGCGAGCGCCGCGGCGCCGGGCAAATAGGCTCGCATTTGCGGCGACACGCTGGCTTCGGCTGCGGCGTCGATTCCCTTGAGAATCGCGTCGGTTCCATCGGGAGTCGCGGCCGAGGCGGCGAGCCCCGTCTGGTAAACGACGGGAGCCGTCGCCTCGACGCCGGCGACGCCCGCCAGCCGCCGCTCCAACGCCATGACCTCCGCCGGACTCGTCGCGGTCAGCGGATACACGACGACCTCCGCGTTGGCCCCGATCAACTTCTCGCGGATCTCGGTCCGGTATCCGGAGAGCAGACCCATCGCCACGACCAGCGCGGCGACTCCCAGGGCGATGCCCCCGATCGCCAGCAGCGAGACGGCCGAGACGAGCCTCGAGGGGCGCGAGCGCAGGTAGGCGAGCGCGACCTCGAGCTCGAGGCTCATCCGGATCCCCTCGGAGGAGACCGACGCGGGCGCGCCGTCCGACTAGAGCCGGGCACCGCCGCCGACCGCCGACCGGCTCTTCTCCATGGACCGGATGAAACTCTCGAAGAGCGCGTTCGCGTCGTGCGGGCCGGGAGCCGCCTCGGGATGGAACTGCGCCGCGAGGATCGGGAGCTCCCGGTGGCGGAATCCTTCGAGCGTTCCGTCGTTCAAGTTCCGGTGTGTCGCCTCGACCTCGCGCCTCAGGGTCTCGGGATCCACGGCAAAGCCGTGGTTTTGGGAGGTGATGACGACGGCGCCGGTCTGCAGGTCCGCAACGGGATGGTTGGCCCCGCGGTGCCCGAACTTCAGCTTGAAGGTCTTCGCTCCGAGCGCCAAGCCGAGCAGCTGATGCCCCAGGCAGATCCCGAAGATCGGCTTCTTGCCGATGAGACTCTCGATCGTCCCGATCGGGCCCGGCAGCGCGGCCGGGTCTCCGGGGCCGTTGGAGAGAAACACACCGTCCGGCTCCGCCGCGAGGATGCGATGGGCGGACGCCGTGGCCGGAAACACCGTCACCCGACAGCCCGAGGAGTTCAGCAGCCGGATGATGTTTCGCTTCATGCCGTAGTCGACGGCCGCCACGTGGAAGCGCGGCTGCGGCGTTTCGAAGACCGACGTCTCCGTCGGCGAGACTGAAAGCGCCAGATCACTGCCGACCATCGGCGGCGACTCGAGCACCCGGGCCCGCAGGGTCTCCGGGTCCTCGATCTCCGTCGAGATCCCGGCCCGCATCGCCCCCTCGGTCCGGATGCGGCGCACCAACGCCCGTGTGTCGAGGTCGTGCAGCCCGAGCACGCCCGCCCGTTCCAGATAGGCCGCGAGACTCTCTTCGCCGCCCGCGCCGCTCCAACGCGGCGGGAAGTCGCGCGCGATGAAGCCCGCCACGTGCACGCGATCGGATTCCGATTCGATTCCCCGCACGCCGTAGTTGCCGATGTGGGAGGCGGTCATCACGACGATCTGCCCCGCGTAGGAGGGATCCGTCAGGACCTCCTGGTAGCCGCTCATCGCCGTGTTGAAGACGATCTCCCCGAAGGACGTGCCGGGCCGCCCGATGGTCTCGCCGCGGTAGGCCGTGCCGTCCTCGAGAACGAGCAGCCCCTTCATGCCGAGCGCCCGAGCACCGGCGCCAGGCGCCGCACCTGCTCCATCAGCTCCGAGAACATCGCGGGAAGCAGCGCCTGCGGCCCGTCGGAGAGCGCGGCTTCCGGGTGATTGTGCACCTCGATCAGCAGCCCGTCCGCCCCGGCGGCGACCGCCGCTCGCGACAGAGGAAGGACCTTCTGGCGTTTGCCCGTGCCGTGCGACGGATCGACCAGGATCGGAAGGTGGGAGATTCGCTGCACGTAGGGGATCGCCGAGAGATCGAGCGTGTTGCGCGTGTGGTTGACGAAGGTGCGCACGCCGCGCTCGCAGAGAACGACCTCGTAGTTGCCCCCGGCGAGCAGGTACTCGGCCGAGAGGAGCAGCTCCTCGATGGTGGCGGCCATGCCGCGCTTCAAGAGAATCGGCTTGCGCAGGCGGCCGAGGCGCTTCAAGAGCGCGAAGTTCTGCATGTTGCGCGCCCCGACCTGGAGGCAGTCGGCGTGCTCGGCGACGAGGTCGACGCTATCCGTGTCGAGCACCTCGGTGATGATCGGCAGCCCGGTCTCGCGGCGCACTTTCGAGAGAATCTTCAGTCCCTCTTGCCCGAGCCCCTGGAAAGAATAGGGAGACGTGCGGGGCTTGAACGCCCCGCCGCGGTAATGGGTGGCTCCCGCTTCCTTGACCAGGTGGCCGATCTCGAGGGCCTGCGTCTCGGACTCGACCGCGCACGGCCCCGCCACGACGGCCAGCTTGGTCCCCCCGACCGGAACCCCTCCGATCGAGACCACCGTGTTCTCGCGCTTCGCCTCGCGCGAGACCAGCTTGTAGGGCGCCGTGACCGGGATGACCTCGAGGACGCCGGGAAGGTTCTCGAATGCGGCGGGCTCGACCGTCCCCCGGTTTCCGGTGATCCCGATGGCCGTCCGCTGCGCCCCGGGAATCGGGTGCGCCTCGAGGCCGAGCCGGACGACGGTTTCGACGACGCGCCGCACCTCTTCCGGGGTCGCGGCCGCGTCCATCACGATGAGCATCGGGGTGCTATCATCTGAGGGGTCCGACCATCTGTCAAACCCTGTCGGACCGGAGGTTTGCGCGCATGAAGCGCCTCGCGGGAATCTTTCTGCTGCTCTTTCTCGCCGCCGCGGCGGCGCAAGCCTACGTCGTCAAGTTGAAGGACGGCTCGCTGGTCTTCGCCCGGATCAAGTACGAGGTCAAGGGCGCCAAGGCGATCATCACGCTGGAGAACGGCACGGTCACCCAGATCGACCTGGACAAGGTGGACGTGCCCGGGACCGACGAGTACAACAAGAAGTACAGCGGCAACGTCATCGCGATCGACACCCCGGATCAGAAGATCATCAACCAGCGAGAAGCCGTGCCCACTCCGGCAACGAGGCTCCAAGACCTGGCCAAGACGGGCAAGCTGCGTCCTTCCGGCTTGATGTCCGCTCCGGGGACCCCCTCTTCCGCACCCGGCTCCTGGCAGCCGGTCGATCCCCTCGTGCAGGCGGCCTTCTCCAAGGTCTTCGACGGTGGGGCGATTCCGCAGTGGCGGCTGACCAACTACCGAGGCAAGGTTCGCCTGCTCGTCACGACAAACAGCGAAGAGGCCGTGTTCACCGTCCTCTCGGCGGCGGCCCGAGCGTTGAACGATCTTACGGAGCGAGGCAAGGACACGGTCATCGAGATCGTGCTGACGACCTCGACCAACGAGCCGGCCGGCGCCTTCGACATGGGCCCGGAGCAGGCCAAGCAGCTGGTCAATGGCACGATCGCCGTTGGAGACTATTTCGTCCGGAACGTGAACCTGTAGTCGCCGGTTCGGCGGCGAAACCGACAAACGCCCCGCAACGACGCGTCCTCGGCGCAAACCGAAGATTCGAGGGGAGGCCATGGCCGAGAAACCACCTCAGAACTACGCCAACCACCGGAAATTCGTGCCGCTCTACCATTTCGTCCTCTTTGCGGTCCTCGTCGTCAACCTGCTCTGGTGCGTCATGCGCGCCTGGCGCGGCTTCTCCTTCGAGACCGCCTGGGGCGTGGTCATGGCGCTCGCCCTCATGGTGCTGGCCTTTTTCCTGCGCGGCTTCCCGCTGACAGTTCAGGACCGCGTGATCCGCCTGGAGATGCGCCTGCGCCTGAAGGACATCCTGCCGACAGATCTCCGAGGCCGGATCGGCGAGCTCACTCCGGATCAGCTGATCGGGCTTCGATTCGCGAGCGACGCGGAGCTGCCGGACCTCGTGCGGGAGACCCTCTCCAACAACATCCAGGACCGCGACGTCATCAAGCGCAAGGTCCGCGACTGGCAGGCGGATCACCTGCGCTGCTAGCGCTGCTAGCGGGTCAACCGTGCGTTCAGGCTGCTAGCGGGTCAACCGTGCGTTCATGTGTCTGCGCGTCTCAACCGTGCGGCCAGCTCGCGGACGGAACACTCAAGGCGCGCGTCCCTGAGCATGGCGTCCTCTAATTTCAGTGCCTGACGCACGAGCGTCGACTCGTCGCGACCCAGGAATAACGCCGTTCGAGCTACCGGAATACCCGCCTCCTCCCGACCCAGATATGCGGCCACGGCTCGGGCTTGCGGACACCGACCACGACGCTGGCGCCCTTTGAGATCCCCGACGCGCAAGCCGTACGCCTCTGCGACCCCCTCCACTACCCTCTCGACCGTCCATTTGGCTCGCCGCTTGACCGGTGGCTCGCTTCTCGCCAGGACTCTGTCGGCAAATTCATCGCTCCCCTGAACCGTCCGCGCCGCCGCCCGCGATTCGTCGTACTCCTCCGCATCCACGGCCCCGTCCAGCAGCCGCCGATATCGGCTGATGGCCATCGCCCGCCGAGGAGCCAGCATCGACAAGACCCTGTCCACGAGGAGCCAGTCTGGGCCGGCACCGGCGCGGTAGCAGCGATCACTCGACCAGCGATGCTCTCGGGGATGGCGAACAATCTTTGCGCGAACAGGGTTCAAGTGAATGTAGCGCAGGAGCGCGAGCAGGTACCTGTCCTCTTCGACGAGAAACGCCTTGAATCGGCCCTGGAAGAGATGGCCAACCCTGCCGTGCCGTCGATTGAACCACTGGGCATAGAACGAGTGAAGGGCGAGGACGAAACGCGAGACCGACACAGATCCGCGCTGCACTGCCAGGTGCACGTGGTTGTCCATCAAGCAGTAGGCGAAGACCCCCAGGCCGAAGCGCTCACAACAGTTCGCCAGCCGGTCGAGATAAGCCCTTCGGTCTTCGGGGTCGAGAAAGATCGCCCTGCGCTCGTTGCCCCGAGCGATGACGTGGTAGATACCTCCGGCCATCTCGAGCCTGAGCGGACGAGGCAGCGCAACACCCCCTGCACAGAATTGTCGCGAGACGGCGCCAAAGCCCGGAGCCAAACGCACGAACGCACGGTTGACCCTCTTTGCGTCAGCCCTTTCGCTTGCTAGCCATTCTCCAGCAGAGCCAGCCGCCGAGCGCCACGGAGCCCGACCAGATCGAGAAGGCCGCCAGTCTCGTCAATCCGGCCAGGGTGTGGTCCCACGCCAGGATCCCGAGATGCCCGAGGAGCCAGTTCCAGTCGTGGATGGGATCCGAAGTGAGGCCGATCAAGGGCAGCTCGCGCGAGCGCGCGTCGCCGATGTAGGTCGCGAGGTTCCAGAGAGAGAAAGCCTCCCAGGCTCCTCCGACCGCGACCCCGAAGTAGTCCCGCTGCCGGAAGAGAAGCGCCGCGGCGATCGCCGGAGCGGCCACCTGCGCGACGCTCCCCCCGGCCACGCCGATGAACTTGCCGCCAAAGGCGAAGAGGAGATGCCCCAGCTCGTGAATGCCAAACGTGATGCCGCCGAAGAGGCTCGAGTAGAGCGGGTCGCGCAGGTGCCGAACGCCCGCCCACAGGAGATAGGCGAGGAGCGCGGAACGCCAATGCCAGGATCGGCCGGCGCACCACTCGTCGGCGTCCTGACGCAGGGCGTCCAGGCGCGGAGACCACAGGGCGCGGCGCTCCGGATCGGGTGCCGGCCGCGGCGGCGCCAGCACGCCCAGGATCATGCGGAGCGCCTCGCTCAGCTCTCCGTGTCCGGAACCGGCGTCAGGTAATACCGGGCGTCCTCGCCGACCTGGCGGCGGAAGCGGTCGGCGAAGGAGATCAACTCTCCCGCCGTCTCGTCGGCGAAGATCCGCTCGACGCGGTGCATCGGGAAGAAGACTGTGGAAGGGTTTGCCGTCGGAGCTTCGCGGCGCGCCACCTGGCGCAGCCATTCCTCGAAACTGTCGAGCGAGAGCCCCCGAACGGTGACTCCGGCCGGGCTCTCGTCCTTCAACATGCCCCAGAACTTCTCCCGGGGGTTGGTCAGGTGGACCAAGACGTAGCTGCCTTTCTCCATCTTTGCCGCGACCCTTTCGGAAATTATGGGGCTTCGCCGGCCGCTTCGGAAAGCTCGATCAAGACGCCGTGGCCCGCCGCCGGGTGCAGGAAGGCCACCCTCTTGCCCTCCGCGCCCGGCACCGGTGCGCGGTCGATGAGGCGAAAGCCCTTCGCCGCGAGATCGTCCAGGGCTTTACGGATGTCCGGAACCGCCAGACAGACATGATGGATGCCGGGGCCTCGTTTGGCGATGAACCGGCCGACAGGCGTTTCGGGGGACGTCGGCTCCAAGAGCTCCAGCCGGCTCTCCCCCACCGGCAGGAAGGCCGTCGTCACACCCTGGCCGACCACCTCCTCGCGGTGCGCGACCTCGAGCCCGAGCGCGCGGTACACACCCACGGCCTCTTCGATCGAGCGCACCGCGATGCCGATGTGGTCCACCTTGTAGGCGCTCATTCGCGCATGAGCCGGCCATAGAGCCGCCCGGCGGCGGCGTAAGGATCTTCCCGCCTCTCGAGCACGTCGGCGACCGCTTCCTCGAGCCCCTCCGGCCTCCCGGCGCCCGCCTCGACCGCGCGGCGGAAGCGCTCCTCCAGCAGATGGAGCAGCCGCGCCCGCACGCGGCGGGTCCGGCGCCGGCGCCCCTCCCCGGTGGATGCCAGAAACTCGCCGTGGGAGTCGATTGCGGCGACCGTCTCCTCGACCCCTTCTCCCCGCGGAGCGACCGTGCGCACGATCGGCGGCCGCCAGGGGCGATTCGGAGTGAAGTCGAGCATCGTCGCGATCTCCGCCGCGGTCCGGTCGGCCCCTTCCCGGTCCGCCTTGTTCACGAGGAAGACGTCGGCGATCTCGAGGATCCCGGCCTTGATCGCCTGGATGTCGTCGCCCAACCCCGGCACGAGCACGACGACGGTCGTGTCCGCCGTCTTGACGATGTCCACCTCATCCTGCCCCACGCCGACCGTCTCGACCAGCACGAGGTCGAATCCGGCAGCGTCGAGAACGTCCACGGCATCGCCCGTCGCGCGCGCGAGCCCGCCTAAGGCTCCCCGAGTGGCCATCGAGCGGATGAAGACGCCCGGGTCGGTGAAGATCTCCGACATGCGGATGCGGTCGCCCAGGATGGCGCCGCCGGTGAACGGGGAGGAAGGGTCCACGGCGACGACCGCGATCGTCGACCCGCGGCGGCGATAGGCCTGCGCGAGGCGCTGGACGAGCGTCGACTTGCCGGCTCCCGGCGGGCCCGTGATCCCCACGATCCGGGCGCGGCCGGTCTTCGGATACAGGTCCCGCAGGATCTCGGGAGCTCCCCCCGCGCGCTCGACCGCCGAGAGCGCCCGCCCGATCTCGCGCACCCGTCCCGAAAGCACCCCGTCGACGACATCGGCCGTCCCCGTGGCCGGGGCGGCCCTCATACCTCTTCCGCGAGGAGGCTCTTGGCGATCACGAGCTTCTGGATCTCGCTCGTGCCCTCGCCGATCGTGCAGAGCTTGACGTCCCGATAGAACTTCTCGACCGGGAAATCCTTGATGAAACCGTATCCGCCGTGAATCTGCAAGGCGCGGTCGGTCGCCCGCACGGCGATCTCGGAGGCGAAGAGCTTGGCCTGGGCCGAAAGCCGCGGTACCGCCGCTCCCGCGTCCTTGGCTGCCGCCGCGCGTTCGGTCAAGAGCCGCGCCGCGTCGATGTCGGTCGCCATCTCCGCCAGATAGAAGCGAATCGCCTGGAACTCGCAGATCGGGCGGCCGAACTGACGGCGCTCCTTCGAATACCGGAGGGCCGCCTCGAAGGCGCCGCGGGCGATTCCGACCGCCAGCGCCGCGATCGAGATCCTGCCGCCGTCCAAGATCTTCATCGAGTTGACGAACCCGTCGCCTTCTCGCCCGACCAGGTTCTCCGCCGGAATCCGGCAGTCCTCGAGCACCAGCGTGCAGGTGTCCGAGGCGCGCATCCCGAGCTTGTTCTCCTTCTTGCCCACGCGAATGCCGGGGTTGTCGAGCTCGACGATGAAAGAGGAGATTCCGTGGCGCGAGGCCGAGCGGTCCGTCACGGCCATCAGCACCGCCACACCTCCGACCGAGGCGTTCGTGATGAAGTTCTTCGAGCCGTTCAAGATCCAGCCGCTCCCGTCGCGGACCGCCGTCGTCTTCGTGCCCCCCGAGTCGGAGCCGGCCTCGGCCTCGGTCAGGCCCCACGCCGCCAGCCACTGGCCGGAGGTCAGCTTCGGCAGGTAGCGGCGCTTCTGCGTCTCGCTGCCGAACTGGAAGATGTGGCTCGACCCGAGCGACGTGTGCGCCGCGAGCGCCAGCGCCACCGCGCCGTCGACGCTGGCGATTTCCTCGACGATGGCCGCATAGTCCTCGGTCGAGAGACCCGCGCCGCCGTACTCCTCCGGAAAGATCGTGCCGAGGAATCCGAGCTCTCCCAGGCGCCGAAACACCTCCCGGGGGAACTGCTGCTTCTCGTCCCACTCGAGCACGTGCGGGCGGATCTCCGCGTCGCAGAACTCGCGCAGGGTTTGAAGGATCGTCTCGCGTTCACTCGAAACGGTGGTGCTCATCGGAGGAAATTCTAGCCCGGATTATTCACGGACAGCCGGCCGAAACACGAGCAAGCGACTGGGCCGAAACGGTTCTGCGCCGGTTGGTGGTCATGGCGCCCGAGTACACCTTGTCCGCGACAGAGCGGCGGCCGGAGTCGTTCATGAATAATGCGGGCTAGCGCGTCGACGGAGCTCCGGGCTTCACGCTCGAGGCCGTCACGATCTCCACTCCTGTGTAGTAGTGCTTCAGGATCTGATCGTAAGTGTAACCCGCCAGGGCCATCCCGAAAGCGCCGTTCTGGCACAGTCCCACGCCGTGACCCCAGCCGCGCCCCAGAAACACGAACTCCGCCTCGTCCTGGGCTCCCCGAACCTTCTGCACGGTGAAGAGCATCTCGGGCAGTCCCAGCGCCTGGCGCAGATCGAAACGCTGCAGCGTGCCCTCCGCCGTGTCCGTGACGACCCGCGCTTCGATGGCGCGGCCGGCGGAGCTCCTCTTGGTGACCGTCAGCTCTCGAACGACGCTTCCGGACACCCTTCCGTTCAGCCGCCTCGCGAGCTCGCCGGCCGGCACCCGGCGCACCCACTCCATCCAGGCCGATTGCCGGTCGAAGCTCGGCCCGGCCGCGTCCAACTCCACCCAGAGCCCCAGGACCTGCCCTCCCCTCTTCCACCAGCGCAGGCGATCGCCCGCTCGAAGCGTCAGGTCGGCCGAGGGCAAATAGGCGTCTCCCGCCCGCCGCGCCAGGGGAAGCTCCGGATCGACGGGAAGCCCGGCCCTCCCCTCCGGTGTCTTGACCCAGAGGTTGGAGCCCTCGCGCGAGAGGAAGCGTCCCGACCCCTCGGTGACACCGGAGAGGCGCAGCGCCGCCGACGCGAGAAGGCCCGCGTACTCCTCCTCGGTGAGCCTTCGATCGGCCGGGGGCAGCGCCTCACCGGCCCCGAAGCCGAAGCGCAGCAGGAAATCGTAGGCGTCGCGCGCGGCGCCGGTCAGGCGCGCCGACGCCGCCGGCGACTCGGAGTCGTAGGCGACGATCGACGCCACCAGATGCTCGCGTGACGCGGCCTCCAGGCCGAAGGCCGCCATGACGGAGGGATACACCGCCGCCGGCTCGAGGCTGGAGGCCGGCTCGCCGCGCTTGGCCACACCCGCCCACTCCTGCGCCGTCGCGAGCGCCGAGGCGCGCACGGCGCGCGTCCGCGGGGCGTGTCGCGCGACCATGTAGCCGCGCCACTCGAGGCCCGTGCGCGCCCGGGGCCGCTCGCCTCGCGGCAGGCGCGCCCCCTCGATCCGGGTCGTGACCAATTCTCCACAATCGACCGAGACCAGGTACGGCACGGGCTGTTCGCCGAAGACGTTCTCGACGTTTTCGGTTCGCCCGCCGCAGGTCGAGACGAAGAGCGCGTCGGCGAACTTTCCGCCCGAGGCCAGCACGAGACCTCGAGTCCCGTCCACCGCCGCCGTCGAGAGCGGATCCTCGGCTGGCAGCCCGGAGTAGACCTGGCACTTCGGGGTCGCGCACAGGTCATAGCCCTCCGCCTCGAATTGCCCGCGGTGCGCCATCGCGTACGTGCGGGCGGCGACCGCCTGTGCCTTCAACGCCTCGATCTCGTCAAAGCGCTTGGGGCCCATCTCCGCGGGCACGACCCCGTACAGGTACTCCTCGAGATCGACGAGGTTGACGACGTTCAAGGCTCCCCGGGGATTGACGAGCACGCGCAGGCTGCCGCGGTACGCCGTCGTGTCGACCGACACGCGCAGGCCGTCGGCTCCCGGAAAAACGTCTACCGGCGACGCGAGCCGGTGCGAGAGGCCTCCCTCGTCGGAGACCCGGACGAACGCGGGCGCGGGCGCCGAGGGGCCGTCCGCTACGAGCGCCTCCTGACCGCTCGCCTTGAGCTTGTCGACCAATGCTGCCGCCTCCGCACGCGAGGAGAAGTCGCCGAGCAGCACTCGGTAGACCCCCCGGTCGGCGGAAAACGCAATGCTCACGGGAACGCCGAACTGCCGCGAGAGCGGCTCCCCGACGGCGCGCGCCGTCTCCTCCTGCGAGTAAGCGCCTGCCTGGGCGGCATAGCGGCGCGCCGGGGTTCCTTCGGGAGTGAAGGTCAAGGGACCTCGGAGCCGTTGAGAAGTCGATCCCGAGATCAGGGTCCAGGGCGAGCCGGGCGTCCCGAAGGCGAACTGCACGAGGTCGCTCTTGATCCCCACCCGGTAGAGCCGCCCGCCCGGGGCCTCGGCCGTCGGAGCACGGCCCGCGCCGGCCGGGCCGGCCGGAGTCGGACCCGCGGCTGGAGCGGGCGCCCCGGGCGGAGCCGGCGCCTTCGAAGTCGCGCAGCCCGCCACCCAGAGGAGAGCCACGAGCGCCGGCCCCGCGCGTCGGAAGAACCGAGTCGCGCGAATCAAAACGGGGAACGGCTCTGCGCGCCGAGAATCTGCTTGCGATAGTCCTCGCCGCGAAGCGGCACCATCTGGCACATCTCGTAGAGGCGGCTGCGGAGCCGGTAGTTGAGCCGGTCCTCCAGGCGGTCACGCTCGCCCGAGGAGAGATCCGGCTCGTCCTCGTAGTTGGACGTGGCCACCGTGATCCTCTTGCGGTTGTAGCGCGTGTTGAGCAGGTTGTAGAGGACGTCGAGCACCCAGGGATGAGGCCGGGAGGCGCCGAGCTCGTCCAAGACCAAGAGTTCCGTGTCCGCATACGGGGTGAGAAGCGATTCCTTGGAGAAGTCGGCGTCCGGTCGGAAGCTCGTCTGGATCTTGAGGAGGAGGTCGGAGAAATCGGCATAGAGGCCCGACACCCCTTTTCGAAGAATGAGCTCCGCCAAGACCGCGCAGGCCAGGTGGGTCTTGCCCCGGCCCGACGGGCCGACGAAAAGCAGGCCGGCGTCGACGACCGGATAGAGATCCACGAAGTTTCGGGCAGCCTCCTTCGCCCGGATCAGAGCCGCGCCTCGCTCGTTGAAGTTGTCGATCGTGCAGGCCCGGTAGCGCTCCGGAATTCCCGCCGCCTCGAGCTTCTGCTTCCGGATCGCCGCCGTGCGGCAGTTGCACGCGCGAGCCAGCTTGCGCCCGTCGGCGGCCTCCACGATCCAACCGGAATCGCCGCACTTCGGGCAGGGACGGATCTCGGGCGGCATCGCCCGGATTGTAGCCTCTCGCGAATCCATCAATTCTCCGGGAGTCCCGCTTCGATCATCACCCGCCTCCGGCGCGGCCCTTCGAGATATTGCTTCAGGTCCGCGAGGCTCGCTTCCCAGCCTCGGCCGACCTGACCGCGATAGGCGTCGTAGGCCGGCCCGGAGTCGGGCACCGTGTGCTCGACCGTCACGACGCAGCCCGCGCCCCGGTCCGCGAAGGTGAAGACCATCGAGAGGCCCTCGAGCGGCTCGCCGCCGCTCGGTTCGTAGGAGATGTCCTTGACCGCGAGGCGGCGCCCGCGCTCGAACTCGGCGATCTTGCCGAGCACCGTCGCTTCGGTGCGGCCCCGCCGGTCGGTGAAGCCGACGGCCCAGTTGCCGCCCGGACGCAAGCCGACCAGCGCCCCTTCGCACCACCAGGAGAGCAGCTCGGAAACGCGCGTGAAGGCGTCGAACGCGTCGGAGGAGCTGGCGGCGATCGAGACGGATCGGACGACCGAGAGGTCCACGACCGCATTGTACTCACCGGATCGTTCCGCGTCCCCGCTCGCCCCGATATACTCCGGCGCCCATGCGCGCGCCCACACTGGTGGAGCTTCGAGCCGGGCTCGCCCTAGCGATGCGTGACACCGTCGCCGCGCTCTACTCTGTCGAGCTCGAGCGCGTCGTCCTCGAGCGGCCCCCGCGGATCGCGCTCGGCGACCTGGCTTGCCCCGTCGCGTTCGACCTCGCCAAGGGCTTGCGCCAGGCGCCCCGCGCGATCGCCGCGCAGATTGCCGCGGCGCTTCGCCTCCCCGCGGGAATCCGCGAGGCGCGAGTCGAGGGCGGCGGATACGTGAACTTCGCGATCGAGCGGGGGCCCTTCGTCGCCGCGCTGCTCGAGCCCTCCCCGCCGTCGCTCCCGCGGCCCGGCAAAGTAATCGTCGAGCACACGAACATCAACCCCAACAAGGCGGCGCACATCGGACACCTCCGCAACGCCGTGCTGGGAGACGTTCTGATCCGTTGCCTGCGATTTCTCGGATACACGGTCGAGGTGCAGAACTACCTGGACGACACCGGCGTCCAGGTCGCCGACGTCGTCGCGGGGCTGATCCACCTCGAAGGGGTCGCGACACTCGAGGCCGCCCGCGAGTCGATCCGCGCGGCCCGGCTGCCCTCCCGCCCGCCCGAGCCCAAGGGATTCGCCTACATCTGCTGGGACGTGTACGCGGAGGTGGGCCGCACCTACGCCGCGCGCCCGGAGACCCAGGCCTGGCGGGCCGAGGTGTTGCACGCGATCGAGCAGGGCGACAACGAGACTGCCCGTATCGCGGCGGCCGTTTCCGAGGCGGTCTCCTCGGCGCACCTCTCGACGATGGGTCGGCTCGGCATCGCCTACGATCTGCTGCCCCGCGAAAGCGACATTCTTCACCGGCAATTCTGGACGCGCGCCTTCGACCTGCTCGAGAAATCGGGGGCCATGGCGCTCGAGCAGGAAGGCAAGCACGCCGGCTGCTGGGTCCTGCGCCTCTCGGAATCCGAGGAGTTCGCGGGCATGGAGGAGCCGGACAAGATCCTGGTCCGGTCCAACGGCACCGTCACCTACACTGCCAAGGACATCGCCTATCAGCTCTGGAAGTTCGGCCTGCTCGGGGTCGATTTCGACTACGAGCGTTTCCGGCCCGATTGGAGCTCGGGCGCCGTGGAGGCTTCGGAGATCCCCGCCGCCGTGCGCGAGCATCCGGTCTGGCGCACGGCCCATTCCGGCGGAGAGCCCGACGCCCCCTCCTTCGGGCGGGCCGCGCGCGTGTACAACGTCATCGACGTTCGGCAGTCCTATCCGCAGAAGGTCGTCCGCGAGGGGCTTCGACGGCTGGGCTTCCAGGCGGAGGCGGACCGCTCCGAGCACTTCTCCTACGAGATCGTGGCGCTCTCCCCCAAGGCCGCGCGCGACCTCTCGGAGCGCTTCGGCGACGAGTATCGGCTCACACCGGAGGAGGAGAAGAAGCCCTTCGTCGAGATGTCGGGAAGAAAGGGGTTGGGCGTCAAGGCCGACGACTTGGTCGAGATGCTGCTCGATCGGTCGCGGCGCGAGGTCGCCCAGCGCCGCGAGGCCGAGACCGAGGCCTCCGACCAGGACGCGCGAGCGATCGCGGTCGGGGCCCTGCGCTACTTCCTGCTGAAGTTCGGCCGCAACAAGGTCATTGCTTTCGACTTCGACGAGGCGGTCAACTTCGAGGGAGACACGGGGCCCTATCTGCAGTATTCCCTCGTCCGGGCGGAGAACATCTTTCGCAAGCTCGAGGAGAGGAAGATCCCGAGCGAGCCGACGGTCGAGGCAGTCGCGGCTGCGGAGTGGGAGGAGGATCTCTGGTCCCTGGCTCTAGACGCCGCCTCGACGGCCGAGGTGGCCGAGCGCGCCGTCGAGTCGCTCGAGCTCTCGACGCTGGCCCGGCACGCCTTCACCCTGGCCCAGGCCTTCAACCAGTTTTATCACCGGCATCCGATCGCCAACGAGCCCGACGCTGCGCTTCGGAACCGCCGCCTTGCAGTGGCGCGTATTTTCCGAAGGGAGATGGCGCTCTTGCTCGAGCTGCTCGGCATTCCCGAGCCCGGAAGGATGTGACCTCGCGTGCCGCGAAGCTTCGAAGAGCCGTCACCTCGAGCGATCGCGAGGGATTCCCGGCTCGATCGGAGACCATAGTCCTCTTGGCCAACCCCGCCCACCGCTTCCCCGACAACGCCCCCGGCGATTTCTACGTCGATCGAACCTGCATCGACTGCGACGCCTGCCGCCGGATCGCCCCGGCGGTCTTCGCCGAGGCTCGTGACCACTCGTTCGTCCAGACCCAGCCGGCCTCCGAAGCGGGCCGGCGGCGCGCGTTGATGGCGCTCGTCGCCTGCCCGACGGGCTCGATCGGAACCGTTTCGCGCCAGGACGTGCGCCCGGGCTTGGAGGCGTTCCCCGAGCCGATCGAGGACGGTGTCTCCTTCTGCGGCTTCACTTCGGAGAGCTCCTTCGGCGCGTGGAGCTATTTCGTGGAGCGGCCGGAAGGAAACCTTCTCGTCGATTCGCCGAAGGCCCTTCCCCGACTCTGCGACGAGCTCGCGCGCCGAGGCGGCGTCTCGACGATGTTCCTGACGCACCGGGACGACGTGGCGGACCACGCCGCCTTCGCCTGGCGCTTCGGATGCGAGCGGGTTCTCCACGAGGCCGATCAGACAACCGGCACGCGCGAGATCGAGCGGCCGCTCCGCGGGGCCGAGCCCGTGGTACTTGCCCCGGATCTGCTGGCGATTCCGACTCCCGGGCACACGCGCGGCCACGCCGTGCTTCTCTACCGGCAGAAGTTTCTCTTCACGGGCGACCATCTCGCCTGGTCCGATCGGCGAGGCGCCCTGGTCGCCTTTCGCGACGCCTGCTGGTACTCGTGGAAGGAGCAGATCCGCTCGATGTCAAGTTTACTTGACATCCCGTTCCAGTGGGTCCTCCCGGGCCACGGCGGATGGCATCGTTTCGAGTCCCCGGCCGACGCGCGTCGGGGGCTCGAGCGCTGTGTCGCCTGGATGAAGACGGTCTGATTCGGCCGGGCGATCCGCCCGAGGCCTCACAGCTGCTGCGTCTTGAGTCCTTGGTTTTCGGCCCGCACTGCCAGGACCGATCCATAACCGAGCGACGCGAGCGCCTCGCGAACGGCGGGGGTCTTGCCCGGCGGCGACAGAAAGACCACACAGCCTCCGCCGCCGGCGCCGCAGGCCTTTCCGGCCCAGGCGCCCGCAACGCGTGCAGCAGCGATGGCCGCCTCGATCGAGGGCGTCGAGACGACCGGAGCGAGGCGCCGCCGCGCGTCCCACTCCTCGCCGAGCGCACGCCCCATCGCGGGGAAGTCGGCCGACAAGGTCGCCTCGGCCATCGCCAGGGCCGCCCGACGGACGTCTTCGAGCGCTGCGGCCACGGCCCGGTCGCCTTCGAGCCTCGCCCGGAACACCTCCCAGTTGTTCATGCCCGAGGAGTGCGCGGCGCCCGTGTCGAAGAGCGTCAGGTGCCGTTCCCACTCCGCCGGGTCGGCGTCTTCGCGTTCGGCTCGGGTGCGTCCCGGCTCGAACCAGATGCGGTGCAGCCCTCCGTTGAGCGGCGGATAGTAGTCCTGCACGCCGGCGGGCTTTCCCAACACGCGGGTCTCGACGTCCCGGACGAAGTCGACCGGGTCGGCCGAGGAAGGGCGACGCGCGCCGAATTGCTCGAGGGCTCCCATCAGCGCCACCGTGAGAGCCGAGGAGCCGCCGAGTCCCGAGCCCAACGGGACGCCGGAGGAGACCTCGATCTCCAGAGGCTCCGTGGCGCCGAGCGAATCGAGAAGCGAACCGACCAGGGCCGTCCAGGGATCCTCCATCAGCTCGGAGGGTCGCTTCGTCCGCCGTTCGAGGCCGTTCGCCGCCGAGCGGACCAGGAAGCCGCCGGCCCTGCGCCGCACGCGGCAGGATGCCCGCCGGTCGATTGCGAGGTTCACCGTCACCGAGCCCGGATGGAGGACGTGCAGTGGCCAGAGATCGAGCGTCCCCCCCGCCAGATCGATGCGCGCGGGGGCGGACGCTTCGACAGTGTTGGACATCGGCGGGGATTCTACGAGGGAACTCCCCCTCACGCCTGCCCTCTCCCCCTCGGGTCGAGAGGGGGTACTTGGAAACCGGAACTCCGACTATCGCTCGCGGCGCGCGAAGTCTCCCGAGCGCAAGCGAGGGAGCAGGCGCGCGCCGCGGGAGCCGGAGCGCAACGAGCGGGCCAGGCTCGCGGTCGAGCGTGCGTCCACGCGAGCCGCGAGCCGGTGCCCAACGCAGGCCCGCGAGCAAGCGGAGGCGACGGTCAGTATCCGACTCGGCTCGCATCGCGAAAAGTCTCCCGACCGAAGGGAGGGAGGAGGCGCGCGATGCGGGAGCCGGAGCGCAGCCAGCGGGCCAGGCTCGCGGTCGAGCGGGCATCCACGCGAGCCGCGAGCCGGTGCCCAACGCAGGCCCGCGAGCAAGCGGAGGCGACGGTCAGTATCCGACTCGGCTCGCATCGCGAAAAGTCTCCCGACCGAAGGGAGGGAGGAGGTTCGCGATGCGGGAGCCGGAGCGCAGCGAGCGGGCCAGGCTCGCGGTCGAGCGTGCGTCCACGCGAGCCGCGAGCCGGTGCCCAACGCAGGCCCGCGAGCAAGCGGAGGCGACGGTCAGTATCCGACGCGCGACACTCGCAGGAAGCCGGATTCCGGGAAGGCAACGCCCTCCACGGTGGCCGTCCGGCCGAGGGAGGCCTGAGCGGAGTCCGCATCGCGGTCGAGGGAGTCCGCGTCGCGGTTGACGGGCATCAGGCTCCAGAGCTCGCCGTTGTCCGCGCAGAAGCCGGTGGCGTGCTCCGCGTGGGCCACCGGGCAGAGGCCGGCCTCGGATCGTGCCTCGCACTCGAGGCACACGAAAGTGCCAGTCAGCCGGCGGGAAACGAGCGGCGCCGCTGGCGCTGCCGGCGCCACCAGCCCGGCCTCGGCGATCGAACCGGTCCGTGGTCTCGTGTCGGAAACCAGCGGCAGAAGCATCACGAGAAGGGCCGCAGCCGTTGCGAAAGCGGGATATCGGGGCTTCAAAACCGGCTCGAAGGGAGCCTCATGGAGCCGCGCCCGAAGGCGGGCGGGGGCCGGCGTTCGGTCGACCCTCGAATGGAGCAGCCGGGCGATCCCTCGGGCGGAGGCGGCCCGGGTCGCGCAGGAGCGGCAGTCCCCCACGTGGCGCGACAGATTCTCGGCCTCCAAGGGGGAAAGCTCCCGGTCCATGTAGGCGTAGATGAGAAATCGGGCCCGTGTGCAGTTCATTTGGCCGGTAAGCCAAAACGGAACTGGGCGACGCGTTATTTCCCAAACCCCGGGGCTTCCAGGGCTGGACCATCCGAGCAGACCGGGGCTGCCGGGGCCTTAGGCGGCCGGGGGCCTCGGCCGGGTGCGCATCTTGTTCGGCTCGCCCCCTCGGATGTAACCGTGCTGCCGGGCGTAACGCAGGAGGGCCTTCTCGAGCAGCTTGCGGCCCCGGTAGAGCCGGGACATCACCGTCCCGACAGGGCAGTCCAGGATCTCGGCGATCTCCTTGTAGGAGAAATCCTCGAGGTCGGCCAGGATCACGACCATCCGATAGTCGTAGGGCAGCGAGTCGAGCGCCTTCTTCACGTCGTCATCGAGGACGCCGTGGAAATACTCGGCCTCCGGATCCGCAGGCTGGTCGGTATTGTCACGCCGCACGATCCGCTCGAAGGAGTCCTCGATCTCGGCGAAGTCGACGCTGCGCGGCTCGAGTTTCTTCTTCCGGTAGTTGTTGATGAAAGTGTTCTTCAAGATCTTGAAGAGCCACGCCTTCAGATTGGTTCCCTCTTCGAACTTGTCGTAGTACTTGTACGCCTTGAAGAAGGTCTCCTGGACCAGGTCCTCGGCGTCCTCGCTGCTACGCGTCATGCGGTAAGCCGTGTTGTACAAGGAGTCGAGATAGGGCATGGCCTGGGAATCGAAGTCCCACGCCGTGACTCCTGTTGATTGACTCTTCACTTTCGCCGGAAAGCTCGCCTTTTCCATGCGCTCCTTCAATCGCAAAATTCTTGCCCACCCGATTGCCGGATCCGACCGGGACCCCGGAATGCCCTTAGACTCTTCGCTTTCTACGGATTAGGCCCCACCGATGTTGACCGGCTCTCAGAGTTTAGTACGTCCGGGCGCCCGTCCAGGTTTCTAAAAAAAGGGCAGAACGTCCCCCCGGGAGGACATTGGAGCCCCGGCCGGCCGGTCGAGCCGGTCAGCCGGAGTCCCCCATTCGATGAAGACTTACTTGTTGAAGATGAGGAAACAGATGAGCAGCGCGTAGAGCACCAGGGACTCGATCAGGACCAGCCCGAGAAGCGTCATTCCCCGGATGTCCTTCGCGGCGCCGGGATTGCGGGAGATGCCGTCGGCGGCCGCCGAAGTCGCCCTCCCCTGCCCGATGGCTCCCGCCGAGGCCGCCAGCCCGAGCAGGAAGGCCGCCCCGATCACGCCCCATCGGACCCCTCCCGAGGGCCCCCCGGCGGGGGCTGGCGCCTCCTGACCGAGCGCCGGCAGGGCCAGCGCAAGGGTCACCAAAAACATCAGAATCGCTTTCTTCCGCATCCGAAAATCTCCTTCTTCCTCAGGCCTTCCGGGGCCATGGTGGACGAGAACCTATCACAAGGTCAGTGCTCCTCGTGGGCGGTCGCCAGCTGAACGTACACCGCCGACAGCAACGCAAACACGTAGGCCTGTAAGAGCGCCGTGAAGATCCCGAGCGCCATCATCGGCCAGGGCACCAGGATCGGAACCAGGCTCGCGAACACGTTGGTGGTCGTGTGCTCGCCATAGATGTTCATGAAAAGACGCAGCGACAGGGAAAGGATTCGCGCGAAGGTCCCGATGATCTCGATGACGAAGAAGAGCGGCGCGATCGCGAGGAGCGGTCCGGTGAAGTGCTTGAGGTACCCGACGCCGTGCTCCTTGATGCCCTGCCAGTTGAAGTAGAGGAAGGAGACGACCGCGAGGGCCGCCGTCGTCGACAGCGAGCCGGTCGGCGGCTGGAGAAAGAAGAAAAGCCCGAAAAGATTGGCTGCGGCGATGAAGACGAACAGGCCGCCGATCAGGAACAGGTACTTCCGTTGCGCCCCCTCCTCGATCGCGTCGTCGACCATGCCGCGCAGAAAGGAGACGAGCATCTCCAGGAAGCTCTGGAGGTTGCCGGGCTTCTCCCGACTGTAGCGGCGCGCCACCCAGGGGAAGAAGACCGCGAAGATCAACAGCAGCAGCAGCGTCATGATCGCGGCGTCGGGAATCCAGGCTTGCTTCCCGTCGGGGAACAGGAAACCGGCCCACGGCGGCGGCAGCTTTCCGACCGGCGGCTCCCCGAGCAGCTTCAAGAGCAGCGCATTGACCGGACCGTAAAGAATCGAATGGTGCTCGCCCACGCCTTCGCCCTACTCCTTCGTCCAGATTTCGGGAATGACCGCCAGGACCACGACCGAAAGTCCCGCGGCGCCCGCCACGGGATCGAAACCCTTCCAGCGCCAGAGGACCAGACCCAAGAGCACGAAGCTTGCGGCCGTCACCAGCAAGAGCGGCAGCAACGTACGGAAACCGGGCTTCACCTGCCGGGGAACGAGGCGCTCCGTCAGCCTCTCGAGAACGAGAAAGCTGAAAATAACGACGGCCGCCGAGATTGTCAAGGACACGCCGAATCGCCATCCCACCAGAAACGACGCGGCCGCGCCGAGCCCCCCGATCCCGAAGGCGCGCCGCCGCACGCGCCCGAGCAGGGCCTCGATGCCCGCGGAGGGACCGCTCACCGGGAGATCCGCGCCACCAGCCGCAAGAGGTTCCGGAACGCGGCCAAGAGGCCCAGCACGGCTCCCGCGTAGGCCGGCACCCGCCCGAGCCCCGCCCACTCCCCCAGCCACTTTCCGAGGAAGTAGCCCGCCACCGGCGAAGCCAGGAACATCAGGCCGGCAGTCGAGCCCTCCGCGACCAGGCTGTAGCGCGACACCGGAGCAGTCTAAACGGGTGCCGAGGCGTCCGAGCCTAGTAGGCGCCGGGCACGCAGGCGCGCAGGACCGCGAGCACCCCTTCGGGCGCCACACCGACGAGAAGCGTGCCCGCCGCGCAGATCACGACGGCCGCCGTCAAGGCATCCGAGGCGCGAAACTTCGCGCCCGCCGCGTCGGAGAAGAACATCGCGGCGGCGATCCGGAAGTAATAGAAGAGCGAAATGGCCGAGGTCAAGAGCCCGAGCACCACGAGCCACGGATAGCCCGCCTTGAGCGCCGCCGCGAAGAGGTAGTACTTGCCGATGAACCCCGCCGTCGGCGGAATCCCGGCCAGCGACAGCAGGAAAACCAACATCACCACGGCCGCCGTCATGTTGCGCCGCGCGAGACCGTTGAAGTCGGCCACCGACTCGGCGGCGTAACCCCTCGACTCGAGAAAGATGACCAGGGCGAAGGCGCCGAAGTTCATGAAGGTGTAGGCGAGCAGATAGACCAGGACCCCCCAGAGACCGAAGGGCGTGCGGAAGCCCAGCACTCCGAGCAGCGCATAGCCGGCGTGGGCGATCGAGGAGTAGGCGAGCATCCGCTTGATGTTCGATTGCATGAGGGCCGCGACGTTGCCCCAGATCATCGTGGCGGCCGACACCAACGCCACGATCAGTCCCCAATCGGCCTGGAACTTGGGAAAGGCGACGTAGAAGACGCGGGCGAGCACGGCATAGGCGGCGAGCTTGGGTCCCACCGAGAAGAACGCCGTCACGGGTGTCGGCGCGCCCTCGTAGACGTCCGGCGTCCAGAAGTGGAAGGGAACCGCCGCGATCTTGAAGAGGAGCCCCGCCAGAAGGAGCAGGATCCCGAGGACGAGCAGGTTGGTGCGCTCGGTGCCCGCCAGGAGTGTCGCCAGCTGCGGCACCCCCAGCTGCCCGGCCACGCCGTAGATGAGAGAGAGGCCGTAGAGAAGAACACCCGACGAGAGGGCGCCGAGCACGAAGTACTTCAGGGCCGCCTCGGTCGACTTGGCCTCCCCCTTGAAGTAGCCGGCCAGGATGTAGGAGGAGAGCGCCATCGTCTCCAACGCGACGTAGATCGAGATCAGGCTGTCGCCCGAGGCCATGAAGAGCATGCCCACACCGGTGAAGAGGACGAGCGCGTAGTATTCGCCCCCCGCGTAGGGCGCCGCCGCCACGAAGCGCATCGAAGCCAGGAGAGTCAGCACGAGCGAGAGCAGAATCGCGAACTGAAAGAAGAGCGCGAAGTTGTCCACGACGAACATGCCGCCCAGGATCGGCCCCGCGCGGCGCGCCGGCGCCGCGGCCACGAAGGCGGAGAGCGCGCCGGTGACGACGACCAAGAGGATCGAGAGGTAGGCCAGGAATTCTTCCTTCGCCTTGCCGAACGCCGGAGAGAGGGCGAGCACGAGGAGGCCTCCCGCCGTCAAGAAGAGCTCCGGCGAGAGCAGAAACCAGTCCGCGGCCCGGAAGGTCACGGCACTCGGGCCGCCGCGGTCGCTGCGCGACCGGCGGCCGAAAACTTCAACAGGGGGGCCTCCTGCTCGGCGACTCGGGGCGGAAGCGGAGGCATTACTTCACCTTCTTCTCTGCCATGGCGGGCGGGGTCATCGTCACACCCCCGACGGCCGCCACGATCTTCTCGGACGGGACGCGCAGGACGTCGAAGATCGGCTTTGGATACAGGCCGATCCAGAAAGCCAGGATCACCAGGGGCACCAACGTCCACTGCTCTCGCAGCGTCAGGTCCGCGAGCTTCTGGTTGGCGGGGTTCGAGAGCTCACCGAAGAAGACCCGCTGGTAGAGCCACAGCAGGTAGGCCGCCCCGAGCACGATCCCGGTCGCGGCGAAGAGAGCCCACCAGAAGGACTTCGCGAAGGCGCCCTGCAGAATCGAGAACTCGCCGATGAAGCCGTTCAAGATCGGCAGACCCATGGAGGAGAGGGCCATCACCAGGAAATACGTGGCATAGAGCGGCATCTGGCGCGCCAGCCCCCCGTATTCCGCGATCATTCGCGTGTGCCGCCGCTCGTAGACGATGCCGACGAGCAGGAAGAGCGCGCCCGTCGAGATCCCGTGGTTGACCATCTGCAGGACCGAGCCCTGCACTCCCGCCATGTTCAGCGCGAAGATGCCGAGCATCACGAACCCCAGGTGCGACACGGAGGAGTACGCGATCAACTTCTTCATGTCCTTCTGCACGAGCGTGACCATGGCGCCGTAGACGATGCCGATGATGGCGAGCGTCACCATCAGGCGCAGCACCCAGGGCGTCTGCACGGCCTGCGGGAACATCGGCAGCGAGAAGCGCACGAAGCCGTACGTCCCCATCTTCAGGAGGACGGCCGCCAGAATCACCGACCCTGCCGTCGGGGCCTCGGTGTGCGCGTCGGGCAGCCAGGTGTGGAAGGGGAACATCGGCACCTTGATGGCGAATCCCAGGAAGAAGGCGAAGAACAGCCAGATCTGGAGCTCCGCCGGAAGCGCCGCGGCGACGGCGGTCAGCTTCTCGATCGAGAACGTCGCCGCGTGCCCGGCTCCCTTGTAGCCGAGGAAGCCCGAGGTGTTCAGGAAGTAGAGCGCGATGATGCCGAGCAGCATGAGGACCGAGCCCGCCAGGGTATAGAGGAAGAACTTGATCGCCGCGTAGAGGCGCCTCTCTCCCCCCCAGACCCCGATCAGGAAGTACATCGGAACGAGCATGACCTCCCAGAAGACGTAGAAGAGGAAGAAGTCGAGGCAGCAGAAGGTCCCGATCATGAAGGTCTGGAGCAGCAGGAGGAGGACGTAATACTCCTTGAGACGCTCGGTGATTGCGGTGTAGGAGCAGGCCACGGCGACGACGCCCATCAGCGTCGTGAGCAGGATCAGGACGAGCGAGATGCCGTCGATCCCGAAGTGGTATTCGACGCCGAGCGACGGGATCCAGGAGACGCGCTCGACGAACTGATAGCCCGCGCCGCCGCGGTCGAAGGCGAACCAGAGTGGCAGCGAAACCACGAAGTCGAGGAGTGCCGCGGCGGTCGCCAGGGCCTTGATCGCGCCCGCCTTCTCCCGGGGCACCAGAAAGACGATCGCGAGCGCCCCGAGCAGAGGGATGTAGACGATCAGGGAAAGGATCGGAATGTTGCTCAGCATACGGCCTTCCTCATCGGAAAAAGAGATAGACGGTGACGATCGCGAAGAGCCCGGCCCCCATGAAGAGGGCGTAGTTCTGGACGCGCCCCGTCTCCGCCCGGCGAAAGACTCGGTATGCCGCCTGCAGCGTGTCGGCGACCCCGTTGACGAGCCCGTCCACGACGTACTGATCGAAGGCGGAGGAGACCCAGGATAGGCCCCGCGTGACCGCGGCAGATCCGTTGGGGATCAGGTCGACCACCGTGGCGTCGACCTCCCACAGGAGTCGCCCGCCTTCCTTGGCCAGGCCCTCCACGATCACCGCCTCGTAGACCTCGTCCACGTAATACTTGTTCGAGAGCACGCGGTAGACACCGGAGAAACGCTCCGCCAACGCCTCGGGCACGCGGCCCTCCCCCTTCTTGTACCAGGAGAGGGCGAGAAAGATGCCGAGACCGGCTGCGGCGACGGAGGCCGCCATCAGGAGGAGCTCGCGGGCGAGCACGTGATGCTCTTCGGCGACGTGTGTGGCGAGCGGCAGCACGATCGGCGACAGGAACGGCTTGATCTGGTTTCCCCATTCGACGAGTTCGAATCCCACGTAGCCGCCGAGCACCGAAAGAGCGGCGAGGATCACGAGAGGAACCGTCATGGTGCGCGGTGATTCGTGGATGCGGGCGGCCTGCTCCGGCGTGCCCCGGAAGGACCCGTAGAAGGTCAGAGACACCAGGCGGAACATGTAGAAGGCCGTCAGCCCGGCCGTCAGAAGCGCCGCTCCCCAGAGCGCGCGGGGAAGCCACGGAAAGCCTTCGAAACGCGCCTCGAAGACCGCGCCGAGGATCGCGTCCTTGGAGAAGAAACCGGCAAAGAGCGGCACACCGGAAATCGCGAGAGTCGCCGCGAGGAACGTCCGGTAGGTGGTCGGGATCTTCGGGGCCAGGCCGCCCATCCTCCGGATGTCCTGCTCCCCCGACAGCGCGTGGATGACCGAGCCCGAGCCCAGGAAGAGACAGGCCTTGAAGAACGCGTGGGTCATGACGTGGAAGATGCCGGCCACGAACGCGCCGACGCCGCAAGCGAGGAACATGTAGCCCAGCTGCGACACCGTCGAGTAGGCGAGCACCTTCTTGATGTCGTTCTGCACGAGGCCGATCGAGGCCGCGAACATCGCGGTGAACCCCCCGATCACGGCGACCACGAGCAACGCCGAGGGCGCGAGCCGGAACAGGACGTTGCAGCGGGCGACCATGTACACGCCCGCGGTCACCATCGTGGCGGCGTGGATCAAGGCCGAGACGGGCGTCGGGCCCGCCATCGCGTCGGGCAGCCAGACGTGGAGGGGGAACTGCGCCGACTTTCCGCACGCGCCGACGAAGAGACAGAGGCAGACGAGCGTCAGGTACGGCGCAAAGCGCGCCGGGTCGGTGGCCGCGGCGGTGAAGACCTTCCCGAAGTCGAGGGAGCCAAAGAGGGCGAAGACGCCGAAGATGCCCAGGATGAACCCGAAATCGCCGATGCGATTGACGACGAAGGCCTTCTTGCCGGCGTCCGCCGCGGAGTTCTTTGCATAGTCGTAGCCGATCAGCAGGTACGAGCACAGGCCCACCCCTTCCCAACCCACGAAGAGCAGCAGGAAGTTGTTGGCCAGCACGAGCACGAGCATCGCGAACATGAAGAGATTCAGGTAGGCGAAGTAGCGGCCATATCCCTCGTCGTGGCCCATGTAGCCGACCGAGTAGACGTGGATCAGGAAGCCGACGAACGTCACGAAGGCGATCATCAGCGCCGACAGGGAGTCGAGCCGTAAAGCGGCGTCGACGAACCATTCCCCGGCCTTGCCCGGCACCTGCCCCACCGCCTGGTTGACGCCGAGCGGAATCCAGCGGTAGAGCGTCACGACGTGGACCGCGCCACCCGAGAGGGCCTTCAGGCCGATGTCGAAGATCGCGCCGAAGGCGAAGAGACAGGAGAGCGCCACCGAGCCGGTCCCGACGGCCGTGTGGACTGTCTTGTAGGGAATCGCGCCGCGCCCGCCGTGCTCGGCGCCGTGGCTTGCGGCGGGCGTCGCCGCGTGTCCGCCGGAGTCGCCATGACCCGCTCCGTGCCCCGGCTCTCCCTTGGTCCGGTGAGAGATCAGGTACAGG
This sequence comes from Thermoanaerobaculia bacterium, assembly GCA_035498405.1. GTDB lineage: Bacteria > Acidobacteriota > Thermoanaerobaculia > UBA5066 > Gp7-AA6 > DATBFU01. Next base: position 84,522 of record DATKAE010000003.1, on the reverse strand, counting down.
AAGCCGTTGATGAGGAAACCGGCCAGAGGGAAGAGCGGAATGGCCCAGAGGAGCTCTTTCAACCGCCTATCCCTTCAGGGCGTCCGCCTCTTCCACGTTCAGCGTCCGCCGCTGACGGAAGAGCGAGATGGTCAGCGCCAAACCGATGGCCGCCTCGCCGGCGGCGATCGTGATGACGAAGATCGAAAACACCTGCCCCGTCAGGTCCGAGAGCCGGCGGGAGAACGCGATGAGGTTCAGGTTGACGGCGTTCAGCATCAGCTCGATCGACATCAGGAGCGTCAGAAAGTTGCGCCGCACGAGCACGCCGAAGAACCCGATCGCGAAGAGCAGGAAACTGACGACGAGAAAGTGATTGATGGTGATGGTCATAGGACGGAAGGTGTGAGGTGTGAGGTGTGAGGTGTGAGGAAACAAGGCTGGGCTCCGGCCCTCGCACCTCGCACCTCGCACCTCGCCCCTCTTCTCATCAATCCATCTTCTCCGACGAGCGTTTTCCGAGCACGACGGCCCCGATCATCGCGACCAGGAGCAGGACCGACGCCACTTCGAAGGGGAGGAGATAGTCGCGGTAGAGCAAGTACGCGATGGCCTGGGTGTTTCCCATCAGCCGGCTCCCGACGGTGCGCAGGGCTCCGGGCTTCTCGGCCACGTCGGCGAACTTTTCCGTCCACAGGATGTAGAGAAAGGGCAGCACGAAGATGGGCCCCAGCACCAGCGCGACGTCCCACTGGTGCTGGAATGTCTTGGCCTCCTTCACGGTCCTCTGGTGGACGAGCATGATGACGAAGAGGAAGAGGACCATGATGCCGCCGGCGTAGACGAGGATCTGGACGGCGCCCGGGAACTCCGCCTGCAGAAGGAAGAAGATTCCCGCGACGACGAGGAAGGATCCGAGCAGGAAGAGCGCCGAGTGCACCGGGTTCTTCGCGACGACGACCGCGACCGCGGCCCCGAGCGCCATGACGGCGAAGATCACGAATGCCCACCCGGACACGCCGGTCAGCAGAACGCCGCTCACCCCTGCTCCACGACCACGAAGGGCTTGACGTTCTCCGCGTTCTGCCAGTCGGTGAGCTTCCGAATGTCGAGATAGAGCGCGTCGTTTCGCTCATAGGCCGCCATCTCGTAGGTCTTGGTCGTCAGCCAGATCGACTTGGGGGTGGTCGGGCAGGCCTCCTCGCACAGCTGGCAGAACATGCACCGCTTCAGGTCGACGTCGAAACGGTCGAGGACCTTGACCGACTTGCCCGCCGTGTTCTTCTCGTTGTGCCAGTCGATGTAGATGATGTTGATCGGGCACTCGATCGCGCAGAGCGTGCACTTGATGCAGCGCTCCTCGTCGAGCCGGAACATGCCGCGAAACCGGTCAGACGGGATCTTCTTCTGCTCCGGGTACTGGATCGTCACCTTCTTCTTGAAGAGGTGCCGGCCCGTCACCGACAGCCCATCGAAAATGTCGAGCAGCGTGATCCGGTCGAGCCACTTCTTGAGCGCCATTCTCAGGCCGACTCCTCGGCGCCCTGCGGCACGGAGGCGAGACGGTCGCGGCGCGCGAGCGAGCGCCGGAGGCGCGCGAGCGCGAAGCATACGACGAAGAGGCCGCCGTAGATCCAGGCGAGCACGAAGAGCCCGTTCGTGCGGCCCGGTGTCGAGAGAATCGCGGCGGCCACGATGACGATGTTGGCGAGCGCGAGGGGAATCATCCACCTCCAGCCGAGGGCCATGAGCTGGTCGAACCGGTAGCGCGGGAAGGTCGAGCGGGCCCAGATGTAGCAGAAGAGGAAGACGGCCGTCTTTCCCACAAACCAGATTCCCGGAGGGATGACGTCGAGGAACTGGAACTTCGCAACGCTCGGAAACGGGCGGAGCCACCCGCCGAAGAAGACCGCCGTCGCCACACAGGAGATGATGATCATCGCCGTGTATTCGCCGAGGAAGAAGAAGGCGAACTTGACGCCGGAGTATTCGGTATTGAAGCCAGACACCAACTCCGATTCCGCCTCCGGCAAGTCGAACGGGTTGCGGTTGGTCTCGGCCACACCCGCAACGAGGTAGAGGAAGAACGCGAGCAGGCCCGGGAAGACGAACCAGAGGTGGATTCGCTGCTGGCGCTGCACGATCTCGACCAACGACAGCGAGCGCGACATCAGGAGCACCGACACGAGGGCCAGACCCATGGGGACCTCGTAGGACACCAGCTGCGCCGCCGACCGCAGGCCGCCCAACAGGGCGTACTTGTTGTTCGACGCCCAGCCGCCGAGGATGATCCCGTACACCCCGATCGAAGTGATCCCGATCAGAAACAGCAGCCCCACGTTGACGTCGGTCACCCAGAGCGGGGTCGTGATCCTTCCCACCCGCACCGCGGGGCCGAAGGGGATCAAGCCCAGGGCCGTCAGGGCCGGCACGACGGTCAGAACGGGCGCCAGGAAGTGGACCGCTCGCTCCGCCCGGGCCGGAGTGATGTCCTCCTTCGTGACGAGCTTCAACAGGTCGGCCAAGCCCTGAAGGACTCCCTGCGGGCCGACGCGGTTGGGTCCCAGCCGCACCTGCATGAAGCCCATGAGCCGCCGCTCCGCCAAGACGATGACGAAACCGACGATCGCCGGCACGATCGCGACGAGCAGGACGATCTTGACGTACGTCAGGACCGTCGGCGTGAGCACCTTCACCGGTCCACCTCGCCGAGAACGATGTCGATCGTTCCGATCAGCGCGACCAGATCCGAGATCAAGTGCCCCTTCGCCAGGCGCGGCAGCACCTGAAGGTTGATGAAGGAAGGCGGCCGGCAGTGCATCCGATAGGGCCGGTTGGTCCCGTTCGACACGCAATAGAAGCCGAGCTCCCCCTTGGGCGACTCGATCGAGGCGTAGACCTCCTCGGCGATCGGCTTGATGACGCGCGGCACCTTGCCTCGGATCTCCCCCGGCTCGAGAAGCGCGAGGCACTGCTTCAGGATGCGAACGCTCTGGCGCATTTCCTGGACCCGAACGACGTACCGGTCGTAGGTGTCGCCGTTGGTTCGGGTCGGGATCGCAAAGTCGAGCTCCTCGTAGCACTCGTAGGGCTGCGCCCGGCGCAGGTCCCACTCGACCCCCGAACCGCGCAGCACAGGACCCGTCAGGCCCCACTCGACGCACTCCTGCGCGGAGATGACGCCGATCCCGACGGTACGGTTCTTCCAGATGCGGTTGTCCGTCAGCAGCTGCTCGTAGTCGTCGATGCGGGCGGGCAGGTCGTCCACGAACTCCGCCAGCCGCTCGACCCAGCCCGGCGTCAGGTCGAAGGGCAACCCGCCGATGCGCATGCAGTTCAAGGTCAGGCGCGCGCCGCAGTACTCCTCGAAGAAATCCAGGATCTGCTCCCGCTCGCGGAAGGCGTACCAGAAGGGCGTGACCGCCCCGAGGTCGATCCCCGAGGTGCCGAGCCAAACCAGGTGCGAAGACAGGCGCTGCAGCTCGTCCAAGATCACGCGGATCAACTGGGCGCGCCGGGGGATCTCGAGCCCCAGCAGCTTCTCGATCGTCAGGCAGTAGGCGTGGTTGTTGGTCGCGGCCGCGACGTAGTCCATCCGATCGGTGTGCGGGATGCCCATCGGGTACGTTTCGGTTTCGAAGAGCTTCTCGGTGCCGCGGTGCAGGTAGCCGACGTCCGGCTTCGCCTCCAGGATCTTCTCGCCGTCGACCTTGAGCACCAGCCGCAAGACACCGTGGGTCGAGGGATGCTGCGGCCCGAAATTGAGCTCCATCTCCTGGACGTCGAAGAGCGTCGACCCCTCGGGCCGCTCGGGCGCGCCGGAGGTCGGTCGCGGAACACCGGCCTCCGTCGCCCGCCTGGCGAAATACTCCGCTTCTTCCCGTTCCGCCTGGGAGATCTTCTCGTCGGTCAGGAGTCCCCCCTCCTCACGAGACCGCCTTCCGATTGGGATCCCCTGGCGAGGGCCCGCCTCCCTCCGGCCATTCCTCGGGATAAATCGCGGCGCCCGTGTCGATGCCCTCGAGCGGAAAGTCCTTGCGCAAGGGGTGGCCGTTGAAGCCTTCCCAGGTCAGGATCCGGCGCAGATCCGGGTGCCCGGCAAAACGGATCCCGAACATGTCCCAGGTCTCCCGCTCGGACCAGTTGGCCGCGAGAAAGACGCTCGCGATCGACGGGACGTCCTCCCCCTCGGCCGCCCCGCACTTGACGCGGATCCGGGCGTTCTTCGAGAAGGAGTAGAAGTGGTACACGACGTCGAAGCGGGGCTGCCGCTGCTTCCAGTCGACGGCCGTGACATCGACGCAGTACTTGAAGTCCTCGCCATCCTTCAGATGCCGGGCAACCCGCGCGATCGCTTCGCGCGCGACGGTGACGGTGATTTGGCCGGCGAACTCCTTGGCCGAGAGGACCGTGTCGGGCAGCGTCGCGCGGATCGATTCCACCCACGGGTGGTTCGAGGCGTCGCGCGCTTCCTGCTTCGCCTTGGGCGCTTCCTTCGCTTTCGCCTCCCCCCCGGACGGGGAGGCCGGCGGCTGCGTCTTATCCTCCGCCATCCGGTTCTAGGACGCCTTCCGAACGACCTTCATGCGGTCGATCTTCTTCTGCAGGGCCATGATCCCGTAGATGAGCGCCTCGGGCCGCGGGGGGCACCCGGGAACGTAGACGTCCACGGGCACGATCCGGTCGACTCCTTGCGTGACGGCGTAGGTCCGGTAGGGCCCGCCGCAGGTCGCGCAGGAGCCCATCGCGATGACCCACTTGGGCTCGGGCATCTGGTCGTAGAGTCGCTTGACGATCGGGGCCATCTTCTCGACGACGGTGCCCGCCACGATCATCAGGTCCGACTGGCGCGGGGTGCCCCGGAAGACTTCCGCGCCGAATCGCGCGAGGTCGTGCCTTGCGTCCATGACCGCCATCATTTCGATCGCGCAACAGGCCAGGCCGAACTGCATCGGCCAGATCGACGAGCGGCGGGCCCAGTTGATCACCGAGTCGACGGTCGTGGTCAAGACGTTCTCTTCGAATCGGTTCTCGACGAGACCCATGAGCTCCTTTCGGCGGCGTCAGGCCCAGTCGAGCGCCCCGCGGCGCCAGACGTAGAAGTACCCCACGATCAGGATCACCAGGAAGACCACCATTTCGACCAGCCCGAAGAGCCCCAACTGGTGGAAGAGCACCGCCCAGGGAAAGAGAAAGATCGTCTCGACGTCGAAGACGACGAAGAGCACTGCGATCAGGAAGTAACGGACCGAAAAGCGCGTGTCGAGCGCGACGCTCGTGGGCGCGATGCCCGACTCGTAGGGCTCGAGCTTGGCGGCGTTGGGCCGGTGGCTCTGAATGACCCGGGCGATCAGGATGGTTGCGAGCGGCAGAGCCGCCGCCAATAGGCCGAAGACCAAAATGGGGGCGTAGTCTTCCAAGGTCCGGCCATTCTATCGGTTAGGTAGAGAGAGTCAAAGGGGCGCCGGGGCGCGCGTCTGAATCAAGACCGACAGTTCTTCGCCCATTCCTTCCGGATCGATCAGTCGATACGCGCGCCACTTTTCGGCGTCGCTTTCGACCAGATCGAGGAGACCCGCCTCGAGCAGGAAGCGACCCTGTCGGAAGACGCCGCGCGTCCGAAGCCCCTCCGCCTCTCCGACGCCGCGCAGGTCATCCCAGTTCACGTGCGCGGTCAGATCGATTTCGCCTGGACGCGAGAGAGGATCCCCGCCTCGACGCCCCGCCGAGTGGACGGCGAGCGTCCCCCGCCGGCGCGCGAGCGGATGATAGAGGATCTCGGCGCGGTGCCCGTAGTCGAAGGTGACGATCGACCCGCTCGCGAGCGCGCGGCAGAGAGTTCGATAAGTCGGCGCGGCGTCCAATGCCACCTCGCCCTGCTGACCCGGTTCGAGCGAGATCCCGAACGCGGAGAGATGCTTCGCGACCGCTTCCGGCGCCGGCGCTGCGACCCACACGAACCGCCCGTTCTCAAGGCCCACGCGCAGCTCGCGCGGCCCGTCCGCGGCCCCCTCGACCCGCACGACCGGAAGGGCGTCGAAGAACTCGTTGGAGAAGATCCAGCCGCGAATCGACGCCCGTGGCACCTCTTCGACCGATTCGCAGACACACAGGGTCCCCGGCAGCTCGCGCCGCCGGAGCCGCTCGCGGGCGCGGGCCGATCGCTCGACCGCGGTCAGCCGGACCCGCGCGGCGAGCTCCGGGTCCTGCTTCTTCAGGGCGGCCGCGAGATCGGAGAGAAACCGTCCATCGCCGGCGCCCACATCGACGAAGTCGATCGGGCCCCGCTGGCTCTCCGTCCCCCGGCGGAACTCCTGCGCGATCGCCGCGGCAAAGACCGGAGAGATCGTCGGCGAAGTCACGAAGTCCCCGGCGTCTCCGATCGCCGCGCCGCGCGCGTAATAGCCGTCCCGGGGGTCGTAGAGCGCCGTCTCCATGAAGTCCCGGAACGAAATCGGGCCCTCCCGGGTGATTCGCTCCACCAAGCGCTCGCGGAGGGAGGACACGCTTCTTCGTGCTCGCTTCGGCGGTCGATTATATTTTCGCGGTGCGCGGCCGCCGCCGATTCCTCGCGCTCCTCGCCGCGGCGTGCCTGCTTTGGGTGGGTGCCGCCCGCTCGCCGGAGTCTTACCCGACGCTCGAGGACTACTCCGACGGCGTCTCGGTGTTTGCGCAGGAGTTCCTGGAGGACTGGAAGGCCGGCGCCAGGGACTCGACGCTCTACAAGGCGGACTTCGCCTGGCAAGGCCCCCTGCCGGGCGATGGCTTGCAGACCGTCGAGACCCCGTCAACGCTGCGGGTCGCCGTGTACTCGGGAAGCGCCTCACCCCAACCCTCCCCCGCCGGGAGAGGGAGCCGGGAGCTTCGAGCGCGCCTGGCCGAGATTCGAGCAGGCTTCGGCTCGCTCGGGAGATCCGAGAGCCTGATCTTCGACTTTCGCCGGCGCGGGAGCCGGCGAGAGGCGGTGCTCGGCGTGCTGCTGACAGGACGAGGGCAGGCCGGCGACTTGCGACAGGACGGGGGAAGAATCCATGTCCTGCTCGCTCCCGCCCCCGGCAAGACTCGCGCGTGGCGAATGCAGTCGGCGTGGGTCGAGAGCTGGCTCGCCGCCTCGGCGGGCGAGCCTCTCTTCGAAGAGACGGCGCAGGCAGCCGGCCTCGCGCATGTGCACCGGGCGTTTCTTCCGGATGCCGCCCGAAACGTCCCGGTCCCGGGCGAGCACATGCCGCCCGGCGCGGCGGTGCTCGACTTCGACGGCGACGGGCGCGAAGACCTCTTCCTGGCCGGCGGCGACGGCAATCACCTGTACCGCAACCGCGGCGACGGGACCTACGAGGACGTGACGGCGAGAGCCGGGGTGGCCGGCCAGGAGGGCGAGGGCATCGGGGCGCTCGCCTTCGACTTCGACAACGACGGCCGCACGGACCTCTACGTGACCTACCTCGATCGGCCCAATCTTCTCTACCGAAACCGCGGGGACGGAACCTTCGAGGAGATCGGCCAGAAGGCCGGCGTCGCCCTGAATGCCTACTGCACGTCGGCCGCAGCCTTCGACTACGACCGCGACGGCCGGCCCGACCTCTACGTCCTCGTATACGGGCGCCCGGACCACGGCCCGAACCTCAATGCCAACAACGCCCCTCCCAACCATCTCTTCCACAACAACGGGGACGGAACCTTCACCGACGTGACCGCCGCATCGCGCACCGGCGACACGGGCTGGGCCCTTGCTCTCGAGTCCGCGGATCTCGATGGCGACGGGTGGCCCGACCTCTACGTCGCCAACGACTTTGGCAACAACTCGTACTTGCGCAACCGGGGCGACGGCACCTTCGTCAATGCCGCAAGAAAGGCCGGCATCCTCGACCCCGGCTTCGGCATGGGCGTGGCGATCGACGATTACGACGGAGATGGGCGCCTGGACTTCTATGTCTCGAATTACTCCTTTCCCTTCAACTGGTTCCTTCGCGACTCGCGCTTCCCCATGCCCGAGTTCCCCTACTCGCTCGGACGCCCCCTCGTCTGGCGGCGCCTGAAAAAGCTTTCGCGCGGCTCCTCGCTCTTCCGCTCCGAGGGCAACGGCCACTTCGAGAGAACGTCGGATGAGGCCGGGGTCTGGGACACCTCCTGGTCGTGGGGCTGTGTCTTCGTGGACGCCGATCTCGACGGCCGCCCGGATCTCTTTGTCGTCAACGGGATGGTGACCGGAAAAAACGAGCGCGAGCACGAGATCGACTTCTGGAACCTGATGAGCGCCGAGTACACGAAGTTCGAGAAGGGCATTACGATCGCCGATTTCGGGGACGACTCGCTCTGGGGCCGGCCGCCCAAGCGGTTCTACCGGAACCGCGATGGCCGGCACTTCGACGAGCTCGCCGCCGTGACCGGTCTCGAGTCGCAGGGCAACCAGCGGGGCCTCGTCATCACCGACGCCAACGGCGACGGCGCCCCCGACCTCTTCGCCACGGGATTCCTGCAGCCTCCGGCCCTCTGGATCAACCGAAACCCCTCCCACGCAAACACTCTCGTCGTCAAGCTCGAAGGAAATCCGGAGGCGCCCACTCGCTACCGATCGACGCGCGATGCTCTGGGCGCGACCGTGACCGTGGAGGCCGGCGGCCGCAAGCGCACGCAGGTCGTCGCCGCAGGCTACTCGTTTCTCTCCTCGGGCTCGAAGGCCCTGTACTTCGGCCTCGGCGGCCGGGAGAAGGCCGAGCGAGTGATCATTCGCTGGCCTTCCGGACGACTCACCCTTCGCCAGGACGTGAAGGCCGGGGTATTGACGGTCAAGGAAGGCGAGGACACGCCGTGACCGAAAGAGCGCCGGGCGAGCCCGGAGCACGGCGGCGCGATTGGGGATATGGCATCCGTCTCGCCTGGATCCTCCTTGCCGGGTTCCTCCTTCGGCTGGCGATCGACGTCTGGATCCCGACGCAACCGGTGTCCGATTTCCTCGGGTACTTCCGGCGGGCGGAGAGCCTCGCTCGCTCCGGCCGCGACGAGATCCGACCCGGAATTCCAGAGGCAAGCCATCCCCCCGCCTATCCGATCGTTCTCGCCGCCGCCCTCCGAGCGGCGCCGCCAGAGAAAGCGTTGCTCGCCGCGAAGGCGGCCAATTCGGCGCTCGCGCTCCTCGCGGCGGCGTTCGGAGCGATCCTCGCGCGAGGCCTCTGGGGCCAGGCGGCGGGGCTGTGGACGGCCGCGCTCCTTTCCTTCTTTCCCCGATCTCTCCTCATGTCCGACTTGATCGCATCGGAGAACCTCTTCACGCCGCTTCTGCTTCTCTTTCTCCTCCTGGCGGTGCGCCGCTGGATCTCCGTTCCTTCCCTCGGTCCCGCCGCGGCCGCCGGGGCGACGATCGGGCTTCTCACCCTGACTCGCAGCGTCGCGTATCTGCTCCCTCTGGTCTGGCTCGCGGGAGCCCTGGCGGGCAGGGAGCGCTCGCGCCGCATCGCCGTGGAGCTTCTGGTTCTCCTCGCCGTCGAGCACGCCGTCTTGCTGCCGTGGGGGATCCACAACGCGCGCGCGATCGGGCGGTTCACGTTCCTGAGCACGGTCGGCGGCGTCGGCCTCTTCATCGGGAACAACCCGCGCGCCACCGGCGACTGGTACGAATGGGCCGAGGATCTCGAGCGCCTGCGGCCGGGGGTGGGCGCGCGGGGAGCGCTCGCCGTCGACGATGCCGCCCGGGAGGAGGCCTGGCGCTGGATCCGGGCCAATCCCGGCCGGGCCGCCGCGCTCTACCTCCGAAAGCTTCGAATCATCTCGACGGACGACGGCTTCGCGGCCGGCCTCGCGATCTTCGCCGAGCAAATCTCGCCTCCCAGCCCCCCGGCCGACGTACTGCCGGGCGCCCATCCGCTGAAGTCTCATCAGCGATCCGTGCGACTCGGACTGCGGGTGGCCGGCCTCCTGCTCGCTCTAGCCGCGCTCGCCGGGTTTCTCGTGCTCGTCGGGCGCGCCCGCGCGGGATCGATTCCCGACCGCGCGCTGGCGGCCGGTTTTGCGGCCGCCGCCCTCTACGTCCCGATCGTCTCCGCGGCCATCGCCGTCAACGGCCGGTACCGCTGGCCGAGCGAGGACGTGATCCTGCCGCTTGCCGGCATGTGGCTCGCGCGGATGACGTCGTCGAGCGGGGCCGGCGGAACCCGCCGAGAGCGCATCAGCCGATAGAATCCCCACAGGTTCCGAAAAACTGACGCATGGAAAAGAAGCGTAAGTTCCTGTTCGTCTCCCTCTCCGGCTTGGTCGGCGACATCGCCTGGCAGGTCCTGAAGGAAGGCTACGAGGTCCGCTACTTCATCGGCGACGAGGAGGAGAAGGACATCGCGGACGGATTCGTCCCCAAGTCCGACGACTGGGAAAAGGACGTCGACTGGGCCGACATCGTCGTGTTCGACGACACGCTCGGCCAGGGTGCCAAGGCGCAGGAGCTTCGCGCTCGCGGCAAGCCGGTCGTGGGCGGCAGCGCTTACACCGATCGCCTCGAGGACGACCGCTCCTTCGGGCAGGAGGAGTTGAAGAAGGCCGGCGTCGGGATCATCCCCTATCGCGACTTCGAGTCGTTCGACGAGGCCATCCAGCACGTCTTCGACAACCCGGGGCGCTACGTGATCAAGCCGTCCGGCGCGGCCGGCAACGTCAAGCGGCGGCTCTTCGTCGGCGACGAGGAGGACGGACGCGACGTCATCCGGATGCTCGAGGCGTACAAGAAGGCCTTCTCCGAGGAGATCAAGGTCTTCCAGCTCCAGAAGCGGGTCGTGGGTGTGGAGGTGGCGGTCGGCGCCTTCTTCAACGGGAAGGCGTTCGTTTATCCCATCAATGTCAACTTCGAGCACAAGAAGCTCTTTCCCGGAAACATCGGGCCGCCCACCGGCGAGATGGGCACGACGATGTTCTGGAGCGAGCCGAACAAGCTGTTCGAGCAGACGCTGCTCAAGATGCAGGGGAGGCTCGCCGAAGAGGGCTACGTCGGCTACATCGACATCAACTGCATCGTGAACAACAACGGGATCTACCCGCTCGAGTTCACCTCGCGCTTCGGCTATCCCACGATCTTCATCCAGCAGGAGGGCATGATCACGCCGATCGGGCACTTCCTCTGGGACCTCGCCCACGGCCTCGATCCGAAGCTCAAGGTCAAGAGCGGCTTCCAGGTCGGCGTGCGGATCGTCATGCCGCCCTTTCCCTTCGACGACAAGGAGACCTTCGAGTCCTTCTCACGGAGCGCTGTCATCGTCTTCAAGAAGGGAGCGCCTGAAGAGGTCCACATCGAGGACGTCAAGATCGTCGAGGGGCAGTGGCTCGTGGCAGGCACCTCGGGCGTCATTTTGACCGTCGTCGGCCTCGGCCAGACGATGAAGCAGGCGAAGGAGCAGGCCTACGCCCGCGTGCGCAACATCCTCATCCCCAACATGTACTACCGCGACGACATCGGCGAGCGCTGGGCCGAGGACAGCGACAAGCTGCACAACTGGGGGTATCTGAGGTAGGCGCTGTTCCCGAGGATCGGAGCCAATTCGAGTCAAGGACGGCGTCGTGCCCTCTACTCAAAGTAGCCGGTGACGTCGAGGATGACATTCACCTGGCCGCCCGCCTGACCACACTGAACGACGAAGGCGCCTGACCCGTCCAGTGACACGAGGGTGTTGTTGGCTCGAGTTTGACCCGTCCGATAGTTGATCGTCGAAGTGCCTGGAGCCGGGGCGCCCAGCGGGTAGACGCTCAGGAAGCCGTCCGCGGTGGATTGCGTCACGGTGATGTTGGCTGCCAGCGTGCGGGCGGTGGGCGGGATTCCGCAGTTACCGAAAGCTCCGAAGGTGCGAGCGGATTGGCCGACGAGGGCGGGTCCACCGAGCGAGCCGTTCGGCTTGCGCGTGTCGATCAGCCGACACGGCGTGAGCGTGTAGAAGGACCCGCAGATGCCAACCGGCACCGATACCGCCGCATGGCTGACGCAGCCGTTCGGCACTTGTGCCGACACTGTCAGCCCGACGGCGCCGCTGGGGCCCGCCGTGAAGGTGATGCTCGCTGTCGCCTGCCCTGAAGTGATGGTTCCGTTCGTGATCGACCAGTTGTACGTCGTGCCTGCCGGAAATCCCGGGACCGACGCTGTGTTGCCCAAGGAGGCTGCACACACGGACGCGGGATGAAGAATGGTCGCGACCACTGCCGGGCTGGCCGCAATCGCCAGGGACCCCGTCGCGCTGCAAGTCTCTTCCGTCACGGTGACCTGCAGCGAGTGCGCCCCGGGCGCCGGCGCGATCAGAACGGTCCGGCCCGACCCGACCGGGACTCCATCGAGGAGCCACCGGTAGCTGTCGAATCCCGGGCCGGCGTCGTAGGTCGCGACCGTTCCGGCGCAGATCGAGCTGGGTCCCGAGATCGACACGTCGATCGGAGAGGTCGAAAAGACGCGGCTCCGAACGCTCCCGAACGTCGAGTCGAACTGAACCTGATAACCGAAGCCCGCCGGAGAGACGGCGAGATCCGTGAAGCTGGCCGTGCCGGACGAAATCGACGCCGTCGTGGTTCCTCCGAGCGACGCACCCGGTGGGCCGCTCCCGGGCACGAGCGAGGCGGTTGCGCCCCCCGATGCGCACGTGATCACGTTCTCCGCATCGTCCAGGACGCTGAGCGCCGGCTGAGGAACCAGGACGGTGTCGGCCGGCGGGCACAGAGGAACGTCCGTCGCGATCCCGAGATGGCGCGGACGGCAGGTCGTGTTGAGGAGGGTCGTGACGCCCGTCTGGGCTGCAACGATGTCCGGCCGTCCATCTCCATCGAAGTCTCCCGTCCCGAGGTGGGAACCGCCCGAGTAGATGAATGGTTCGCCGAAATGACCACTGCCGTCGTTCATCAGAACGCCAATACCGGCGACCGTGCTCGAGGAAACGCCCAGATCGAGCCAGCCGTCTTGATTGAAATCCGCGGCGACCAGCTGGACGGCGGGCAGGCTCGCGTACGGAGAAGAGACGAAGGATCCGGTGCCATCTCCGAAGTAGAGCCTCAGAAAAATCGGGGGGTTGGCCATTCCCACAGCGACGTCGGGGAACCCATCCCCGTTGAAATCCCCCGCAACCAGGCTCGTGGGCTGCGAATCCGTGCTCACCAACAGGATGGAGCGAAACCCGCCGGCTCCATCTCCGAACATCAGCGTGAAAGCATTCATGCCACTGGTGGCGACCGCGACGTCCTGATGGCCATCGCCATCGAAGTCCGCCACCGCCAGAGACAGCGGTTGAGGACCAACGGCGAAGCTCCGGGGGGGTAACAGACTCCCGTTCCCGGCGCCCAACAGCACCGAGAGCGACCCCATGCCCGCGTTGGCAACGATCACGTCGGGCTTGCCGTCGCCATTGAGGTCCGCCACGGCGATCAGGTTCCCACCCGGGGTGACCGTCTGCGTGTGGGGAGACGAGAACGAACCAGCTCCGTTTCCAAGGAGCACAGAGACGTGCCCACCTGAATCGAGCGCGGCCAGATCGGCCTTCCCGTCTCCGTCGAAGTCGGTGGAGGCCAGAGAGCTGAAGGTCGAGGGGTAGGTCGACGTTGGTCCGCTCACGAGGCTCCCGGAAGCGCTGCCGAAGAGGATCCGCAGAACGCCGTTGTAGGAGGCGACCGCAACATCGGACTTCGCATCCCCATTGAAGTCTGCTATGGCCAGAGAAACGAACGAGTCGATCTGGACGGAGCCCGGGAGGTCGAGGCCTGTGCCGGGCGCGCTCAAGAACACCACGAAGCTGTTGGAGCCGCCCGCGACGACATCGGCAAGCCCATCGTGGTTGAGATCCGCCACGAGAAGAAAAGGATTCGAGACGGAATCGAAAGTGGTTGCGGCGGCGACGAAGTTGCCGCCCCCGGTCCCGTGAAGCAGGGTGAGCGACGGCTGGTAATACGCGCTCGACACCGCGAGCAGATCGGTCGTTCCGTCCGCGTCGAAGTCGCCTGCCGCAAGCCCAAGACCCACGTTACTCAATGGGATCGTTCCCCCAACCGCGAATGCTCCGGACCCCACTCCGCGCAGCCAGACGATCCCCGTGCCGACCGAAACCGCGATGTCCGCCATCCCGTCGCCGCTCAAGTCCGCGACGACAGGAGGTCCCGGATAGGTGCCGCCAACGTCGTACAGAGTCGCGGGGCCGAAAAGGCCCGAGAGCGATCCAAGGATGACAGCGACGCCACTCGTGTAGGTGGAAACGACCAGGTCCGATACCCCGTCTCCGTTCACATCCGCCGCGGTCACCCAGTCAGGATTGGAGCCGGTCGGCAGGAAGGCTGGGGACGCGAAAGAGCCGTCGCCGTGGCCGAGGCGGATCAGCACACCGGTACTGCTCGCGTAGGCGACATCAGGAATCCCGTCGCCGTTGAAATCTCCGGAGGCCAACTGAAAGCCCTGGCCAAAGCCGAGCGGCTGGCCATCGAAGAAGGTCCCATCGCCCTTTCCCCGAAACAGGTAGAAATCGTAGGGGTAGTACTGAGAGTTCCCGAGAACGTCGAGATTCCCATCCCCGTCGAAGTCGGCTGCGATCAGCTCTGAAAGCGGGTTTGCAGTACTTGCCGAGCCAATCGAGTCACCGAAGTGCCCATTGGGGTTCCCGGGAAACACAGCCAAAGCCGCGGGAAATGAGCTGGTCTGCGAGACCAGGTCCGTGTAGCCGTCCCGATTGAAATCGCCTAGCGCGAAGCGATTCGAACTGTTGCAACAATAGGACGCCCCGATGGCGGAATACGCACGCGGAGCGAGAAACGATGGATTAGAGCACCCTGTGCATTGAGCCGACACGGGTCCAGTGGCGAGCAGTCCGAGAGCCACCACGCCGGATGCCAACGCCACGCCGCGGCCCATCGGCAGCTCCTTCCACTGCGCCCGCTAGTTGTCCCGGATTGTATATCTCTCGATAGACGGGGAAATCGGAGAGCACCCATCGACCGACGACCTAGTGAGCCACTCGCAACATAGCAAGCTGATACGGAGCGCCACGTCCGTTACCCCTTCTCCTGCGCATCTGTCCCACAGCCGATCCCTGGAAATACAGCATCACCGAAATCACCAGCAAGACGAGATCGACGATGACTACGATCATGACTGCAAGCCAAAAGAGCGTGCGGGATCGCTGGCCGGCCGCTAGCATTCCCCAGGATGCAACGCCAGTGAACACCAGTACGGCCGGAAGCACACGGAGGAATTGGAAGGCGACGATGCTGGACTCGAGTCCGCCGGTCTCGCCTAGCAACTGTCGCCCAACGGTATCGGCCAGCCAAGGAAAACAAGCGGCCTGGCCGAGCAAAAGGGCGACGAGGGCAGAGACAATCCAGCGCGCTTCCACCGGACCCATCGAGCCCTCGATTCCTTGCCGGTTCACCACCCACCTCTAACAACACGAAGGCCACCACCACAACCTGCCACGCCAAAGACGAAAGGATTGCCCGACGCCACACGCCCCTGCGCTTTTCTCCTGAGTCCTTATTCCATAGAGAGCACTCCCGCCCGTAGGAGCCACCAGGCGACGGCGGCCAGCACACCTTCCCCAGCAATCCAACTCACGAAGGCGCGAACCCAATTGCCAGCGTGAGACTTTCGCCCCACCTCGAGGACTAACCAAAGAAGAAGGGCTACGCCAAGGTAGGCGCACATCCAGAGGCTCGCCTGAAGTGGTAATCCCGGGTCGTAGACCGCTAGGTCGAGCAGCGCCTTCTGTGAATAGGCCAAAAGGAATGGCGTCAAGGTTACTCTCGGTCTTGCGCCTCCCAACTGCAGCCAGAAGACAAGCTGCAACAACAGATTCAAGACGACTCCGACGGCGATGTACGGCCAAGCGGAGCGATTCAGCCATCCCACGAGGGCGGGCTCCTGCTACTTGCTCTGAGAGGGACCGATGAAGTCTCGATCACCGCATGCAACCACCTCATGGAGACGAGCCGCCACGACGCGCGGAAGAGCAGGAAGGGGTCCCTCCTGATCTGCTGATTCCGAAAGGTCCCCAATTCAATCTCCACCGATCACCTCATGGGGTTTAAGGCGGCCGAGGTCAGACCCAAGGGACTCAGACGACCCAAGCGGCGGGCCGGACGGCGGGCCGGGGTCAACGCTGAATCGCTGCAAGAAATCGCCCAGCGGATCCATGGCCCCGGTCGCGACCCGAGTTGCCTCGGAACGACTCAACCCGCCGCCTCGTCGATTCCCTGCAAGCACGCCTCGCAAGCGCAGCGATTCAGCGCTGACCCCGCTTACCTCTCCGCTTACCTACTGGTCCTGGCCGACATCCGTGCTACCCATGAACGTCAAGAACCAGGACCCAGCAATCGCCAATAGTAGATTCGGACGGACAGAATCAGCAGGATCAGGTCAAGAAGGACAAGGCCACCGAGGGCTGCTGCGAGCCTCTGCGGACTTGCCGGTGCCGCCCGGCTGATGATTACGACGCTCAGCACAGCAAAGAGAAGCGCCCCCGGAAGGATCCATACCAACACGAATCCCAACAGCTCCTATCCCGTGTCTTCTTGAATTCCAAACATCGACCGCGCAATCCAAAAGGCCAGCGGATGATACGCAGCAACTTCGATCATCAGAGCCACGGCGAGCCCGAAGGACAGCAGACGCGCCACGCTAGAGGCCGAGCGTGGCGAATCGGTTTCGATCACTCTGCTTCCGATCCCTGCGGCTCGATCTGCAACCGAGGCAGGATCAGATTCCAAAAGATCTTTGTACATGGGGGCGGGATCAACGCTGAATGCCTGCCCTGCGGATCCATGGCCCCTGTCGCGACCCGAGCTGCCTCGGAACGACTCGACTCGCCGCCTCGGCGATTCCCTGCAAGCACGCCTCGCAAGCGCAGCGATTCAGCGTTGACCCCGCGTACTCTTACTCTGAAGTCAGACCCAAGGGACTCAGACAACCTTTAACTGAGACGCTCCCGCGCTCAACTCCACTTCTCGTGTCAATCCGAGAATCTACGCTCAATGCCCACATAGATCGCGACAGATATCGCCAGTAGGAGGATGTTGGCGAACCAGAGCCAAATCCAGATTTTCCGCCTGTGGCGTGGCCAACGACGGACAGCGTAGCTACTCAAGATGGCCGCTCCTATGGAGAACAGCACCGCACCGGGTACAATGCAGAACAGCCAGTAGACACCGATTTCTCCCCCAATACCCCCACGAATACCCACAGTCCGGAAGCACTCTTGCACCAGCCTTGGATAGAACAAGACCTCTGCCGCTACAAGTGTCCAGAGCATGATCAGTGAACGCCACCGGAGCTTCGCGATCCCGTTCCCGGGAGTCAGGTCACTCATGAACAACCAACTTCTGTAGAGAGGCGGTGTCTCCGTCGGCCGGAATATCGAGATAGGGCAGGAGCTGGTTCCAGGCGTCGGGCGTGCGCAGCACGGAGTGTGACCCAAACGGCCCTTCGTCCCTATCGTACTCAACGCTCACGAAATCGGGCGAGAGTCGGTCGGCTCGCCCGATCTCGCCTATGGCGGGAAATACGACTCGACCACCACCATTCGACTGTACTCGATCGTGAGGATCGTACAGTGCGACGCCATTCTTGACGAAGGCGGGAAGCGTAAGTTGATAGTCCGGCCGAACAGGTGCTCCGAGGGTGACCAAGTTGTCGACCGCCCGGCCGAGACCCAGATTGATCGCTGTAATCGCCACATTTCCGCCATGACTGAACCCGACGAGGTTGAGTTGCTCCCCTGCCTTGAACTTGTAGTGTTTCACGAAGCGTGCGAGGGCTCGGGCAGCTGAGAGCCGAGCACTGGAGCTATTTGCGCCGGACCATTGAAAGGAGACAACGGTTCGGTCGTGTACGGTACGTGCCACGGCCTCGAAGAACGAACCTCCCGGCATGAACGTAGGGTTGCCTTCGTTGTTCGTGCCCGGAAGGACGATCGTCAGGCTTCCGTCGGGATCGATTCGCCTCACGGGATTCCCTTGCACGTAGCTGTATCGGTTCCAGGTCGACGGGCTCGAGGCGCGTCCCCCCACCTTGTCCGGGCTCATGAACCGGCCCTGGGGCGTCACGGAGAACCGCGCGTGGTCGTAGTCGTTGCCGGTGGAGGGGTCTCGTTCCATCAGAGCGAACTTCAGGGGGTGGTTGCCGAATCCTCCGGAGATCTCCGACCCGTACGGGAAGTACTTGTGGCTCTCCACGGCGGCGCCGGCGGAGTTGGTCACCAGGCGAGGCGTGCCCAGATGGTCCGAGGAGTAGTAGAGATAGCTCCCGCCTGAATCCCGCGTCGCCACCAGCAGGTTTCCGAAGTAGAAGTAGTCCTTGGTCCGCGTTATCGCCGTTGGAGTCACGAGGTACTCGGTCGAGAGCCGATTCGACTCGTCCCGCAGTGTCAGGCTCCAGGTGTCGGTGGAGGAAGTGAAGTATCCCGTGACGTCCACCAGCGCGTCCACGGCGGCCGGAGAGGCGTTAGTCAGGAGCAGCTGACCGTTCGAAGAGAGCCCGAGCGAGAAGTTGTTGGCCCTGTCGTTCAAGACGCCCGGGGTCGCGTCGTAGTTCAACGTGCTCGTGACCGAGGACACTCCTCCAGGTGCGAGGAGCAGGGACCCCGGAGCCGTGATCGAGGTCACGGTGAGGTTGCCGGACACGGCCGTCGCATTTGACGGGACGCCGCTGCAAAGGGGGTTCCCGACGATCGGCAGCGCCCGAGTCTCCGAAGGCGCGAGGCTCGGTCCCCTGCCCGGGCCGCTCGGCGTCAGGCGCGTGTTCAGGAACCGGCACGGAATCATCGTGAAGAAGCTGTCTCCTCCGGTTACCTTCGCGATCCGCTCCCCCGCTCCGTCGTAGACATACCGCTCGGTTCCGGCGGAAGTCTGCCGTGAGAGCGCGTCGTAGGAGTACGTCTGGCCCGCGAGCGAGAGGAGATTACCCCGCGCGTCGTAGATGCCCGTCGAGAGCCGGTTGGTCGCGGCGCTCACGCCGGCCGGGTTCATGTTCCCGAATCGGTCGTAGCCGTACGTCTGCGTTGGCTGGCCGGCCAGCGTCGCCGAGACGAGCCGCGATCTCGCGTCGTAGCCGAATTGGTCCGTGCCGATGGCCGTGATGTTGCCCGCTCCGTCGTAAGTGTACGGCCCGGTGTCGAACCCTCCAAGCGAAGCGAAGATTCGGGCAGGCCGGGGCAGGAGAGCCGAATCCTGAGAGATCGTCGTGACAACGTTGTTGCCTGCCTTCCAGGAGGAAAGCAGTGTCGATGGGTTGTATGCAGCCGACGAAACGACTGTCTGGACGCCCGACGAAAGCCCGCCGGCGAGACCGGTCGTGTAAGTCAGGCCCGCGGTCACCGGCGCATCCGTTGCTCTCCTGGGATGGGTGTGCGAAGCGGGAAGGCCCAGAAGGTTGTGGGACCACGACTCGGTGAAGGTCAAAGAGCCCTGGGGCGTTCCCGAGATCGTGAGGTCCTTCTGGCTCAACCGACCGCCGAGCCCGGAATAGGTGAAGGTCTCCGTGACCGTCGAAGCCACACCCGTGTTGGACCCGAGGCGCTGTGACAGCTTTCCCCCACTCGCCCCCGACCCGGCGAACCAGCACGGCGACACCGCTTCTCCGTCATAACAGTTCGTCAGGAGGTTCGCTCCCCCTGCAGTCAATGTCTTGAGCCGCCCGGCCGAATCGTACGTGTACCTCAACAAGGTCCCGTCCGCCTCGGCCTTGCCGCGCAGGTTACCGACGCTGCCCCAGTTCGAGTAGGTCCTGCCGCCCGCCACCGCGGTGTAGGTGACGGTTCCCGCCTCGGGCGTCGACTCCTGGACCAGGAAGCCAAAGGCGTCATGGGCAAAGGTCCTCGTTTGGGAGCCCTGCGTCACCGAGAACAGCCGGTTGCCTGCGTCGTAGCCGTAGCTCGTCGCGTCGGCCGAGGGTGCGGCGGGCTCCGTGACGCTCGTGAGGCGGCCGAAGGCATCGTAGCGAAACGTCGTCGTGGCGGAACCCCCGCCGGAGCACACGCCGCCCGAGCAGCTCCCTCCGACGTTCCCGACCGTCACCTTCTTGGCCGTTTCGGAAAAAGCGACGGCGCCGTCGGTGAAGTCGACCGTCGTCGTCGATCCGTCTGCCCGGCGGATCGCTTGCGGCCGGCCGAAGGGATCGAAGTTCGACCGCAGGGTTCCCGAGGGCGCCACGGTCAGGCAGGCGCCGGAGGGAGCCGCCGCGCTGGTGCAGCTTGCCCACTCGGAAACCTGGATCTCGTGCCCCGGGGCGTCGAACTCGTGCGTCCGGACCGAGTAGCCGGTCGGCATCTGTCGGATCTCGCGGACGAGCCGCCCGAGGTTGTCATAAACATAGACCTGCTGGGTGCTGTCTCCTCCTCCGGACCGGCTCACGGTAGTCCGCGTGGGAGATTCGTACGCAATCACGGTCGGCGCCTCGCCGTCGGGCGGCGTGATCACCGTCGCGCGCCCCAGGCTGTCGTAGAGGAAGCTCGTCTTCTTTCCCGCCGTGTCGGAGGAATCTTTCACCCATCCGGTGGCCGAGTCCCGCGTGAGGTTCTGGGCAAACCAGCCGCCCGCGCTCTGACTGAGCGAAGTCTTGTCTTTGAGCCAGGAGCTCGTCGCGCGGAGACCTCCCGCATAGGTCATCTCTTGGCCGAATGCGTCGTCGTTCAATCCGATGGTCGCGGCCGGCCACGCGGAGAGCGAACCGGGACAGGGGTCCGTCGCGGGCTGTGCCACGGCAACGACTGCCGCCGACACGTCGTCTCGGACGTTTCCCTGACCGTCCCCGTAGCGGCAATGCGCGAGATACCGGCTGGTCGGGGGGTCCCAGGCCCAGTCTCCCTTCAGAAAACCGGTCGCCGAATCGAAATCGAAGTAGTGGTCGATGGCGTTGCGCCGGCTCGCGGGCTGGGTCGGGGTCGGGATCGTGAGGTCGGCCTCCGTCCTCCGCGCATAGAGATTGAGAAGGTTGGCCCCTGTGCTGGGCGCCCAGTCGGTCGTGATCACGCGGGCGTCGTTGCCGAGGTTTCCTGAATGCGCCTGGACGTTGTAGTGCCTGCCGTTGCCCTCCCAGGTGTCTCCAGCGGAAAGCGAATAGACGATCGAGTGCTTCGGGCACGCGGGACAGTAGTCGAGCGCGAGCGGATCGGGGTTGTTGATCGGACCGTGGTAGGTCGTCTCCGACTTGATCCGGCGGTTCAAACCATCGTCGGTTGCACCGAGGTCGTATTCGAAGACATGCTGGATGACCCGGATCGCGTGGCTCGGGCAGAGCGAGTCCGCATAGAGCGAGCCACAGACCGGCGTCGTCACGCTGCCGATTCCCGCCGGATTCGGGTCGCTCGCATACACCGCCTGCCGAAGCTCCGCTCCGACTCGGTCGCCCGGCTGAGACGGTTTCTGTGGGTCCACGAGACCGTTGCCCGCCCAGAAGAGGGTCGCCTCGGCCCGCCGGTTCCCGTCCGCATCGGCGGGCATCAATGCCACGGTGAGGGTCTGGGCCGAGGTGTAGGTCGTCGTGGCGTTCTCGCCGTACGGAAAGGAATACTGCGTGTACTCCGTCACGGCGGTCGAGATGTCGGGGCCCGCCACTGTGCGCCGCAGCACTCCCACCTGAGATTGCTGGTACTGCCGGCTGGCTGTCCCCGGCAAGCAGGGGCCTTCGTTGAGGGCCAAAGGCTGGTTCAAGTCGGCGGTGGCGCTGCCGGGAGCTCCGCTGTTGGTGAAGACCTGCGACCGGCGAACGGTCTGGCCCGCCGGGGGTGGCTGGAGGCTGCAGCCGTCGCTTCCCGAAAAGGTCGCCAGCCGCCCCCGGTAGAAGTGATAGTTCCCATAGTCGTAATACACCGTCGCCCCGGTCGGCAGCGTCATCGACTTGAGCAGCCCCTGCGCGATGTTGACGTTTGGGAAGTAGTCAAACGAGTAGGAGGCCGATCCGGCAATGTCGTTCGGAAAGACAATGCCTGTCAGAGTCGGCAACAAAGTCGGGGAGCAGTAGATGCTGGCCCGGTTGATCGGAACGGTTCCATATTGCAGGCTCCACTCCGAGAATTGGCCCGTCCCGCCGACCAGCGTCTTCAGCCGCAGGGCGCGGATCCGCCGGGCAGGCGGATCGAATACGACGGCTCCGATCTGTTGCGACGCTTCGCCCACGCGCTGAATGCTGAATGTCGCCGGGATCCAGGATCGCGTCGTCGTGCCCGTGCACCGCATGCCGGTCGGCAGCGAACAGGTCAACGGACAGGCGCTCACGCCATCCGCCTGATAGGCGACCGTCAGCCTGTTCCCGAAAGGGTCCGTGATCGACGTGAGGTAGTACCCGTCGCGGCTGCGACCGTAGTCCCTGGCATATCCGGGACTGACGGACGGGACGTCGTCGTACCCGCTGACCCGCCAGCCGAAGTCATAGACGTTGCCGTCCCCGTCGTACATCGTGTACGAGTCGTTTGGCGCAGTACCGTTGTGAACGAGCTTGTACTGCGTCGCGTCGGTCGTCGTGTACGCGGGCCCGGCGCCAAAGAAGTCGATCTCGGCGCCGTCGGGCCGCAGATAGCAGAATGGTCTGGGGTTGGCGCCGAGCGGAGGGCTCGTCGGCAGAGCGCCACAGGCGATCTTTCCGGGCGTGAAGGTCCAGCCGACGCCGAGCGCCGGATCCCCGACGACGGGATAGTAGTTGGGGTTGTTCTCCAGCTCGTTGGTCGGGTGTCCCGGCTCGGTCAGGCGAAGGCCATAGGTGAGCATCGCCTGGAAGGTCAGCCTCGGGCCGATCTGATACGCGGGCCCGATCGGCATGGGAATGGTCAACTGGCCGTTGAAAGAATTGATCGAGTCGAAGTCCGTGTGGTGGAACGCGTTCTTGACGTACCCCTGGGCGGCCGCGGGATCGTTGTCGGGTCCCTGCTGCGCGCCGGCCGCAATCGCGACGGCCGCCAAGCCGAACCCCAGCGCAAGACGCTTCATCTTCGGCCCCCCTATTGGAAGTACCCGGTGACGTCGAGAACCACGTGGGCCGTTCCCGGCTGCACGGTCCCGTACACGATCGAGACTTGAAGGGTTGGATCCGAAGCCAAGGAGACGAGGGCCCCGTTGGCGATCGCGAGTGTGTTCGCGGAGGCATTGACGTTCGAAGTGCCCGGCGCCGCCGTGCCGTAGGGCCAGACCTTCAGGTACCCGTTCTGCGTCGGAGCGACCATCGTGACGTTGATGGCCGCCGCCTGAGCCGTGAGGGGGATGCCGCAGCTTCCCCGAATCGAAAAGCCGCGAGGAGTGCCGGAGGATAGCGCCGGTCCGCCGTTGACTCCAACCGGCCTGCGCGTGTCGACCAGCCGGCAGGGAGTGACGGAGTAGAACTGGTAGGGTCCGCCTCCGCCGGCGTCCTGCACCAGCAGGAGCATCGAGCCTGCAGCGAGAAACCCGAGCGATCGCCGCCACGCGCGACTCGAAACCCGCGGCTTTACATCGCTCCCGCGCGGGAAGGCAGATCCGGACACGGAACGGAAGACACACTCCGACAGTTCTTCGCTCTTCATTTCAAGACCCCTTGTCGCGTTCGCAGCGACGACCAGCGGGGCCGCGGCGCCCGCTCGCCGATGAAAACGAACTTTCGGTTACCTAGTTGTCGCGAGAGGGAGGCAGGGATCCGGACGAGCGCAAGAAACGGAGGGCTCGAGGGCGAGACCGAGCTATCGAGGGTCGATTATGCGCGCGCGGTTCTCTCCTGCGCATCGACGACGGCGATCGCCGCCATGTTGACGACGTCGGCGACATCTTCGCCGCGCTGGAGGACGTGCACGGGCCGATCCATGCCGAGCAGAATCGGGCCGATCGCCTCGGCGCCGGCCAGGCGCCAGACGAGCTTGTAGGCGGCATTGGCCGACTGCAGGTCGGGGAAGATCAGGACGTTGGGCCGCTGGACCGCGGCCCACGGGTAGTCGGCGCCGAGCATCTCCGGAACGACGGCGAGATCCGCCTGCATCTCGCCGTCCACGGTCAGGTCGGGCCGCGTGGCCTTCAGGATCTCGACCGCGCGCTTGACCTTAAGAGCCTTCTCGTGAGTGTTGGATCCGAAATTGGAGAACGAGATCATCGCGAGCGAGGGCTCCATGTCGAAGCGCTGGACGGCTCGGGCCGTCAACTGGGCGATCTCGGCCAGTTCCTCCGCCGTCGGATCGATGTTGACGGTCGTGTCGGCGAAGAAGAACGTCCGGTCCTTCAGGATCAGGATGTAGAGGCCGGAAACGCGCCGGACGCCGGGGGCGGTGCCGACGATCTGAAGCGCCGGACGGATCGTGTCGGGGTAGGACTGGGTCAAGCCGGAGATCACGCCGTCGGCGTCTCCGGCGTCGAGCATCAGCGGGCCGTAATAGTTGCGCACGCGCACCAGCCGCGCCGCGGCCTCCACCGTCACGCCCGAGCGCTTGCGCAGCTCGACTAAGCGCTTGGCGTACTCGGGCAGCTTCGGCGAGGTCTCGGTGTGGATCAGGGTGATCTTGTCCATCGGAAGCTTCAGGTCGTGCGCCAGCTCGTCCACCTTCGTGTCCCGGGCGAGCAGGATCGGGCGGCAGATGCCCTCCTCCGCCAGGATCTTGGCGGCCCGCAGGATCTTGGGGTCCTCTCCTTCGGGAAAGACGATCCTCTTGGGATCGTCCTTGGCCTTCTGGATGACGACGCTCATCACCTCGCGCGAGCGGGAGAGCATGGCCTCGAGCCGCCGCAGGTAGGCGCTCATGTCGGTGATCGGCTTTCGCGCGACACCCGAGCGCATGGCCGCCTCGGCCACGGCGGGCGCCACCCAGAGCAGCACCCGAAAGTCGAAGGGCTTCGGGATCAGATAGTTGCGCCCGAACCGGAAGCTCTGGCCGCCGTAGGCCTTGGAGACCGAGTCGGGCACGTCCATCTTGGCGAGCGACGCCAAGGCCTGCGAAGCGGCCATCTTCATCGCCTCGTTGATCTCGGTCGCGGCGACGTCCAAGGCGCCGCGGAAGATGAACGGGAAGCCGAGCACGTTGTTGACCTGGTTCGGGTAGTCGCTCCGGCCGGTCGCCATGATGACGTCGGGACGCGCCGCCCGCGCCTCCTCGGGCTCGATCTCGGGCTCCGGATTGGCGAGCGCGAAGACGATCGGGTCGCGCGCCATCTTCTTCAGCATTTCCCCGGTGACCACTCCCTTGGTCGAGAGTCCCACGAAGACGTCGGCCCCCACGAGCGCGTCGGCGAGCGTGCGCTCGGAGGTCTCGACCGCAAACTGCGCCTTGTAGGGGTTCAGGTCCTTCGTCCGTCCCGCGTAAATCACGCCGGCTTTGTCCACGAGGCGGAGGTTCTCCTTCTTCACGCCGTAGGAGAGGTAAAGCTTCGCGCAGGCGATGGCCGACGCGCCGGCGCCGACGAAGACGACCTTCACTTTGTCAATCGACTTGCCGACGATCTCGAGGGCGTTCAAGAGCGCGGCGGCCGAGATGATGGCCGTGCCGTGTTGATCGTCGTGGAAGACCGGAATCTTGAGTCGCCGCTTGAGCTCCTCCTCGATCACGAAGCACTCGGGCGACTTGACGTCCTCCAGGTTGATTCCGCCGAAGGTCGGCGCGATGCGGGCGACCGTGTCGATGAAGGCCGCGGGGTCCTCGGCGTCCACCTCGATGTCGAAGACATCGATGTCGGCGAAGCGCTTGAAGAGAATCCCCTTGCCTTCCATGACGGGTTTTCCCGCGAGCGGCCCGATGTTGCCCAGGCCGAGGACCGCGGTGCCGTTGGAGATCACCGCCACGAGGTTGCCCTTGGCCGTGTATTCGTAGACCTTCTCGGGGTCCTGGGCGATTGCGAGGCAGGGCTCGGCGACCCCGGGGCTGTAGGCGAGCGAGAGGTCCTCTGCGGTTCGGCAGGGCTTCGTCGCGACGACCTCGATCTTGCCACGGCGTCCGCGGGCGTGGTACTCGAGGGCTTCCTCGGCCGTGATTCGTCTCAAGTGCGGCCCTCGGCGCGTCTCTGTCCCGCAGCTTGCGGCGGCGAGCCGGCGAGCGCGCCGCGGAGCTCCTGGATGGCCTCGACCGCCTCCTCGCGCGCAACCAGCCGCACCTTCTTGTCGCGGCGAGTCACCACCTCGACCCGGCCTTCCTTGAGAGCGCGACCCCCGACGTTGACTCGGATCGGGAAGCCCAGCAGGTCCGCGTCCTTGAACTTCACGCCGGGGCGCTCGTCCCGGTCGTCATAGAGGACTTCGAGATCGGCCGCCAGGAGAGACCCGTACAAGGCGTCCGCCGCCTGCAGAGTGGCCGGCTCCGAGGGGTTCAACGAGACCAGCTCGATCTCGAAGGGCGAGAGCGCCAGCGGCCAGATGATGCCGTCCGCATCGTGGTTCTGCTCGACGGCGGCCGCCATCGTGCGCCCGATGCCGATGCCGTAGCTCCCCATGACGACCGGGCGAGTCTCTCCCTTCTCGTCGGTGAACTCGCAGTGAAGCGACTCGCCGTACTTGGTCCCGAGCTTGAAGATGTGGCCGACCTCGATCCCGCGGGCGATCTCGAGCGGTTTGCCGCAGCGGCGGCAGGGATCCCCCGCCCGGGCCTGGGCGAAATCGGCCCAGCGAGAGACGTTTTTTGCGTCGCGCTCCATCGAGAAGCCCCGGACATGCCAGTCGCGCCTCCCGGCGCCGGTCACGGCATTGACGGCCCCGCGCACCGATTCGTCGGCCACCAGGCGCACCTTCAAAGGGTCGAGCCGGTGCGGCCCGACGTACCCGACGGGCCCCAGCGATTCCCGATCGACCTTCTCCTCGGACGCGAGGGTCAGGTGCTCGACTCCCAGCGCATTCTTCAAGGCCACCTCGTTGACGTCGAGGTCGCCCCGGACGGCCGCCGCCACGTAGCCTTCCTCGGTTTCGTAGATGAGAACCTTGATCATGCGCGAGGCCGTGATCCCGAGAAACTGCACCACGTCGTCGATCCCGCCCTTGCCCGGGGTCTCGACCTCGGTCAGCGACGTGACCGTCTCGTCCTCCCAGGGGGCGCGGCGTCGCCCCGTCTGCGCTCGTTCCAGGTTGGCGCCGTAGCCGCACGCGGCGCACCGCACGACCGCGTCCTCGCCCGTGTCGGCCAGAACCATGAACTCCTGCGACTGGCTTCCACCCATGCCTCCCGAGTCCGCCTCGACGACCGTGAAGTCGAGGCCGCACCGCTCGAAGACGCGTCGGTATGCCGCGTCCTGCGCGCGATACGACACGTCGAGGCCCGCCGCGTCCGCGTCGAAGGAGTAGCCGTCGTACATCAGGAACTCGCGCCCGCGCATCAGGCCGAAGCGGGGCCGTATCTCGTCGCGGAACTTCGTGCGGATCTGATACAGGGTAAACGGCAGCTGGCGGTAGGAGGTCACACCGGCGCGGACCATCGTCGCGAAGGCCTCCTCGGCCGTCGGCGCCAGGCAGTATTCGCCCGCCTTCCGGTCCTTCAGGCGGAAGAGGATCTCCTCGGCCGCGTAGCGCTGCCAGCGCCCGCTCTGCTCCCAGAGCTCACGGGGCTGGAGGATCGGCGCCTCCACCTCGTGGAAGCCCGCCCGGTCCATCTCCTCGCGGACGATCGTCTCGGTCTTGCGGTTCGCGCGCAGCCCGAGCGGCGTCAGGGCATAGACCCCGGCGGCGACCCGCCGCATCATGCCGGCGCGCGTCAGGAGGACGTGGGAGATTGCCTCGGCGTCCCCCGGCACCTCGCGGACCGTCTGCAGGAAGTACTTCGACCAGCGCATGTGGTGGGCGAAGATACTAGATCCGCCGTCCGCTTTCAGCCGCCGGCCGGACGCCTGCACCGGAATCCCCTCAGGGGCGCGGCGCTTACGGCTTTCGAGACGCCGAGGCTTCGGCTTTCTTCTTGCCCCCTACCTTCTCCACGAGCCGCAGATTCGAGCGCACCTGCTGCATCATCCGCTCCTCCAGGGCCCCTCCGGGCGCCACGGTCTTGGCGCGGGTGAAGGCGGCCTTGGCCTCCTCGGGTTTTCCGGCCGCGAGGTAGGCCATGCCGAGATGCTGGAGGGTCGTGGGCGCCGCCGCGCGGTCGCTCGAGCGGCGCAGGCAGTCGATGGCGCGGTCGAACTCCTGACGCTTGTAGTGGACCCAGCCCAGCGCGGCCAGCGGATAGGGCTTCAGCTCATCCGGTGCGGCCGAGAGGGCGCGCCCCGCGTAGTCGAGCGCCGAGTCCAGGTCCTCCCCCGACTCGGCGAGACTCGTGGCGAGCTCGTAGTAACCGACGGTCTGCGCGGTCTTCGAGTCGTGCCGCTCCAGGAACTCCCGCACGAAGCTCGCCGCCTCCTCGGGCTTTCCCTCCGCGCGCAGCGCTTCGGCCAGAGTCGAACAGGCGGCCGCCGCCACGACATCCTCCGGCTCGGCATCGAGCACGTCCCGGCAGGCGGCCACGGCCTCGCGAAAGAGTCCGAGAGAGGCGCACAGGAGCGCGTAGGAGATCCGGATCGTCGAGTTCTGGGGCTCGGCCTCGAGAGCCTTCAGGTACAGCGCGTGCGCGCGGCGCAGCGACCCCCTCGAGACGTTTTCCTCCGCCTCGCGGTAGCTCTCCGCTCCCGGCCCGTCGACCCGCGGCAAGGAATAGCGCCGCCGGCGCTCGAGCAGGCGCACGGCCTCCTGGAACTCCAGGCGCTTGGGGTTCTTCTCGAGCGCATGGTGGAAGCACTCGAGCGCGCGCTTGGGCCAGTTTTTCTCCAGATAACAGAGCCCGAGCTGGAATTTCGCGTCCTCCATCCCCGGCTCGATCGCGAGAGCGGCCTCGAACTGCTCGATGGCCTTGCCCACCTCTCCCTTTTCCCGGAGGACGGTGCCGAGCAGCACGTGCGCCGAAGGCACGTGGGCGACGTCGATGGCGCGCGCCAGCGCCTTCTCGGCGTCCGCCCAGCGCGAGGCATGCGCGTGGAGCGCGCCCAGGGCGAAGTGCGGCAGAAAGGCGTCCGGCCTCTTCTCGATGGCCCGCCGCAGGAGCGTTTCCGCCGTCTGGGGATCGCCCGTCTCCGAGGCGATGATGCCCGAATAGACGAGCGACTCGAAGTGGCTCGGCTCGATCGACAGGACGCGCTTGAAGAACCCGGACGCCTTCTCGATCTCGCCCGCCGAGAAGAACGTCTCCCCGAGGTAGAAGCCCAGGTCCACGTTCTCGCGGTTCCCGCGATAGAGCTCCTCGAGCAGTCGGACGCCGCGCTCGGAGTCGAGCGCCATGATGGCGAATTCGGCCTCCCGCAGCCTCTGGCGCAGCGCGTCGCGCTGCTCCCCCGAGAAGCGCGCGATGATCCGGTCGCGCCACTCGAGGAAGCGGTCCTTCTTTTCGACGGCCTGCATGCGCTCGTCCATCTTGGTTTCCCAGAGGTCGAAGACTTCCTCCGGGCGAACGGCGCCGCGGCGCTCGAGCGTCTCCTGCAGGGCGAGGATTCCGGTGTGCGCCACGAAGAGGTTCTTCTCGAGGTTCCCGAGCGACTCGAAGAGGGTCTTGACGGCGTCCCCCGTGCGCTTGACCACGTCCTCGAGCGTCGAGATTCGCTCGAGCAGGTGCTCGTCGAAGGGGATCTCCTCCTGCGTCTCGCCGCCCTCCTCGACCACTCCCACGCCCGAGAGCACCAGGAGCTTCGAGTGACACCGCGAGCAGAACTCCTCGTCGTCCCGGTTCTTGAGGCCGCAGACCTGGCAGAACATCACCGTCGCTCGCGCTTCGCTCGGGGTCTGGGCCTGCGGCCCACCGGCGGGCGGCTCGGCCGGATGCGGCCTCGACCGCTCGCCTGGCTCCTCCCTTCGCGCTCGCTCCCGCGGCGCGAGGCGTCCTCCGCTTCCCTCGCGGAGACTCCTCGCGCCGCGATCCTAACGCGTCTCATATTCGTAGAAGCCCCGGCCGGACTTCTTTCCAAGCCAGCCGGCGTCGACCATCTTCACCAGCAGCGGGCTCGGCCGGTACTTCGGGTCGCCGAAGCCCTGGTGCATCACGCGCAAGATCGCCAGGCACGTGTCGAGCCCGATGAAGTCGGCCAGCTGCAGCGGACCCATCGGGTGGTTCATGCCGAGCTTCATGATCGAGTCGATGGCGTCGCGGTCGCCGACTCCCTCCCGCAGCGCTTCGATCGCCTCGTTGATCATCGGCAGCAGAACGCGGTTCGCGATGAATCCCGGAGAGTCGTTGCAGAAGATCGGGGTCTTCCCCATCTTGCGCGCGAGCGCCTCCACCGCGGCCGATGTGTCGTCGGAGGTCGAGATTCCCCGAATGACCTCGACCAGAGCCATCATCGGCACCGGGTTCATGAAGTGCATCCCGATGAATCGGTCGGGGCGCTTGGTCGAGGCGGCCAGCCGCGTGATCGAGATCGAGGACGTGTTGGAGGCGAGGATCGTCTTGGCGGGGCAGAGACCGTCGAGCCGCGCGAAGAGGTCACGCTTGACGGCCTCGTCCTCGACGACGGCTTCGATGACGATGTCGGCGCCGGAGAGCCTCGACAGATCGGTCGTGGTCGTGAGGCGGTCGAGGGCACTCGCCTTGTCGGAGGCGGTGCGCTTCCCCTTGGCCACTTCCCGGTCGAGATTCTTCGAGATCGTGGCCCGCGCCTTCTCGAGAAAGCGTTCCTCCAGATCGGCGAGGATGACGGTGCATCCGGCCGCCGCGGCCACGTGAGCGATCCCGTTGCCCATCTGACCCCCGCCGACCACACCGACGGAGCGGATTTCCATCGGGCTCGACTCTATTGCGTGGATCTCGGGGACGCAACCGGACCCGGTGTCCCGAGCGAGGCGAATGAAACGAGGATGGTTGCCGGAGATCCCTCGGCCGCTGCGGCGGGGCGCCGCCACCGCGTCAGGCCAGCCGCACGCGGAAGCGCGGTGCGCCGAATCCGGTCAAGACCGCGATGCCGACCGCCAGGATCGATGCGGCGATCCAGAGCAGGGGTCCGAGCCACGGCACGAGCGACAGGCCGCCGAGCACGGCGAAGCCGGCGGCGAGGGCCGCGGGACGGTGACGCGCGGAGACTCGACGCAGCAGCTTCTGTCCGAGAAGCAGGAATAGCGATCCCATGCCGAATACCTTCGCGGCCACCGCGACAGTCGCGACGAGGAGGACGGCCGGCACCGACAGCACCGAGGGCAGCAACGCGAGAACCGCCGCCGCCGCCAGAAAGAGCGTCAACACCGAGAGAACGCCCGCCAGCGCCGAGGTCGTGAACATCTCCTCGGCGCGAGCGGCGGCGCGGGCGAAGGGAGCGCCGAAGAGCCGAAGCAAGAGAAGCGTGACGGCCAGCCACGCGGCGAGTGAAAGAAGGCGCAATCCCCAGACCGTGCGGGAGGCCGGCAGCTCCCACGGCGCTCGCCGCATCTCGGCCAGATACAGGCGCAAGAGGGAGCCCGGTGTCGAGACGACCCCCTGGACGGGCGGCGTGCCGTCTGCGCGAAGGTCTCCGCCGAAGACGGAAAGATTTCCGCCCACCGACCCGGCCGGGCCAAAGGACACGTCGCCGCCCCAGACCACCACGTCGCCCGAGACAGGCGCCTCGATGCGGATGTTTGCAAACGCCGCCAGGACCCGGCCTTGAACCGGCGAGGAGATGGCGAGGTCTCGGCCGAAAGTCGTGACGGCGGAACCGGAAGGAGAGGCCGGTGCGGCAGGCCCGGTCGGAGGCGCGGCGAGCCAGAGCAGCGTCGCGAACGCTGCCGGCGTCATCGACGCGAGATCGCCCTGACCAGGACCGCCCGCAGCGCCACGGCCGCTGGCAGGAGCAACAGGAGAGCGGCCCAACCGACCGACGTCGGACGCAAAGAATCGGACAGGGCCTCGAGGCTGGCCGGTCCGGTTGCCCGGAGATCGACTAGCCACCTCCAGGAAGCCCGGACGAGTCCGCCGAGAGAGGCCGCGAGCCCAACGGCGAGCCCCAGTTGCTCTCGGACGCCCACCGGCCCGGCCACCGCTCCGGTGCCGGAAAGCCCGAGTGCCGCGAGCAACAGGAGAGGTGCCCGCCAGACAGCCAGGCTCCAGCGCTCCGCGCGGGAAAACGGGCGGATTCGCAGAACCCGGTCGGTGAAGTTCTCCGGAAGCGGAGCGACGGCCGAGGCCGCCTCGTCGAGCCACCCTCCGACGCGCTCGGCGCGGCCGACCGCCTCGCCGCAGCCTGCGCAACGAGCCGCGTGATCCGCGGCATCGGGGCGGGAAGAGACCTCGCTGCCCGAAGCCAACGCTTCGACTTCGATCGGATCCAGGGGGTGGGGGCAAGTACTCAAGACAGCTCTCCGGCCAACCTTTCCTTCAATACGGCTCTGGCGCGAAAGAGTTTGTTCTTGACGGTCCCCAGCGGCATTTCTTTCACCTCGGCTATCTCCTCATAGGAGAGCCCCGCGAAATGCCTCAGAGCGATCAATTCTCGGAATTCTAGGGGCAAATCGGCGATCGCTTGAGAGATGGCCCTTCCCCTTTCGACGTTTCGCAGCATTCCAAACGGGTCGAGCTCGGAGGTACTGTACTCTCCAGAGGACACCCTGCCCTGGGCCTCCGGATCCGGGATTTCCAGTGGCACTGTCTTCGGGCGCTTCCGGCGCAGATGGTCGATTGCGGCATTGGCCGCGATGCGAAAGAGCCAGGTTGAGAATCGGTACTCGGGATTGAACCGCGGCAGGGCCTGAAAGACCTTCAGAAAGATCTCCTGGGTCAGGTCCAGGGCATCCTCTCGGTTGCCGATCATCTTGGTCACATGGGAGTGAAGGCGGGTCCGATAACGGCCCACCAGCACGCCGAACCGGTCCTCGTCCCCGGACAAGACCCGAGCGACGACGGCCTCGTCGCTCTCGATCTCGACGTTTTCCTTTTCTCGCTCCGTCAAGCCTGTGGCCGGAATCGCTCACCGGTCTATGAGTTAGACTTCCCCAGCCATTCTAACCGCCGGCCGACGGCAGGAGCGACCCACGTGGAGATGAAAATCGCCGAACCGCTGTTCCCAACCATCGGCACCCCGCCCCAGGGGGTGGACTCCGCCAGCCCCTTCGAAGAGATGATGTCCCGCTTCGACCTTGCTGCCCAGAAGCTTGGCCTCGACCCGGGACTCTACAAGGTGCTGCGCGAGCCGGTGCGAGAGACCAAGGTTTCCATCCCGGTTGTCATGGACGACGGCCGTATCGAGGTCTTCATCGGATACCGCGTCCTGCACAACATCGCCCGCGGACCGGGCAAGGGCGGGATCCGCTACGACCGGAACGTGACGCTCGACGAGGTCCGGGCGCTCGCCGCCTGGATGACGTGGAAGTGCGCCGTCGTCAACATCCCGTTCGGAGGCGCCAAAGGCGGAGTCATCTGCGACCCGGCGTCTCTCTCTCGCGGGGAGATCGAGCGCATCACCCGCCGCTACACCGCGGAGCTGATGGATCAGTTCGGGCCCGAGAAAGACGTGCCCGCGCCGGACATGGGCACGAATCCGCAGACCATGGCCTGGATCATGGACACCTACTCCATGCACGCCCGGCACACCGTCACCTCGGTCGTCACGGGCAAGCCCCTCTCGCTCGGCGGCTCGCGGGGGCGCGTCGAGGCCACCGGGCGCGGCCTGATGCTGATCTGCCGCGAGGCGGCACCGCTCAAGGGCTTCCAGCTCTCCGGCAGCCGCATCGCCGTGCAAGGCTTCGGCAACGTCGGATCGATCGCCGCCCGCATGTGCAGCGAGGCGGGAGCGAAGATCATCGCCGTTTCGGACATCTCGGGCGGCGTGTTCGACCCCGCCGGCCTGGACATCAAGAAGTTGCTCGCCCATTACGAGAAGGAACGCACGTTCGACGGATACACCGGACCCAAGAAGATCTCCAACGCCGACCTGCTCGAGCTCGACTGCGACATCCTGATTCCCGCAGCCAACGAGAACCAGATCCGCGCCAAGAACGCGCCGAACATCAAGGCCAAGATCATCGTCGAGGGGGCCAACGGACCAACGACCCAGCGCGCCGACGAGGCCTTGCGGCAGAAAGACGTCCTCGTCGTGCCGGACATCCTGGCCAACGCGGGAGGCGTGACGGTCTCCTACTTCGAGTGGGTGCAGGACCGAGCCGGCTTCTTCTGGCGCGAACAGGAAGTCAACGAGCGGCTGGAGGACATCATGGTCCAGTCGTTCCGGGACGTCGCCACCATGGCCGAGAAGTACGGGGTGACGTTCCGGATCGCCGCCTACATGCTCGGCATCTCGCGCGTCGCCCACGACACGATGGTGCGCGGGCTGTACGCGTAGGGGAAGGATCTCCGCGCCGATCCGCCCCGTCCCTTCCGCGCACGGCAGGCGCGGCCTCTCGCCGGCTGGTCGGCCGTTTGGCCGAGGCCCGGCCGCGAGCCGCCGCGCCGCCGTCCTCGCCGTCTGGCTGGCCTTCCTCGCGCGCGGCTCCCTCCAGGTCCTCACGATGCCCGTCTGGGAGGGCTTCGACGAGCCGTACCACCTGGCCTACGTGACCTTCGTCGCCCGGCACGGCCGGCCTCCCGCTTTCGACGAGCCGAGTCTCCCCGTGGAGTACGCGCGCTTGACGCCGCTCTTGCCGAGCTGGCTTCCTCACGCCCCTTCCTTCGATCGCTGGCGGCGGGAAGGGCCGGAGTGGCAGGAGGCGTCGCGAGTCCAGGCGACGCGAGTCGGCTCCGGAATGTCGGGGCCGGTGCAGTACATCCGGACCAACTACGAGCGTCAGCACCCTCCGCTCTTCTATTTCGCGGCGGCGCCCTTCGCCTGGCTGATGCGCACCGCGAGCCTCCCCTCCTTCGTCGTCGGTGTCCGTCTCTTTTGTGTTCTCGTCGCCTCGTTTCTGGTCCCCCTCACCGCCCGCCTCGGGCGTCTCCTTCTGCCACGGCGGGGACTTTTCTTTGCACTGCCGCTCGCGGCCCTCCTGCCCAATACCCTTTTCTTCGCCGACCGGATCACCAACGACGCCCTCGCCTGGCCGATCCTGGCTGCGGCCGCCGGTCAACTCGTGTTGGCGGCGCGGCGACCCTCTCGACGGCGCTTTCTCGTCCTCGGCTTTCTCGTCGCCGCCGGTGCCTGGACGAAAATGACATTGCTCCCTCTGCTGCCCGCGGCCATCGTCGCCGCCCTGCTCGCGCGCCGGCGGCGTGACGGCCGGCGGATCGAGTACCTGATTGGGGCCGGGGCGCTGCCCGCCGCGTTGATTGCACCGCTGCTCCTGTGGAACACGGCCGCCTCGGGCGTCTGGTCGGGAATTACCTACAACATCCTCCCGCTTCACCCCGGTCTATCGGCGGTCCTGGCGCAGTGGCGCCCGCTCGACGTCCCCTCCGTTCTTGGTCAATGGGCCCGCATGCATCTCTGGGCGGGAGGGTGGGAGTTTCTCCTGCCGGCCGCCTCTGTCTATCGGGGGGCGCTCGTGGCGCTTCTGGT
The DNA here is from genome assembly GCA_035498405.1 of Thermoanaerobaculia bacterium. Taxonomy (GTDB): domain Bacteria; phylum Acidobacteriota; class Thermoanaerobaculia; order UBA5066; family Gp7-AA6; genus DATBFU01. Next base: position 49,227 of record DATKAE010000003.1, on the reverse strand, counting down.
CCTCGGATTGGCCGGCCTCCTCGCCGCCCGATGGCGCGGCACCAAGCCGCCCGGCGGCTCTCGCTGGCTCCCCCTCGGTTCCCTCGCCGTGTTCTTCATCGGCGCGATGGTGTTCCACGTCCTTTCGGCGGCAGCGGCGGGGATCTTGGTCGCCAAACCGCCGCTCGCCGGCTCCGAGGGGTGGTATTTCGACGTCTTACGGCCGATCGAGGTCTGCGCCGCATCTGCTCTTTTGTGCGCCGCGATCCCGGCACGCCGAACAGCCCTGGCGACCGGGCTTCTACTCGGCCTGTTGGTTCTGGTGGACGCAGCCGGCACCCTTGGGCTCCTGCTGCCGCACTGGGCGGGACAGCCATCGGCCGGCTGGTCGCCGGCCGCGCTCGGGCAAGTTGTCTCCGGCTCTTGGCGGGCCGCTCCTTGGCTCTACCCGCCGCCTTTGGCCATGGCTCTGGGCGCCGTCTTTGCCGCGGCTTGCGTGAGACTCGTGGTTCTCGCTCGCGAGCTCCCGACTATCGCAACGTGATCCGCGGCGCGATCTCCGGCATCTCCCTCGCGAGCTTGGCCTCGAGCTCCGGGAGCAAGGCGACGACGGCCTTCTTCCAACCCGGGTCGAGGAGCGCCACGGTGAGGCGGCGGCCGGAAAGTTCTCTCGGCTCGATCTTGCGTGAGAGAGGCTCTCCGACGATGCGCCCCCAGCGCGCCTGAAGCCAGACCAGTGCGGTCTCCCCCTTGGCCAGTCTGCGGAGCAGTCCGTCAGCCGCGGAGTCGAGACGCGTGAACCCGGCTTCCGGCTTCCTCATCCCTCCTCCCCCGACCGTTCGCGTTCGGCGCCCGCGGGAGGCGCCGCCCACAGCGGCTTGCCCCCCGACAGCACGCGTCGGACGTCCTCGACCACCATGCGAGCCATCTCACGCCGGGTCTCGATGGTCGCACTGCCGGCGTGGGGCATCAGCACGACTCGATCCAGGTCGAGCAGGGCCGGCGTGATGCCCGGCTCATTCTCATACACGTCCAGGCCCGCCCCGGAAAGCTGGCCCGTCGAGACCGCCTCGGCCAGGGCGCTCTCGACCACGATCGGGCCGCGGGACGTATTGAGCAGGCAGCTTCCGGGCTTCATTCGGGCAATCGTCTCGCGGCCGAAGAGACCCCGCGTCTGCTCGGTCAACGGAGCATGGACCGAGATCACGTCGGCGCGACGCAGAAGCTCCTCGAAGGAGACTCGCGGCGGGTCGTCGGGGTCCTGGTCGTCCCGCGCGGAGCGGCCCGTCGCGATCACGGTCATCCCGAACGCCCGCGCCCGGCGCGCGACGGCTCGGCCGATCCGTCCGGGACCCAGGATCCCCAGCACCTTGCCCTTCAGCTCCGTTCCCAGAAGCAGGTCCGGCGCCCACCCGGCGAACCGGCCCGAGCGCACCATCCGATCCCCTTCGACCACCCGGCGCGTCAGGGCCAACAGGAGCGCCATCGTCAGATCCGCCGTCGCTTCGGTGAGCACGCCCGGCGTGTGAGTCACGAAGATTCCCCGGAGGGCGGCTGCGGCCCGGTCGACGTTGTCCAGGCCGACCGCATAGTTCGCGATCACCTTGAGACGCGGGGCCGCGGCGATGACACGCGACGTGACCGGGTCGGAGACCAGCGTGATCAAGGCTTCCGCCTCGGCCACCTCGGCCGCGAGCTCGAGCTCGGACGGGGCGTAGCCCAGCACGCGCAGCTCGAAGTCGGGAGTCAGCGTCGAGAGCGACGGCTCCGGCAGCTCGCGCGTCGCGACCACGATCGGTTTCACCCGGACCTGCTTTGGAGCCACCGTCCGGAGAAGAAGAGCGCGGCGCCCACCCCCAGAAAGACGAGCTCTCCGCGCACGTTCCCGCCGAGCAAGCCATTCCAGAGCCCAACGCCGGTCACGACGAGCCCGGCAAGCTGCAAGGCACGGGCCATCGCGTACACGGGAGCGTCGCCATCCGACTCGTCAGGGAGCCTCGGACACCGTCACGCGGGTGATCCGGTCCCACTGCTCGATCCTCTCGACCACGTCCTGGCCGGCCACGACCTGCCCGAACGCCGTGTAGATGGCGTCCAGGTGCGGCTGCGGCGAGTCCGTGACGAACCACTGACTGCCGCCGGTATCGGGACCGGCCAGCGCCATTCCCACCGTCCCCGTCACGTAGGGGAGCGTGTTGTTCTCGTCGCGGATCTCGTAGCCCGGCCCGCCGTTGCCCGTTCCGGTCGGGTCGCCGTCCTGGACGACGAAGTCCGGCACGACTCGGTGGATTGCCACGCCGTTGAAGAAGGACTTGCGAGCGAGATCCACGAAGTTCAAGACGGTCATCGGCGCCGCGTCCCCCGCGAGTCGCACCGTGAAGGTGCCCCGCGCCGTCTCGACATCCGCCTTCCACGACTTTCCCGCCTCGGCGAGGATCGCGGTGTAATCGGCCGCCGTTCGGGCGATCTTGTACTCGGGATCCGGGTAGGCCGTGCGATCGGCCCGGAACACTTCCACCAGAGACCGCCGCGCCAGCCGGCGGGTCAGCGTCTTGGGAAGATGGTACGCGGCCTCCACGATTGCCCGTGCCTCCGGCACGGACCGCAGCTTCTCCGCCGCCGCGATGGCGGCGATCGCGACGTCCGGAGCCTCGTCCCCCGCGGACTTCTGGACGGCCTGCAGCAGCTGGGGCAGGATCGTCGCGTCGTTCGCCAGCGCGAGTGCCTCGATCGCCGCCGCTCGAACACCGGAGTCGGGGTCCGCCAGAGCCGCGTCGACCAGCGTGCGGTTGTCCCGGACGAGCTCGGCCGTGCGCAGCCCCGCGAGAACCGAGATGCGCACCAAGGCGGTCGAGTCCGCGACGAGCCTTGCGCGATAGGGCGCCGCCTGCGCGCTCGACAGATGGGCGAGACTCTCCGCCGCCGCGGCCCGCAGCGGCGCGTCCGGAGACTCGATCGCCGGCTCGAGCGCGCTCTTGGCCCGCTCGCGCAGCACGGCCACGGCGGAGAGAAGGGCGACCTGGCGCCGGCGGCCCTGGCCCGTCGTCGCGATCGACCAGACGCGCTGCAACGCTTCCCGGTCGGAGCCCATGAACTGACGCAGCAGGACGAGCGCCGGAATCGCCACGTTCGGATTCGCGTCCCCGGCAAGCGCGATGACGCGCGCGCGGCGATCCGCCGAAAGCCCCGTGCCGGGATTCTTCTCCAGGATCGCCTCGAGCGCATTCAGGCTGCTCGTGACCAGGTGCGGCTTTCCGCTGTCGAGGGCCGCGGCCAGAGGCTCTACGGAGGCGCTTTGGCCCAGGATTCCGAGGGCTCGGGCAGCCCCGGCGGCCGCGTCCGCGTCCGAGTCGGAGAGGGCCGCCGTGAGGGTTGCGCGGGAGCTCTGGATCGGCTTTCGGGAGAGGGCGTAGAGGGCGGCGAAGCGCACCTCGCGGTCGGGATCGGAGGCGTAGGGAGTCGCCGCGGCATTGGAGGCCTCATCGGCGAAGTGCCAGAGCGACAGCAGCATCGCGGCCCGCGGTTGCGGCGCGGCGGCCTTGGGGATCCTCGCGATCAAGGCATCCTGCCCATCGCCCCTTCCGAGCGCGCCGATCGCCATCGCGGCGCTCGAGGCAACGCGCGGATCGGCGTCGGAGAGGAGCGAGATGAGGTCTGGGGTGGCCGACCCGGCGCCCAGCAGCTGACAGGCAAATACCGCGGCCGCCCGCACGTCCGGAGCCTTGTCCGAGAGCATCGGCTGAACGATATCGATACCTCGATCGTCTCCGATCCGACCGACCGCCAGAGCAGCCTGCACCCGCACGGCGGGGTCCGCAAACTTCGCGGCCCCGCCGAGGATCGAGTCGTCGAAGGCCCGACGGTCTTCCAGCTGCATCAGCTGCGCCCGCGCGTCCCCGGCCGACGCGAAACTCGCGGCGGGCGTCGCCGGCGGCCGGGAGGAGGGCACCGGCGGGGGCGCGGTCCCCGCGCAGCCCTGGAGGCCGAGCAGAACAGTCACGACCGGGAGAAGTCTTCGCACTCCGCTCCTCGAACGCATGCGCCCTCCGTCGCGTTCCGGTGGTTTCGAGAGAAATCGGCGGGATTATACGAAGGATTGGGACCCGTCTACGCGCCGATCAGGAGCCGATCTCCGAGGGCGCCCGGCAGGCCCGCCCGCAGAATCTTCTCGCGCGCCGCGGCGATGTCGTAGGCCACGCGCTCGAACTCGACCACGCCCTTATCCGCATCGTAGACCGCAAAGGCCGCGGCGACGTTTCGGTCTCGGGGCTGGCCCACGGAGCCGGGGTTGATCAGGTAACGGCGTCCCGGCTGGAGCTTCCAGCGCTGTCGGCGTCCGCGCACGACGTCCACGCGAATGCCGTCGGGCTCGAGCGTGAACACCGACGGAATGTGGCTGTGGCCGAAGAAGCAGAGGTCGTGTCCGAGGCTGCGGAAGTTCCACGCCGCATCGCTGTCGGAGAAGATGTAGGCGTCCTCGTCGAGCGGCGAGCCGTGACAGATGACGAATCGGCCATCGACTTCGATCGGCCCGACCGGAAGCTCGACGAGAAATTGTCGGCTGTCCGCGGTGAGCATCTGCGTGGTCCAGCGGGCGGCCAAGAGGGCCACCGGATTGAAGATCCCTCCCGTGTCGAGACCCGACGCCACGCGGTCGTGGTTCCCGCGCACCATCACCTTGCGGCGGCGCAACCTTCTCACCCGCTCGATCACGTCGTTCGGATCGGCTCCGTAGCCGACGAAGTCGCCGAGCACGACGACGCAGTCGTAGGCCCGCCTCCGCACGCGCGATAGGACCGCAGAGAGCGCTTCGCCGTTGGAGTGGAGGTCCGAGAGAATGAGGTAGCGCAAGGCGATCGGGACCTCAGCCGGAAGACGCGGCGAGGGAAGGGCTTTCCAGCGCGCACAGCACGCGGTCGGCAGCCTCGTCCAGCGTCTCGTTGCCTTGGAGTGTCACGCGAAGGCTTCCCATTCTATAGAAGGGATCCCGCTCTGCGAAGAGGCGCGCTGCTTGCTCGACGGACTGGAACAGAGGACGGTCCGTCTTTTCTCGGAGCCTCTCGCGCAGGACCGGAAACGGCACGTCCAGGAAGACGACCCGCCCCAGCCGAAGCATTTGCCTGCGATTTGCCTCGGGGACGTACGCCCCGCCGCCGGTCGCGACAACGGCGTCCGCGAGCGATTCCGTGCCGGCCAGGAAGACGGCTTCGCGCTCGCGAAATGCGGGTTCTCCCGACTCCTCGAAGAGAGCCCGGACCGTCCTTCCCGACGTGCGCTCGATCTCGGCGTCCACGTCCACGAAGGGGACTGCCAGCCTGGCCGCGAGCCGCCGTCCGATCGCGGTCTTGCCGCAGCCCATGAAGCCCACCAGGTAGATGCGTCCCGGTGGGCGGCGGATCCGTATGCGATCGAGCACCCGGCGCGCATTCGACTCGAGCGCCCCCGCGCCGAGAAGTCCTCCGACCATCGCCACCGCGTCGGCGCCCGCCTCGAAGACCTCGTCCAGGTTCTCGGCCGTGATGCCGCCGATGGCGACGAGCGGTTTGGTCCGGATCGCTGCAACGCGCGAGAGCTCTTCGATTCCCCGGGCGGACCGGAGGGTCTTCGTGCCGCTCTCGAAGACCGGTCCGAACGCGACGTAGTCCGGCGCCGGATCGAGGAAGGCGCGCCCGGCGGCCTCCAGGTCGTGTGTCGAAACACCGATCAGGGCCTCCGGCAGGAGCCGACGCGCCTCCGCGGCGGGAAGGTCTTCTTGACCGAGGTGAACCCCGACTCCCGCCACCCGGGCGATGTCCACGCGGTCGTTGACGAGAACCGCAGAGTCCGCCGGCGCCAGGCCTCTCACCGCCTCCACCGCGCCGAGCAGGTCCCGGTCCGGCATCGTCTTTTCTCGGACCTGGACGCACCGGACGCCGACGCGAAAGAGCCGCACGGCGATCTCGGAGACGTCGTCGAGGCCGGAAACGGTCCGGTCGGTGATGGCGTAGAGGGGCGGAAGGAGCATCGGAAATCGTTGCGCGCGAATCGGGGAAGAGGGTTTCCGGAGGTGTGCGACCGAGCCTTCTCGCGCCGATTCCGCCTACGACGCCTGCGCGAACCGTTCCATGAAGCGGGTGGAGAGGCGCCCATCCACGAAATCCGGCTCCTCCAGGATACGCCGGTGCATCGGGATGGTCGTCTTGATGCCCTCGACCACGAAGAGGTCGAGCGCCCGCTTCCCGCGAGAAATCGCCTCGGAGCGGTCCCGCCCCGTGACGATCAGCTTGGCGATGAGCGAATCGTAGTGGGGCGGGATCACGTACCCCTGGTAGGCGGCCGTGTCGACGCGCACGCCCAATCCGCCCGGCGGGTGAAAGGCCGCAATCCGTCCCGGCGAGGGCGTGAACCGTTCCGGATCCTCGGCGTTGATCCGAAACTCGATCGCGTGGCCGCGCGGCGCGAGCGTCCGCCCGGCGAACGAGAGCCGCTCCCCCGCCGCCACCGCGATCTGCTCCTTGACCATGTCGACGCCCGTCACCTCCTCGGTGACCGGATGCTCGACCTGAAGCCGGGTGTTCATCTCCATGAAGTAGAAGTGCCCGCTTCGGTCCAGCAAGAACTCCACGGTGCCGGCGTTGACGTAGCCGACGGCGCCGGCAGCCCGAACGGCCGCCTCTCCCATCTGGCTGCGCAGCGAGTCGTTCAGAGCCGTCGACGGCGCCTCCTCGATGAGCTTCTGATGGCGGCGCTGGATCGAGCACTCCCGCTCTCCCATGTGCACGAGGTTGCCGTGCCGGTCCCCGAAGACCTGAAACTCGATATGCCGCGGCTCCTCGACGAACTTCTCCAGGTAGAGCTCCGGGTTGCCGAACGCCTTTTCCGCCTCGGCCCGGGCGGTCGCGTAGGCCTCGGCGAGCTCGCGTTCGTCGCGGCCGACCCGCATCCCGCGCCCCCCGCCTCCCGCCGAGGCCTTCAGGATGACCGGGTACCCCACCTTCTTCGCCACCGCGACGGCCGCCTCCACGCCATCGATCGGCCCGGGCGACCCGGGAACCGTCGGCACGCCCGCCGCCATCACGGTCTGTCGCGCCAGCGCCTTGTCCCCCATCTTCCGGATCGCATCCGGAGAAGGACCGATGAACGTGATGTGGCAGTCCTGGACGATCTCGGCGAAGTAGGCGTTCTCGGACAGAAAGCCGTAGCCCGGGTGGATCGCGTCGGCCTCGCTGATCTCCGCCGCCGAGACGATCGCCGAAATATTCAGGTAGGAGGCCGACGAGGGATAGGGCCCGATGCAGACGTCCTCGTCGGCGAACCGGACATGCAGCGCGTCGCGGTCCGCCTCGCTATAGACGGCCACCGTCCGAATACCGAGCTCCCGGCAAGCCGAGATGATTCGCAACGCGATCTCGCCCCGGTTGGCGACGAGGATCTTTTTGAACATGGGATGGGCTCAGACGCGAGGCGTGCGGGGAGGCTCGGACGGGGTCCGCCGCCGGATCCCGATGCCTCCCGCGTCCGTCGGCGTCAAGCCGCCAGCCGAATGGCGAACAGCTTCTCGCCGTACTCCACGGGCTGACCGTTGCGCGGATAGACCTCGATGATCTCGCCCTCCACATCCGACTCAATCTCGTTCATCAGCTTCATCGATTCGATGATGCAGAGAATCTTGCCTCGCGAGACGCGCTGCCCGACCTCGGCAAACGGGTTCGCCTCGGGCGAAGGCGAGCGGTAGAAGGTCCCGACGATCGGCGAGGTGATCACGTGAAGCCCCTCCTCGATCTTGGGTTCCTCGGGCGCGGCAGCCGGGACGGTGGCAACGGCCGACAGAGCCGGCGCCGCCATCGGAGCGCCCGCCGGCGAGGCGAGCACACCGTTTCCTCGGGAGGCCGCTTCGATGCGCACTCGGAAGCCGGCCTGCTCGATCTCCAGCGCCGAAAGCCCGCGTTCACACGCCAGGTCGATCAGCTCTCTGATTTCCTTGTACGAAAGCATCGTTGTTAGAGAAGCTCCTTCTCCAGGGCCAGGGCGGCCTTGCGAAGCTCGAACCGCCCCCGGCCGAAGTTGCCCTCTCGCGAGAGCAGGAGCAGCAAATAATACTCCTCGGTCACCCGCGACAGGATCGCCTTTCCCTGATCGGTGACCAGGCACAGCTGTTGGACCGGGCCGGAGCTCGAGTCCACCGGACGGGAGGACTTGACGAAGGAGCCCATTTCCGCCGCCACCGACTCGACGGACGCCCCCTCTCCCGGACCGTAGGTGTCGATCGGAATTCCGTCCACGCCGACCAACGAAACCGCGCGCGTTCCTTCCACGCGTTCGGCGATGCGGCGGAGTGCGTCCTGAAAGACGTTCATGTCTTACCGTTCTCGAAACGGCCTCGAGGGGAGCTTATCCGGCTTCGAGTACAGAAAGCCACCGCCTCAAGGCGCGGATCTTCTTGAGCCGCCTCTCGAAACCCGGGTCCGGAGACGCGACGGCGGTGTCGCCCGCCGGCAGCAGGCGCGCCTCCGCGTCGCGTCTCAGTCGCCGCAGCTCCTCGTCGAAGGGATTGGCGGCGACGAGCTCGTCGTAGATCCGAAGCGCCTCGGCATAGTGCCCCTGCGCGAAGTACAGATCCGCCAGTGTGCGCCCCTGAGGTTCGGCGTCCGCCGAGGGCTCCGGCGGGACCCTGGCCGACGGACCCAGGATCTCCGAGATCCGGAAGGCCTGCGTCGCGACGTCCAAGCCCGTCGGCGGCGCGGTAGGGGGCGGGGCGGGTGCTCCCTCTCCGGAGACGGAATCGAAGGGCCCGGCCGAGAGGGGCGCAAGCGAAGGCGCGGGAAGTTCGGGCGGTTCGAATGTGACCGGGGAGAGATCGAAAGGCTCCTCCGGCGCCGCCGTCGGCACCTCCGGCTCCGTGCGTCGGACGGGACCCCTCGGCTCCTCCTGGAAAGTCGGAGGAGGAGGGATCTTCGTCGAGGGCGCCACGGCCGCCGGCGGCGGAGGCGGGGGCGCCAGGTCCTTCTCGAGCCGCCCAATGACCTCCTCCACCGAACGGTCTCCCGAGAGGGCTCGGTAGAGCTTGTATTTCTTGATCGCCTCCAGGCTCTCTCCGCGCGAGAGGTAGATGTCGGCCAGCGATTTTGCCGAGACGAGGTTGCCGGGATCAGCCGACAAGACCTTGGAGAACGTGGCGATGGCCTCGGTGACCTGGCCGGCCTCCAAGTGCGCGCGGCCCAGCGCGACTTGAGCCGAAAGGTAGTTCGGATGGGACAGAAGACCCTGCTGCAGCGTCGAGAGCGCCTCGGCGAGACGGCCGCTCTTTCGGTACTCCTCGGCCAGAGCGACGAAGAGCCTCGACCCGGGATCGATCTCGATCCGCCGCGTGAGGTCCCGGATTCGGGCTTCCGCCCCGGCGTCAGCCAAGCTTCGAAGAAGCGAACCGCCCCCCGAAGGGGGCGGCTTCGATCCTTCGTTCTCCGAGTCTCACGGCACGCAGGGCAGGAGGTACTGGAACGCTGCGGCGGCCGTCGCGGAGCAGGTGCCGCTCAGCTTGCTGACCGTGATGCTGACCGGCGACCCGACGGGAAGCGGGGTGCCCGTGGTCTGACCACCGCAGGTCGGCGCCGCGGCGCCGCTTTCCGGGATGACAATCGTGATGGAATCGCCGGTCGGGGACGAGGAGACAATCGCGGCCGTCGCCCCGCCGAACGTCACGGAAGTGTTGGTGAGGTTCGTTCCCGTGATGACCAGCGTGGTCCCGCCCGGCGGAACCACGAACGACGACGGCGTGACGCTCGTGATCGTCGGGGCGTTCGCCGTGTACTGGAACGACAAACCCTCGACCTCCTCGCCCGTCGTGAGGTTGACCACGGTGATGGTGCCCGAGGCCCCGCTGCAATTGAGCGTGGCGCCCGGCAGGACGACCAGTTCGGTCGCAGAAACCGACATGACGGCCGCAACGATGCCCGCCAGCCCGACCTGCACCGGCGCTTCGAAGCCCTGGCCGTGAATGGTCAGCGGCGTGAAGGGCCCGCTCGACGGCTGAACGTTCGCGCCCGTAAAGCCCGTGAGCATCATGGCGGGGGCATACCGGAAGGCCCCTGCCAGCGTGCCGTCCTTGCCCGAGTTCACTTCGTGCACGCGCACGTCCACCGTCTGGTTCAGATTCGGCGACCCGACGCCGAAGGCGGGCGGCGAAAGCGCCACGATCTGGTTGAAGGACACCGACAGGACCGTCGCCTCCACGACCCCGAAGAAGACCTGGACCGGCGCGACGAAGCCGCCTCCGATGATCGACACCTTCGTGTTGCCCTCGTTCTTGCCGGAGGAGGGGAGCACGGCGTTGACCACCGGCGTGCCGACCGGCTGTGTGCCGTAGACGAAGCAGGTGGGAGCCGTCAGGGTCGTCGGAGCCGTCGTTCCCACGCCGAGGGTGATTCGAATCAGGACCGGCGAGGAGTTTGCTTCCGGGAACCCGGGCGTCGTGACGACGATCTGTGAGCCCGACACGGAGGTCACGAGGCCGGAGCGCGTGATGCCGGCCGCCGTGAAGTCCACACGTGTCGTGCCGGCCGACCCGTAGAAGCCGCCGCCGTTGATCGTCAACGCGGTTCCGCCGTCCGAGCTGCCGAAGGACGGGGTGCAGAAGCTCACGAACGCCGAAGAGCTGGAAGGCTGGAAGGAGATCGACAGGTTGGCCGAGGCGTTCTGGCCCGCCACACTGACCGAAGCACGGACGTTGGCCACGCCCGATTGCGGGGAGCACACGGACGTGACGGCCGAGCCGCCCGACACCACGATCGAAACCGTCGGCTTGCTGTTCTGGGCAAAGGTGCCGAGATCGGTGGAAAAGGCGATCCCCGTTCCGTCGGGAACGTTCGAGCCGTTCAAGGTCGCCACCGCCTGAATGAGCGTGCAGGCGCCGGCGGGCGGATTGGGATCGTTGGTGAAGAGCGCGATGGCCAGAGCGCCGCCGCTCGAGGACCCTCCCCCTCCGGGCTTCGGAGCGGTGGGCGCGTCGGCCGCGCAGCCGATCAGGTGCGCGACGAGCGCGAGAGCCGTGGTTCCAATCGCAATGCGGCGCATGAAAGCCTCCGTCTACTTCTTGGCGCGGGTGCCCGCTGTCGTGGCCCCGTAATGAAAGATCAAGATCCCGCTCGCCGTCTCACTCTGGACCCGCATGCCCGAGGCGGTGTGGCCGAAGAACGTGAGGTCGAAGGCCGTGTCGATCTCGGTCTTGCCCGTCTGGCGGTCGATGCCGCCGTTGAACGGCAGGAGTTGGTCGAAGGGAGTCCCCTGGATGGCCGACGCGTACATGATCGGGTAGTTGCTCAACGTCGCATTGCCGCCGGCGGGGACCAGCACTCCGCCGCCGAAGCTCTGCACGGGCGGCACAATCGTGCCGCCGTCGGTCCGGCGGTAGGTCACGGTGTAGTTCTCGATCGTCACGTTGTTGAAGCCCTGCGGGTCGGTCGCGTTTGGATTCTTCAGGTGACTCGCGAGCTGGATCGTCTGCACTTGCACCGGCGCCACGATCGCGATGTCGACGAAGCCCGGCTGCTCCGGAAGATTGACCGTGATGAAGACCGGCGCCTCCGTCTCCCCTTGCTTGTTCGTGCAGGCCGCCGCGAGGGCCGCCGCGGCCAGGACGAGAAACAGCCCCATCGTTCTCTTCATGCTTACCTCTATGACCGCAGAATCCGTGGCGTGATGAAGATCAACAACTCGTCATGCTTTTCGGTCCGTGTTTTGTTCTGGAACAAGACGCCGAGGATGGGGATCTTCCAGAGGCCCGGAATCATGTTGTTCTGGTCCTGGTCGTTGATCTGGAAGATTCCGCCGATGACCGTCGTCCCGCCGTCTCGCACGAGGACTTCGCCGCGGTATTGGCGGATCGTCAACGGCACGTTTTGGCCGAGCGCGAGGTTCAGGGCGACCGCTGGCTCGCGCTTCTGGACGTTCAGCGTCAGCAGGATCGTCCCCTCGTTGGTGATCTGCGGGGTGACCGAGAGCTGCAGCGTGGCGTCCACGTAGATGACGGTCGTCGTGTTGTTGACGTTGGTCTGGACGGGAATCTGGACACCCGACTGGATCAGGGCCGCCGTGTTGGTCAGCGCCGCCACCTTGGGAGAGGAGATGATCTTGAGCAACCCCTGGTTCTCCGCCGCCGACAGCGCCATGTCCAGGTTGAAGGAATCGAGGATGTTGGCCAAGCGCAGCGCGCCCAGGGGCGTGCCGGTCGCCAGCGGGACGGCAAAATTGAACGCGCCGCTGTTGGGAAACACGAGGCCCGTCGTATTGCCGTGCGCCGCGTCCGCCACCGCGTTGAAGCCCCAGTTGATGCCGAGGCTGCGGCCGAGGCTCTTGGTGGTCTCCACGATCCGCGCCTCGATCATGACCTGCGGCGTCGGGGTGTCGAGATTGTCGATCAGCTGGAGGACCGCGGGCATGTAGGTCGGGATCTCGCGGATGATCAAGGTGTTGGTGCGCGTATCGACGACGATGTCGCCGCGCTTGGACATCACGCTCTTGAGCGTCGCGACGATGTCTCCCGCCTTGGAGTAAGACAGCTTCTTGATGACGGTGCGCGTGGGCTCGGCCGCTTGACGCGCCTCGGCCAGACGGGCCCGATCGGCCTGCTCCGCCTGGAGCTTGGCGGTCGTGGCAATCCGCATGATGTTGTTCTCGAGCACGTACCCCAACCCGTTCTGCTTCAGGATCAGGTCGAGAGCCTGGTCCCAGGGAACGTTGTCGAGCTTGACCGTCACGGTGCCGCGAACCTCGGGGTCGACGACGATGTTCAAGCCGGTCAACTCCGAGATCGTGCGGAAGACGTCCTTGATGTCCGCGTCCTTCAGGTCGAGGGTGATCGGCTCGCCGGTGAACTGCGCCTGCGACTCGGAGATCGTTCGAGGCTGAAAACTGCCGGCCTCCGGACGCGGGGGCTCCTGATCGAGCATCGCGGCCGCGGCCTCGAAGAGCGCATCCTCGCGCCCGTTGCCGGCCTTGCCCTTCTTGCCGGCCGGCTTGGCCGCCGGAGCGGGGGCCGGAGCGGGCGCTGGTGCCGCCACCGGAGGCTCGACCGGCCTTGCCGATGCGGTCGTCTCCGCCGGCTTGGGAGCCGCGGACTTCGCTGGAGCCGGAGCGGGCGCCGGTGCCGGTGCCGCTGCCGACGCGGCGGGCTCGTTCGCCGCGACCGTCGCCGAAGCGGCGGGAGGCGGCGTCGCGGTCTTCACCTCAGGCGAGGGCGACGGCGCAGCTGCCTGGGTCTCGGTCGAGGGGCTCGCTGCGACCTCGTGCGAGACCGGTGCGGCCGACGCTGACTCCGCCGGGGCGGGCTTGCCCGCCGAAGTCGTGTCCGCGATCCGGGTCACGCTGGCTGCCGGCGCCGGCTCCTTGCGGGCCGGTTCGACCGACGCCGTTTCCACAGGACGCTGCGAGGGAACCAGCTTCTCCGCCACTGGCGGCGCCGCTGGGGCGGATGGCGCCGTGCTGGCGGCAGTGGCGTCGGAGGTGCCGACCAGGATCGCCAGGCGCTCCCCGTCGGTCCGCAACGCATAGGGCGTCGGAGACGTCAGGTCCACGACGACCCGGGTAATCGGCTCTGGCTGCGTCTGAAACTGGGAGACCCGCACGCGCGACACCATCGCGCTCTTGACGGTCACGACGCGCCGCGAAAACTCGTTCTTGACACCCTGCAGGTCCAGCACGATGCGCGGAGGATTCGAGAGCACGAAGTCCTTGGCGGTGAGGGTGCCGTCTCCGAGCAACCCCACTTCGACCAGGCCGGCCGAGGCGCTCGCCGTGACCTGCTCGAGCGCATGACCGACCTCGACGCGCGCGGAGGAACTCGCGGAGGAAGAGGCGGGGACCGGCTGCTCCGGCTCCGGCGCGGGCGGATGGGTCGCCGCGGCGGCCGGCGGCTCTTCCGGCGCCGTCGACGCCACGACCGTCGCGCCCTCGAAAGCGACCGCGAGCCCCTGCCCGAGCGAGCGGATGTCGTACCGGGCGCCGGCCTGGTGCGCGATGGAGACGCGCATGAGACTCTTGCCGAGCTCGCTGACCGGCTCGAAGTGGATCGATTCGACCAGGCTGCCCGACACCGGCGGCGCGACAAAAGCCCGCGCGACGGCAAATCCCGGAAGGTCGATCACCAACAGGTCCGGGCGCGGCTCGTACGACGTGTAGAGCAGGGGGGCATCGGCGGAGAGGACCAGGCGAGCGCCGTCGGAATCCTCGGTGAAGGCGGCTTGCTCGATCTTTCCCCCCGCTCTGGGAGAAGGGTTCGACGCCGGCGTTCCGGCGGAGGTCGGCGTGGCCGGGGTTGCCGCGTCCGCCGCGTCCTGGCGCGGCGCCGAAGCGCACCCGAGCACCGCGGCCACCGTGCCGGCCGCGAGCGCCATCGCGATTCCTCTCAACGCTCTTCGCATCATTCCTCCCGTTGGGCAGCTCGCCGATCCCGGTTCGTGCTCATTGCTTGATCGCTGCATTCAGCTGCTTGGTCACGTCCCGAAATGGCTTCACGCTCTGGGGATCGTTCAGGTTTTGCCGAAACACGACTTCGTTGGGGCCGATCCGGATGACCTCACCGTCCCAGAGAAGGTCCCCCGGACGAAGCAAGTAGCTCTTGTTGTCGGTTCCCCGGATCTGCGCCGAGTAACCCGCCTGCGTCTTCCAGATGCCCTGGAGGACGATCTCGTCCACCGAGATCCCCGCGATTCCCGGCGGCCGGGAACCGGCGGCACGCTGCTCCGGCCGCACGAGCAGCGACCGGAACGGGTCGCGCCGGCCGGCCGGATCGTACGTGTAGGAGCGTCCGGCGAGAGCCGACTCCTCCTGCTCGAGCAGGGTTTCGCCGGTCTGAGGCGCCGCGTGAGCGGCGGGTTGCCCCGGCGCCGGAGTGGCCTTCGGAGCGGCGGGGCTCTGCGCCACCGTCCAGGTGGCGGCCAGCATCAGGGCGAGCGCGGCCCAGGACGACCGTCTCATTCGACGCCCCTCCCTTCCGCGCGCGCCTTCAGGCCCTGGGCCTTCGCGGCCGCTCCCGGAGGACCCTTGCCGGCCGCGGGGCCGCCGCCGGGCGGCGCGGGTCCCGCTCCGCCCTCTTCGCCCGTGTAGATGAAGGTCTTGGCCGTGAAGTTGGCGGCGATCGACTTGCCCGGAACGTTGTCCAGGGCATTGATCTTCATGTCTTCCACGTTGATGATCCGCGAGAAGCGACTCATCCGGTCGAAGAAGAGCGCGAGGTTGTGGTAGGTGCCGTCGACGACGATGTCGATCGGCCATTCGGAGTAAAACTCCTTGGGCACGAACTCTCCCGGTGTGAACTTCTTCAGGGTGAAGTCCCCTTGCCGGGTGAGCGCCTCGATTCGCTTGATCAGCTCCTCGGTGTTCCGCTTCGACGGCAGAATCTGAAGCAGCTTCGAGAGCTCGAGCTCCAGCCGCTTGACCTCTTCACGGAACTGCGCGAGCTTGCGTTCGGCCGCCCGGCCCTTCTCGATCTCCTGCTGCAGCTGGGCGAGCTCGGCCCGTTTGCTGCGAATGTCGGCATTGATGTTTCGGAACCAGCCGTAGTGAACCGCCCCCGCAAGGCAGGCGCCGATCAACAGTCCGAGGCCGACGGCGTAGCCCCACTTCTTCTCTTCGAGCTTCAGCTCCAGAGCCATGGCGCTACGTCCCCGAGGCCTTGGCCCGCGCGGGAGGCGCCGGGGCGGGCTTGCCGCCGGCGGCCGGGGCGCCCGTGGTGCTCGTCAGCGCCGTGGCGGGAATGAAATTCAACGTCATTTCCCAGGTGTAGAGACCCGACTGCTGCCCTTCCTGCTGGAGGTTGCGGAAGACCGGCTCGGCGAAGAACGGGCTCTTCTTCAGGTTCTCGAGGTACGTCGAGACGGCGTTGGGCGACAGGGTGCGGCCCTTCATCGTGATTTGGTTGCCTGCCATGTCCAGGGCCGTCAGCCACACAAGGTCGGGAAGGGCCTTCGAGATCTCGTCCATCAGCCGGACCGGGCCCTTCTGGTTGGTCTTCAGGTCGTTGATCAGCTTGATCTTGGCCTCGAGGCTCGCTTTCTTCTCCTCGTAGCCCTTGACCTCCTCGATGATCGACTTCAGGCGCTCCGCTTCGACGCGCGCCTTGCCGATCTCCTGGTCGAGGTGCCGCCGCCGGGTGGTCAGGACCAGGCCCATCACGACGATGTAGGCCAGCCCGACGAAGATGCCGGCCATGAAGAGAAGGTTGTTGAGCTTCGCTCCGGTCGGTATCGCCGGGGCTTTCCGGCGAGCCGCAGCGGCCCGAGCCTCGGAGAGGAGGTTGATCCGGATCAAGCGACTTCGTCCCCGACGTGGCGGATCGCCAAGCCGACCGCCACGGCCAGACTGGGCGCGTTGTCGGTCAACCACTCGGCCGTCACGGGCGCGCCCGCCGTGTCGACCTGACGGAATGGATTCATGATCTCGACCGGAATGCCGAATCGCTCCTTCAACTGACTATCGAGATTGACCACTCGGGAGGAGCCGCCCGCGATGAACAGCTGATCGATCTTTTCGGTGGAAGTCGTGGCGATGAAGAAGTCGAAGGTCTTTTGCAGCTCCTGGGCCAGGTCGTCGGAGACCGAGCGCAGGATCGGCAGCACATCGGACACCGGGTGGTCCGCGGCGGCTTCGCCCTTCTTCAGGGCTTCCGCCTGATCGAAGGAGACGGAGAGCTGCTTCTGGATGGCATCGGTGTATTGGTTGCCCCCAAAGGAGATGTCCCGCCAGAAGATCGTGTTCGACCCCGACAGAACGTTGACGTTGGTCACCGACGCCCCGATGTTGACCAGCGCGACGACGCGGCCGGGCTCGATCGGATAGTTGGCTTCGAAGGCGTTCTGCAGGGCGAAGGCGTCCACGTCCACCAACAGGGGGGTCTTCCCGGCCTGGGTGATGACGCTCGTGTAGTCGGAGATCTTGTCCTTCTTGACGGCGACCAGCAGGACGTCCATCGTGTCCCCGGCGCCCCCTTCCAGGACCACGTAGTCCAGGTTGACGTCGTTGATGTCGAACGGGACGTACTGCTCCGCCTCCCAGCGAATCGACTCGGCCAGCTCTTCGGCCGACATCGCCGGCAGGGAGATCTTCTTGATGATGACCGAATGGCCCGACAGGGAGGTCGCGAAGTCGCTGTTTCGGACGTTGGCGGAGGCAATGAGCCGGTTCACCGTGTCGACGACCAGGGAGGCATCCATGATCGCCCCGTCCACGATGGCCTCGGGCGACAGGGTCTCGAGCCCCGTCTTGACGAGCCTGTAACCACCGCCCTTGGTGTCCTTAAGCTCAACGAGCTTGACTGCCGAGGAGCCGATGTCCAGGCCAACCAGATTCTTTGTTTTCCTGAACAGCACGTTACCCCACCGAAAAATTTAAAACGGTTAAGGGCTTTGACCTTTGGTTATTTCGGCTGAGTGCCAAGTTAACAGAAGGATTTTCCGCAGTCAAGAGCGTAGACACTCGAAAGATTCCGCTGGGCAAGGACTTAAGCCGTCCCGAGGTCCTGTCCAACGGAACAGGTTCTCCCTCCGACTGCTCGTTTCTCGGACAGTCGGGGAAAGCCTCCCCGAGCATTGCTTGCCGCCCCGCGAACCGCTTTTCTCTTGCCCGGGACCTCGGTCCTTAGTAGGATTCCGCGCCTTCGCCCGCGAGCGGGCGGGTCAACAGCGATCGAGAAAGGCTCTATGGCTCAACACTGTCAGTTCTGCGGAAAGACTCCCGCCACCGGACGGCGCGTCAGCCACGCGCACAACGTCACCAGCCGCAAGTGGCATCTGAATCTGAAGTCCGTCCGGGCGGTCGTCGACGGCACGACCCACCGCGTCCGCGCCTGCGTGCGCTGTATCCGCTCCGGAAAGGTAGTCAAGCCCGCGCCTCGAGCCGCCGCAGCCCGGCCCTAGGTCCCCGGTGGAGGCGTTAGGGAGGCCCTATCGCCCTATCACCTTGAGCCTTCCACCTTCTCCCTACGACCGCTCCCCCGCCCTGGGCACGTTGTACTTGCGAATGACCTCCCGCACGCCCGCCACGGCGCGGATTCGCGAGAGGATCTTCTCCAGGTGCTTCATGTCCGAGGTCTCCAG
Source organism: Thermoanaerobaculia bacterium (assembly GCA_035498405.1). Classification (GTDB taxonomy): domain Bacteria; phylum Acidobacteriota; class Thermoanaerobaculia; order UBA5066; family Gp7-AA6; genus DATBFU01. The sequence goes on along the minus strand of DATKAE010000003.1, from coordinate 31,183 downwards.
CGCGACCGACACATAACCCTTGCGGGCTTCGTCGGCCCGCGCCTCGATTCGCCGGATATTCGAACCCTCCCCGGCAATGGCCTTGGTCAGGTCGGCGAGCAGCCCGGGGCGGTCCTGCGCGATCACGTCGAGCTCGATCGCGTAGGTCGCCTTCTTCTGACCCGCCCAGGCCACGTCGATTTGACGCTCGGGGTCGTAGAGGAGGTTCCCAACGTTGGGACAGGTCTGTGAGTGGACCGACACGCCCCGGCCCCGCGTGATGTAGCCCACGATCGACTCCCCCGGCACCGGGCTGCAGCACTTGGCCAGGGTCGCCATCAGATCGTTGTGGCCGACGACCACGATGTCCGGGGTTCCGAAGGGGAGGATCTTTCGGACGACGCGCGAGACGGCGCTTTCGCGAGAAACCCGTTCGGTCTGTTGCGCCAGCTCCTCGGGAGCGACGAACCGCTCGAGCGCCGCGCGCGGCGGAATCTTCCCATAGCCGACCGCGGCGTACAGGTCCTCGGGACGAGAGAACCCCCAGTGCCCGAGCTCCTGGGCGAGTATTCCCTGCTGCTCGACCTTCTTCAGGCTCTTCTTGAATTTCTTCAGTTCCCGGTCGAGCAAGCGCCGGCCGAGCTCGACGGCCTGCAGCTTTTCCTGCGTGTGGATGAACTGCCGGATCTTGTGGCGGGCCCGGCTGGTCACGACGAAGGAGAGCCAATCGCGCGACGGAGTCTGGTTCGGACCGGTCAGGATCTCGACGATGTCGCCGCTCTCGAGGGCGGCGCGCAGCGGCACGAGCTTGCCGTTCACCTTCGCGCCGACGCAGTGGTGCCCGATGTCCGTGTGCACCCGATACGCGAAGTCGACCGATGTCGCTCCCCGCGGGAAGGCGAAGACCTTTCCCTTCGGAGTGAACGTGTACACCTCGTCCGGGTACAGATCCACCTTGAGCGCCGAGAGAAACTGGCGGGGATCCGAGACCTCCTTCTGCCAGTCCACGAGCTGCCGAAGCCATTGGAAGCGCGTGTCATCCGGCTGAGGGCCGAGCCTGCCTTCCTTGTACTTCCAGTGAGCCGCAATGCCTCGCTCGGCGATCAGATCCATCTCCCGAGTTCGGATCTGGACCTCGAACGTCGTCCCGACCTCGCTGATCACGGTCGTGTGCAGCGACTGGTAGAAGTTCGGTTTCGGCATCGCGATGTAGTCCTTGATTCTCCCCGGCACCGGCCGCCAGAACTGGTGCACGAGCCCGAGGGAGGCATAGCAGTCGCGCGTCTCGGGCACCACGATACGGAAGGCGAGCAGGTCGTGCAGCTGCGCGACGTCCACCCCGCGCCGACGCATCTTGGAAGCGATCGAATAGAGGCGTTTTTGACGGCCCGAGACCTCTCCCGCGATTCCCGCCTCCGCCAGGCGGACTTGCAGCCGCGCGCGCACCTGCTCGATCATCCCTTCGGACCCCTTCAGGCCCCTCTCTACCTCCTTGGCTACCCGCCCGTACTCCTCGGGCTCCAGGTGCTGGAAGGCCAGGTCCTCGAGCTCCCCCTTGAACAGCCCCATGCCGAGGCGGTTGGCGATCGGCGCATAGATGTCCATCGTCTCGCGCGCGATCTCGCGACGGCGCTCGGGCGGGAGAAACTCCAGGGTGCGCATGTTGTGGAGCCGGTCGGCGAGCTTGACGAGAACGACGCGCAGGTCCGAGACCATCGCCAGGATCATCTTGCGGAACGTCTCGGCCTGCTCTTCCTCGCGCGACACGTAGGAGAAGCGGCCGATCTTGGTCAAGCCATCGACCAGATCCGCAACCTCCGAGCCGAATTGCTGCGCGATCGCCTCCTTGGTCGTGAGCGTGTCCTCGAGGACGTCGTGAAGCAGCCCGACGACGATCGAAACGTCATCCGCCCGCATGTCGGCCAGAATCGCCGCGACGTTCAAGGGATGCACCAGGTAAGGCTCGCCCGAACGCCGGATCTGTCCCCGGTGCTCGCGACCCGAGAAGACATACGCCCGGCGCAGCAGGTCCTCGTCGAACTGCGGGTTATAGGCCTCGACCTTCTCGAGGATGTCCTCGAAGCGGATCACCCCAAGAGAGTAAGGCGAATCCGGGCCGGTGGCAAAGCCCCCGGCGCGAGGCGGCGGGAAAAGCGAGTCGGCGCGGGCCTTCGCTAGCGCCGGTTCTTCTTCTTCTTGGCCCGAGGGGCGGTCTCCGCCGAAGCGGCGGCCTTGGGAGCCGGGGCGGGCTCGGCGGGGGGCGGCACGGCCTTGACCGGCACCCGCTTGGCGCCGCGCTTCTCGACCAAATCCTTCCAAATCACGATGACCGGCGAGGCGACGTAGATCGAGGAATAGGTCCCCGTGATGATCCCGATCATGAGCGTCAAGGCGAACGTGTTCAGAACCTCGCCCCCCAGGATGAACAGCGCGATGACCACCAGCATCGTGGCGCCCGAGGTCAGGACCGTTCGCGAGAGGGTCTGGTTGATCGACCTGTTGATGATCGTCTCGAGCGGCTCCTTTTTGGGCGTGCGCTGGTTTTCCCGGATCCGGTCGTAGACGACGACCGTGTCGTTGACGGAGTAGCCGACCAGCGTGAGCAGCGCCGCGACGACCACGAGATTGAACTCGCGGCCGAACAGCGCGAGCAGACCCACCGTGATCAAGATGTCGTGGACCGTCGCGATGACGGCGCCCACGCCGAAGGGCAACGACCGGAAGCGGAAGGCGATGTACACCAGCATGCCGAGGGTCGAGAGTGCGACCGCCCAGAGCGCCTTCTTCTGCAGGTCGGCCCCGACTTGCGGCCCCACGTTCTCGGCCGAGAGCAGCACGAAGGGCCCCGCATTGGTGTTCGCCTTCACCCACTGTTTGACCGCATCGGAAACGGAGGCCACGCCATCGACATCCGCCGGAGAGCGGAAGATCCCCGTCTGCGACCGTCGCGCGATGATCTGCTCGGCCACCCGAGCGTAGTGGTCCGCGGCGTTGATGTCCGAGCGCCCCGCCATGTGATCGGGGTCGGCCGCGAGGAGCCGTCCCGCCAGCGCGTCGCGCCCCTGCATGTTTAGGTCGACGCGGGAGGTATCCGCCGACTTTTGCAGGCCCTGCCGAAGGGCGCCGAGGACATCCTGCGTGACGTCGCGCCCCTCCTTCTTCTGCTGTTGGACTCGGATCAAGACCTCGTTCTTCTCCGGCTCCTCGTAGCGCTGAATCCCGGTATCGCCGAGGTTCGCGCCGTCCAGCAGCTTTCGCAGTTGCTCGATGTTCGGTTTCTCGGCGAAGCGCAAGGCGATCTGGGTGCCCCCCGCGAAGTCGATGCCGAACTTGAGCCCCTTCTGGACGAAGATGGCGAAGGCCCCGACCAGGATGAGCAACCAGGAAGCTCCGATCGCCCACCACTTCCAGCGGAGAAAATCGATGTTCGTCTGACGGAACAGTTCCATGTGCGTGTCTTTCTAGATCGAGACCGCGTCGATGTGTGCGCGACCGCCGTACTCGAGATCGAAGATCGTGTGCGAGACGAAGACCGCCGTGAAGACGGAGATCAAGAGACCGACCACGAGGGTGACGGCGAACCCCTTGACGGGCCCCGTCCCGAACTGGAACAGAAAAATCGCCGAGATGATGATCGTAATGTGCGTGTCGATGATCGTGGCGAAGGCCTTCGCGAAGCCGTTCTCGATCGCCGTCTTGGGTGCCCGCCCGCCCCGGAGCTCCTCGCGGATGCGCTCGAAGATGAGGACGTTGGAGTCGACGGCCATGCCGATCGTCAGGATGAATCCCGCAATTCCGGGAAGGGTCAGGGTCGCGTCGAGCAAGGACATCGCCCCGGCGAGTAGGACGGCGTTCAAGAGAAGCGCCAGGACCGCATTCCAGCCGGCTCTCCGGTAGTAGAGCACGACCGCCACGAACACGAGCATGGCGCCGACTGCGGAGGCCGTGACGCCGTTGCGGATCGAGTCGGCGCCGAGCGACGGCCCGACGGTGCGCTCCTCGAGATAGGTCAGTCCCGCCGGAAGGGCGCCGGCACGCAACACCAGGGCCAGGTCGTTGGCCTCCTCGGCGGTGAACGAGCCCTGGATGATTCCTTCCGCGGAGATGCGGTCGTTGATCCGCGGCGCCGACTGCACCCGATTGTCCAGGATGATGGCGAGCTGCTTGCCGATGTTGGCGCCCGTGGCCGCGGCAAACTTCTCCGCGCCGGCGGCGGTCAAGAAGAACGAGACGCCCATCTGGCCAAATTGCCCCGTGCGGCTGGGCCGCGCGTTCTTCAGGTCTCGGCCTGTGATCACCGCCGACTTTCGCACGAGGTAGTAGAGCTCCTGACGCTGCCCGGGCTCGGGCTTCGCCTCCACCAGGTCGAAATTGGCGGGGACCTGCCCGCCGGATGCCGCGAGAAGCGCCGTCCGGTCGGAGGGACCGGACTCCACGAGCTTCAGCTCCAGGAAGGCCGTGTTCTTGATCAAGTCCTTCACGCGCTTCGGGTCGTCCACACCGGGAAGTTGGACCAGGATTCGATCCGCTCCCTCGCGGGCGATCAGGGGTTCGGCCACGCCGAACTCATCCACGCGATTTCGGATCGTCTCGATCGCCTGGGACACGGCATTCTCTTCCGTCGAGCGCCGAGCCGGCTCCTCGAGCTGGAAGACCCACTTTCCGCCGACCGCGTTGTAGCTCCAATCGGGCAGGAACCGCTTGACTGCTTCCTCGAGCTTGGCCGTATCGGTCTGCTGCGTCACGCCGACCGAAAACGAGTTGGGCGCCGTCATTTCGAAGTCGCCCAGGGTGAACGACCTCTCTCGCGCCTGATTGCGCAGCTGCTCGATGGCGTCGTCGCGTTCCGCCTTCAAGGCGTCCGCCGTGTTGACCTGCAGCACCAGGTGGATGCCGCCCCGCAGATCGAGCCCCAGCTTGATCCCCTTCTTCAAGGCCTGCGAGAGCGGCGGCTTTCCGGGCCCGACCCACTCCTTTCGGGCGTGCGCATAACCCGTCGCGATGTAGCCGGCGACCGTCCCCGCCACGACGAGCACGATGAGCAAGACCCGCCAGCGAACCCTCTTGGACAAGACTCCTCCTCGAACCCGAAGCGGTCCGTTCGAAAACGCCGGAGTCTACCGGAAGAACGTACCGGCTGTCAGCTGCCTCCTATCGGCGGTCGGGCCCCGAGAGGGCTTCGGGTCGAGGATTCCTAGGGAGACGGCGAGGCCGGCGGCTCCCCTTCCCCGGCCTTCCCGGCGATGGCGCTGCGCAGAACCTTGACCTTGACGTTGTCGGCGATCTGGAGCACCACGAAACCGCGCTCCTCGTCCAGGGCCGCGATGCGCCCGAAGATGCCTCCCCCCGTGACGACCTCGTCGCCCTTCTTGAGCTGCGAGAGCATTTCTTGCGTCTTCTTCTGCTTCTTGCGCATCGGAGCGATCAGGAGAAAGTAGAAGATCACGAAGATGAAGATCATCGGGGCGAAGGCCAGGAGGCCTCCGCCGGCCGGTGCGGGCGAAGTTTGAAGCAACTGGAACATGGCCGTGATCATATCGAAGGGGTTAGGGGTTAGGGGTTAGGGAAAAAACGAAGCGGCTCCCGTTTTCTCCTCGCCCCTCACCCCTCACCCCTGCTCACGCCCCTCGCCCCTCACCCCTCACCCCTGCTCAAGGCCCCGGCTGGGTGAAGGGGAACAAACCGCTCCGGGGAGCAAACTGCGACCTCGCCCTCTCGGCGCGGTCCCAGAACTTCAGGAAGTTTTCCCCGAGGACTCCCCGGACCACCTTCTCGGAGTGGCCGCGGCGAAGCAGCTCCTCCGTCAGGACCGCCACCTTCGAGACGTCCTCGAGGCCCTGTGGCGGGTCCGGAATCCCGTCGAAGTCGGTGCCGAGGCCGACGGCCTCCCTCCCGGCCACCTTGATGATCCGGTCGATGTGGTCGGCCACGCTCTTCCACGAAGCGGGGGTCACCTTGACGCCCTCGAGCAGCTTGGAGACTTCGGCCTCGGCCTTCTTCGGATCACCCTTGTAAGTCTCCTTGACGGCCGCGATCTCTGGAGCGAGCGCCGCGCGCTTTGCCTTGAATTCGTCGATCGCCCGCTGTTCGACGAACATCGAGGACACGTTGACCATGACGACACCTCCCTTCCGCGCGATCGCGCGGATCTGGTCGTCGGTCAAGTTGCGTGGGATCGCCGAGAGCGCGCGGCAGGAGGAGTGCGAGGCGAAGACCGGGGCCTTCGAGACTTCCAGCACATCGGCCAGCGTTTTGTCGGAAACGTGGGAGATGTCCACGAGCATCCCGAGCCGGTTCATTTCGAGCACGACTTCCCGTCCGAAGGACGTCAAACCGTCGTGCTTCACGTATTTCTTCGGGTCGAAGTCGGAGCTCCAGAAGGAGCCCGAAGAGTCGGCCCAGGCGTTCGTATTGGTGTGCGTCAGGGTCATGTAGCGCACACCCAGGCGGTAAAACGAGCCCAGGGCGCCGAGAGAGTTCTCGATGGCGTGCCCGCCTTCGATCCCGATCAGGATCGCGATCTTCCCGCGCCGCTTGGCCTCCCGAATGCCTTCGACCGAGTCGGCGAACGTCAGCTCGGGGTGGCTCTCCGCCAAGCGGTGAATGAGTTCGATGAGCTCCAGCGCCTTGCGGGAGGAGCCGCCCTCCTCGGCGTATGCCGCCGGGACGTAGGCGGCGAGGAAGGCGGCCGTGACGCCACCCTCTTTCAGGCGCGGGATGTCGACATGCCCCGTCGTGTTGCGCGCGCCGAAGTCGACCCACTCCTTCTGCAGCCGCTCGGGCACGTCCTCATGCGTGTCCACGACGATCGCGCGCTTCTGCAGCCGAGCCGCCAGGGCCTTGTAGTCCTTCGAAGGCGCCTTGGGTGGCGGCGCCGCCGACAAAGACGCCGCGCAGAGGATCGCCAGGGCGAACGAGGCCGGCGTCTTCATGCGGGCGAGGCTGTCAGGCGAGGCTGTCGCTCTCGGCGCGCCTCACGCGAGCCTCAGAGGCAGGCGCCGGATGCGTTGACCGGTTCCCGCAAACACCGCGTTGGCGACGGCCGGCGCGATCGGGGGCGTCCCGGGCTCCCCGGCGCCCCCGGCCTTCTCGCCGCTCTCGACGATGTGGACCTCGACCTTCGGCATCGCGTCCAGGCGCAGCAACAGGTAATCGTCGAAGTTGGACTGCTGGACGCGCCCGGCCTTGAGCGTCACCTCGCCGTAGAGGGCGGCGGAGAGGCCGTACACGATCCCCGACTCCATCTGCGCGGTCACGCCCGCGGGGTTGACGCAGATGCCGCAGTCGATCGCGCATACGACGCGGTGAACTCGGATGGCGCCCTTCTCGACGGAGACCTCGGCGACCTCGGCGACGTAGCTGCCGAAGGAGGCGTGCACCGCGAGGCCGCGGAACCGCCCCGCAGGCAGGGGCAAGCCCCATCCGGCCTTCGCGGCCGCGAGCTCCAGGACGCCCAGATGCCGGGGCGCCGCCTTGAGCAGCCGACGGCGGTATTCGAGCGGGTCCCGGCCCGCCGCCGTGGCAAGCGCGTCGACCATCGTCTCCATCACGAAGGCCGTGTGCGTGTGGCCGACCGAGCGCCACCACAGGACCGGAACGGGAGACTTCGGCGACTGGAGCCCGACCCAGTGGTTCGGTGTCGCCAAGATGTACGGCGAGTTGGCGACGCCCTCGACCGATGTCTCGTCCACACCCTCCTTGATCATCATGGCGAAGGGCGTTCCTTCCATGATCGACTGCCCGACGATCGATTGCTTCCACGCAATCGGCGCGCCGTCGGCGCCGAGGCCGACCGAAACCCGGTGAGCGAACATCGGCCGGTAATAGCCGCCGTGCAGGTCGTCCTCGCGCGTCCAGATGACCTTGACCGGCATCCCGGAGGCCTTCGCGACATGCACCGCCTCCGCGACGAAATCGCTGACCGGGTTGGCGCGCCGCCCGAAGCCGCCTCCGAGGAAGGTCGTGTGCAGACGGACCTGCTCCGGCTTGACGCCGGCGATCTTCGCCGCGGCGGCCTGATCGCCCGTCTGAAACTGCGTCCCGGTCCAGATTTCGGCCGAATCGGGCCCGAGAACCACCGAACAGTTGAGCGGCTCCATCGACGCATGGGAAAGGAACGGAAACGCGTAGTCCGCGTCCACGCGCGTGCCCGCCGAAGCGAGCGCGGGACCGACATCGCCGGCCGCGGCCGCCTTCAAGCCATCGGCGGCGCTCATCGCGCGGTACTCCTCGGCCATCTTCGTCGTGTCGACGTCGGCGCCCGGTCCGAGGTCCCACTCGACCTCGAGCGCCGCCCGCCCGAGCTTCGCCGCCCAGAAGTGATCGGCGACGACCGCGACTCCCGAGGGCACCGCCACGACGGCGCGGACTCCGGCAACGGCCTTCGCCTTCTCGGCCCGGAAACTCTTGACCTTCCCTCCGAAGACCGGCGAGCGCTCGATGAGCGCGACCTTCATTCCGGGCGCCCGGACGTCGATGCCGAACTCGGCCTTCCCGGTCACCTTTTGCGGCGAGTCGAGACGCTTGGTCGGCTTGCCGAGGATCCTCCAGTCCTTGCGGTCCTTGAGCTTCACGGACGAGGGAGGCTTCTCGGCCGCGGCCGCCTTCGCGAGCGAGCCGTAGGAGGCCCGGCGCTTGCCCGCCACGATGAAACCGCTCTCGGCGCGGCACGCAGCGGGCTCGACCTTCCACTCGGCCGCCGCGGCGGCGATCAGCATCTCGCGCGCCATCGCGCCGACCTGCCGGTAACGGTCGAGCTCCGAGGAGGTCGAGGTCGATCCTCCCGTCATCTGCATGCCGAATTCCGTGTGCGCATAGACCGGCGCCGCCGGCGCGGTCTCGACGCGGATCTTCGACCAGTCGCACTCGAGCTCCTCGGCGATCATCATCGGAAGCGTCGTCCAGATCCCCTGCCCCATCTCCGAGTGCGCGAGCAGGACGGTCACCGTGTCATCCTCGCCGATGCGAAGGAACGCATTCGGCGGCGGCAGCGGCCGCGCGGCTCCGGGCTGCTGGAGGGCGAGGAGCCTCGTCTTCGGCACCACCGCGAAGCCGATGACGAGGCCGGCCGAGGTCTTCAGGAATTCGCGGCGGGAGGGACCCTTCCGCGCGCTCACGACTTGCCTCCCGGCGCCGCGATGGCAGCAGCCCGGTGAACGGCCTCCCGGATCCGCTGGTACGTGCCGCACCGGCAGAGGTTTCCCGAAAGGGCGTCGTCGATGTCGCTGTCGCTCGGTTTCGGCTTCACCCTCAAGAGCGCCGCGGCCGCCATGATCTGCCCGGGCTGACAGTAGCCGCACTGGACGACGTCGGCCTCGATCCAGGCGCGCTGCACCGGGTGCAGGCCCGCGGTACCGAGTCCCTCGATGGTCGTGACGGAGCGACCCTTCACTTCCGAGACCGACATGGAACAGGACCGCACCGCGTCGCCGTCCACGTGCACGGTGCACGCTCCGCATTGGGCCACCCCGCAGCCGTACTTGGTCCCGGTCAAGCCGAGCAAGTCGCGCAAGACCCAGAGCAGCGGCATGTCATCCGGGGCGTCCACGTTTCTGACGGTTCCGTTGATCTTGAGCTTCACGGTCGCCCTCCGCGCGCGATCCTAGCAGGTCGCTGCGGCTAGCGACACGAAGCGTCGAGCCTCACGCGCCCTCCGGAAGCTTTTCCTCCGGCGGCGCCGCCAACGAGACGAGGGTGCCGGCGGCGATCGCGTCGCGGATGCGCTTCATCCACGCGAGGTAGAAGAACACGTTGTGCAGGGACAGGAGCATCGGGGCCGAGAAATCTTTCAGCACGAAGAGATTCCGCAGGTAAGCGCGGGAGTGGCGCCGGCAGACGCGGCAGGCGCATTCCGGGTCGAGCGGCGACAGGTCCTCCTTGAAGCGCTCGTGCTTGATCGTGACCTCTCCGCGACCCGTGTAGGCGTGCCCCATGCGGCCGTGCCGCGTCGGGAGAACGCAGTCGAACAGATCCACTCCCGCGCGCACGGACTCGAGCAGGTCCGCCGGGGTTCCGACTCCCATCAGGTAGCGAGGCCTCTCCTCGGGCAGCAGCCCGGCAGAAAACCCGGTGATCCGCCGGATCGCCTCCTTCGGCTCGCCAACGGCCACACCCCCGATGGCATAACCGTCGAAATCGAGCTCGACCAACGGCGGAGCCGCCTCCCGCCGAAGATCCTCGTGGGTGCCCCCCTGCAGGATCCCAAAAAGAAGACCGGGCCCCGCGAAGGCGCGGCGAGAGCGCTCCGCCCACCGGCGAGAGATCGCTGCCGCCTGCGCGACCTCGTCCCGCTCGGCCGGAAAGGGGGGACACACGTCGAGGGCCATCGCGATGTCCACCGCGAAGTCCGACTGCAACTCCATCGCGAGCTCGGGGGTCAGGAAGTGGCGACTCCCGTCCTCGGGCGCGCGGAACTCGACGCCCTCTTCGGTGATCCGGCGGCGAGAGGCGAGACTCATGACCTGAAAGCCTCCCGAGTCGGTCAGGATCGCCCGCCGCCAGCCCATGAAGGCGTGCAACCCGCCGGCCCGGCGGATCAACTCGACGCCGGGCCGCAGCATCAAGTGATAGGTGTTGGCGAGAACGGCGCGGCAGTCCCACTCCTCCAGCCGGTCGAACTCCACGCCCTTGACGGCGCCGCGGGTCCCCACCGGCAGAAAGCACGGCGTTTCGATGTCGCCGTGAAGTGTCTCGAGAGTCCCTCGGCGGGCGCAGGAGGCGGTGTCCCGGGAAACCACCCGAAAGGGACTCACGCGCTTGCCTCCTAGAAGCGAACCCGCCCGCCGAGAGAGGCGCCGATGTTGCGCTGGTTCGCCGAAGCGAGAGAGAGCCCCTGATAGGTCGAGAGCACGATCGAGCCGCTCACCGATACGACCGGCAACAGGAGGCCGAAGCCGGCCGAGAAGGCCCAGTGCGGGTCGAGCGCCGCGAAGTCGTAGAACGCCCCCGCGCGCAGCGCGAAGAGCGGAAGCCGAACCTCGATTCCGGTCGAGAGCTGCTGGCTATAGCCTCCCGGGACGAGCGTCGCCGTGCGGATCAAGTCCCCGTCCATGGCAATGGTGACGACACCGATCACGGTCGCCTCCGCGCCGGCGCGCAGCGTTCGGGGCAGGGTCAGCGAGGCGGGCGCCCCGGCCAACTCCGGGTTGCCGGCGTCTTGCTGAACGGGGAACGACGGCTGCGTGATCGCCGTCGAAACCACGCCCACGCGCGCCACGTCGAGCACGTTGAACATCGCTCCCGCGTCGAGGGTGAAGCGGGTCGTGTCCTCGGGGTTGCTGTCGAGCGCTTGCCGCGCGACGGACATGGGGTTCCCGTAGTCGACGTCGAAGACGCTCTGACTCAAGTACGTCGTCCGGCCGTTGATGAACCGCAGGGTCACCCCGACCAGCAGGAGCTTTTCGAGCAGTCCCGTGGAGAGACCGAGCCGCGCCTCGCGCGCCTGCAGCCCGGCCGAACGCACCGCGGTCTCGTTGAAGAGGATGCTCGTCGCGGGGTCGTTGCCGGGCTGGATGTGCGTGAAGTCCACGTGAGGGTAGACGCCGGCGTAGGCGGTGTCGTCGATGCCCAACGCGAAGCCCTTCCAGGCCACGCCGAAGCCCACGGACCCCGAACCGACGACACCCGTGCCGGGCTCCGTCAGGCTCCCGAGCTGTCCCACGATGCCGAGCGCCTCGGCCGGGTTCTCCGCCGCTGAGGTGAGGTCGGACGCCGAGAGGCCGTTGACGATGCTTCGAAACTGCCCCTCGTCGGTCGCCACCGCGCTGCCGTAGAGCTCTCCGTCCAGGCGCGCGTCGCGGGCGAGTCCTGCCGGGTTGATCCAGAGCGCCATGCCATCGTCCACCGCCGCCGTCATCGCGCCCGCCATTCCGGTCGCGCGCGGACCGAAAAACGGGCTCTGGGCGCCGACCGGGGAGGCAAGGGAGAGCGCGAGAACAGCAAGAGTCAGCGAGGCGACGGGAATCCGCTCTCCGATTCGCAACCCGCTCGATCCTAGCATCCGTTCCGTGCCGTCAACCCGACTCGGCGCTCCGCCCGGACGCCCGTTTCCCGGCGCACCGGCTCCCATTGACCACCGAAAAGTCGCGTGCTAGGGTGAGCCCCCTTTCGAGGGAGCAATGCCCGATCTCGGCAAGAAGTACGAGTGCTACAACTGCCGGACCAAGTTCTACAACCTCGGCAAGCCCGAGGCGATCTGCCCGAAGTGCGGCGCCAACCAGAAGGACGCCCGATCCGACGATGCCCCGGCGCCGGCACCGCGGCCGCCCCGGCGCTCGTCGATTCTGATGGAGCCCATTCCCGAGGAGAGCGCGAGCGAGTTTGGTGAGGAAGCCGCAGAGGAAGAGGTCGCCGTCGACGAAGACGACCTCGACGAGACCGAGGAGCTCGGCGAAGTCGAATCGCGGGTCGAGGAAGAGGAGGAGTTCTAGCCGCGGGCCCTCGCCGCGCGCCGCTTACCTCGGCCTCGGATCGAACCTCGGAGATCGCCGCGCCAACCTCCTTGCGGCGCTGACCGGGATCTCAAAACTCGCGAAGGTGCTCCGGGTTTCCTCCTTCTACCTTTCCGAGCCGGTCGGCTATGCCGCCCAGCCTGCCTTCTGGAATGCCGTGGTGACGATCTCGTGGTCCGGAACGCCGGCGTCCCTGTTGACGAGCGTGAAACGCCTCGAGAGGCGGCTCGGCCGGGTCCCCACTTTCCCCAATGGGCCGCGCGTCATCGACATCGACCTGCTCGACCTCGGGGGCATCGTTCGGGAAGGCGAGCCGATCCTGCCCCACCCGCGGCTGCCCGAGCGCCGGTTCGCCCTGGCGCCGCTCGCGGAAATTGCGCCGTCGTGGCGGCACCCGGTCAGCGGCCTGACCGCCGCACAGATGCTCGCGAAGCTCCCGGGGCGACCTTGGGTCAGGAAGGCGCCGAACCCGGAGACGTGACCCGGAGAAGGGCCAGGGTCCTCTTCGCCTCTGCCGGAATCACGATTGGCTCTTGTCGCCTTTGCGCCACTTCTCCAAGTCCGCTCGCGCTTGCTCCTGAACGAAGAGATCCTCGACCAGGTGCTGCGGGGACGGGCCGTCCTTGAGCAGCTTTTCCTCGATGGCGATCGCTTCGGCGACCTCCGCCGGCGTGCCCTTGGCCAGTGCCTCCGCCAGGAAGTGCCGGTTCGCGAAGTTCTTGCCGTCGATCGAGACCGCCAGACGCAGGTTCTTGAGCGCTTCCTCGCGCGAGACCCACCCGGTCAGAAACGGAATCTCGGGCGCCTCATCATGAAGCCGCCCGAGCACGCGATAGCCTCCGCCGTCCTCGAACTGGGGATCGATCGCGATCACCGTCGCGGCGTTGTCGCGAATGAACTCGGCCGCGCCCGCGGTGACCGCCTGGATCTTGCCGACCGACAGCGCCCACTGTCCCACGCAAGCCGCGGCCCAATAGAAGGACGGAGCGGCATCGGGGCTTCGACCGAGCAACTCCGCGCGGGAGGCCGGCGGCAGACTTCCCAGATCCGGCCAATCGTGGCGGCCGGCCTTGCGCGCGAGGATCGCGAGCAGATCCTCCGACACGTGGCGGGCGCGAACGAAAACGGCCAGGCGCGAATCGGGGTCCAGGCCCGTGTACACCCCCTTGAAATAGAAGGCACGCAGGAGCTTCCAACGCGCCTCGAGGTTGTCGGCGGCCTCGGCTGCGGTCTGGTAGGCCGCGATCGCTTCCGCGATCGGGCGCCCGTCGGCGACCGCGCCGATGCGGCCCTCCTGGCGCCGCGAGTACGCCTGATCGCCCTTGACCACGTACGGGTTGCGGCTCGAGGAAAACTGTTGCGTATCCGACCCGAGGCCTGCCTGGGCGGCAAGTGGCGCTGCGGCTAGCAGGGCGGCAATCAACACGGCGGCCTGGCGCATCAGCTTCTCACTCTCTTTCACTTCCAACCGACGCGGCGTCCACTACAATCCCTGGCCGGAGGCGCCGCCATGAGCGACCCGAAGCCCGTCCCCTTCAAGGTCACGATCGATGAGACCACCGCCGAAGGGTGCTACATCAATTTCGCCAACATCCTTCACAATCCGACGGAGTTCGTGATCGACTTCGGGCGCGTTGTCCCCGGCCGGACCGACGTGAAGGTCATGAGCCGGATCCTGACGACGCCCTACCACGCCAAGCAGATCGCACAAGCGCTCCTGCAGAACATTCAGGTCTACGAGCGCAACTTCGGAGAGATCCGGTCGGATTTCCCGACACCGGTGGCCGTCGCCGGCGGCGGTGAACCGACCAACTGATCCGTCTCGACCAGGATTCCTCCCCCGAGCACGACGTCCCCGTCGTAGAAGACGCACGACTGCCCCGGCGTCACGGCCCGCACCGGGCCCTCGAAGAGGACGCGCGCCGCGCCCCCGGTCTCCGGCACGACCGTGGCCGCCACCTCCGCCGCCCGATGCCGAACCCGCGCTCCCGCCCGGAATGCCCCTTTCGCGGAGCCACCCAGGAGACGCAGCCCCTCGACGCGGGCCTCGCGGGTCTCCAGTTCCTCCTCGCGACCCACCACGACCCGGTTCTCGGCCGCGTCCACGCGCAGCACGTAGAGCCGTTCCGCGGACGCGACGCCGATGCCGCGGCGCTGCCCGATCGTGAAACGGTAGTGCCCGGCGTGCGAGCCGAGTCGCTCCCCCGAGGCGCTCTCCACGGTTCCCGTCCGCACGGGCAGCCGAAGGCCCAGGGGCTCCGCTTGTCGCTCGACGAAGTCTCCGGTCCGAGTTCCGCGAGGGACGAAGCAGATTTCCTGGCTCTCCTCCTTGTCTGCCGTGGGCAGGCCCGCCCGGCGCGCGTGGAAACGGACTTGCTCCTTCGTGAGATCTCCGACGGGAAACCGCGCCGCCTCGAGCTGCTCCGGGGTCAGATCCCACAGGAAATAGGACTGGTCTTTGCGCGGGTCCGCGCCCTTCTTGAGCACCGACCGGCCGGAGGAGGCGTCCCTCTCCGAACGCACGTAGTGTCCCGTCGCCACTGCTTCGCACCCCATCTGTCGCGCGCTCTCCCAGAGAGTCGCGAACTTGACCCGGCTGTTGCAAGCGGCGCACGGGATTGGCGTTCTTCCGGCGAGGTATTCGGACACGAAGGGACGAACGACATCGCGGCGGAATTCCTCTTCGAGATTCAGAACGTAGTGCGGAATGCCGAGAGCCCACGCGACGCGGCGCGCGTCGGAGAGATCCTCCAGCGTGCAGCAGCGCCCCGAACGGCCGGTCTCGGCCGAATGGTCCCACAGCTGCATCGAGAGCCCAACGACTTCGTGGCCCGCCTCGTGGAGCAGGAGCGCGGCAACGGAGGAGTCCACTCCGCCCGACATGGCCACCGCGATGCGCATGGCCGAATTGTACGTGAGTCGGTATTGGATTCAGATGCGGGATGCGGGATGCGGGATACGAGATACGAGATGCGGATACGGGATACGGGATACGGGATGTGGGATAGGCGATGAGATGTCCGCTACTTCTTACTTCTTCATCTCGTATCCCGCATCTCGTATCTCGTATCTCGTTCGTCGTCGGCTATGGCCTCGTCACGATCAGCATCAGCGTCGACCCGCCGATGGAAAACTCCTGCTGGTTGGAGAGCGGCGCCTCGCGAATCGCCTCTTCTCCGATGAATGTGCCGTTGGTGGACTGGAGGTCGATCAGCGTGACGCTCTCACCGGACACCTCGATCGCGCTGTGGTTTCGGGAGATCTCCGGGTCCTCGAGGACGATGTCGGCGTCTTGCCTCCCGATGACGACGCGGGGCGTCTCGATCGGAAAGATCGTGCCCGCCGCGGGACCGGCGATCACAGCCAGGGACAGCTTCGCATCAGCGGGCAGCGCGAGCGGCACGCCTGCCGGTCGGGACGCGCCGGCAGCAGGCAGCGGCTTGCGCGGCGTTTCCGCGCCCGCGGGCTTGCTGCCGCCGGTCTCCTCGGCCAGACGCGTGTAGGTCTCCTCCACCCCTTCGCGCAGAGTCCCCGCAGCCCCGGCGAGGGCGGGATTTTCCACCTCGAAGACGGAGAGACACTTCGTGCACCGCACCTTCTTGACACGACGGCCCGCAAAACGCGCCTCGTCATAGCGGTAGCGCGTCAGACAGGAGTCGCAGACGATGATCATGGAGTCTCGGTCGGCCTCTTTATCAAGCGTGCGCCAGCGCCGGTGACGGAAGAGAGGATTCGCGCACGGCGGTGACGGCGGCGGCGATCCGCCGCGCGGCCTCGTCCACCTCGGCCTCCGTCGTGAAACGCGAGAGCGAGAGACGCACCACGCTCCGCGCGTCGGATCGGGGAAGGCCGAGCGCGAGCAGAGCCGGCGAAGGAGCCGTCGTTCCGGAGGAGCACGCGCTTCCGACCGAGACCGCGATTCCCTCGAGATCCAGGCGAATGGCCAGGGTCTCCCCCGAAGTCCCTTCGAAGAAAATCGCGGCGGTGTTCGGCAGGCGAGGCGCCTCGACGCCGATGACGCGCGCGCCGGCAACGCGGTCGAGGATGGTGCGCTCGAGCCGGTCGCGAAGAAGCTCGACGGCCGGGGCGTCGGCGGCGAGCCGCTCGCGTGCCAGGCGCGCCGCCACGCCGAAGCCAACGATACCGGGCGTGTTCTCGGTTCCCGCGCGCATCCTTCTCTCCTGCCCGCCACCCGGCGTCCGGGGCTCGAGCTTCGTTCCCCGCCTCACGAAGAGCGCCCCGACCCCCTTGGGGCCATGCATCTTGTGCGCGGAAATCGAGAGCAGATCGACGCCGAGCCTTCCGACGTCGATCGGGATTCGGCCGGCGGCCTGGACCGCGTCGCTGTGGCACAGCGCGCCAACCCCCCGCGATCGGGCCGCGATCGGCTCGACGGGATAGAGCCCTCCGTATTCGTTGTTGGCGAGCATGACGGAAACCAGACGCGTCGCGCCGTCGATCGCCGAAGCAACCCGCTCGGCATCCAGAAAACCGGATGCCTCGGGATTCACCACGACCTGAGCGTAGCCGCCTCCCTCGAGCCGCGCGAAAGGCTCGCGCACCGAGAGATGCTCCGCGCCGCTGCGAACGAGGCGTCCGGGACTCCCCGCCGCGGCGCCGAAGATCGCCATCGCATTGGACTCGGTGCCGCCGGAGGTGAAGAAGATCTCCTCCGGCCGCGCCGCGATGAGAAGCGCGACTTCTTCTCGAGCTTCCTCCACGGCGCGCCGGGCCCGCCGCCCTTCCGCGTGGATCGAGGACGGGTTGCCGCAGAGGTCGAGCGCCCCCTCCATTGCCGCACGAACCTCGGGGTCCAATTTTGTGGACCCGTTGTTATCCAAATAGATCATTCGATTTTCGAGTCTTCCGCCGCCCCGCCGCTCGCTCGAATGATTATCGCTCCGATCGAGTCCGGCGTAAAACTTGGATGAAGGAATAAGCGGCGCGAACGAGAGAGTTAGGATCAGAACCGGTGCGCTCCAGGGCTCCTCATCCGCTCCTTCTCGCCGCGCTCCTTCTCGCCGCGACCGTCCCCGGCCTCGCCGCCGCGCCGGACCAGGAAGCCGCGAGCCCGGGCAAGGCCGCCCCGGCTCTCAGCGAGAAGCAACGTCTGGCCGCGCTGCCGGAAGAAGAACGCCAGTGGCTCGACTTCGTCGCGCCGATCATCCTGGACCGGGAGAAGAAGGCGTTCCTCGAGCTGACGGAGCCGTACGAGCGCGAGGCGTTCAAACAGGAGTTCTGGAAGCGCCGCGAGCGGGACAACCTGCAGCCGCCGCTCGGACCCGGGTATCGGTCCCGCTACGAAGAGCTCCGCCGATTGGCCGACAGCCAGTACGATCGCTGGCCCAACGACGCGGCCCGGATGGTGCTCCGGTACGGCGAGCCGGCCGACTTGAAGAAGGTCGAGGGGTGCGACCGGACGTTTCGCGACGGGCTCGAGATCTGGACCTACAACATTCAGGGGGCGCTCGGCTTCCAGACACGCCGCTACCTGTTCTACCGGCGGACGCCGGTGGATCCGCGGCGGCTCTGGGTCGTCGGCACGCCGGAAAGCGAGATCTTCGCGCCGGGCTCGTGCCGCAAGACCTTCGCCGAGATGAGCCGCGACTGCCATCCGCAGACGATGGACCCGTGCTTCGGACCGGTCTGTCCTTATGCCTGCGACGTGTACCAGGCATGGACCGAGGCCTCCTCGCGACAGGGTTCGAAGGCTGGCGGACAGATGGAGATCGGTCAGCTCCTCGCTCCCGCCGAGGTTCCCATCGAGGGCATCGATTCGATCAAGCAGCGCTCGGCGAGCTCGTCGGATCCCAACGCCAAGAAGATCGGTGTCGAGGGACCGTCGGGATCGACGCCCGCTCCCGACACGGCGAGCAAGCCCGCGGCCCCGGCTGCCTTCGGAGCCCCTCCGGCCGCGGGCCAAACGGCAGGCAAGCCGGCAGCGCCGGCGGCCGGTTCGGCGGCTTCCACGCCGGCCGCGGCGCGTCGCAAGCTCTCGAAGAAGGAGATGCAGACGCTGACCGCCGCGCTTCCCCAGAAGTACCGCGACTTCCTGGAACTGGTGGACCTGATCATCACCGAGGACGAGCGGGAGGTCTTCCTGGAGATCGGTGACGACCTCCAGAGAAACAAGTTCATCGAGGCCTTCTGGAAGCGGCGGTCGATCGACCCTCGCGGGTTGCGCACGGATTTCCAGGCGGTCTACACGCAGCGTTACCAGCTCGCCAAGGAGCAGTTTCCCAACCTGCACTCGGAGATGGCGAAGATCTTCCTGCTCAACGGCGCTCCCGACGCGCTGGTTCGAGTCGACTGCGAGGGCGTCTTCGTTCCGCTGCAGATCTGGTACTACGAGCGCATCGAGGCCTTGAAGAGCAAGGTCTACCTGCTCTTCTACCGGCAGTATGGATTGGGCGACTACAAGCTGTGGCTTCCGGTCGACGGGCTCTCGGTGCTCGTCGGGGGCGGGATGATGACCAACCCGGGCCGCCAGGTCGACATCACGAAATGCCCCGATTACCGAACGGTGCAGCAAGCCATGAGCTATTCGGCCGCGGTCCTGGGCTCGGGCGCGCTCTCGATGGCGGGCGCCTCGGCGCTCTTCCAGCCGCCGACGGTCGAGACCGAGGGCGTGGACCAGATCCTCTCGATGACCACCGACCTGGCCGCCAACGCCACCAACCTCGGCGTCACGAAGCTCATCCGCTTCCCCGACGAGCGCGCCAACAAGATCGGCGTGGATCTCTCGCTTCTCGTGCCGCGCGCGGACCTGAAGTCGCGGCAGCTGGGCGAGGAGGTCTTCTACAACGTCGACGTGATCGGAGAGGTGGCCAAGGACGACCGGCTGATCGACAACTTCAAGTATCGGTTCGACATCCCAACCGAGGAAGTCGGCGGCGAGAAGATTCCGCTCACCGTGCGCCGCTACCTCTACCCGGGCCAGTACCGGCTGATCCTGAAGGTCTCCGACGGCAACCAGAACGCCGAGGGGCGAATCACGGAGAACCTCACGGTGCCCGACCACCCCGATGCCCCGCCGCCGATCGAAGCCGCGGCGCGGGCGGAAGGACGCTCCGCGATCGCCAAGACCAAGGAGGCGGGGCTGCTGCCTTCGGCGATCGCGCTCATTCCGATCGCCAGGGAAATCGCCACCGGACTCCAACGCTTCGAGACGAAGACGGCGGAGGGGATCACGGCGGTGGACTTCTACTTGAACGGCGCGAAGGTGATGACCCGCACGCGGCCCCCCTTCGACGCCGATTTGAATCTCGGGCCCCTGCCGCGAAAACAGGTGATCCGCGTCGTGGCCTACGGGCCCAACGGACGGGCGGTCGGAGAGGACGAGTACATCGTCAACGAGGGGCGCGAGGTGTTCCGGGTGCGGATCCTGTCGCCGGAGAAGGGGGCGAAGGCCACCGGACCCACCAACGTCACCGCGGCCGTGGCGGTGCCCGAGGGCAAGGCCCTCCAGAAGGTCGAGTTCTACTCGAACGAAACGCGTGTCGCGACTCTCTACCAGGCTCCCTGGGAGCAGACGATCAACCTGCGCGACACGAAGTCACTCGGCTACGTCCGCGTCGTGGGCACGCTCGAAGACGGCACGGTGGCCGAGGACGTCCGCTACGTCAACGCGCCGGCCTACATCTCCGAGGTCTCGGTCGACGCCGTCGAGTTGTACACGGCCGTGACCGACAAGAGCGGGCACCCGATCGCGGGGCTGCAGGCCACCAACTTCAAGGTGTTCGAGGACGGCGTCCAGCAGAAGGTGGAGTCCTTCGAGTACGTCAAGAACGTCCCGCTCTCGCTGGGCGTCTTGGTCGACACCTCGGCCTCGATGCTCGAGTCCCTGCCCGAGGCCCAACAGGCGGCCATCAGCTTCCTCGACTACTCGATCGGACAGAAGGATCGCGCCTTCACGATCTCCTTCGACAGCGAGCCCTACATCCTCTCCAAGCTGACCAACCGCAAGGACAAGCTCTACCGCTCGCTCGGCGGGCTTCGCGCGGAGGGATCGACCGCGCTCTATGACGCGATCGTGTACGGTCTCTACCAGTTCACCGGAGTCAAGGGCAAGAAGGCCCTCGTCATCCTCTCCGACGGAAAGGACACCTCCTCCAAGTTCGACTACGACACGCTGCTCGAGTACGTCAAGAAGTCGGGCATCGCCATCTACGCCGTCGGCCTGAAGATCCCGACCGCGGAGCTCGACGTCAAGTACAAGCTGACCAAGCTCGCCCAGATCACCGGCGGCCAGACCTTCATGATCGACTCGGTCAAGCACCTCGAATCGGTCTACCGGCAGATCAACGACGAGCTTCGCAGCCAGTACCTGCTCACCTACTACTCCTCCAACACCCAGAGCAAGGACCGGTGGCGAAAGGTCGAGGTGAAAGTGGAGCCGACCAACCTCGTGACGAGGACCCTGAGCGGCTACTACCCGTAGCCCCATCCCCCATCTCGCATCTCGTATCTCGTATCTCGTATCTCGTATCCGCATCCACAAGGCACGATAAGCTCGCGCGCGATGCCGGACACCCTTCTGGTCCTTGCCTCGGAGTCTCCGCGACGCGCGGAGATCCTGACCGGGCTCGGAATTCCGTTCACGGTCGATCCGCCTAACGTCGAGGAGAAGGTCGGCGTCGGCGAGACGGCGCAGCGCGCGGCTTCGCGGCTCGCGGCCGAGAAAGCGGCCCAAGTGGCGGCACGGCATCCGCAATCCTGGGTGCTGGCGGCCGACACGCTGGTCTTCCTCGCCGGGGAGATCCTGGGAAAGCCTGCCGACGCCGCCGACGCCGCACGGATGCTCCGCCAACTCTCGGGCCAGGAGCACCAGGTCGTCACGGCCCTGCGGCTCCGCCGGGGAGCCGACCCGGGAAGGGAGCTCCTCGAGCAGAGCCGCGTGCGGATCGCGCCGATGGACGACGAGGAGGTCGACTGGTACGTCGCCACGCGCGAGCCCGTCGACAAGGCGGGGGCCTACGCGGTCCAGGGCCTCGGGGCCCGGTTCATCGAGTCGGTGTCCGGCTCCTTCACAAACGTGATGGGGCTGCCGGCGCGCGGCGTCTATCGCCTCCTCAGAGAAGCCCCAGATCCCGCTCTCGCGCGGCTCGCTCTCGCTTCCCCTTGACCTTCATCTCGTACATGCGCTGGTCCGCCAGCGCCAGGGTCGCGGGGAACTCGGCGGCCATCCGGTGCGTGGCCCATCCCACGGAAAGCGACGGGTGCAGGCCCTCCGTGCCGGGGATCTTCGGGAGCTTGCGGGCGAGCTCCTCGGCCTTCTGCGCCGCGGAGCCCTCGTCGGTGCGCGGCAAGAGGAGCAGGAACTCGTCCCCGCCCCAACGAAACACGAAGTCCGACTCGCGGATACAGGTCGTCAGGTAGTTGGCCACGAAGCGGAGCACCTCGTCGCCGACCCCATGCCCCTTGACGTCGTTGATCTCCTTGAACCGGTCGACGTCCACGAGCAGGACGGAGAGTTCCGTGCCATATCGGCGCACATTCGCGAGCTCGCGCCGGATCACGTCGTTGAAGTGGTGGCGGTTGTAGAGCCCCGTCAGGGGGTCGCGCACTCCCATCTCTTTCAATTCCCGCTCGGATTGAACGAGGGCCTCCATCTCCGCCGCCAGCCGCGCCTGCGTGGCCTCGAAGAGCAGGACGATGATCCCCACGGCGATCATCATTTCCAGGAACATCCCCGCAAACCCGAGGTACTGGAGCCAGGAGGGCAGGTCCGCGACCGAGCCGAAGTGCAGGATGCCCAGACCCGAGACGGCCCGCTCGGCCGCCCAGAGCAGGAACGAAATCGACAGGAAGATGCGCCCGGCCGCGGAGCCGGGCGTGACGGCGAACCAGATCGCCGTCAGGATGTAGGCCGCGGCGCGTAGCAGCGCCGTCGGGGCGGCCGCCAGCTGGACCGATTCGGCTGAGGTGGACACCCACCAGGCCACGGCCCCCACGGGCACGACCCAGAGGAGCTCGAGCGCGCTCGATCGCGCCGCCGGATTTCGAAAGCGACGCGTTCCGCGCAGGAGAAAGAAGACGTGCCCGAGCAGGGCCGCGTTCATGAGCAGATAAAGCGCGCGGTTCGCCTCGGCTCGACCATGCAGCGAGAACTGGAGCGAAAGGCCGGCGAACAGGAATGCCCACGAAGCGATCCAGTCCAGGAAGGCCCGCCGGCGGATCTTGCGATACAGCAACAGGAAGAGCAGAAAGAGGAGCAGTGTCCCCGCTGCCTGGATCAGCAGGGCAAACTGAGCCGGAGTCGTTTGATTCTCGGGGGCCAATGGATTTCGCCGAATCTTAACCCGGATTGCGCGGACCCGCGGCTCGGCCGCCGGCGCCGTCAGGCTCTCGAGTCGGCGATCCGCTCGTACACGCGCCCGGCGATGAAGATCTCGAGAAGCGCGGCGTCGAGCAACCCGCCCTCTGCCTGCCCGCGCAGGATGTCCAAGGCCTGGGCGCTCGGCACCGCCTTCTTGTAGGGGCGATCTCGCGCGGCCAGCGCGTCGTAGATGTCGGAGATCGTGAGCATGCGCACGGGAGTCGGGATTCCCGGTGCGGAGAGGCCCCGCGGATAGCCCGAGCCGTCCAGCTTCTCGTGGTGGGCGTGGGCCCAGTCCGGCACGCGGGAGAGGTCCTCGGTCCACGGGATCTTCGAAAGAAACCGAAACGTCTGACTGACGTGCGATTCGATCTCCACCCGCTCGCGGGCGGAGAGGCTTCCCTGCGGAATCGACAGAAGCCCGATCTCCTCGCGCTCGACCAAGGGACGCAGCCGGCCCGAAGCGTCCCGGTAGGTCATCTCGGTGAGGCGCGCCACCTCCGCGCCGATCTCCTCGGCCAGCACGGCCGGCTCGTCCGCGCGAAGGACGACCTGCCAGACCCGCTCGAGCGCCCCTCGCCGCCGAGCCAGCTCCTCGGCCACCTGCTCTTGCCGGAGTCCCTCGCGCGCCGCTCTCTCCCAGATCTCCGCGGCGGCCGACAGTATCGCCTGATCCACGCGCGCGCGGACGAGCTCCCTCGCCCGCGGAGGGAGCTTCCGCGCCTTGACGAGCACCTCCTCGCGCACACCCACTTTTCCGAAGTCGTGCAGAACCGCGGCGTACCGCAGCTCGCGGAGCTCTTCCCGTCCGATGCGCAGCGCCGCGTAGGGACCCGAGTCCGCCCGGTCGGCCGCCTGCGCCAGGGCCACCGTGAGTGTCGCCACCCGCTCGGAGTGGCCGGCGGTCGCGGGGTCGCGCTGCTCGATCGCCGTGACACTGGCTCCGACGAAGTCTTCGAGGAGGCGCCGCACCCGCTCCGTCAGGCGCCGGTTCTCCACCGCCACCGCCGCCTGCGCGGCGAGCGAGCGGGCCAGATCGACGCTCTCCTCCCCGAACGGAACGACTTCCACGCGGATGACTCCGGTGACACCGCCCCGCGGCGCCACGCGCGACTTTCGGTTCAGGAGCTGGAGCACCCCGATCGCGCGGCCCTGCGGGGTCCGCATCGGCACCGCGAGCATGGATCGGGTCCGATAGCCGTGCCGGCGATCGAAGGTGGAGTCGAAGCGATAGGGCGCCCCCTCGGGCAGGCGGGAGACGTCCGGGAGGTTGAGCGGCTCTCCGCTTCGCGCCACGAAGCCCGCGATCGAGGAGTCGTCGAGCGGGAGGGTGCCCTCCTGAAACTCGAACCGAACCGAGTCGTTCTGGGCAAGCGCGAATCGGAGGGTCGACCCCCCTTCCGACCGCTCGATCAGATACAGACTCCCGGCGTCGGCATGCGTCAGCGCTCGTGCTTTCGACAAGACCAGCTCGAGCAGGCGCTCGGGGTCGCTCTCCGCCGAGAGCGCCACGCCGACATCGACGAGAGCCCGGATCTCCACGGTCCGGTCCGACAGCGAGCGCCGCGTGCGGGCCGAGTGAGCGCGGTCTTCCAGGACTCGGAAAAGCGACCGGACGGCGCGGGCGATGTGAGGCGGCCCCGCGTCCTTTGGCAGCGAGAAGAAGGTGCGCGCCGTCCAGAACGGATCCGCGCGGCGCGGCTCCTCGCCCAGAACCAGAACACCGAAGCGGTCGGCCCCGGCCGAGAGCTCCGGCGGAGGCGGTTCGCCCACCGCGGCCTCGAGCGAGTCGTCGAAGAGCAAGACTCCGATCTCGTCATCGGCGAGTCCGAAAGACTCCGGTCGGAAGGGTCTCGCCTCGATCGCCTCGCTCGCCAGAAGCGAGAGCGGCTCCACGGCCGGCCGCCCGTGGAACAGGACTCGCCGGAACCCCGTCGATTCAGTCGGGGGCACGCCTCGATTATCCCCGATCGAGTCGCGGTGCGAACGGCAGCGCGTCCCGCGAGGGCTGTGCGCTACCCTCTCGGAATCGCACAGCCGAAGGCCTTGGTCTCGGCGGGCTTCACCGGACGGCCTGCGAGCAGTGCGTCGAGGGCGTTCTTCAAGTCGGGCGAGGAGATCTTCGAAGCGACTCGGCCATGATAAACGAGGCGTCCGGAGGCATCGAGGACGAAGACCTCGGGCGTGCGCCGCGCGCCGAGACGTTCCGCCACGAGATTCTGCGGGTCCTTCGCGATCGGAAACGTGTGGCCGTGCTCCAGGGCGTGCGTTCGGGCCTCCTCGGCCGTCTCGATCCGGCCGGAGTTGATCCCGATGAAGAGCACTCCCTTCTTGTCGAATTCGACCGCCATGTCTCGGATCAGGTCGTTGTAGTAGTTGGAGTAGGGGCAGATCGTCGAGAGGAAGAGCACGACGATGGCGCGGTGCGACTTCTCGGCTTCGGCGAGCCAGACCTCCTGTCCGTCGAGCGTACGAATGTGAAAGTCCGGAGCGACGGCCCCGATGTCGAGAGCGGACGCCCGCGAGGCGAGAGTGATGACGAAAAGCGCCGACGCCACCCCCGCGAGCCTTCCGTCACGCCTCACCGCGGTGCCTTCAGGGCTGGACCGCAGGCTCGCCGCCCACGCTCCGCGGCCCGAACATCCCTCGCGCCACCTGCTTGGGCGAAAAACCCCAGCTGAAGCCAAAGGCAATCCCGTGCTCGATCCTGACTCCGAGGTGCCCCAGGACCGTCCGCATGTACGTCGCGTAGACGTCCACAGAGCCCGTCAGAGCGTAAGACAAACCCCCGCCCAGGCTTATGCCTGACTCGTGACCGATCTGGTCATGGTGGACGAAGATGGGATTGGAGAGAGACCCAGGGCCGAGGTCGGAAGGCTGCCGAAACGACAGACCGCCGTGCGTGTAGAAGCCGGTCGCGAGGAATCGCGCGCCCAGGGAAGGCGTGACGAAGTACCCGAGCTCCAGGGCGGCGTTGCTACGGTCGTGATGGATGTCCAGCACCCGCTCGACGAAGGCGTAGGAATACATCGCCTGGACATAACCGCCCGGGAGAAGGCGATCGAGACCGCTTCCGAAATTGACTCCGACCAGGTATTCATGGAGGTCACGTCCGATCGCGGAGTGGGCCAGGTAAGTGTAGCTGTGGCTCGGGATGACGGCCGCGACAAAGGGCGTGAGAGCGACGGGTTCTCGAACGACTTGATAGAGCGCCTGGATGCGAAAGTCCTGAAAGGCTCCGTGGTAGTCGCCGTTGTCCGCGTTACTGCCGGGGTGCGGGGCGCCGATTCCGCCCGCCGGATACCATCTGCCACTCGCGAAGGGAAGGCCGACGGCGAGCTCGAGGTGGTCGGTGATCCCGTAACCGATCGCCGCGGTAACGAATTGGGAGCGCATGTGTCCGCGGTTCGTCTCGACGTTGTCGCCGGGGTTCGCCGCAGTCCCGAGGTAGTGGTCCGTGGCGAAGGTGTTCCCATAACCCAGAGAGAAGTAGCCTTCTCCCGCCGGCGGCAGCCATGACTGCGCCTGCAACGAACCCGCAAGCGCCTGGAGACAGACAAGTCCTCCCGTCGCAGCGAGGGAAACGGCTTGCCGTCTCATGGCTTCGTCCGCTCACGCGGCGAGCGTTAGGTGCCTGTCTCGCAGCGGACCCCGGTCCCCTTGGCCCGGCTCTGCATCGCCTGGTCAAGGACCGGCAAGAGGTCCGCGTTGCGGCTCGAGGCGGGTGCGATGAGGCAGCCGTACTTCTTCTCGACGGCCGCAAGCTCCGCCGGCGTGGGCTTGTAGAGAACCGGGACGACGGATGGCTTCGAGGCCGCCGATGCCGCGTCCTTTTGGACGTCCGGGGTGTCGGCGATGTCCGCCAGGACGATGTCGTACTTGCCCGAAGCGAGGGCCTGCTCCATGGCGGCGGAGCTTTCGACGACCCGGGTCTTGTGGCCCGCCGCCTTGAGCGTTGCCTCCAGTTTGAACTCCTTGGCCGCGGCCGGCATGTGCGACGCCGGATTCATGTAGATGAGAATGGACGCCGGGTACTTCGAAACACCGCGACCGTAGCGTGCCCCCCGGCCGAGAACCACAAACTTGTCCCCGCACGCCAGGGCGGCGGCAGGACCGAGCAGAAACAGCACGGCCCCGAGACCCGCCAAAAACAGCTTCTTCATTGGAGTCTCCTCGCTATTACTGGCTCACTCGTACGCTCATCGAGGGGGCCTGTCAAATCGGATTTTCCTAAGGAACTCCCAAGCGTCCGGACAGAGTCACTGCCAGTGGGATTGCAGGGTCTCGACCACGTACAGATCTACTTGCCGCGTCCCATCGGAAGAGACGAAAGTCGGCGGTGCCACCCCGGTCACTTGAGTCCTCTGCCAGATAGAGGTTGTTGAGCCGGCTCCCGGTACTCGTACGCGTACCAGTTCCTGTCCGAGCGTTCCAGCCTCGTGTCCCGCGCCCGGTACACCTCCCCCATGCCTCCCGCACCCAAGGGAGATTGCACCTCGTAGGGCCCCACTCGCGCCCCCGCACGCAACGTCATGACGTCAGATCACTGCCAGCGAGACTGGAGCCCCTCGGCCAGATAGAGGTCGCGCTGGACCGTCCAATAGGAATAGACGACGGAGCGGCCGTCGCGGGTCATGCAGACGCCTCGCGGCCCGGCCCCGAACTCCAGGAGACCGGCCTCCTGCTCCGGATGGAGCTGTTTCCAGAGTGCGCGCTTCCCCGTCTCGAGGTCGAGGCGGTAGAGGGTTATCGGATTTTCCTCGGTGCCTCGAACGTAGATGGCCTTGCCATCGGCGCTCCACTGCACCAGGAACTCACCCGGCTCGACGCCCGCGATCGGCTGTGGATCCCGTCCGTTCCCCTCGGCGGACAAGACAACCGCCCGACCGTCCAGCGTCGTGCCGGCGAACCGCTTTCCATCGGGGGAGGCCACAGAGAGGCGCAGCCCCTCATCGCCCAAGGGACGGGGTGGTCCGCCGTCCACGCTCTGGAGGTACGTTCGCGGGGGACGATTCTTCTCCTCCGCCGCGAACACGATGGTCTTCCCGTCGGGAGACCAGAAAGCCCAGTGATACAGGTAAACGCTTCCGCCGGGAAGGTCGCGGGACTGGCCCGCGCCCGTCTGGAGCAGGCGCAGGTGCGGAGCAGGCTCGTCGAGCGAAACGAGCGCCCACTTCTCATCAGGCGACAAGGCCATTGCCCTTCCGTCGCCGAGATGCTTGGGGTCGGATCCGTCGAGTCGACGTAGGTACGTCTCGTTCCGCAGCGCGACTCCCGCACCGAACTCGTAGAAGAGAAGGGACCGGCCGTCGGAGGACAAGTCTGCTGGCGCCGACCGGTCAAACCACGATACGTTGCGGATTCTCCCTCCATCGACGGACGTCACAATCTCGCGTCGACCAAAAGGGCCAGCCGAGACGAGCACCCTTCCATCACGGGAGATGTCGTTGAGCAACATGTTGCCGGGTTGACGCACGAGGCCGCGTGTTTGCCCGGAGACCGTGACGACACCCAACCCCGTGCTCGTGTCTCCTGAGAACGCCAAATGCCGGCCCTGCGGCGTCCATGCGAGGCCGCTCAAGAACCGGAGTTCTTGCGTCAGAGTCTTCCGGTGGTCTTCTCGGTCGATTACGGATACGACTCCACTCGGAGAGGCACGAGACGACAGCTCCAGGAACCCCAGCAGGGCTCCGGTTGGAGAGAATCGCACTTGGCCCATCGAACCGTCCGTCTGGTAGACCACTTTCCCGATTGGATACTCCAGCCGGTACTTCCCGTCGACCAGGTGGATGACCGAAAGCTCCTTACCGTCCGGCGACCAGTCGGCGGATGCCACGTCGTCCAGAACTTCTCGCGGGGCACCCCCTGCCAGAGGGACCCTGGCGAGGGTGCCATGGCAGAGATCGACGTAATTGATCGGCTCGCACCCGAGCGTGATCGCCATCTCGCCGGATGAGGACACCGCCTGAAGGCCAGCCGGAGAAATACCCAGGGAGCGCGACTCGGGACTGTCCAGCCGCGTCGTGAAGATCTCGCTCGGCCTGCCGTCCCAGGCCGCAGAAAAGACGACCGTCTGGCCGTCCGGCGCGAATCGGGCGCCGGTGATGAAGCCTCGCCGAAACGTGAGCTGGCGAAAGGTCGGGAGTGAGCCCAGGATTCCACGCCTCTCGCCGAGTCGGCCGCCGAAAAGGAATAGGGCCACTCCCACGATTGCGGCCGCCACGGCTGCCCCCAAGACCCGCAAGCGGCGCACGTTCGATCGACCTGAGATCGGCGCTTCGCCTACCGACGAGACCTCGGAAGCGTGGTCGCGTAGCATCGCCAGGTCTCGGGCCATGTCCTTCGTGGCCGCGTAGCGTCCTTCGGGCTCCTTGGCCAGACATCGCTCCACGATCCAACAGAAGTTCGCGGGTAGCTTCGGGTTGATTTTGCCGATCGCCTCAGGCTCCCCTTCGATGATCGAGGACAAGGTCTGTACCTTCGTACCGCGCTCGAACGCCCTCTTGCCCGTTGCCATCTCGTACAGAATCGAGCCGAGGGAGAACTGGTCGGACCGTGGATCGAGCGGCTTCCCCGACGCCTGCTCCGGAGACATGTAGCCCACCGTCCCCAGGATCGTCCCCGGCTCGGTCGCTCGCGTCAGGGTCGAGAGCTCGCTCTCTGCCTCCCCCTCCTCCCCGGATTGCGTGAGCTTCGCCAAGCCGAAGTCCAGGATCTTCACGAACCCGTCCCTGGTCACCATCACGTTCTCGGGCTTTAAGTCTCGGTGCACAATGCCCGCCTCGTGCGCCTTTCCCAACCCGTCGGCGAGCTGAGCTGCCAAGGGCAGTAGCCGGCGCAGCGGCATCGCTCCCGTGTGGAGGATCTCACGCAACGTCTTCCCCTCCACGAGCTCCATCGCGATGTAGGAGACCCCCTCCGCGGTCCCGACCTCATAGATCGTGACGATGTTGGGGTGATTTAGGGCCGAGGCCGAACGCGCCTCCTTCTCGAACCGTGAGAGCCGCTCCTTCTCGACCGATACGCCCTCCGGCAGGACTTTCAGCGCGACTGACCGGGAAAGCCGCGTATCCCGGGCACGGTACACCTCTCCCATGCCCCCCGCGCCCAAAGGGGACTGCACCTCGTAAGGCCCGACCCGAGCCCCGGCACGGAGCGTCATGACGGATTTTTCTGGAGCTCGGTTGACTAGCTTACCGCCGGAATTCGGTGTTGGCGCTTCGGGTCACTTGGCGGCGCTGGTCGAGGCCGTCGTGCCGGTCTCCTGAAAAATGCGGAAGATCAGGCGGGCCGGGCCGATTTCGATCTCGTCGCCGTCCGAAAGCGGCGTCGGTTTTGAGATTCGCGATCGCCTCAGGACCGTGCCGTTCTTGCTCTTGAGGTCCTCCAGGATCGCGCCCTCGGCGCCGACGAGGACTCGCGCATGCTTGCGGGAAACCGAGGCGTGGTCGATCCAGACGACAGCCTCCTTGATGCGGCCGATCACGTTTTCTCCGGGCTCGAGTGCGATCTCGCGGTTTCCCCAAATGAGCCGATATACGGGGCCGAAAGCTGCCTCTCCCGGGGAGGCTTCTTTCCTCGTCTCCGCTCCGAACGCGTACCCGAAGCCTCGCACCGTTCGAATGATGTGAGGCTTTCGCGCATCGTCCCCCAATACCGACCGCAGCTCCGCGACGAGATTCGGGAGATTGGCGTCGGTGACGAAGACGCCCTGCCAGAGCTCCTTGTGGAGGATCCGGCGGTCCACCGCCTTCGGACGCTCACGGATGAGGATCTCGAGGAGGCGAAACGCCTTGGGAGAGAGGGAGACCGCGTGTCCCGACCGACGTACCTCGCGCGTGTCCGCGTCGAACTGGCAGTCCTCAAAATGGATCCGCATCGCCCACGTCTCCCGGGATCCGTTCCGCTTCACTCCATCTTACCGACGAAAGGCACCGAGCAATCTTAGGAAAACCCGATGAACACTCTGCGTGCGGCTTAGGTCCTTCGGTGCAGTCTCAGATGCGAAAGACCGGGGACAAGAAGGATCCCGGGGAGGAGGTCAGATGCGGACGGCACGATGGATCCTAGCGGCGCTAATGCTCGTACCCTTGCTCGGCTGCGGCAATGGACCGACGGCACCCGACAAACCGCGGACGGGAACGACTCCGGTCGTCGGACCGCCAGTCACACCGGTTCCGCCGGCCAACCCGGCGCCGGAGCCACCGGAGGACCCCTGCGACCTGCATCCCACGCAGGCACGCTGCCGCTAGGGACTCAGGAACCGAGGTCCTTTCGCAATTCCGAAATCGTCTCAGGCGAGAGCGGTGCCGTGGCCTGGTAGTCGCCGTGGCGGACCTCCACGGTCGCCTTCTCGCCACGTCCGAGCGCCTTGCGTCCTTCCTCGCCGAGCGGGAAGCGGATGTAGTGAACGGCCGAGATCCTGTCTTCGCGGCTC
>DATKAE010000002.1:0-16966 GCA_035498405.1 Thermoanaerobaculia bacterium | reverse complement strand
CATCGACCTTCCTCCTTGAGCTCCTTTGGCGAGGAACACTCTCGGAAGAATAGGTCTCTGGCCCTCGTTTCATCTGCGCCTTCCAGACTCCACGAGGTGTCAACACCTTTGTGGGATAGCTCAGGCTAGGAGAAGAGTTCGACCAGCTCGGTCAGGTTTGCGACTCGCGTGACTCCCTCCGGAGCGCTCCCCGGGCCGATCAGCACGGCCTCGAGCCCGGCGCGGCGCGCGCCGAGGAAGTCGATCTCGTAGATGTCGCCGACATAGGCGCAGGCCCCTGGCTCGAGCCGCAGGCGTTCGGTGGCCGTCAGGAAGATGCGAGGGTCGGGCTTTTCGATGCCGACCTCGGCGGAGTCGAGTATCAGCTCGAAGAACGGCGATAGGCCCGACTGGTCGAGAAGGCCGCGCACACGCCCGTCGGCGTTGGAAATGACACCGAGGCGGTAGCCCCGCGCGGCGAGCGACGAGAGCGCGGACGGCGCATCGGCGTAAGCGCGCGACCAGAGATTCGACTTCCGATGCTCGGCCACCACTCGCCGGGCCGCCGCCGCGCGCGCCTCGGGCGCGACGCCGAGGCCGGCCAGAAGGGTGTCGAGAAAGAGGGGGAGCCGCTCCGCATCCGTCGAAGAGGGGTTGGACCGAGCCCATCGCGCCACGGCGGCGACGGCGGCATTCTCGGCGGCGGCGAAGGAAGTTTCGGCGCAGGAGAGCCCCGCCGCCTCGCAGAAGCGCCCGCCGTCGACGTGAATCAGCGTGCCCCCGGCGTCGAACAGGATGGCGCGGATGCAATTCAAGGTGTGAGGCGCGAGGGACGAGGGGCGAGGGGAGCCGCGAGGAGCTCCGTGTCCGTCCTCAAGGAGATCCCGGCAACCCGCTCAGTGGGGCAGCTCTCTTTTTGCGACCGCCTCGAGCTCCTCGGCCAGCGCCAGAACGTCTCTCTCGTCGATTCCCTCGACCAGGATTCGCAGGAGCGGCTCGGTTCCCGAGTAGCGCAAGTAGACTCGCCCTCGGCCCGCGAGCGCCTTCTCCGCGCGCCGGGCCGCCTCCTGGATGGCGGGCACCTGCTCGAGCGGAACGCGCCGGGCGGCCCGCACGTTGCGCAGCGATTGGGGCACCTTCTCGAGGGTCGCGAGCTCCGAGAGCTTCCCGCCCTTCTCCGAGAGAATTCGTCCGATCGTCAGGCACGTCAGGATTCCGTCGCCCGCCGGCGAGAGGGAGAGCAGAATGTGTCCCGAAGTCTCGCCGCCGATCGTCGCCCCTTTCTCTTCCATCAGGCGTGCGACATTTCGGTCGCCGACGGCCGCGCGGTGGAAGGCGATTCCCTCGTGCGCCAGCGCCGCCTCGAGGCCGAAGTTGGACATGACGGTGCCGACCACGCCGCCAGCGGCCAGCCGGCCCCGGGCTTTCCACTCGCGCGCAACGATCCAGAGCACGTCGTCGCCGTCGAGAATCCGTCCGGTCTCGTCGCCGAAGATGGAACGGTCCGCGTCGCCGTCCAAGGCGACGCCCATTGCCGCGCCGCTCTGCCGCGTGCGCCGGGCCATCTCCTCCGGGTGCAGGGCCCCGCAGCCGTGGTTGATGTTGCGGCCGTCCGGCTCGACGGACATCGGCATCACGCGCGCGCCCGCCCGGACGAGCGCCCGCGGCGCGAGATCGAAGGCGGCGCCGTTGCCGGCGTCGACGACGATGGCGAGCCCCGAGAGATCCGCCGGCATGTATGCCGCGAGCCGGTCGAGATACAGGGTGGTGAGTTTCGGGTCGGGCGCCGGCTCGGTCGATGCGCCGCCCGAGGGCGGGGCGTCCCGGAGGGTGTCTCGAGAGGCGAGCAGGAGGTCCTCCAGCGACTGCTCCTCGCTGTCCGGCCACTTGCGGCCGTCGGGGCCGAAGATCTTGACGCCGTTGTCCTCGTAGGGGTTGTGCGAGGCGGAAACCGAGACCCCCGCTCCCGCGCCGCACGCCAGCACCAGCTCCGCGATTCCCGGTGTCGTCATGACGCCGGCCGAGGCGACGCCACAGCCGCTTTGCGAAAGGCCGGCGGCGAGCTGGCCGATCATCGCCCTCGTCGATTCTCGGGTGTCGCCTCCCAGGACGACCGGCGGCCGCCCGGCGGCGAGGACGCGGCGGCCGAGCTCCAAGCCGATCCGCGAAAGCGATTCGGGATCGAGCGGAAACTCGCCGGCCCGACCCCTCAATCCGTCGGTTCCGAAGAGCCTCACGGCAGGCGCTTCCCCCGCGCGGGAGTCGCAGTAGGCGACGGGGGCGGCTCGGCTTCGATGTGCACGCTCACGGTCACGACTTGCCCCTGGCGCACCCGCAGCCCCGGTCCGGCGGCGAGCACCGTGGCCGATGTTGCGAAGCTCGAAGCCCTGCCCGAGACCGAAATGGGAAGGGTCGCGACCGAACTCATCTTCGCGAGCGCGCGCGCGGGCCCGACGATCTGTACCTCGGCCGGATCCGCGCGGACTTCGACCACACGGGTGCCCGGCGCCGGTTCCCCCGTCAGGGCCGGCGCGACGGGGACTCGCTTCTCCTCGAGTGTGTCGAGGAGAAAGGGGATCTCCTGGGGAGCGAGCGAAATGACCTCGACTTCGGGAGGCACGTTCACGTCCTCGGGCGTCAAGCGATAGATGTGCTCGCCCCGTTCGGCATTGGACAGGTCGAGGACCGCCTCGAGCTTGTCGGGTTCGAGCTGGCGCAGGGCGGTGAAGGGGCCGCGCAGTCGCGCGTCCACCGAGGCCGGCAGCGCCGAGGCGATCAGGGTATGCGTCGGAATGTTCACGATCGAGAGGGGGATATGGTAGCTGCGCTCGGAGATCCTTTCACGCTTGCCCCCCGAAAGGGCGAACCAGACGGCGACGGCGATCGCCAGCGCCAGGACCTTCAGGCCCAGGTTCCGAACCAGGACGCGCGGGATGGGCACCGGTCTTTCCCCTCCTTCGCTCACCCGACCGCGGCAAACTCTCGCAGGAGCGTGTCCCGCAGCGACTTCGCATCGAGCTCGTCGAGCAAGTCGCCGTCCCGGGCGAGCGAGACCGTGCCGCGCTCCTCGGACACGATGATTGCCAGGGCGTCGGTCTCTTCCGTGATCCCGATCGCCGCGCGGTGCCGGGTGCCGAAGCGTTTCGGGAGCCCCTCCTTCAGGGAGAGGGGCAGGAAGCAGGAGGCCGCCGCGATCCGTTCGCCCGAGATGATCACGGCGCCGTCGTGCAGCGGCGTCCCGGGGGCAAACAGGGTCACCAGCAGATCATAGGAGACGGCCGAGTCCACCCGGACGCCGTTCTCGATGTAGGTCTTGAGCCCCTCCTGCCGCTCGATGACGATGAGAGCCCCGACGCGCCGCGTGGAGAGCGAGGTCGTCGCGAGGACGATGTCCGAGATCATTTCTTCGGCGCGATAGGAGGAGAACCAGAGCGGCGTTCGGCCGAAGGTCGCGAGTGCCCGGCGCAACTCCTGCGCGAAGAGCACGATGATGCCGAAGGGCAGATAGAAGATGAGGCTCTTCAAGACTTCGCGCAGCGCGACCAGTCGCAGCGCCACTGCCACCTGATAGGCAAGGAAGACGATCACGAGACCGACGACCATCTGAACCGCCCGCGTGCCGCGGATCAGGCGGAGCAGCGTGTAGGCGATCAGGGCGACGGCGAGGATGTCGATGGCGTCTCGCCAGGTAAAGGAGAGACGGGAAAGCGATCCGAGCGGCCCGGTCAGGCGTTCGATCACGGAGCGGCCACCGCCGGGGCGCCGGCGGCCTCGGGCTTCCCGATCGCTCGGGCCATTCGGAGGAAGCGCACGGTTTCGGCCACGTCGTGGACCCGCAGGATGGCCGCGCCGGCCGCCTGGGCGGCGCCGGCGGCCGCGA
The DNA here is from genome assembly GCA_035498405.1 of Thermoanaerobaculia bacterium. Lineage (GTDB taxonomy): Bacteria > Acidobacteriota > Thermoanaerobaculia > UBA5066 > Gp7-AA6 > DATBFU01. Next base: position 13,107 of record DATKAE010000002.1, on the reverse strand, counting down.
GCGACCCGGGAAGTCGCTCGGCCGCGGAGGCACTTTCCGGGATGCCGGAGAAGCGCCGGACGAAGGCCTTCCGCGAGGCTCCCACCGCCACCGGCAGCCCCAGCGAGCGCAGGGCGGAGAGATGCCGCAGCAGCAGCAGATTGCCTTCGGGGCTCTTTCCAAAGCCCAAGCCCGGGTCAATCGCGACGTGTTCCTGCGCCAGTCCGGCCTCGAGCGCGGCATTCGCCGCTGCAGCCAGCGCCTCGGCGATGTCGGCGATGGGATGGCCGTAGGAGACATCGTCCTGCATGCGCCGCGGATCGTCCCCTTTCATGTGCATGAGGATGAGCCCCGCCTGGGCTCGAGCGACGACCCCGGCCATGGCGGGATCGTGCCGCAGCGCCGAAACGTCGTTGACCGCGTCGGCTCCGGCGTCGAGCGCCGCGCGGGCAACCTCGGCGTTGCGCGTGTCGACCGAGATCGGAGCGGCGCTCTGTCGCCGGATCCCGGAGATGACCGGGAGCACCCGGGAGAGCTCCTCTTCGAGACTCACCTCTCGCGCGGCGCCGTACGTGGCGGGCCGCGTCGACTCGCCTCCGACGTCCACGATCGCGGCGCCGAGCTCGAACATGCGCAGCGCCCCCGCGACGGCCCGTTCCCGGTCGAAGTGGACGCCGCCGTCGGAAAAGGAGTCAGGCGTGACGTTGATCACCCCCATGACGGCGGCACTGTCGGTAAAGTCGAGGTGGCCGCCTCGGGCTAGAGCGAGCCGGGGCGGCCTCCGCTCGACCCGCTCGAGGACCGCCTGCGCGCGCTGCCGGAGTGTGGAGGGCAGCGCTTTGAGCGTTTCCGCCCGGCGGTGGCGAGAGAGGACGACGGGCGGCGAGGCCGAGCCGGCGAAACGGACGACGTCCACGGGAAAATCCGCCGCCGACAAGCTCGCTGGGCGAATTCTGTCCCAGGCCGCAACCTCCGCGAGGGTGCCGCGGTCCTCGGCGGCGATGGCCAGATCCGCAACGACTGCCACGCGGGCAGTTTAGCGGAAGGGCTGCCGCGTCAGACCGATTCGTCCGCGGTGGGGCCGTAAACGGAGGGGAGGGGAACCTCGTTCAAGCGCAGATAGACCGTCAACTGACCGCGATGGTGGATCAGATGATTGAGCAGCAAGCGCCGAAGAATCGACTTTCGGGAGAGCGCGAAGAAGAGCTCGCCGTTGGCGTGAAGGACCCTGAACTCCTCGTCCATCTTGTCATCGGATCCACGGGCGATCGCTGCGCGGCTTTGCGAGACGTTCTGGTCGAAACGCGCCAGGAACTCGGCCGCGGTCTTCAGTGCCGGCGCCTTTTCGCTTCCGACCTGGAAGCTCGAGGCCTCGGAGCGAAGACCCCACCGAGCAGTCTCGGTCACGTGAGTCGCCAACTCTCCCAGGCTGCGCGACTTGGGGTGGGGCTTCCAGGCGAGCCGATCCGCGGGAATCCGCTCGAGCAGACGGCGCGTGGCCGCCATCTCGCTGTCGAACTCCGGAAGGAACGACTCGGCGACCGTCAAGGCCTGGCCCTGCTAGGCCGGCTCGGGAACCAGCGGACCGACCTTCCCGCCCTCGGCGGTCTCCGGGGCGCCCGGAGACGCGACCAGGGGCGGCTTCGAGGGTCCCCCCGCCTTGCGCAGCTTCGCCACGTCGATGCCCGACTCCTCGGCGATGATCTGCAGGACCTCGTCGCCGTCTAAGACTTCCTTTTCGAGAAGCGTCCTCGCCAGGCGGTGCATGGCCCTCTCGTTGTCGCTGATGATCTGACGAGCCCGATCGTAGGCCGCCGTGACGATACGCTTGACCTCGGCGTCGATTGAGTTCGCCGTCGCCTCGGAATAGTCCTGGGTGCGCCCGAAGTCGCGCCCGAGAAAGATCTCTCCCTCGACCTTGCCGAAGGTCAGCGGCCCCATCTCGCTCATGCCCCACTCGCACACCATCTTTCGAGCGAGGTCGGTGGCCTTCTCGATGTCGTTTCCGGCTCCGGTCGTCATGTGGCCGAGGAACTTCTCCTCGGCGATGCGCCCACCCATCATCACCGTGATCGCCGATTCGAGATATTCCTTCGTCTGCGAGTACTTGTCTTCGGCCGGGAGCTGCATCGTCACGCCGAGCGCCCGCCCGCGCGGAATGATCGTGACCTTGTGCAGCGGGTCGGCGTCCGGAAGCAGCGCCGCGACCACCGCATGTCCGCCCTCGTGGTACGCCGTATTGCGCTTCTCTTCCTCGGTCATGATCATGGATTTGCGCTCGGGGCCCATCATGACCTTGTCCTTGGCGTACTCGAAGTCGATCATCTCGACTTTCTTCTTGTTGAAACGCGCGGCGTTCAGAGCGGCCTCGTTGACCAGGTTCGCCAGGTCCGCTCCCGAGAAACCGGGAGTTCCGCGGGCGATGACCGTCAGGTCCACCGAATCCGCCAGCGGCGTGTTACGGGTGTGCACCTTCAGGATCTGTTCGCGGCCGCGAAGGTCGGGCCGGTCGACGACGACGCGCCGATCGAAGCGCCCCGGGCGCAGCAGCGCCGGATCGAGTACGTCGGGCCGGTTGGTCGCGGCGACCAGGATCACGCCCTCGTTGGTATCGAAGCCGTCCATCTCGACCAAGAGCGCGTTCAACGTCTGCTCGCGCTCGTCGTGCCCGCCGCCAAGACCCGCTCCCCGGTGCCGCCCGACGGCGTCGATCTCGTCGATGAAGATGATGCACGGCGCGTTCTTCTTTCCCTGCTCGAAGAGGTCGCGCACCCGGGAAGCCCCCACGCCCACGAACATCTCCACGAAGTCGGAGCCGGAAATCGTGAAAAAGGGAACGTTCGCCTCGCCCGCCACCGCCCGCGCGAGCAGCGTCTTGCCCGTGCCAGGCGGCCCGATCAAGAGAACGCCCTTCGGGATCTTGCCCCCGAGCTTCTGGAACTTCTGCGGGTCCTTGAGAAACTCGATGATCTCCTGGAGCTCGACCTTGGCCTCCTCGACCCCGGCCACGTCCTTGAAGGTGACTTTCTTCTGGGTCGGGGTCAGCAGCTTCGCCCGCGACTTGCCGAAGGAGAGGGCCTTGTTGCCGCCCGCCTGCATCTGCCGCATGATCACGAACCAAATCGCCACGAGCAGGATCAGGGGGCCGTACATCACCAGGGCCGACACCAGCGAGGAGTCCTTGGCCGGCGTGACTTCGATGCCGACCCCTTTTTCGCGCAGGTCCTCGACGAGCTTCGGGTAGTTGGGAGCGTAGGTCTTGAAGGTGGTTTCGCGTTTGCCCGCCGAGGCCGCGTAGACGCCGCGGATCTCGTCGCCGCGAATGGTGACCTTCTGGACATGGCCCTGGACGACCTGGTCCATGAACTGGGAGAAGGTGATCTCCTCGATCGCCGTGGTGCCGGTCTTGAACACATTCCAGGCGAGGATGATCAAGACCAGGATGACCATCCAAACGAGCAGGTTCTTGATGGTGGCGTTCAAGTAAGCGTCTCCTCAGCGATTCCGACCCGGACCTTCAGCATAACGGAAGAACGCGGGAATTTATTGCCCCGGCGAGATTTCCGCCACGTAAGGCAGGTTCCCATAACGCCCCTGAAACTCCATTCCATAGCCCACGAAGGTACCCCCTTCGGAGGTGAAAAGCGGATAGTCCACGGCCAAATCGGTCTTGCGCTCGTGGGGCTTGTCCACGATGGCCGCGATGTGGACGCTGGCGACCCCCCCGCCGCGCAGCTGGCCGGCGAGGTAAGTCTCGATCACGCCGGTGTTGACGACGTCCTTGAGCAGCACGGCGGGCCTTCCGGCGACGTCGAAGCTCGTGGCGAAGTCGATCTGCAGGATCTCGTCGCTGCCCTCGACGCGGCGCACGCTGATGTACTCGACGGCGACCGGAAGAGCCATTCGGCGGGACAGATCCGCCGCGAAGAAGGCGGACCCCTTCAGGATCGAGAGGAGAACCAGGGGCTGCCCGCGGAAATCCTCGTCGAGACGGCGGGCCACCTCGGCGACGCGCGCGGCGATCCGGTCCGCCTCGAAGCGTCTCTCAAAGCTGGGCTCGTCCATCCCTCTTTTTCTCGAGCTGCTCGGAGAATCCTACACCCGCGGGGTATCCGCCGCTCAACGCGCGGCGATCCGAAGCAGCCGGCCGCGGCGCTCGAAGACGACGCGCCGTCCCGCCTCGAAGCGGAAGTCGGCGCCGGAGGCGAGGCGATCGAGAATCTGCTCGCGCTCCCGGCCGGTGAAGGCGGAGCGTCCCGGCGCGGCGAACGGGGCGGCCGCTTCGGCCAGGGCCCGGCGGGCGAGATCGCGGGAGGCCGCCGCCAGCTGCGCCGCGTCGGCGAGCGTCACGCCCGGACCGAGTACCAGAGCCGGCCGCAGCCGCTCCGCGAACTCGCGGTCCAAGTGCTCTCTCCGGCGCGCATGGGCCGCGGCCTCGGCGGCGAGCGAGTCGATTGCGTCCCGCGATCGCTCTTCTCGAGCGGCGAGCTCCCGGCGGATCCGATTTCGCGGCAGGCGCAGGTCGCCGTTGGAGGCATCCCGGCGATATCCCATCCCTCGCTCGGCGAGGAACCCGAGGATCTGCGGCCGCGTCACGGAAAGCAGCGGCCGCACGACTCCATCGGCGCGCCGCTCCCGCGGACCCGCGAGGGCCGCGACGCCGCCCCGCCGCTCTCGAGCGAGGACGACGGTCTCGGCGACATCCCCCTTGTGGTGCGCCACGGCAATCCGATCGGCGCCTGACTCCCGCGCCATGTCTTGCAGCGCGGCGTAGCGGACTCGTCGCGCGCCGGCCTCCGGAGACAAGCCGAGCGCCCGCGCCGTGGCCGAGGCATCGGCCCGTCGGGAGAAGAAGGGCAGCCCGGCGCGTCTCGCGTGCTCGGCAACGAACGCCAGATCGCGGTCCGCCGGCCGGCCCCGCAGGCCGTGGTGGACGTGTGCAACGGCGAGCCGCCAGCCGGTCCGCCGCGAGGCCTCGAGGCTTCCGTGGAGAAGCGCCATCGAGTCGGCCCCGCCGGAGACGGCGAGGAGAATCGAAGAGCCGACCGGCATGAGGCCGTTTTCGGCGGCCCGGTCCAGCGCGGCGACCACCGGGTTCATCGCGACAATGGTAACGCCGGGTGGCGCTCGGCAGGCGCGGCCCCGGCGGGTCTCGATTGGCAGAGCAGTCTGACCTCTTCGGCTCGAAGGAATGGTCAATCGGGCGCCAGCGCAGATCTTCATGATTTGTGTTAGACTCCCTCCGTTCTCGCTTCGCTCGCCTTTGCCAGACCTGCTCTGACGAATCCCGAACGAAAAAGCCACGAGAATGTGGAGTGCCGTGCCGGCGGCGTCTCCTCTAAGAGAAACTCGACCGGCACGAAGGACGGATTTCATGAAGCTCTACGTAGGCAATCTCCCGTACAACATTTCCGACGATCAGCTCCGCGACGTGTTCGCGAAGTTTGGTACCCCGGATTCGGCTCGGGTCATCACCGACCGCGCCACCGGCCAGTCCAAAGGGTTTGGATTCGTCGAATTCAGCAACCAGGAGCAGGCGCAACAGGCGCTGTCGTTGAACGGCACTGAGTTCGGCGGCCGGTCGCTGACTGTCAACGAGGCGCGACCGAAGAACGAAGGCGGCGGCGGCCGCTCCCGTTACTGATCGATTTAACGGAGCAGATCTTCAAAGCGGGGGCGTCGCCCCCGCTTCTTTTTTGTCCCCAAAAGAGCAACTCGCAGGCCCGGCAGCCTCGCGTCGTGATACCGTGTCATGTACCGTGGCCAATTTACTCGCGGGTCATGTTCGCTTCGATGTGAACGGCCTTGCCGAGTTTGCAACCGGGTGGGACGAAACGGTCCTGACCAAGCAGGTCGTTTCCGGGAACTGGAGTCCGGAGCTCGTCAGGAATCGCGGATGGGTGCATGCTTACGCCACTCCCGAAGGGGCTGAACCCTTTGAAGCGAAGGCTTGCAGTTGCGGAGCGCGACCGCCCATCCGTACCGGACTGAACAAACCCTTCGTCCCGCGACCGCGAAAAGGCTAGCCGGGTCGCCGTCGCCCGCGCGATCTCGTTTCGACTCCCGCCGCAGGTCTCCAAGCCGGACGCACTCGGTAGAACTCGTCCATCCCGGCCGCGCCGATTGGCGCCGGGATCTCGCAAGGCCGAGGGGCTGCTGACCCGGAGTGCAGTCAATTCAGCCCGACGCGATGCAGGAGGTCGACGAATCGCGGGTCCGACCGGAGCGCGTCGTACATGGGCTCCACCTTGAGGCTCGTGAGCCAGGGGTCCCGCTCGTCGAGGGCCTTCTCGAGCCATGCCAACGCCTGGTCCTTCTCGCCCAGGCTGGAAAGGACACCGGCGACCATCGCGGGGGGGACGTACTGCTCCCTCGATCGCTCTTTCAGTTTCTCGACGATCTGGAGAGCTTCGGCCCGGCGGCTCGCGGCGGCGTACGCGTATCCGAGGGCAGCGAGCTGCCCTGCGCCGTCTCCCGAGAGCTCGACGGCTTTCCGAAGCTCGGCGATGGCCTCGTCATACCTTTTCTTGTGAACGAGGGCGAGCCCCAACCCAAAGTGCGCACGGACAAAGTTCGGGTCCATGTCGAGCACGCGGCGGAACCATCCAATGGCCTCGTCGTCGCGCCGCGCGAGGCTCAGTGCGATTCCCATCATCGTGTTGACGCCGAGGGAGACGGGATCGAGCTCCTGTGCTCGAGTGATCTCCCGAGTGGCCTCCTCGAACCGCCCCATCCTCGTCAGGAACATCGCGTAGTTCTCATGCGCGATCGGGTAATTCGTGTTCAACTGGAGTGCCCGCTGGAACTGGTTCTCAGCGGTCGTCCAGTCTCGATCGAAAACGAAGCTGCTCCAAGCCAGCGAGGCATAAGGCTCACCGAGCGTCGGATCGAGCTCCGCGGCCCGCAGCGCTGCCGCCTTCGCTTTTGGGAAGGCTTCCTTTGGAGGGAGTGCGCCCTGGGCCGAACCGGCTGCCGTTTCATAGGCCCCGGCGATCGCCGCGTAGGCCAGGGCATAGTCCGGCTGCTTCTGGACGGCCTCTCGAAAATACTCGAGGCTCTTGAGCGCGTCGGTCGCCGTGCGTCGGAACAAGTGATATTGGCCCTTCAGGTACGCCTCATAGGCTTCGGGGTTGACAGTCTTCTGGTCGGCGAGCCGAGAGCGCTCCTGCGGCGTCAGGCGGACTCCGATCTCACGGGCGATCGCTCGGGCGACCTCGCCCTGAAGCGCCAGGACGTCTTTCAGTTCGCGCTGGAAGGAATCGGCCCAGAGGTGCCGATCGCTCGCCGCGTCGATGAGCTGGGCTGTGATCTTCACCTGTGAGCCGGCTCGAGTGACGGAGCCCTCGACGACCGCCTCGACACCGAGGTCCTTCGCGATCTCGGGCAGCGACTTGGACGAGCTCTTGTACCGCATCACGGAAGTTCGCGAAGTCACCCGCAGGGCCGAGATCTTCGCGAGATCGCTGATCAACTCCTCGGTCATGCCATCCGCGAAATACTCCTGCTGGGGATCGCCCGAGAGGTTGGCCAGCGGCAGAACGGCGATCGAGTCGATCCGGGCGGCAGTTGCGCCCCGCCAGAGGCGCCGGCGGAGTCCCCCGACATCCCCTGCGAAGAGGACGGCCAGAAGCGCGGCGGCCCCGAGCAAAGCGAGGGACCACACGGGAAGCCGGCGGCTCCGCCGTCGGGCGGGGGCTCTCGGCTCCTGAGACGGCATCGAGAGGTTCCCCGCCTCGCGCAGGGCGAACGCGAGATCGCGCGCGGACTCGAATCTTTCCTCGCGGTTCTTCTCGAGGCAGCGGCGAACCACCCGCTCGAGCGCCGGGGGAACCTCGGCGCCGCCTCGCGAGAGCTGCGGCGGCTCTTCCTTCAGAATCGCGCTCAGCGTGTCCGCGGGGGAGGCGCCCCGAAATGCCCGGCGGCCGGTCAAGACCTCGTAGAGGATCGCTCCGAAGGAAAAGATGTCCGAACGGGAATCCACCGGAAGCCCCCGCACCTGCTCGGGCGACATGTAGCCGATCGTTCCGAGCGCAATGCCCGGTTCCGTCGCCGCCGTCGCCGTGGGAATGTCCGATTGGGGTGCATTATCGGATCCCGGCCGCGTCGACTTCGCCAGGCCAAAGTCGAGGATCTTCGCGAAGCCGTCCTTCGAGACCATGACGTTCTCAGGCTTCAGGTCGCGATGGACGATCCCGGCGCTGTGAGCCTTGGCCAGTCCGTCGGCGACCTGCGCGGCGATCCCGAGCGCCTTCGGAAGGGGCGGCACACCCGTGGCGAGCAGCTCCCGAAGGCTCTGCCCTTCGACGAGCTCCATCGCGATGTAGGACGTGGCCCCTTCACGGCCCACGTCATGGACCGAGATGATGTTGGGGTGGTTCAAAGCGGAGGCGGCGCGAGCCTCCTGCTCGAACCGCTTCAGCCGTTCCGGATCCTCGGAAAACTCTGCCGGCAGGACCTTGATTGCGACTTCTCGTCCCAGGCGTGTGTCCCGAGCCCGGTACACCTCGCCCATCCCGCCCGCGCCGATCCTCGTGAGGATCTCGTAAGGGCCGAGGCGCGTCCCGGCTGGGAGTGTCATGGAATGACCGTGCCGGCGACTCTACCGCAGCGCGGAATGTTGGTGGCGGCGCAGGGATCTGAGGACGAGACGAAACCGCCAACCGTGCCAACGGATGCCGACCCGACTGATCCAGAGACCTGAGACGAGCCGAATCTGAGGAATTGGCCGGGGGCCCTCCGGGCCTTGCCCTTGCGCGAAGGCTCCTCCGTCCGACTCTCGGCGAAGTCCGGTGTTCAGAAAGGGGCAGAGGCCTCGGGGGCTGATTCAAACGAATCTCGCCGTGCCTCTCGGCTGAGTGTTACAGGTGCGGACGCGAAAGGAGACCGCACCATGCCCACCTACATCAGCCTGCTCCGTTACACGCCGCAGGGCGTGCAGAAAATCAAGGAAGGCCCCGCGCGCCTTGAGGCCGCCAAGAAGGCATTCAAGACGCTGGGGAAGGGAGAGTTGAAGCAGTTCTATTTGGTGTTAGGGCAGTACGACGCGGTAGTCATCTCCGAGGGTCCCGATGACGAGTCCGCTGCCAAGGTTGCCCTGGCGATCGGTTCGCAGGGCAACGTCCGTACCGAGACATTTCGCGCCTTCACCGAGGACGAATTTCGGAAGCTGATTGCGGCTCTGCCTTGACTTGAGTTGCAACAAGCACGCCCGCCAAAGGCCCGGGATTCGTTCGGGAATGATGGTGGCGGTGCAGGGATTTGAACCCCGGACACAGCGGATATGAGCCGCTTGCTCTGACCAACTGAGCTACACCGCCGTCGCGGAGGGCGGATTCTAGCAGTCTTATACTGATTTTCGTGGCCGACCTGGGTGACCGCTGCGCCGTCTGCGGAAGCAACCTCGGGTACACGATCCCCCGCTGCCGTTTTTGCCGGAAATCCGTCTGCAACTCCTGCTCGATCCGAATGGGCGGCAACGTCTTCTGTAGCCGGGCGTGCTCCCACAATTTCCTCTTTGGCGGGGACGAAGACGTGGACGACGCCGTCCGCGAGGAGGAATGAGCGAGGCCGAGGGGGCCGCCGCGACCAGGCCCTCTCGCCGCGGGCTCTCCCGGTTCGGTCAGTTCCTCTGGCGCGACCCCAACACTCAGTTCCTCTTCCTGTCCGCCGTGGCAGGGTCGCTCGGGGGGCTTGGGGCCATCGTCTTTCGCGCCGTCACGGCGCGGCTGACCCAGCTCCTCGTCGACGGAAGGGACATCATCGCCGGGGCGGAGGGGCTTCCGCCCGCGCTGCGGATTTTCCTGCCCGCGGCGGGCGGATTCCTCGGCGGTCTCGTGATTGCCCGGTTCTATTCGGAGAAGGGCACCTCCGGCATCTCGCAGATGATCGAGGTCGTGACACTCGGGCGAAGCCTCGTCCGTTTCCGGCAGTCGCTCGGGCGGGCCGCCTCGTCGATCCTGGTGATTTCCTCCGGCGGCTCGGAGGGCCGGGAAGGCCCGATCATCCAGATCGGCGCCTCCCTCGCGTCGTCTCTCTCGCGGCGTCTCAAGGTCTCTCCCGAACGGGTCCGAATCCTGACTGCCTGCGGGATGGCGGCGGGTGTCGCGGGCGCCTACAACACTCCGATCGCGGCGACGCTATTCGTGCTCGAGGTCGTCGTCGGCAGCTTCTCCATGACGCTCTTCGGCCCCGCCGTCGTCTCCGCCGTGACCTCGACCGTGATGGTGCGCTTCTTCCTGGGGGACGAGCCGGTCTACCACGTGGCGGCATTTCAACTCGAATCGGTGGCGGAGTTCCTGCCGTTCGCCGTGATCGGCCTTCTTTCCGGACTGAGCTCGGCGCTCTTCGTGCGGAGCCTGCGGGCCGGCAAGCGGCTCTTCGCCGCGACGAAGCTCCCGCCCCCGCTCTCGATGGCGCTGGGCGGCGCCATCGTCGGAGCGATCGGCATCTTCCTGCCCGAGGTGTGGGGCAACGGCTTCGAGGCGACCAACCGGATTCTGCACGGGAACCCGACTCTCCTCTTCCTGGCGCTGTTGCTCGTCGGAAAGATCGTCGCGACCTCCTCGACGATCGGCTCGGGCGGGGTGGGAGGCGTCTTCACGCCCTCCCTTCTGATCGGCGCCACCGTGGGCGGCGTGGTCGCCAAGATCACGCAGGCGATTCTGCCGGGCTTCGATGCGCCCGTCGGGGGCTATGCGCTGCTGGGAATGGGCGGGCTGCTGGCCGGGATGACGCGGGCCCCGCTGCTCGCGCTGATCATGATCTTCGAGCTGACCCAGAACTCGCAGGTGCTGCTTCCGATGATGGTGGTTTCGGTGCTCGCGGTCCTTTCCGCCAGAGTCTTCGAGCAGGAGTCGATCTACATCCAGAGCCTGCGCTCGGCCGGGATCGTCTGGGAGAAGACGCCCGAGGCGACGGCGATCTCGACCCTCAAGGTCGCCGACATCATGCGCGACGACGTGAAGCTCGTGTCCCGCACGATCCCCTTCTCGCAGGTCGTGCGGACGTTCATGGAGACGCGCAGCCTGTACCTCTACATCGGCGACGAGGAGGGCCGCCTGCTCGGCGTGATCGATCTGCACGACGTCAAGAGCCGCTTCACGGATCAGGCGCTTTCGGACCTGGTGATCGCCGGAGATCTCGTGACGGAGATCCCCTTCGTCACGCCGACCGAGCCGCTGACCAGCGTGAACGAGAAGCTCTGGTTCCGGGACCTGGGGCAGCTGCCGGTGGTCGACTCGCCGCAGAATCGCCGGTTTCTCGGGATCGTGACGCGGCGGGACCTGCTCGGCGCGTTCGACCGCGAGGTTCTCCAGAGCGATCGCCTGCTCGCGCGGGTGAGGACGTTCCGCGAGGGGCAAACCGACGGGGAGATCGACTATTTCGAACTGCCGGAGAAGCACCGCTTGCTGGAGCTCCCCGTGCCGGCGGGGATCGAGGGGCGGACGATGGGGGAGGCGGGCCTGCGCAGCCGCTACGGCGTGTCCGTCCTGGCGATCAAGCGGCGCAACCGGGAGGGGCTCGAGCGGCGATTCGTGCCGGGCCCCGGCGACCGTTTCGAGCCCGGGGACGTGCTGATCGTGCTCGGCACCGATGAGGCGATCGCGAGCCTCCAGTCGGGCGGCGGGCGGACCGCTCCGGTGCTATCCTGAAGGGGTCGGCCGCCAATGACTAAAGGTCGCGAAAGCGAATTCGTCGCCCTTCGAGGCAAGTGGCTCAAGGAACGCACCCGGTTGTACGACCGGGATACGGGCCTGCCGACGGTCGCGACGCTGACCGACGACCTCGGTAAGCAAATCCAACAGCACGGATCGCTGGCGGTCCTGATCTTCCGCCCCGGCTCCGAGGGCAAGGTCGAGCAGGTCTGGGGGTACGAGGCCTACGACGACCTGCTGCTCGATTTCGTGCGGCGCCTGAAGGCCTTTCAGGCCGACGGCATCGTGCCGGGCGGAACGTTTTGCCTTCCCTACGTCCGCTCGGACGAGGTCATCCTGGTCATCAACCCGGACGAGCCCTTCTTGAACGACTCGAGCGCCCTGGAGCAGAAGGCGGCCGAGCTCGACCAGCTGATCCGCGGCTATCTTGCCGAGCGGGCGGATCTCTCCGGGCGTTTCCGCTCCTTCGTCGGTGCCGGACGGATCAGCTTCGACCCGAAGTACCGGAGCGAACGCCAGATCTATCGCGGAATCCAGGAGGCGCGCGACCAGGTGACGCGCAAGACGGTGCGCGCGGAGATCCGCGGAGGCGAGCTCCTGCAGGACGCCATCCAGCGGCGCGAGATCCATCCGGTCTTCCAGCCGGTGTTCGACCTCGCGACGGGGGAGATGATCGGCATGGAGGCGCTCTCGCGGGGCCCGCGCGGCAGCGAGTTCGAGTCGGGCGAGACGCTCTTCTCGCTGGCCGAGCGCACCGATCTCTTGATCCCGCTCGAGCGCGTCTGCCGCCAGCGCTCGCTCGAAGCGATCGCGGGGACCAACGGCGAGCGGCAGATCTTCATCAACCTTTCGCCGGCCGCGGCCTCCGATCCGGAGTTCCTCGGGCCGCTCTTCCTCGAGCAGGTCGGCTCCTTCGGGCTGGCGCCCGAGCGGATCGTTCTCGAGATCACCGAGCGGACTTATGCGATCTACGAGAGCCTCTTCCGGGAGGTGCTCTCCAAGTTCCGCTCCCAGAATTTCCGCATCGCCGTCGACGACGTGGGGACCGGGTACAGCAGCCTCTCCTCGCTCGCCGAGATCGAGCCGGACTACTTGAAGTTCGACAACGTCTTCGTGCGCGGCATCGACCGGCGGCGGACGAAGCAGGATCTGCTCGAGGCCCTGCTGTCCTTCGCCCGGAAGATGCGCACGCGCGTCATCGCCGAGGGTATCGAGACTCGCGAGGAGCTGAGGGTCCTGCAGACGCTCGGCGTTCCCTACGGCCAGGGCTTCCTGCTCGCGCGGCCGGTGCCGCTCGCAGACCTGCGCGACATGAAGAAGGTCAAGGTCTAGGCTGAGCTATCCCACAAAGGTGTTGACACCTCGTGGAGTCTGGAAGGCGCAGATGAAACGAGGGCCAGAGACCTATTCTTCCGAGAGTGTTCCTCGCCAAAGGAGCTCAAGGAGGAAGGTCGATGACCCTCGAGGAGAGGAT
>DATKAE010000001.1:0-9396 GCA_035498405.1 Thermoanaerobaculia bacterium | reverse complement strand
AGCTGGCGGAGCGGCGCCGAAGAGCCGACGATCTCCTCGAACATCGAGGTCTGGGTGATCTCGTCTCGGAGGGCGATGTTCTCCTTGTGGAGCTGCTCCTTCAGGTCGTGCAGCTCCTGCTCCGCCCGTTTGCGGTCATCGATGTCCGTGAGCGTTCCATACCATCGGATGACCGCGCCCGATTGGCTTCGCAGTGGAACGGCACGCGTCAGGAACCATCGATACTTTCCTTCTGCGTCACTGCCACGCATTTCCAGATCGAGCGGACTTCCCGAGGCGATCGCTTCCCGCCATTTCTGCACGACGCGGTCGCGATCATCCGGATGAATCATGCTCGTCCACTTCCAGCCGACGACCTCCTCTCTGGTGTGACGCGTCCTCTGGAACCAGCGCTCCGTTAGAAACTCGAGAGCGCCATCGGGGCCGGCCGTCCAGACGAAGGCCGGGATCGTCTCGAGAATCGTCCGAAGCTCTTGCTCCGCGTCCCGGTTCGTCTCCTCGGCGCGCTTGAGATCTTCGATGTCGATGCTCGAGCCAAACCACCGAACGACGCTGCCGAGTTCATCGCGTAGCGGCTCGGTGTGATGCAGCAACCACCGGTACTCGCCGTTCGCTTTGCGGACACGAGCCTGGGATACGGCCGGCTCGCCGCTGGCGATCGACTTACGCCAGCGCCGCAGATGCTCCTCCAGATCGTCGGGGTGGATGAAGTTGGTCCACCTTCCACCTTCGAGCGCATCGAGGGGAACGCCAAGGTAATCGAGGCAGCGCTGGTTGAAGTAGTCGATGTACCCGTCAGGACGCGCGCTGAAAATCAGCACCGGCGTCGTATCGAGCACCAGGCGGGGATCGATGTCCTGTTGCTTCATCGCGTCGGGCCAAGTTTTCAGCCGGCCGATTTTCTTCCATCACGGCTGGCGTCGCCAGGATGCAACATCATGCTTCCGATCGGTTCCAGCGTAAAGGGATCCTCGGTGACCTCTCGGGAAAGCCTTGAAGGTGAGGAGCTTGGAAGACGAGGATCGGGTCCTACGCGAGGTTCGCCGTCCAGGGCGGGCAACCGGCAGCGATGAGCACGCCGAAGGCCGACGAGCTGCCGTGCGGCCTGGAGGCGCCGGCCCTTGAAGGAGCGATTTCTCGAGAACGTGCTTCGCCTCTCTAGTCCGCTGCTCTGAGGTCGGGCATGAGGACTCCTTCACACTTCCGCGGCGCTCCGACGGTCTCCGGAAGCTTCAACCCCCGACGCCCCGTCGGCTACACTGTTTTCTGCACCCAATAAGGTTTCGGAGGTGTTCCTGCGCTCCGAACGACGTTGAGCGCCCGAGGCCGGCAGCCTTCGTGCCGAGGAGCGGGATGACAATGGACGCTGCCCAATCGGCCTGTCTTGTGCTGCATGGCAAGGCCGCCATGCGCGAAGACGTGCGCGCGGCGGTGCGGGCTGTTCGCGACGACGGGTTCCACGTCGACGTCCGCGTGACATGGGAAGGCGGCGACGCGACGCGATTCGCTCGCCGGGCGGCGAATGAAGGATTCGGAGTTGTCATTGCCGGAGGGGGGGACGGGACCGTAAACGAAGTTGTGTCGGGGCTGGTGGACTGCGGGAATGAGACAGGGCCTTCCCCCAGCCTGGCCATTCTGCCGCTCGGCACGGCCAACGACCTGGCGCGTGCTTGCCGCATCCCTCTCGACCCTTTTGGAGCCATGCGCCTCGCCGTTTCGGCGCGCGCGGCTCTGGTCGATGTCGGCCGGGCCAACGGAAGGTGCTTCTTGAACGTGGCCACGGGAGGGTTTGGCACATACTTGACGGTCGCGACCCCGAACGAGCTGAAGAAACTCCTCGGCGGCGCCGCCTACCTGCTGACCGGGTTGACCCATTTCAGCAGCATCCGCCCCGAGCGCGGACGGATGACTGGACCTGGCTTCGCGTGGGAAGGCGCCTTCCTTGTCCTGGCCGTGGGCAACGGCCGGCAGGCGGGCGGAGGCCACCCGCTTTGCCCGGAGGCGCTCCTGAATGATGGACTCTTCGACGTGCGCATCCTGCCGAAGCTGCCGAACGAGGAGCTGGCTCCAGCGTTGCGCGACCTACTTCGAGGAGGGCTCGACGCGGTTCAGCGCACGGTCGTCGGCGGCCGAGTGGCGCAGCTCGAGATCGAGACCGACGAAGCACTTCAAATCAACCTGGACGGCGAGCCGATCACAGGCACGCGGTTCCGATTCGAGCTCCTACCGCAGCGACTGCCGATGAAGCTCCCTTCCGACTGCCCGCTGCTCGCTTGACGCCCGTTGGCGCACAGGCGGCGCCGTTAGGGCAATCCACGTCTTGCTCCCGAACCGGGTGGCGCGTCCAGCAGCCATCTCATCAGTCGTTGACCATTAAGATGGGGCCAGGCCCTTTACGTGATTCCTGCGCCGCCAGGTGGAGCGAAACTCATCCCTAGAGCGCGCAGTTGCCTGGAAACCGTCGCGATCCGACGGAACACGGGAACCACAGCCTCGAAAAGGGCCGCCTCGAACGGCATCTGTCCTGCGGTTCTAACATTTTCGAACGTGTCCGCCATCGCGTGTCGCGCCCCCCGCGGGTTACCATCTTGCCGTGGCCGCCGGCTTCGGAGCGCGCATTCGCCGCTACTACATCGCCGGAATCGTCGTCCTCGCTCCCACCGCCCTGACGCTCTGGGTCGTTTGGACCCTCTTCACGTTCTTCGACAACATCCTCGGGAGCGAGCTGCGGGCGCGAGGCATCTCGGTCTTCGGCCTCGGATTCGTGCTCTTGAACATCCTGCTCCTTTTGCTCGGCTGGCTAACCGCGGGCCTATTGGGGAGGCGGCTGTTCGCGATCTGGGACCGGCTGATGCACCGGGTCCCGCTGATCAACAAAATCTACGCGACGCTCAGGCAAATTGCCGAGCTGCTTCTCGGCCCGTCGCGGACCGGGTCCTTCGGGCGTGTAGCCATCGTGGAGTTCCCCTCGCCGGGCACCTGGGGACTGGGCTTCGTGACGTCGAACGTGTCCGGAGAGGCGGGGGAGAAGACCCGAAAGAAAGTCTGTAGCGTCTTCATTCCGAGCGCCGTCAATCCGACGACGGGGTTTCTGCTCGTCGTCCCCGAGGAGCGCGTGACCTATCTCGAGATGTCGCCGGAGCAGGCGATGAAGATGATCGTGTCGGCCGGGGCATTAGTACCGGAGCCGGGCTCGGGAATGTAAGGCTTGGTACCAAACTCGCCGGAGTGACTTGAAAACTCTCTTCCGGAGCCGGGCGGACGGTCGTTGACGGCGCGTGGCGCGATCTGGCCCGGCTCCGCTTCAGTTAGCCCGGCGAGGTGAGTCGCGAAGAGGGGGATCAGACTCTGATCTCTGCCGCTCCGAAATAGGAACGCAGTGCCTCAGGAATCTCGACCGACCCGTCGGCGCGCTGGAAATTTTCGAGGACCGCGACGAGAGTGCGGCCGACGGCGAGCCCGGAGCCGTTTAAGGTGTGGGCGAACTCGGGCTTTTCGCCTTCGCTGCGGCGGAAGCGGATCGAGGCGCGGCGCGCCTGGAAGTCAGTGACGTTCGAGCAGGAGGAGATTTCGCGGTAGGCGTTCTGTCCGGGCAGCCAGACCTCGAGATCGTAGGTCTTCGCCGCCGCGAACCCGAGGTCTCCCGTGCAGAGTGAGACCACGCGGTACGGGAGATCGAGCCGCCGCAGCACCTGCTCGGCGTGCCCGGTCAGCCGCTCGAGGGCTGCGGCCGAGTCCTCCGGCGTCGTGATCGTCACGAGCTCGACCTTCTCGAACTGGTGCTGGCGGATCATCCCGCGCGTGTCGCGTCCGGCGGCGCCTGCCTCGGCGCGGAAGCAGGACGTGCCGGCGGTGTAGAGAAGCGGCAGCGCGGCGCCGGAGAGGATCTCCTCGCGGTGAAGATTGGTGAGCGGAATCTCGGCGGTCGAGATCAGGTAGTAGCCTTCGCGCGTCCGGAACAGGTCCTCTTCGAATTTCGGCAGCTGCGCCGTGCCGAAGAGGCAAGCCGCGTTGGTGAGCGCGGGCGGGAAGACCTCCTGGTACCCGTGCTCGCGCGAGTGCAGGTCGAGCATGAACGCCGAAAGCGCCCGCGACAGGCGAGCCCCCGCCCCTTTCAAGACCGTGAAACGAGTCCCCGCGAGCTTCGCGCCCCGTTCGAAGTCAAGGATCCCGAGGGACGGCCCCAGATCCCAGTGTGCGCGGGGCTCAAAGTCGAATCGCCGAGGCTCTCCCCAGAGGCGTTCGACGCGGTTGGCGCTCTCGTCCCGTCCCCGGGGGACACCTTCCTGCGGGACGTTCGGGATGCCCGCTTCGACCTCGCCGAGCAGAGCGTCGTCGCGCTCGGCGTGCTCCTCGAGGCGGCGGATTTCCTCCTTGAGCCCCTTCATCTCAGCCAGCGCTTCGGGGGAAGGCTTGCCCTTGACCGCCGCGAGCTCGTTTCGCCGCCGGCGCATTTCCTCCAGCCGTGTCACCGCCTCGCGGCGGTCGCGGTCGACCTCCGCGAACCGCTCGAGGGCAGTGCCGGCGAAGCGCTCGGGGTACTCGGCGAGGAGCCGCTGTGCGTTCTCCCGCAGAAAGTCGCGTGGTAGCATGAATCAAGGCGATTTATACCGCGCCCGGGACCGAGCCCGCACGAGAACTTGAGCCGTCCCCTTCCACTTCCCGATGTCGACGCCGTGGTCGTCAATCGCGACGGCGGCGACGCCCTTCTGGCGGCGATCCGGTCCTTGAAGGAGCAGGCCGGCGTCGATCTGTCGATCCTCGTGGTGGACAACGCTTCGAGCCTGGCGGAGCGGGAGCGGCTGGCCGCGGAGGCCTCCGAAGTTCGTGTCGTCCCCTTCTCGCGAAACCTGGGATTCGCGGGCGCGGCCAACGAGGGGATTGCCCGAACGCGCTCGCCGTTCGTGCTGCTGCTCAACAACGACGCGACCGTCGAGGCGAGCTACGTCTCGCGGCTCGGCGCGCGGCTGTTGTTGGACGAGCGCCTGGCGGGGGTTCAAGGCCTCGTTCTGACGGCCGACGGCGGCCGCGTCGACACGGCCGGAATCGAGTGGAACGACCGGGGAGAGGCGGTCCCGGTGTTCGGCGGGGCACGGCCGGAAACCGTGCCGGGCGACCCGTTCGAGGTTCCCGGAGTTTCGGCGACGGCCGCGCTGTATCGCCGCGAGGCCCTGGCGTCCGTCGCACCGCACGGCCAGGTCTTCGACGACAGGTTCTTCGCGTATTACGAGGACGCGGATCTGTCGCTTCGCCTGGCGCGCGCCGGGTGGCGGTTCGTGTGCGATCCGCGGGTGACGGCGAGGCACGAGGGTGCGCGCACCTCGAGCCGCACGCCGTTCCGCAGGTCCTTGTGGACGGCGCGAAACCGGTGGCGCACGCTCTTTCGAAACATCGAGCCCCGGCGGATCCGCGCGAGCTTCGGCCGCCTCCTGCGGGCGGACCTGGCGCATGCGAGACGGCTCGGCTGGCGGGCCCCTCTGCTGCCCCTGCTGGTCTGGCCGGGGTTGCCCGCGGAAGCCTTGCGATTTCGTTCGGAGCACGGGAGGCTCGAGGACTGGCCCGTGAGCGCGGTCCAGGCGAGATCTTGACGCCGCCGGGCCAGAGCCCTTGGGCGGGTGCCCATCCGGCGGGTGTCGGCGGCCCTTTCCGTTGAACGACACCGGCGCCGCCGACCTCGCGGTGATCGTCGTCTCCTGGAAAGACGCGAGGGAGCTCTATGAAGCGGTGGCTTCCCTGGCGGCGGCGCGGGCCGCGGCGGGCTCCGGGTCGCGCATCTCTCTGACCATCGTCGTCAACGGTGAGACCGACGTCCGTCCCGAAGAGATCCTCGGCTGTTGGCCGGGCGCGACGGTCGTCTTCAACCGGGAGAACCGCGGCTTTGGCCCGGCGGCGAACCAGGGTGCCACGGGCACGGACGCGGCGGCGCTGCTCTTCCTCAATCCGGATACGCGGGCCGAGGAAGACTCCTTCCGGGAGCTGTTGCGCGGGTTCCGGGCTCATCCGGAAGCCGTCGCACTCGCTCCACGTCTGCTCGATCTCGCCGGAGTGGCCGACCCCTCGCCGTCGTCTCGGCTGGCGCCGCCCGGCCGGGAGGACCAGTTCACGTTCCAGCTTCGACGGCTACCGACTCTCGCTTCCGACGCGAGGGAGCTGTTGCTCGTCGACCATCTGTTTCCGAACAATCCAGGCCGCCGGCGCGTTCGCTACGCCGAGCTCGACCGCGGCACACCGTTCGAGGTCGAGCAAGCCGCCGGAGCGGCGCTGGCGGTGCGTACCGAAGCATTCCGGCGCCTCGGGGGCTTCGCGGAGGAGTTCACGCCGGCCTGGTTCGAGGATGTGGACCTCTGCGCGCGCCTGGCCCCGATGGGCAAAGTGCTCTACTGGCCAGCAGCACGATTTCGGCATCGGGGCGGGGCTTCCGCCGAGCACCTCGGGTACTCCCGATTCCTCCCGGTCTACTACCGGAATGCCCTGCGGTATCGGCGGCGGCACTACGGCGTCTTGGCGCAGGCGGCGTATCGCGTTTTGCTCGTCAAAGGAATGCTGCTGCGCCTGGCCGTCCTGCCCTGGAGGCGCTCGGATCCGCGACCCAAGGGGGAGTCGGCCCGCGCGTATCTCGGCGTTCTCCGAGTCGCACTGGGTTTCGCCAGCGGGACGCCGGATCGCGGGGCAGCCCGTTCCTGATTCCATGACACCGGCCGTCTCCATCATCGTCGTGGCCCACGATTCCGCGGAAGACCTTCCCGTCTCGCTGGCGAGCGCCCAAGATCAGCGGGGCGTCGAGGTCGAGATCATCGTCGTGGACACCGCGTCGCGGGACGGCTCCCGGGAGACCGTCCGTCGCGTCTCGCCCGGGGCGCGCCTGATCGAGCTTCCGGAGAACGTCGGCTTCTCCGCGGCGATGAACGCCGGGATCGGGGTCTCGCGAGGACGCTACGTTCTGGCCTTGAACCCCGATTGCCGCCTCGCGCCCGATTTCGCGGCCGTGCTCGCCGCGCGGCTCGACCGTCGACCCGACGTTGGCTCCGCCTCCGGGCGCATCCTGCGCGCGGAGGGTCCGCAACTTCTCGCGACGACGCGTCTCGACTCGACCGGGATTGTCTTTCGGGCTTCGGGCCGGCACTTCGACCGCGGGTCGGAGGAGGAGGAAGCCGGCCGGTATCTCGAGGAGGAGGAGATCGCGGGCACGACCGGCGCCGCCGGGTTCTATCGGCGCGAAGCGCTCGAGAGTTCAAAGATCTCGACCGGCTACTTCGACGCCGACTTCTTCTTATACCGCGAGGACGCCGATCTCGCCTGGCGCCTTCGGCGACTGGGATGGAAGTGCCTGTACGTCCCGGGCGCGGTGGCCTATCACCGGCGCCGGAGCCTCCCCTCGCGGAGGAGGGAAATGTCGGCGATCGCGAACTACCATTCGGTCAAGAACCGCTTCCTGCTGCGGATCAACAATCAGACGGGCGTTGAATTCTTCGCGACCCTGGTGCCGACCCTCGCCAGGGATCTCGTCGTGCTCGGAGCGTGTCTGACCATCGAGAGGTCCTCGCTGCCGGCGTTTTCCTGGCTGTGGCGCAACCGTCGCCGGCTCTGGGCGAAGCGCAGAGAAATAGCGAAGAACGCTCGGCGGCGCCGCGCCGGCGCACACGACACGGGTTAGGGAATTGGGACCCTCGCACGACCGACGTTAGAATCCGCGCGGAGGAAAAAGTGAACCTGTCGCGAAACCTGATAGTGACGGTGTGCGGCGCGCTGTTTGTCTTTTTGGCGGGGCCGACGAGGCTCGCCGCGCAGCCGGCCCAGCCGAAGAAGGAGACCCTAAAGGGGATTCCGACACGGATCTCGAAGGCTTATGTGGGCGATTTCGACGTCATGAAGAAGCGGCGAGTCGTTCGCGTGCTCGTCGTGTACAACAAGACCAACTACTTTATCGACAAGGGAGCGCAGCGCGGGATTACCTACGACGCGTTCAAGCTCTTCGAGGACGAGCTCAACAAGAAGTACAAGACGGGCAAGTTGAAGATCCACGTTGCGTTCGTCCCCGTCGCCCGCGGGGACCTCGCGGCGAGGCTGCTGGGAGGGACAGGCGACCTCATCGCGGCCAATGTGACGGTGACCCCGGAGCGCTTGGAGAAAGTGGATTTTTCGAATCCCACGTTGACCAACGTCTCGGAGATCGTCGTTGCGGGGCCGGCCTCGCCGGCCATCGCCGCGGTCGACGACCTCTCCGGCAAGGAGGTCTTCGTTCGGAAGGGAACCATCTACAACGAGAGCCTGGACAAGCTGAACGCCGACCTCGCCAAGCGCGGAAAGCCCCCCGTCAAGCTCCGGTTTGCGCCGGCGGAGCTCGAAGACGAGGATCTGCTCGAGATGGTCAACGCGGGGCTCGTTCAATTTGTTGTGGTCGACGATTTTCTGGCGCGCTTCTGGGCCGGCGTCTTTTCAAAGCTGACACTTCATCCGGAGATCGCGCTGCGTCGTGACGCCGACATCGCCTGGGCAATCCGGAAGAACAGCCCGTTGCTGAAGGCAGAGCTCGACGCATTTCTCGCCAAGTACCCCGCGGGATCGGCCACACGGAACATGTTGTTCCAGAAATACCTGAAGAGCACGAAATTCGTGAAGAACGCGGCGTCCGAAGAGCAGCGCCGAAAGTTCCAGCAGACGATCCAGTTTTTCCGGACCTACTCGGACAAGTACGACATGGACTGGCTCCTCATGGCGGCCCAGGGCTTTCAGGAGTCGCAGCTCAACCAGAACGCCAAGAGCCATGTCGGCGCCGTCGGCGTCATGCAGGTCATGCCGGCGACCGGCAAGGAGCTGAATGTCGGCGACATCAGCCAGATCGAGCCCAACATCCACGCCGGCGTGAAATACATGCGCTTCATGATCGATCAGTACTTCGCCAACGAGCCGATGGATCGCTTGAACAAGGCGCTCTTCGCATTTGCGGCCTACAACGCGGGCCCAGCCCGGATCGCAAGCCTGCGCAAGGAAGCCGCCAAGCGGGGTCTCGACCCCAACGTCTGGTTCTACAACGTCGAGGTCGTGGCTTCCGAGAAGATCGGACGCGAGACGGTGACCTACGTTTCGAACATCTACAAGTACTACATTGCGTACAAGATGATCGTCGAGGACCAGGAAGCGCGCCAGAAGGCGCGCGAAGAGGTGAAGACGCCGCAATGAAGAAGGGGAGAGGGGCGAGGGGTCAGGGTTCTGACTCTCCGACCCCCTCCCTAACCCTGACCACTAACCCCTAGCCTGAGCTATCCCACAAAGGTGTTGACACCTCGTGGAGTCTGGAAGGCGCAGATGAAACGAGGGCCAGAGACCTATTCTTCCGAGAGTGTTCCTCGCCAAAGGAGCTCAAGGAGGAAGGTCGATGACCCTCGAGGAGAGGAT